>CACXUY010000037.1 GCA_902770965.1 uncultured Lachnospiraceae bacterium | reverse complement strand
CCATTGACTATCGAGATGAACAGCACCCGCAACCAGCGGCTGTCGCAGATGATGCGCGCAACCGATTTCGTGGTCAGCAGCAGCATTACGGCGAAAATGATGGCGCAGATAGCCGAGCAGCGTCATAAGAAGGCTATCATCAACGACCTGCTTTCCGAGGGCGGTTCGTCCATTTACATGAAGCCGATCACCAGGTATGTGACCACAGGAAAGCCTGTTGATTTCTACACGCTCGGCGCGTCCGCAGCTCGCTATGGGGAGATAGCCATAGGCTACAAGAAGGTCGCTGAAGACGGCAGCTTCGCGATAGAAGTGAATCCTTACAGCCGCGAAGCGGAGAAGTTCTCCGATAAAGACGACCTCATAGTGGTCGCGAAGAACTGAAGTGATATGAATAAGTCGGGGACAGGCACGCCGACCCATTGAATAAAGCGGGGACAGGCACGTCGACCCATTGAATAAGCCGGGGACAGACACGCCGGCCCATTGAATAAACCGGGGACAGGCACGCCGGCTCATATGACTTTAGAATAATAACCGTAAAAGTATTTATTGCAGAATAGGGACTATACATAGAAGAATGTCATAGGCCAGACAAACTATAAAATCAAAGGAGGCACGTACATGAAGATAGCAGTTTTTAACGGCAGTCCCAGGAAAGCGAACACGGCTGCCATGGTTCAGGCTTTTTGCGAAGGAGCACAGGCCGCCGGTCATGAGGTAGAAACGTATCACGTGGGCAAGATGAAGATCGAAGGATGTCATGGCTGTGAATACTGCCATACGAAGGGCGAGGGCAAATGTGTCCTTAAGGATGATCTGGAGAAGATCCTTCCGGCGTACAAAGAGGCGGACATGATCGTTTTCGCGTCGCCTATCTACTACTTCACTATGACCGCACAGATCGAGGCTGCCATTCAGAGGGTATACTGCATCGGCAAGCCCCTGAAGGCACAGAAGGCAGCCCTTCTTTTAAGCTCCGCTTCACCCGGAGTCTTTGACGCTTCTGTCGCTCAGTTCAAGGCATACTGTGGCTTCACCAAGATAGAAGAGGCGGGCATCATAACCGCTTATGGTGATGAGAACCAGTCCGATGAAAAGCTGAATGAGATCAGGGAATTCGCGAAGGCACTGTGACCTCAGCTGCCCGATGCTTTTTTGATCCGTGCGGGATCGTGCTTCTCCAAATGCACGGAATGTGTCTTGAGAGAAGCACGAGCCTGTATATATTTGATCCCTAAGCTTAAACTGAATAGTTACAATAAAATTTATAAACCAGCGCATGCATATTAATGCAAGAAGCCGTGTGACATGCTTTTTTCTTGGTCACACGGCTTCATTCAAATCATGTAATCATCCAGCACAACAAGGGATGCGCAGCATCCCGAGTCCGGGGGCTGAATGGTTACCAAAGCATACTTGAAAATATCATCCGATCTGCGGAAGAGTCGCGAAGGATTTCTCCAGTTCTTCGTCTGTCGGGATCTCGTCTGACATCAGTCCGTCATGATACTTTTCATACGCGACCATGTCGAAATAACCGGTGCCGGTCAGTCCGAACACGATGGTCTTTTCCTCGCCGGTCTCCTTGCACTTAAGCGCCTCGTCGATGGCAACACGTATAGCGTGGGAACTTTCCGGGGCGGGGAGTATACCCTCGACCCTCGCGAACTGCTCGGCAGCTTCGAACACCGAGGTCTGTTCCACGCTCTGCGCCTCCATGAATCCATCATGGTAAAGCTGCGAAAGGACTGTGCTCATGCCGTGGAAGCGAAGACCGCCGGCATGGTTGGGCGAAGGGATGAAGCCGCTGCCCAAGGTATACATCTTGGCAAGAGGGCATATCATTCCGGTGTCGCAGAAATCATAGGCAAACCTGCCGCGGGTGAAGCTGGGGCAGGATGCGGGTTCCACGGCTATGATGCGGTAATCGGCCTTGCCTCTTAGCTTCTCGCCCATGAAGGGGGCGATGAGGCCGCCGAGGTTCGAGCCGCCTCCGGCGCAGCCGATGATGATGTCAGGGTGTATGTCATATTTGTCGAGCGCGGCCTTCGTCTCAAGGCCGATCACGGACTGGTGCAGCAGGACCTGGTTCAGCACGCTGCCGAGCACATAGCGGTAGCCGGGATTCTTAGTGGCGACCTCTACGGCTTCGGAAATGGCACAGCCAAGGCTGCCTGTAGTTCCGGGATGCATCTCGAGGATCTTCCTGCCGACCTCGGTGGTTTCAGAGGGGGAGGGGACCACCGAAGCGCCGTAGGTGCGCATTACTTCGCGGCGGAAGGGCTTCTGCTCATAGGACACCTTCACCATGTAGACCTTACAGTCAAGCTCGAAATAAGAGCAGGCCATGGACAGGGCTGTGCCCCACTGGCCGGCGCCGGTCTCGGTGGTCACGCCCTTAAGTCCCTGCTTTTTCGCGTAGTATGCCTGTGCGATAGCGGAGTTCAGTTTGTGGCTGCCGCTCGTGTTGTTGCCCTCGAATTTGTAATATATCTTCGCCGGAGTCTGGAGCTTTTTCTCCAGGCAATATGCACGAACCAACGGCGACGGGCGGTACATCTTGTAAAAATCACGGATCTCAGCCGGTATTTCTATGAAGGCCGTCTCGTCATCGAGCTCCTGCTTGACCAGCTCATCGCAGAATATCGGGGAAAGCTCCTCGGCGGTAAGGGGTTTGCCGGTACCGGGATTCAAGAGCGGAGCGGGCTTGTTCTTCATGTCAGCCCTCAAATTGTACCATGCCTTGGGCATCTCCTCTTCTGTCAGGTAGATCTTGTAAGGAATCTTGTTGTCTGCCATTTTCTCTGTCTCCTTTCGTATTTTTATTTGGGACAGATATATGATTCGAAAAAAAATACCTGTCCCCTCGCAAACAAGTTGCTGGGACAGGTATGGATATTATCCACCTGCGGTGCCACCCGGCTTGGCGCTCTATATGCGCCCACTCAACGCGTACTGACATACGCCGGATTTTATAAACGAAGATCCGTACTTCGTCTCGCATACTCAGGAACAAGAGATCCCTTTCTGTTCGCCCTCAGAAGTCCATTCAGCGAAAGCACTTTTACCGCGATCCCACCACCCGCGGTTCTCTGAAAAAAGGTGGCTTTTGCTTACTCACTCTTCCTCAACGGTTTAGAAAACATTACCACATAAAAAAAAGATTGTCAACAATCAAGGACCATGATAATGTAAAAAATGTAGTAACTTGCGACTATTCAGCACCCCAGGCTCAGGACGGTTCATCCGTACAGTGCATCGGAAAAACGGAGGGTAAGGGCGTGAAGACTATTGTAAAGGGGAAGAGGCCGTCGCCGAAGATAGCTTTCTTTGATATCGATGGCACGCTGCTTCCTATCGGTAAAGGAAAACCATCCAAGAATACGGTATTTGCCTTGAACAGGCTGAAGGAACGGGGAGTAATATTATGTATGGCTACCGGGAGAAGCGTACTAACTATGCCGAAGCTTGAAGGCATAAGCTTTGACGTATTCATGGTCTTCAACGGCTCATATTGCTTCGACAAAGACAAAGACATATTCAGATGCCCTATTCCGCAGGAGGATGTATTTCAGATCCTGTCAAATGCCAGAAGGATGGACCGCGCGATAGTTATCGGCACAGACAGCTACACTGTGGCCAATGGGATGGATGCGGATCTGGAGCTGTATTTTTCTTTTGGCGGGATCGATGTTCCTGTGGTGGAGGATTTTGAGGACAGGTGCTTTGATGAGATATATCAGATCATGCTCAGCTGCCGGGAAGAGGAGTATGAGGAAATACTTCGCGGTACGACAGGCACCGCCATCGCAGCATGGTGGGACAGGGCTGTGGACATCATTCCTGCGGCTTCCGGCAAGGGTATCGCTGTGGAAAATGTCATCAAATATTTTGGGCTTTCGCCGGAAGAGGCTGTAGCTTTCGGGGACGGCGGCAACGATATCGAAATGTTCAAGAGTGTCGGGACCGGCGTTGCCATGGGAAACGCGCTGGACAGCGTAAAGGCGGCCGCTGACGTAGTGTGCGGAAGCGTTGATGAGGATGGTGTGTATTGGTACTGTGTTGAGAACGGACTTTTATGAGCTATCCGGATGTCTTATGATATATTTAGATAACTTATGGTTTGTATTGCTATGCGGAAGGTGGAAGGCGGGTGAGGCATCATGGCAGATGACAGGAAAAGCGGAGACAGGAAAGGCGGACATGTTGAAACAATAATGGAGGATATAGGCTCGGACAGTCCTACCGTTCCGAGATACATCGAATATGACGAGCCTCCCCTGAAATTGAGTGAGCTGCTTAGATATTCGGGGCTTCCTGCGGACAGAGCGCTGGCCATAGCATCGGGTAAGCTTACAGAACCGGAGATCATCGCCAAGGTGAATAAGGTTGTCTTGATATCCCGGGGGACGTTGGTCTGCAAAACAGGCTATATGGTCTCGCCGCTTGGCTGGGATGCGGAAGGATTTCCGGTCCTGCCTCTCGAACAGCATTCCGAGACGCTTAAGAAGAATCTCAAGGGCTGTTCGAGGGCGGTGCTTTTCGCGGCAACTATAGGAGCGGGCTTTGACAGGCTCATAAGGCGTTATGAGAGGACGGAGATGGATACGGCACTGTTCTTACAGGGTTATGGAGCTGAGAGAGCAGAGTCGCTTGCGAATACATTTAACAATGAGGTGAAAGAGGCGGCGGAGCTTTTGGGATACAAGGCTCACCCGCGGTTTTCACCGGGGTTCGGGGACCTTCAGCTCGCGGTCCAGAAGGAATTCCTTGGATTGCTGGACGCGGGGAGGCGGATGGGGATCACGCTCAGTGAATCCTGTCTGATGGCTCCTTCTAAATCCGTCACGGCGATCATAGGACTCGAGCGTAAGTGACAGGTACAAGAAACAGACAGAGAAATGAGGATACATCCGGGAGGCAGCGGCTATGGATATACGTGATTTCATGAAGGAGAATTTCGTCATACTGGACGGTGGGATGGGCACACTCCTGCAAGAAGCGGGACTCAAGCCGGGCGAGCTGCCGGAACGTTGGAACGTGACGCATCCGGAGACTGTCACAGCCATCCATAAAGCGTATTTTGACGCAGGAAGCAACGTTGTTCTTTCCAATACCTTCGGCGCGAACGGACTGAAATATGACGACGCGGAATTAGAGCAGATCATATCGGCGGCTTTGGCGAACGCGAAAAAAGCCAGGGAAGAGAGCGATAAGGGCGGCAATAACAGCAATATCGAAGGATACGCCACACAAGGGTTCGGTGACGAGCATTCCTCAAGAGCAAGAACAAAATTCGTGGCTCTTGACATAGGACCTCTTGGAAAGCTTTTAAAGCCTTATGGGGATTACGAATTCGAGGATGCCGTAGCCATGTACGCCAAGACTGTCAGGTTCGGCGCCGCGGCCGGGGCAGACCTCATTTTCATAGAGACCATGAATGACAGCTACGACACCAAGGCAGCCCTTCTTGCCGCCAAGGAGAACTCTGACCTCCCTATATTTGTCTCAAATGCTTACGGCAGCGACGGCAAGCTCATGACGGGGGCTTCACCGGCTGCCATGGTCGCGATGCTTGAGGGCATGCACGCGGATGCGATAGGCGCCAACTGCTCGTTGGGACCGGATCAGCTCACCGGTGTAGTGGAGGAGTACCTTGCCTATGCATCGGTCCCGGTTCTGCTCAAGCCGAACGCAGGCCTGCCTCGAACCGAAGCTGGCAGGACGGTCTATGATGTGTTTCCGCCTGATTTTTCAGCATCGGTCGCAAGACTCATGGAGAAAGGGGTCAGGATCGCGGGAGGCTGCTGCGGCACGACGCCGGCTTACATAAGGGCATTGAGGGAGAAGGCGGATAAGCTCAAGCCGGTACCGGTCGTCAGGAAGGAACTCTCCTTGGTCTCGTCTTACACGCATGTCGTGGAATTCGGCCAGACTCCTGTCCTTATCGGCGAAAGGATCAATCCGACCGGAAAAAAACGTTTCAAACAGGCGCTCAGGGAAAACGACATAGATTTCATACTCGGAGAGGGCCTGAAGCAGCAGGATGCCGGAGCGCATGTCCTGGATGTGAACGTGGGACTGCCTGAGATAGATGAACCGGAAATGCTAGAAAAAGTCGTTAAGGAGCTGCAGTCGGTCTCAGACCTTCCTCTCCAGCTCGATACGACTGACGTCGCCGCGATGGAAGCCGGGCTTCGGGCCTATAACGGAAAGGCCATGGTAAATTCGGTGAACGGCAAAGAGGAAGTGATGGAGGTGATATTCCCCTTGGTAGCAAAATACGGCGGCCTCGTGGTGGCCTTGACGCTTGACGAGGACGGCATACCTGACAGCGCCGAGAAGAGGGTCGCGATAGCCGGGAAGATCATAAGATATGCCGGAAAATATGGGATCGAGAAGAAGGATCTGATCTTCGACCCCCTTGCCATGGCTATTTCGGCGGACAGCAAGTCCGCGCTCGCGGCTCTTAAGGCTGTTCATGAGATAAGGCATGGGCTTCACGCGAACACCTCTCTTGGCGTGTCAAACGTATCGTTTGGCCTTCCGGAAAGGGACATCATAACATCGACATTTTTTGCCATGTGTCTTGAGGAAGGTCTGTCCGCCGCGATAATGAATCCGTTCTCCCGGGAAATGATGAACGTATATTACGCGTACAGGGCACTCCATAACCTTGATGAGAACTGCATGGATTTCATCGGATATGCTCAGACGCTGCCCGCGAAGATTGCGGAGACGGCAGGGGGAGTAAGGATCGTAAAGGAAGGAAATGAGCGAAGCCGCGGATACGAACCGATGAGGACCGTGCAGGAGTATGGTCTTAAGAATGCCATAATCCGAGGATTGAAGGATAAGACGGGGCGGATCACGAAGGAAATGCTCAGGGAATATTTGCCGCTTGAGATCATTCAGACAGAAGTCATCCCCGCGCTGAACGTTGTGGGCGAGCGATATGAGCAGAAAAAAGTATATCTGCCGCAGCTTTTGATGGCGGCGGACGCGGCCAAGGCTGCGTTTGAAGAGATTAAAGCTGCCATGTCAAAGGGCGGAGCGACAGCCGGCGGAGCGCCGGATACCGAGACGTCAGATGCCGACAACAAAAAAAGCAGCGGAAGCGAGGGTCAAAACAGCAGCGTTCCGGTTCGTTGTCCTATAGTTATAGCGACCGTGAGGGGCGATATCCACGATATAGGGAAGAATATCGTAAAGCTGATCCTGGAGAATTATGGCTTCAAGGTCGTGGATCTGGGCAAGGACGTGCCGGAGCAGGCCATCGTGGACGAGGTCGTAAGGCTTCATGCGCCTTTGGTGGGTTTGAGCGCGCTGATGACCACGACAGTTCCCTCTATGGAGGCTGCGATAAAGCTTCTCCGCGAGAAAGCGCCATGGGCGAAGGTGTGCGTAGGCGGAGCCGTCCTGACACAAGAGTATGCCGACAGCATAGGCGCGGATAAATATGTCAGGGATGCCATGGACACAGTGCGCTACGCTGAAGAGATCGACGCGGCTCTCAAGTGATCTCAGGGCGGTGATATGGACCGGTCGGAGAGATCGGGAAGCCAACGATAAAGACCGAATATATTAGTCGGATCATATATGCAAATGATTGATTAGGCTTTGGGTGTATGATATACTGTCGTCAGGCTGCCACGATTTTTGCACGTTGCGGCAGCACAGGTGCGCTATGGATGTTTACTTCAATACGAGGAGGAAAGAAAGAGATGGAATTCAAATCAGATAAGAATAAAACCTGGCTTGAGGACGAGAATGGAAAACAGCTTGCGCTTCTGGAGTATCCCGAGGTTCGTCCCGGAGTCGTGAATCTGGTGCACACGGAGGTTGATCCTTCTATGGGCGGACAGGGGATAGCCGGAAAGATAACAGAGTTCGTGGCGCAGAAGCTCCGCGGCGAGGGTGTCAAGGCGGAATTATCCTGCTCGTATTCCATCCGCTGGTTCTCGAAGCACCCGGAATACGCGGACATTTTGGCTGACCCTGAAGCTGAGGCGAAGAACGCGGAGGCACTGGGAGGCCCTGCCTGCGGTATCAGAAGGGGCTGAGAACACTGAGAACAGCCGCTGAACCATGCATGAGAAAGGGTTGCCTGGGCAAGCATCGCGAACCATGCGTGGGAAAGGGCTGCCTGGGCAAGCATCGCGAACCATGCGTGAGAAAGGGCTGCCTGGGCAAGCTGCTTGAACCAGGAGGCTGAATCGTTAGGGAAGGCCGGGATTGTCTATGCGGAGAGAATGGTATAAGAACATTTTTGTTACATGGACCGAATGCTCGATATAGAAGACTTTTGATATGGGTGAAGTGAGAGAAAATGAGACAGTGAGTGGTGAGAAGCGCAAGAAACGCAGGAAGCTTATTATAGGTTTGTTGCTCATATTTGTGTTGACTTCCGTCATTTTCTTCTCTTATGTTTCAGATTATTATGAAGCTGACGATGAAGTCAGGAGATACTTTGACGACACGGAGATGGTGAAGGTCGAGAGCGTTAATGAGGGGTTATTCCTGGATGGACCGGGGACTGCGGATGCATTAATATTCTATCCCGGCGCCAAGGTTGAATACATCGCGTATCTCCCTTTGCTTTACAGGCTCTCGCTCTACGGCATCGACTGCTTTCTTGTGGAGATGCCCTTTAATCTGGCTTTTTTTGGCAGAGGTAAAGCCTCAGGCATCATGCAGAGATACACTTATGAAAAATGGTATATCGGAGGTCATTCGCTCGGTGGGGCTATGGCTGCGTCATATGCGACGAAGCATGATCTCGAAGGCCTGATACTTCTGGCTTCATATCCTGTGGGGACAGTAGAGGAACGGACTTTGGAGCTGTATGGCAGCGAGGACAGGGTATTGAACCGCAGAAACAGAGCTTCTGGTGATGCTTTCATGCCGAAGGGTTCAGTGGTCAAGGTGATCGAAGGGGGAAATCACGCCTTTTTTGGCAACTACGGTGCGCAAAAGGGTGACGGCGAGGCTACGATCACCAGAGATGAGCAGCAGAGCTATGCCGCAGAAGCTATCAGGCAGTTTGTATTTAGCTGCCACGACGTGTAGAAGTCGTTGCAGCATACATGCGTGTATGAATGCATCCCTATATGGCCACCCTGCTTCGCAGGGGGCCGACTTCTAAAGTAATGGGTGATCGTTATCCGGCATGTGTCTCGGGTTTATTTTCATAGTCTTGTTGACAAGAGACACTCGTAGATGGTATTATAATGACGCTTACGAGATTAGAGAATATTATATAGTGAATGTGAAGAGTATAAAAAGTGGATGATAGATCACATCGTCATTTCATTTTCAGACCCAGTATCATGCCAGGAGTTCCATATGCTGAATGAAAATAAAATAAAGGGAAATGGGGTGTCATTGCGTACACTTTACAAGTGGCTTGTTATCATTGCGATGATTATGTCCGCGATTCTTATCGTTTCAACATTTCGGACAGTGAACAGATTCAATAGCTTGTCCGGCGCCACCGATGAATATATAGAACTGCAGCTGGCAGCGGATGAGCTTATGCAGGCATCCGACTATCTCACTGAGATGTCAAGACGCTTTGCGGTTGATGGCAACCGGGAATACATGGACGCGTATTTTAAAGAGGCCTTCGAGACCGCCAGGCGTGAGGATGCCTTGTCGAAGATGTCAAAGCACAAGGACAGTGAGCGGGCGATGCTTAAGCTTCGGGCGGCCATGGATGCATCCGTGAGCCTTATGGACACGGAATATTATGCTATGAGGCTGGTAGTGGACGCAAAGGGGATTCAGGACTATCCGGAGCAGCTGGACTATGTTGAGCTGGATGCTCAGGATGAGGCTCTCTCTCCTGAGGAGAAGATGACGCGCGCCAGGTATGTGCTCACTGACAATGCTTACTACGATCAAAAAGACAAGATAACAAACAGGATGCGTGAAAGCGTCGATGAACTGATAAACCTTACGCGCAGCTCTCAGGTCGCATTAAACGAAAGGCTTGTAAGGGAATACGATTTTATCAGGGTGATCATTGTTCTGCAGGCCGTAGGAATCATAGTCGTGATATGGCTGACGGCTAGCCTGGGCATCAATCCGGTACTGAAGGCCGTTGAGAGGATTAAGGACGACAGCCCGATCCCCGAGATAGGAGCGAATGAGTTCCGCTATCTTGCAAGGGCATACAACAAGATGTATGAGGTGTACAAGCAGAGCATCAGCCGGCTGAACTATAAAGTCTCTCATGATGAGCTGACTGGGATTTACAATCGTGCCGGGTACAATCTGCTTTTAAACAGCACGGATCTGAAGACGACTTATCTCATTTTGATCGATGCTGACCGTTTCAAGTCGATAAATGATACGTTCGGGCATGAGGTGGGCGACAAGATCCTTCAGAAGATCGCGGATGTGCTGAGGAACAGCTTCAGGTCAGAGGATTATGTGTGCCGTATCGGCGGGGATGAATTCGCTGTAGTGATGCTGCATGCCGACAAGGATCTTGATCACCTTATAAAGGCAAAGATCGACAAGATCAACAGCTTGCTTGCGGACACTGAAGACGACCTTCCGCTGATGTCCATCAGCGCCGGCGTGGCACATGGCAGACATGCCGCAGATACCACCGAGCTTTTCGAGAAGGCGGACATAGCCCTGTATGAGACGAAGCACAAGGGCGGAAGCGGGTATACGTTCTTCACGGAAGGGATGGACTCCGGCCGTCCGGCGTAAGCCGTGAAATCTTTATTAATTAACTATTGACAAAGCAGCGGAGATATGATAGATTAGCCGTTGTGTAAAAATGAATGAAAGCAGAGCGGCCGCTCTCACCTGGGCATTTCACTTGTGCGTCGGGTCATGACTTGAAGGTTTCTACCCTAGGATTTTTGAGTTTTCGAGGAGCGGGCTGTATCAGACCGCTCTTCTTTTATGCCGACAGCCGGATGAACCGGCTCAATCTTGGGGGAGGTACACTACCATTAGCGAGTTATTGATCAACGGGAGAATAGGTGACAGAGAGATCCGTTTGATTGGAAGCCAGGGCGAGCAGATTGGCATCATGAATTCAAGGGAGGCCATGCGTCTGGCGAACGAGGCGGAACTCGACCTTGTTATGATCGCACCTCAGGCTAAGCCGCCTGTATGCAAGATTATTGATTTCGGTAAGTATCAATATGAACAGGCGCGCAAGGAGAAGGAAGCCAGGAAGAAGCAGAAGGTCATAGAGATCAAGGAGATACGTATGACTCCGAACATCGAAGAGAATGACCTTATGACGAAGGTGAAGTCTGCCAGAAAGTTTCTTGAGAAGGGCAATAAGGTCAAGGTTACTTTGCGTTTTCGCGGACGTGAGATGAGCCACATGAACCAGAACCGCCATATATTGGATGATTTTGCCGAGCACCTTTCCGATGTCGCAGTGATTGATAAGCCGTCCAAGATTGAAGGCAGGAGCCTGGTTATGTTTCTCAGCGAGAAGCGCCAGTGATGTCTTCTGCCTCGATCATTTTATAACAATCCGTTATTAAGGAGGAATACTTTAATGCAAAAGCTGAAAGCCAAGACAAAAAGAGCTGCCGCAAAGCGCATCAAAAAGACCGGAACAGGCAAGCTCATGAGAATGAAAGCCTTCAAGAGCCATATCCTTACCAAGAAGTCCGCAAAGCGTAAACGTAATCTGCGTAAGGCAACTACCCTGGATAAAACGAATCTTGGCGTTGTCAGGAAGCTTCTGCCTTATTAATCTGGAAAGGAGACTGAAGAGATGGCAAGAATAAAAGGTGGCATGAACGCAAGGAAGAAACATAACCGCGTACTGAAGCTCGCGAAGGGTTATCGTGGGGCAAGGTCGAAGCAGTATAGGATCGCGAAGCAGTCTGTCATGAGAGCCCTTACCTCTGCATATGCGGGACGCAAGCAGAAGAAGCGCCAGTACCGCAGGCTTTGGATCGTCCGCATCAACGCGGCGGCTCGTATGCATGGTCTTTCTTACAGCCGTTTCATGTATGGGCTTAAGAACGCCGGCATAGAGATGAACCGCAAGATCCTGGCTGACATGGCTGTCAACGATCCCGCCAGCTTCGCGAAGCTCGCCGAGGTCGTGAAAGAGAAGATTGCGTAAAAATATCATTTTGCGATTGCATCCAGTCGTTTTTTGATGTATAATACATTTTGCTGTCGCTTTGACGACAGCATCTCGGGGCGTGGCTCAGCTTGGTAGAGCGTCCGGTTAGGGACCGGGAGGTCGCAAGTTCGAATCTTGTCGCCCCGACTTGAGTGAAGCATCGGCGTACAGCGGATTGTCGGTATTGCAGCTGTGAACATCGTTCGTGACTGCATAGGACATATTCGGCACACTTCTTGACAGAATCCGTGGTGCTCGCTGCACCGGTATTTCATTCTTGAGCCTTGGGTGAAGCCCATGACCATATTTTGAGTGTGTGCCAGTAGCTCAGCAGGATAGAGCAACGGCCTTCTAAGCCGTGGGTCGGGGGTTCGAATCCCTTCTGGCATATTTGCGGGGCGTGGCTCAGCTTGGTAGAGCGTCCGGTTAGGGACCGGGAGGTCGCAAGTTCGAATCTTGTCGCCCCGACTTACAGCGCAGGCAGTTGATGCCTGCGCTGTTGTTGTATTTCCGCGATATACGTTCTATGATGATGGATTTGTTATGGGTTTATATCTGTCTTGGTGATGCATGTGATACATTTTTCGATGCATGCTGGTATAGGATTCGGAGGTTGGCTGTGCTCGATTTTAGCGATATTCGTCTTTTTGTACTCGATCTTGACGGAACTTTCTATCTCGGTGATCGGATATTTGATTTCTCCTTGGATTTTTTGAGAACACTTGAAGAGACCGGAAGGGAGTACATGTTTTTTACAAACAACTCATCCAGGTCACCCATGGACTATGTGAAACGGCTCAATGGCATGGGCTGCCGCATAACCAGAAGGCACATCATGACTTCGGGCGATATCATGATAGAGTATCTCAGGAGATATTATCCCGAGAAGACAGTGTACTTGCTCGGGACTCCGGCGCTTGAGGAAAGCTTCAGGCAAGAGGGGATAAGGCTTTTTAATACTGGGGCTGCATGCGGGTACAGACCGGACATTGAGATCGGGGCAGATGCCGCGATCAATCCGGATCTCGACAGCAGGTCGGATGCCGTTAAAAAGTCTGCTGCCGGGATTATGCAAGCTGCCGATAAGAAGTGTGATGTCATCAATAAGCCGGCCCGCCCGGATATAGTAGTGGTTGGCTTCGACAAGACTCTGACCTATGAGAAGCTCGTTTGCGCATGTCGGTACATACGCGAGGGAGCGGAATACCTGGCAACGCATCCTGACGTCAACTGCCCGGTTCCGGGAGGCTTTGACCCCGACTGCGGCGCGATGTGCGCTCTGATCAGCCTGTCAACGGGGCGGCAGCCAATAGTCCTTGGAAAGCCTGCCGCGGAGACGGTGGAGATGATCGTGGCCAAGACCGGATTTAAGCCTTGGCAGATAGCATTTGTCGGAGACAGGCTATACACGGACGTGGCAGCAGGAGTCCGGAACGGCAGCAGGGGCTTGCTTGTCCTCAGCGGAGAAGCGACTATGGCGGATGTGGAGGCTTCAGATGTAAAGCCGGATGGGATATATGCAGATCTTGGAGATATAGGCCGGGAGGTGAGACGCGCATGGCAAGGGAAGATCAGGAACGAGAGGTCGGAAGAACCGCGGCAGCGGCATTAGAGCAGGATATAAAGAATAAAGCTTACAGACGCGTCTATCTCATGTACGGAGAAGAGACGTATCTTCGTGACAGCTATCGCAGACGTCTCGCGTCCTGCGTGTCAGGTGATGACACTATGAACGTGCGCGTATTTGACGGAAAGGCTGCTGAGGCGGAGCGCATAGTGTCAGCCGCGGAATCTCTGCCGTTTTTTGCCGATTATGTCCTCGTGATCGTCCGTGACAGCGGTCTTTTCAAGAAAAGCCCGGATGAGCTCGTGGATTTTATAGAGCATATTCCGGAGACTACCGTCATGATATTCGATGAGGAGAGTGTGGACAAGCGAAGCCGCCTCTACAAGAAGCTTGCGGCGGCAGGGTTGGTCGTGCCTTGTCCTAAGCAGTCTGAGCAGAGTCTGCGTCAGTGGGTCGCGGCGGGCTTTGGCAAGATGGGCAAGAAGATCACGAGGGACGCGCTTGATTATTTTCTGGACAGCGTGGGTGACAGCATGGTCTATATCAGGCAGGAGATGGACAAGCTCGCCTCATACACGGGAGACAGACAGGCTATCGTTGAGGCCGACGTCGCCGCGATCACGTCTGTCCGGGCACAGGACCGTATATTTGATATGATAGACAGCGTTGCCTCAGGAGAACGTGACAGGGCTATGCGGATTTACTCGGATCTTTTGGAGCTGCGCCAGCCGCCGATGATCATCATTTACATGCTGGCCAGGCATTTCATGCTGCTGAATCATGTGAAGGAGATGTCGGAATCAGGGATGGCTGTGTCCCAGATCGCCGCTTCCTGCAAGACGCAGGAGTGGGCGGTGAAGAGGAAATATCTTCCGCAGTCGAGGCGTTTCACAAAGGAACAGCTGGAAGAGAACCTGAAGATGGTAGCTGAGACCGAGCAGTCGGTGAAAAGAGGCAACTTGTCCGACAGGGTGGCGGTGGAGCCGCTCATACTGAGCCTGATCGGGGAAAAATGACAATCGTGGGTTGGATTTCATGATGCGAGAGAGCTTATATCACGTGCTGCACAGCTCGTTTAGATTTGTTCGATAATCATATAGAATAAATAGTGATCATGCGCACCGATAGATGACTGGGAGGTGATGGGGTGTTGCGCATAGCAATAGCCGATGATGAGGAGATATTCAGACGTAGGATAAGTGATTTTTTGGAGGAGTATCTCGTCTCCAAGATGCTGGAATATGAAGTGGAATTATATGATTCGGGCAGAGAAATCACAGAAATGGGTAATGATATTCGGTATTTCGATATTTTCTTTTTAGATGTAAGTATGCACGATGTTGATGGCATAAAGACAGCAAAAGAAATCAGAAAATACTCTGAGGATGCGTTCATAGTATTCGTTACGGCATATATTGATTATTCTATTGAAGGATATAAAGTAAATGCAATAAGATATGTTTTAAAGGATAGAGATCATCTGGAAGATAGTTTAACAGAATGCATGAATGCTATCCTAAAAAAAATGGCTAGAAGAAAACCTGTAATACAGCTACATTTTAATGAGGGAATAAAAGAGATATTTATAGATAAAGTCCTATACATAGAAAGCAGTCTGCATAAACTTACGTTCCATTTTATTGATGATAGTAATTATGTGCTTACGATGTATCAGACTTTGAACGCAATGGAACGGAAATTGTCAGGATATAGTACGTTCATACGTGTACACCAGAGTTTTCTTGTTAATCTCAGGTATATAGAGACGGTAAATCATTATACGGTGTTTCTTAATACCGGTGAAGAAATGAGCGTTCCGAAGGCTCGATACGGAGATGTTAAGAAGGCCTTTATTAAATACAAAGGGGAGGTGTGATACTATGTATTACCTGTTCATGGATTTTGTAATAATTATACTTGAGGCTGTATGTTGCCAAATTTTTTTCGAAGTGTTCCATAATGTAAAGGGGATAGATAATAATATATTATGTAGAAGAGTTATCGCTGTTTTGCTTATGAGTGGCTCTTGTTATGTTGCTGCGAGAGTTTTTAATGATATGATTTTGTTGAAACAGATCGTTATGTTTCTACTGATAGTCAGTATCATGACATTTGTAAGAAGTATCCCATTTAAAAAAGCGATGGTTCTGTCTTTGTTGTTTCAGGGGATGCTTGCAGTTATGGAATACGTGGCTTTGATCTTTGCGGAAATTGTGATTCCTGATATAGAAAGCATGGATGCAAGGCAGGAAATTATCGGGAGAGTAATTATAGTCATTAGTCTGTTCTTTTGTTTTGTAACAGTGTTCTTGATCAGCCGGATATTCCGGGGTCATAGAAATCAGATGATATACAGTGAAGAATGGCTAAAATATGTACTTTTTCCTGTTATTACGGTAATCATGCTTTCCGCAATCCTTACAACGTTTCGAAATGAGGAGAATATTGAGGAGCTTCAAGTCCTGTGTGGCATAGGATTAGGGCTGGTCATCATGAATTTTTTAGTGTTCTATCTCTTAGAGGATATAATAAGCCGCGAGGAGGACGCAAGGGAAAAAGAGTCACTGGAAATCCAGGGGAAAAACCAGATAGAAATGTACAGTAAGATGCAAGAGAACTTTGAAAGTCAAAAGTCCGAGGTGCACGAGTTCAAGAACCACCTTATGTGCATGCAGTCGTTGGTAGAGGCACATAAGTATGAAGAATTACAAAGTTATATAAAAAAGATAAATGGGGAGATTGTTTCAGGAGTCATGATCATTGATACTAATAATGCTATTGTCAATGCTGTAATCAACACGAAATATAGGGAGGCAGTCCAAAAACATATTGTCTTGGTTTTCCGCGTGAATGACCTGTCGCAAATAAAAATGGAAGAAAGTGATTTGGTAGTGCTGCTGTCCAATCTGTTGAATAATGCCATTGAAGCGGCCGAGAAATGCGAGAAGGAAAAGGTCATTCATATAAAATTCATCAAGGAATATGGAAATATTATACTTTCGGTAAAAAATCATTATATGAAACCGCTGATAAAGGTGGATGGAGGATTTCTTACCACGAAAAGGCATGGAAAAAACACTCATGGTGTCGGGATAAAAAATGCGTTAAAAGTGATTGACAAATATCAGGGTACGTATAATATAAATACGGATGATAATGAATTTTCTTTTTCTGTTCTCATTCCTGAAGAGGATGTGGCGTAATATTGATACGTGATAAATAAATACGAGTCTTAGAAATCTTTAGTGGGATTCTGGCTTAATATAAGCTAAAATCCTGCTATTTTTTTACGTGTCTGTCCATTTTCTGCAATGAAATGTCAGTATTCTGCAAACCGTCTTCTACATAGTTTGATTCTGTGCTATATTGTAGCCATTGATGGAGGAAAGGAAAGATGGTAGATAAATCCGCCCGTTATATTACCGATAGTATTATATCGGAAGGGCTTATTGCAGAAAATTTAAAAGACTGGTATGTGTATTCGTTTACAAGAACCATTGAGATGGCAATCAACGTGGGAACGATAATGCTGCTTAGTGTATTACTTAAAAATACAGTGACAACAATCTTGTTTCTGCTATTTTTCAATATACTGAGGCAGCGAACCGGAGGATTTCATTGTAATGAGTTCTGGCAATGTTATATCGTGACAAATATGTTGTATGTCCTAATTTCGCTACTGGAAGAAATAATAGTTATGCACGGAGTGTTCCTATGGATTGTAACAGCTATTTCCGCAGCCGTAATATTTGTGATAGGGACGGTGAATCATCCAAATATATCTTATGATATGGTAGAGCTAAGAAGATCCAAAACTTTAGCAAGAAGCATTCTTGCGATTGAACTATTAGTTTTATTTTTTATGGGTGCGATCAGAATTGAAAGAGTATATATATACTATATGTCTGTAAGTATCATACTATGTGCAGTTCTGATATTATTAGCAAAAGTTTTCAGACAGGAGGTAAAAGAGGATGAAAACAAGAAAAACTGTGAAGAGTGTATTGCTTAAGGCAGCTCAGAAGATCGGAGAGAGAGAAGTCATAAGGAATGCTTCTCATTGGCCACCGTATTGTATGGGGTTTGCCCATCAGCCGAAGAGACCAAGAAATATAAACTTATTATCCTATATTCACCATTCCTAAGACCCACTGAAAAGATAAGATGATAGGAGGAATTTACAATGAAGAAAAATATAAGTTTTGTGATGGCGTTTGCCTTGCTTTGCATATTATTCATAGGTACTGTAGTATACGCTACATCTACGTATTCAACGGTAAGTATTTCGAAGAACGATAATTCAAAGTCATCAAATTCTGTTGGTGTATCAAAGAGTGCTACTTTTAACGCACATAATTATGCAAGTTCTTCGGCATGTTTAACCATGAAGGCTTATGCGTGCTGGACAGGATGGCCATATAAATGTGAGTCATCAACAACAATTAGTCCTAGTGGAGACTATACTTATACAGAACAGCAGAGCAAGAACTCCAGCTTTTATATAAAGCTTATTGGCAATAAGCAATGTATAGGTAACGGAAGCGTAAAAGCAAATTAACTTGCAGTTATGAAAAATCTATCTCATGTGAATAGTATTTCATGTGAGATAGATTTTGTTAGGATATATAGAAAGAACAATAACCAGAGGAGAATATTAAGTGAATTTTAGTATATGGAAATATATAAATAAGTCAAAATTATTAATTGCGATGGAATTACTACTGTTCTGTATACCATTTGGATTTGCTTTATTTTTCACAAAGCTTGGTATGACAGGATTTTCACTCCTTCATACTATTGTGAGGTTTAATTTTTATGTATGTTTTTTTGTTGTGATTATTTCGTTTTATGTAATTAGCAGTGCAAACAGGTATGGTTATAAGGAAGTGTCTGAAGCAATTGCCGGAAAAGCAATATATGAAAATAGCGCATTGATATATATATCCACTCTTTTATTTATATGGAATATAGGTATGTGTATCATACTTATTGTGTGTTCGAATATGAATGACGGATCGAGCTTTTTTTTAAGATGGTTTCCGCTCAATTACGTATGCAATATCACAATACCGCAATTAATATGCATAATTTTGACATATATTATTTCTTATAGCGAGAATGCTTCTCGGTGGATCATGTCGGAAATAGGCTTTTTGTTTTTGATAAGTCCTTTTTCAGAAGAAATAGTCTGGACACGAAAACCAGATTTTCCTATTGATGCTATATGGAATGCATTTCGATGGCCGTTTGCAATTCTGTATCAAAATGGAGAATGGAGTCCTGACGTTCAAAATGATTTTCAACTTGAGAAAGTACGATTATTAGTTTTGCTTTTTTGGATAATACTATTATTGGGGCTGTCGATACTTACAGTCTACAAGAAGAGAATGGGAATCGTTTTTGTATTATGCAGTTTTATTGTTTTAGCAGTATCCTATCACTCATCGTCCTTATATAGACTGAATAGTAGCTGGAATGGTTCAAAAGCAGATTATTGGTACTATGATGTAGAAAATAAAAACCTAAATTATGAACCAACTGAGACTATGAATTACAGAATAACCGATTATGACTTCGAAGTATCGTTTGATTACGAATTGTCCGTTTCTGGAGATATACATATGTCATCTGATGAGAAAAGAGATGAATTTCATATGACTTTATATCATGGCTATAATGTCAATAAACTATCGCCTTTGGATTTAGATACTAAAATCCAATTTTCTCAACAGGGTGATGATATTAATATAAAAGTGAATAAGCCGGTTGATGATTTGAATTTACATATAGAATATGCCGGACATCATAACAAGTTTTATTCTAACTCAAGAGGGGCTTTGCTGCCGGGATTTTTTCCGTGGTATCCTATGGTTGGAGAAAAACAGATATTCTTAAAATATGGTGAATATGGAGATATGTATGGTTATAATCCATACAATAGGGTCGCAATGACGCATTTTATACTGCGTACAAATCAGAAGATAATCACAAATCTTAGCAGAGTAGATGCAGGGATGTATGAGGGAGATAGCGATGGAATTACTGTATTGATGGGAAATCTATCAGATTGCGTTGATCCTTTGATTTGTGATTATTTGCCTTTGTCATTATATAAAGGTTATAATAAAGAAGCCTTTGTTAATGAACAAAAACAATCTTATATTGAATCACTTAATAAAATAAAGGATTTTTATGGAATTGATGTATCTGAATTAGAGAAGAAAAAAATATTATTTGCATCTAAGGATATAGGGAGAAACTATACTAATAATTTTTTTGCTGTTTTTGGGGATTACATACTGGCGGCTCCTGGATATATTACATGCGACAGTATCCTGCATTATTTAATTTTGAGAGATTCTGAGAATCGTGGTACACGGGAGAATGCTGCCATCATTAAACTGTTCATTATGTCAAATTTTGACGATACTCCTGAAGTGATAGCAGAGGAATTGCTTGAGAAGTTAAAGTATAGAAAGGATAATGAGGATGAGTATTCCGAAAAGATTGAGGATATTGAAGATTGGATAACAGTTATATCAAAAACAGATAGAACTTATTTTGTCAGGAATATGGTTCAATATATTATGAATCCGATGTTATATGGTGACGAAAGAGATTTTTTGAATAAAATGAGGGAAGGCCTGTGATGGAAATTGTGGATTTGACGAAGAGATATCATAAAAAGAACGTTGTATTAGGGATAAACCTACATTTGGAAAAAACAAATTATGGGTTAGTGGGACCGAACGGAGCAGGAAAATCAACATTTATTCGTATGCTTGCGGGGGTAGTTCAGCCTACAAGTGGGGAGATAATTTATGATTATGGGAAAAACATTGGTTATCTATCTCAAAAATTTGGATGCATTCCTGAATTGACGGTATATGAACAGATGGAATATTTTGCTTGCCTTAAAAAGTCTACAAATACAAAATGGGAAGGTGAAATTAATAGTGTTTTAAAAATGGTGAACCTTACGGAATTAAAGAATGAAAAATGTAAAAATCTTTCTGGAGGCATGATTCGTAGAGTGGGAATCGCTCAGGCTTTATTAGGAAGACCAGGACTGATGCTGTTAGATGAGCCGACAGCTGGCCTTGATCCGGATGAACGAAAATCATTTTCTGACATTATAAGAAAATTAAAGGGAACCATGACAATCGTCTTGTCAACACATATCATTAGTGATGTAAAAAACGCTTGTGATATAATGTTAGTACTAGAAAAGGGGGTATTGGTTGGGGTAATAGATTTGGAAAAAAACAACGATAGAGACATAGAGGATTTATATTTTTCTGCATTGCACGGCATGGTTGAGAAATGAAGAAAATATTCTGCTTTTTATTTTTACATACAAAGAAACAATGGACGATGTATTTGCTTCCATTGATATTTGTCTATGTTGTTTTGATACAATATCAACGGCAAGTGCTTGCTGTTGCAGACGCAAATACAATGGTGAAAGTTTATGATATATCACAAAAATATGGATGCTTATTCTTTGTGTGGTACCAATACTTGTCGTGGAGATATGTGTTGTCTGTCCGACAAAGAGAAGTAGTGATATTTCAAAGTTTCAAAAAAAGAAGTTGGTTTATCTTGAATCTCTTTTTAACGTATTTATTACTAAGCGGTTATTTAATATGGTTATTAAAAGCCACAGGAAGTATAAACAATGTACTGATGATTTCTGTACAGTTTTTGTTTTCATCTGTAGAGGTTTCACTTCTTATTAATCTCATTAAGTCTCCTTTGTCGGGATTGATGATGTATTTGATATACATTGTTTTGTGCATGACTGAATGTATTCCTGGCGATTGGTGCATCATCAACCTGGGAATTATGCCTGATAGCTATAGCATATCATGGTTATTGAAGCATTTATTATTTAGTATAATGCTTACTGGTAGCATAAAGATCAAAGCTTATTTGTAACAATCCGTCCATATACCGAGATGCGGCAGTGTCAGCAAGATACAGACTGCTTTCTGCTCATATCAGGAGAAGGATCATGGAAGGCGGCAGCTCATTAACGCCGCACCCGGCGCATAGCCTGAAACAAGAAAAGACGCCGCTTTTTGCGCGGCGTCTTTTCTCTTTCGGCAGTCAAAACAGGGTTCGTCTGCCATTGTGTCAACTTATTGAAAGCGGCGGATTCCGAACTATAAGCCCGACGAAATTGGAGAAGCGGACAGTTCATCTCTCCGCTCGCATAACGTCTTCAGACGGTTACTGGCTTATGTTTACTCGGCAGCTGCTGCCATCTTATTGACTGCCTGGGTCAGTCTGGAAATCTTCCTGGAAGAAGTGTTCTTCGGGATGACGCCCTTGGTAGCAGCCTTGCTGATGACGGACTCAGCGCCGATCAGGCTGGACTTCGCGGCTGCGACATCACCTGCTGCGATGGCAGAAGTAACTTTCCTCACCTCGGTCTTGATGCGTGACTTAGCTGCCTTGTTGCGGGCTGCGTTCCTCTCCCCAATGAGAACTCTCTTCTTTGCAGACTTAATATTGGCCATTGATCTCACCTCCTGCTGTTAAAACATACCTAGACATTCTAATAGAATTTATGTTCCGTGTCAATACCCAAATTGAAAAGAAAGCCATCGGCACTGCACATGAAGCATACGCTTGAAGCATGAGAAACATACGTATGAATCATTTGAATGCCGATGGCATATTATGCATCATATACTACATCTGGCAGGAATTCTTACCTCTGGACGCGGGCTCCGGCTCCGCCCATGATGGCTTCGACCTCGCGGCGGTTTGCCATGGTGGTGTCGCCGGGCGTGGTCATGGCGAGCGCGCCGTGGGCTGCGCCGTAGTTGACGGCAAGCTCAGGATCGCCGGTGGTCATGAGGCCGAAGATGAGGCCTGAAGCGAAGGAGTCGCCGCCGCCGACGCGGTCCATGATCTCGAGACCCTTGTAGTCCTTGGCCTTGTAGATCTCACCGTCTGCCCAGCAGATGGCGCTCCAGTCGTTGACCGTGGCGGTCTTGACCTGGCGAAGCGTGGTGGCGACAGCCTTGAAGTTAGGATAGGTCGCCGCTGCCTCGTTTATCATCTTCTTGTAGCCGTCAAGGTTGAGGGTCTTAAGGTTGGCGTCATTTCCTTCAATGGCGAAGCCAAGGCAGGCAGTGAAGTCTTCCTCGTTGCCGATCATGACATCGACGTACTTCGCGATCTCTTTGTTGACTTCCTGAGCCTTTTCCTGTCCTCCGATCGCGCTCCACATGGAAGGACGATAGTTCAGGTCGTAGGAAATAACTGTGCCGTACTTCTTCGCGATACGGATGGCCTCAAGAACAGTTTCGCAGGACTGCTCGGAGAGGGCAGCGTAGATGCCGCCGGTGTGAAGCCATCTCACGCCCAGCTCGCCGAAGATATACTCAAGGTTGAGGTCCTCGGGAGTTGCCTGAGAGATCGCGGTGTTGGCACGGTCCGAGCAGCCGACCGCGCCTCTGATGCCGAAACCACGCTCGGTGAAATTCAGGCCGTTGCGGCAGATGCGGCCGATACCGTCCGTCTTCTTCCAATAGATGAGCGAAGGATCAACTCCGCCTTGGCAAATGAAGTCCTCGAGAAGAGTGCCGACTTCGTTCTGCGCGAACGCGGTGATGACGGCGGTCTTGAGGCCAAAGCACTTACGGAGACCGCGGATGACATTGTACTCTCCGCCGCCCTCCCAGGCTCTGAAGGAACGTGCCGTGCGGATACGGCCTTCGCCGGGATCAAGCCTCAGCATGACTTCTCCTAATGAAACAGCGTCAAAACGGCATTCTTCTGCGGGTCTAAGCTTAAGGTCCATGTCTTCTCCTCCTGTTTTTTTGTGGATGCATTTTTATGGAAATTGTAATTATTCAGCATCCCGAGTCTGGGGTGCCGAACATGTGCTGAAGTTATACTTTATGTGCAGCATCCCGAATCTGGGATGTTGAACAGTTACTATAATTTTACAAACAACAATGGCTGTAGTCAATATTAAAAAGCTATACTATATATGTACAAAACGGATATCGAAACATTGATCGGAATTGATTCCCTTGCCAATTAGCCAGTCCGGATGTGCCGTGACGTGTGGCTTCTAAAGCAGCAACGGCATGCGTCAGGCTTTTCATTACTGTGTTGTCGTTATAGGACTTTTGTGTTAAACTAAAACAACATGTAGTGTGGGCTTTGGGCATGCTTATCATGGCCGCCAGCCCTATATGCCGGAATGGAGATTAACATGGGATATGATCAGAGCAAGATTCGCAATTTCTGCATCGTAGCGCATATCGATCACGGTAAATCGACGCTTGCGGACAGGATTATAGAAAAGACAGGTACGCTGACTGAGAGGGAGATGCAGGACCAGGTTCTTGACAATATGGACCTGGAGCGGGAACGCGGCATAACCATAAAATCACAGGCGGTTCGGATCATTTATCAAGCTGATGATGGTCAGGAATATATCTTCAATCTCATAGACACTCCTGGCCATGTCGATTTTAATTATGAGGTCTCCAGAAGCCTCGCCGCTTGTGACGGCGCGATACTCGTGGTGGATGCCACTCAGGGAGTTGAGGCGCAGACTCTGGCGAATGTCTATCTTGCGCTGGACGCTGACCTTGAGGTGATCCCTGTCATAAATAAGATCGATCTTCTCGGAGCCGATCCGCAGCATTGCATAGACGAGATAGAGGATATAATCGGAATCGAAGCGCAGGACGCTCCTCAGATCTCAGCCAAGCAGGGCATCAATATCGAGGAGGTTCTGGAGGCCATCGTGCACAGGCTGCCTGCTCCGACAGGCGATGAGAACGCGCCGCTGAAGGCACTGATCTTCGATTCTTTTTATGATTCATATAAAGGCGTCATCGCGTTCATCCGTGTCAGGGACGGTGTGGTACGTAAGGGCATGAGGATAAGGATGATGGCGACCGAGGCGGAGGCAGATGTCACCGAGGTAGGATATTTTGGAGCCGGACGCCTCATCCCCTGCGATGAGCTGCCCGCGGGCATGGTCGGATATGTCGCCACCGGCATGAAGGAGCTCAGGGAGGAGAGAGTGGGCGATACCATAACGGAAGCAGCCCGCCCCTGCGCGGAAGCCCTCCCCGGCTACAAGAAGGTCCAGCCGATGGTATACTGCGGCCTCTATCCCGCGGACACGAAGAAATATCCTGATCTGAGGGACGCGCTGGAGAAGCTTCAGCTAAACGACGCCGCGCTCCAGTATGAGCCGGAGACATCCGTCGCGCTCGGCTTCGGTTTCCGCTGCGGTTTCCTTGGCTTGCTGCATCTGGATGTGGTGCAGGAGAGGATCGACCGTGAGTATGACCTCGATGTGGTGACGACCGCCCCGAGCGTCGTCTACAAGGTGCATAAGACTGACGGTACGGTGATAGATCTGACGAATCCGACAAATATGCCTGATCCGTCAGAGATCGACTATATGGAGGAGCCTATCGTCTCGGCAGAGATACTGGTGACGACCGAATTTATCGGACCCATCATGAGCCTCTGCCAGGAGCGGAGAGGAGTGTATCTCGGAACCGAATATTTAGAGCAGACGCGCGCTCTTCTCAAGTACGAGCTTCCGCTGAACGAGATCATCTATGATTTCTTCGATGCCCTCAAATCAAGATCCAGAGGCTATGCTTCCCTCGATTATGACCTCAAGGGCTATGTGAAATCTGACCTGGTGCGGCTTGATATCCTGATCAACCGGGAACCCGTGGACGCGCTTTCCTTCATCCTCCATTCCAGCAATGCTTATGAGCGCGCCAGAAAGATGTGCGAGAAATTGACCGGAGAGATCCCGAGGCATCTTTTTGATATCCCCATTCAGGCGGCGGTAGGCAGCAAGATAATCGCCCGTGAGACCGTTAAGGCTCTGAGGAAGGATGTTCTGGCGAAATGCTATGGCGGAGATATTTCCAGGAAGCGCAAGCTCCTCGAGAAGCAGAAGGAAGGCAAGAAACGCATGAGGCAGATAGGAAGCGTTGAGGTTCCTCAGAAGGCTTTTATGAGCGTGCTGAAGCTGGACAGTGAGTGAGAAATCGCCGGTGTGGATCGCCGGGCACGGAATATTTGACCTGATGATAAGCTGAGGCTGAGAATGCGCTCCTGACAAGGCGCCGATGATTAAGCCCGGATGATAAAGTACGGACTAAAGTGTGTACTATGGTGCGCGGATACAAGTGTGTACTATGGTGCCCGGATACAAGTGTGTACTATGGTGTGCAGATACAAGCGGCAATAATCTGCGCTTACACACAGGCCAACCGTGAAATGTGTATTATAGAGAGCGGATACAAGCGGACAGCAGGTAGCAGGTGCAGAGGATGTGCAGAGATCGTAATTCGATGGAGTCATATAAGGAAAGACCCCTTTCAATATACATCCATGTGCCGTTTTGCGCGAGAAAATGCGCCTACTGTGATTTTCTTTCGCATGTGCCGGAGCCTGACGAGGCAGCCGCGTACTTTGAGAGCCTTCTTGAGGAGATACGTTCCTGGTCTGAGCTGCTGGGAAAGCGCAGGATAAGAAGCATCTTTTTCGGTGGGGGCACGCCCTCGTTTGTTCAGGGAGAATATATAGCGGCTTGTCTGGAAGAAATAAGCAAGCGGAGCGGCCGTGCTTTTACTGCTGCCTCCGGAGACATCAGCTCGACCGAGCATGACATTGAGAGCGTGCACAGCATAGAGAAGAGCGAACATGACATAAAGAGCGGGCATGGTATTGAGAACAGCGAGCATAGCATTGAGAGCGAACATGACATAAAGAGCGGGCATGGTATTGAGAATAGCGAGCATAGCATTGAGAGCGAACAAGACATAAAGAGCGGCCATAGCATTGAGAATAGCGAGCATGACATTGAGGGTAAGCATGAGGCTGATCTTATCCCTGAGATCACGCTTGAGGCTAATCCCGGGACCTTCGGTGAGGAGAAGCTGAGGCTGTGGCGTCAGGCGGGCATCAATCGGCTAAGTATCGGTTTACAGTCGGCGGACGATGAAGAGCTTGCCCGGCTTGGGCGTATACACAGCTGGAAGATGTTTGAGGAGAACTATCTTCTTGCGAGAAGCTGCGGCTTTGACAACATCAATATTGACCTGATGTCAGCTTTGCCGGGGCAGACGACGGAAAGCTGGCGGAGGACACTGGAGAAGGTGTTGGCATTACGCCCTGAGCATATCTCCGCGTACAGCCTGATCATTGAGGAGGGGACACCTTTCTATGAGCTGTACGGAGATTCGAAAACGGCTGCCGGTCCATCGGCATTGTCTGGTAGTGCTGCCGGATCATCGCTATCGGCCAATACTGCTGCCGGGTCGTCAGCATCAGCGGGTATTGCTGTTCGCGATGATGGCGCATCGGTTGTATCGCCCGCTCCCCTGCCATCTGAAGAAGATGAAAGGCAGATGTATCATTTCACGAAAATGATACTGAAGCAGCATGGCTATGAGCGATACGAGATATCGAATTATTCCCTGCCGGGCTACGAGTGCAGGCATAACATCGTTTATTGGACCGGGGGCGACTATCTGGGCATCGGGCTTGGAGCGTCCTCTTATATAGAAGGAAGACGGTTTCGGGCGCCTGAGAACATGGATGAGTACCGCCGATACGCGGTTTCCGAGAAGGTGCTTGACAGGTATGAGAAGCAATCGAAGAACGAGGAGATGGAAGAATTCATGTTCCTTGGGCTACGGATGATGGAGGGAGTATCCGCGGAAGATTTTAACAGGCGTTTTTCATCTTATGAAAAAGGTGGAGCTGACCAAAATGTCAAGGATTATCAGACCGAGCCTGTCAGGGGGACGGCGTTGAGTGAAAATGACGGAGCTGACCAAAACGTCAAGGATTATCAGACCGAGCCTGTCGGGGGTACTGCACCGGGCGAGAATGTGGGATGCGACTTATTTTCAAAACTATATGGTGATGTGGTCGAACGATATATAAGTATGGGTCTTCTGCAAAAAGCTGGCGGGAGGATCAGCTTTACCGATGAGGGCATAGATGTGAGCAACAGGGTACTTGCGGATTTTATGTTATAAGTCCCTGAGGCGAACGCACACAGACGAAAGCTTGCTTTCGGATGAGTGCGGTCACCGAAGGACAACCGGTATGAGAACGGACCCGCGCAGCGGGCGAAAAGTGCGAATACTGGTTAGCGTGGCTGGAGTGCGAAGTACGGAGCCACGCGGGGATTTATAAAGTATGGTTGTGCCAAACTTGGCATGTAGGTTTCTTATTGAAGAGGAATAGCGTAAATGACAGATCAACGTGAGCTTTGGATGGATTGCCTGGAACGGCTTCGGCAGACGGCAGCGGCAAACAACTACCATGTTAAGGTAGGGGACATAGTCAGATGCTTTGAGGGCGTTGAGCTTGACAGGCAAAAGGTAGCACGGATATATAAATACGCGGATGAGAAGAAGATCATCATAGATGATTACGAACCCCATGACACATACAGCATCACAGTCACGAATTTTGATGAGGATGATGGGGATGGTGAGAGTGGTGGTTATAGCGCTGATAATGAAAGCAGCATGTATGCGGCTGCCGATGTTGATGACATTTATCCGCGTATCCGTGTCGAGAGGACATCATTAAAGGCAGGCCAAAACCTGCGTCCTATAACCGGCGGTAAAAGCGCAAGGGAAGAAAGCAGTCTCAGCAAGGAGGAAAAGGCATATCTGGATGACTATCTTAGTATTATCGGAGAGATAGAGGCTGAGGCAGACGGTGAGACTGGCTGGCTCCTGGAGCGCCTATTGTCCGGCGATGACAGCGTCGCCCGGAGGCTGACTGAGATCAATATGGCGACAGTAGTCGATATAGCAAGGTGTGCTGCCGGCAAGGGGGTAAACCTGGGAGACCTAATCCAGGAGGGAAACCTCGCTCTTGTAGCTGCTATCGAGGATTATAAAACCGCTGGGCTGACGCCCATAGAGGAAGAGTTTCGCGTCATGCTTTATAGGAAAATAGAAGAAGCAATGGATGCGGCAGTTGGCGAGGAGAATGAATTTGTACAGACAGCGGAGAAGCTCGCCAGGGACGCGAACCAGCTGCTGTCTATCACAAAAGAGCTGGAAGAGGAGCTTGGGCGGTCAGCTACGCTCACTGAGCTAGCTCAAAGGATGGGCGAGGCCGAGGAATATATAAAGGAAGTAATGCGTATCTCGCAAGCCGTGATGGACAACGCGGCTGCCAAAAAACAGGGTGGTTTATAAGCCTTAAAAGGAAAATGTAGTCTTGGGGAGATAAGACACAAGGACAGGAGGTTAGGATGAGCGTAAAAAGGATTTACGTGGAGAAAAAGGCCGAATATGCTGTTCAGGCGAGAAAGGAATTGAACGAAATACATGATTTTCTGGGTCTGGACGAGGTCACCGGCATCCGTTTGCTGATAAGGTACGATATGGAGAATATCAGCGACGTCACCTATGAAGCTGCGAAGGGGCTTATTTTCTCAGAACCCCCGGTCGATATACTATATGAAGGGACATTTCCCAGAGCGGAAGGCGCTAAGGTCTTTTCTGTCGAGTCGCTTCCGGGGCAGTTCGATCAGAGAGCAGATTCAGCCGAGCAGTGCGTGAAGCTGTTAAATGAGGCGGAGGAGCCCATCATCCGTTCCGCCGTCACTTATGTCATAGAGGGAGACGTGACGGAGGAGCAGCTTGACAAGATCAAGGCGCATTACGTCAACCCCGTGGATTCGAGGCTCTCGGACGGAGAAGTGCCGGAGACTCTTGTGCAGGTCTTTGATGTGCCTGACGACGTGCGCATATTTGACGGCTTCACCGGCATGGATGAGGCTTCGCTTAAGGAGCTTTATGGCAGCCTTGGATTGGCCATGACATTTGCCGACTTCATTTACATACGCGATTATTTCAGGGACGAAGAAAAACGCGACCCTTCGATGACGGAGATCAGGGTTTTCGACACCTATTGGTCTGACCACTGCCGTCACACGACCTTCCAGACGGAGCTTGCGGGGATTGCCTTTGAAGAGGGAGACTATACCGAGGAGATCCGCGGGACATTTGAGAGATATCTGGCTGACCACAACGCGCTTTATGCGGGGAGGGACGACAAATATGTCTGCCTCATGGATATCGCGCTGCTTGCGGCAAAGAAGCTGAAGAAGGAAGGCGTCTTCACCGACCAGGAGGAGACTGACGAGATCAATGCCTGTTCCATCGTCGTGCCGGTCGAGATAGACGGCGAGACGGAGGAGTGGCTGATCAATTTTAAAAATGAGACGCACAATCACCCTACTGAGATCGAACCCTTCGGCGGAGCGGCGACCTGCCTCGGCGGCGCTATCCGTGATCCGCTCTCCGGCAGGACATATGTATATCAGGCCATGCGCGTGACGGGCGCGGCCGACCCGACAGTTTCTTTGGACAAGACACTCAAAGGGAAGCTGCCTCAGCGCAAGATAGTCACCGATGCTGCCAGGGGTTACAGCTCTTACGGAAATCAGATCGGTCTCGCCACCGGTTATGTCAAGGAGCTGTATCATCCGGGCTACGTGGCGAAGCGCATGGAGATAGGCGCGGTCATGGGCGCGGCGCCGAGGAAGAATGTGATACGTGAAACCTCAAGGCCGGGCGATATCATCGTACTGCTTGGAGGACGTACCGGACGCGATGGCATCGGCGGCGCGACAGGTTCTTCAAAATCGCATACCGCCACGTCTATCGACACTTGCGGGGCTGAGGTTCAGAAGGGAAACGCGCCCACCGAGCGCAAGCTTCAGAGGCTTTTCCGCCGCCCTGAGGTCAGTCTGCTTATCAGGAAATGCAACGATTTCGGAGCCGGCGGCGTATCTGTCGCCATCGGCGAGCTGGCAGCAGGCCTGACAGTCGATCTTGATAAGGTTCCGAAGAAATACGCGGGCCTGGATGGAACGGAGATAGCCATCTCCGAGTCACAGGAGCGCATGGCTCTGGTGATCGATCCTGAGGATCTGGATGAGATGCTGAGATACGCGCACGAGGAGAACCTTGAGGCGACTGTGGTGGCTAAGGTCACAGAGGAGAAGCGCCTCGTCATGAGGTGGAGGGGCAAGGAGATAGTCAACATCAGCCGCGCTTTTCTGGACACCAACGGCGCTCATCAGAAGACAGTCGTCGAGGCGGTCGTTCCGAAAAAAGAAGGAAGCCCATTCGCGGACAGTACCGCCTATGAGGATCGTCATGTTGCCGAGGCCTGGATGGATACATTGAAGGATCTTAATGTATGCACTCAGCGCGGCCTGGTAGAGATGTTTGATTCCACGGTCGGCAGCGGAACTGTCCTTATGCCTTACGGCGGAGTGACGCAGCGCACAGAGACACAGGTGATGGCGGCAAAGCTTCCCGTTCTTTCCGGCAGCACCGACATGGCGACGATGATGTCCTATGGCTTCGACCCTTACCTGTCATCCTGGAGTCCTTACCATGGCTCTGTTTTCGCGGTGATATCTTCCGTGGCAAAGCTTGCCGCCGCCGGGTGTGACTGGAAGCGCATACATTTCACCTTCCAGGAATTCTTCGGCAAGCCCGGAGTTGATCCCAAGAGGTGGGGACAGCCTTTCTCCGCCCTGCTTGGCGCATATGATGCCCAGCTGGGTCTCGGACTGCCATCCATCGGCGGCAAGGACAGCATGTCGGGTACATTTGACGACATCGACGTCCCGCCCACGCTGGTCTCATTTGCCGTAGGCTATGGTTCATATAAGAATGTCATCAGCCCTGAGCTTAAAGGAGCTGGAAACAGTCTTGTGCTGTTCCGGCTGCCTGTCAGCGATAAATATCTTCCCGATTATGAGGCGGCGAAGAAGATATATACTGCAGTTTACGAAGGAATCTGCTCGGGCGCGATCATATCCGCTTATGAGATAGAGCGTCATGGACTGGCCGAGGCGCTCGCGAAGATGGCCTTCGGAAACGGCTTCGGCGTGAAAATAGATGACTGCGTGCCGGAGGATATTTTCTTCGGCGCCGGCTGGGGAAGCATCGTCGCGGAGGTTCCGGCAGACAGGGCAGATGAGCTGGTGAAGGCGGCGACCTGCGCGGATCTTGCGGCAGTTATCGGCTGTGTCACCGAAGAGCCGGTTCTTTCATATAAGGACGCGCGTATAAAGCTTGAAGAGGCTTGGGAGGCGACTTCAGCTCCGCTTGACGGTGTCTTCCGCGCTGAGGCAGCTCACAGGAAACACGGCAGGAATGCGTGTTCAGATGCTGTTGATAATCGTTCTGATATTGCGAATATCATGGCTGATGACGGAAGCGATGCTGCTGTAAACCGTGAAGCGTGCGGACGGGATTCAGCCGGTGCCGCAGGCGGTCTTCACTGCCCGAAGGATATACCGCTGTACGCGGCGAAGGATATTGCGATCTGCGGTCATAAATTAGGACAGCCCACTGTATTTATCCCCGCCTTCCCGGGCACGAACTGCGAGGTGGACAGCGCTCGCGCGATGGAGAGGGCAGGCGCGAGGGCGCGCATCCAGGTTATGCGCAATATGACTGCCGAGGATATACGCTCTTCTGTCGATGATTTTGTTAAGGGCATAGCAGACGCGCAGATCGTCATGTTCCCCGGTGGTTTTTCTGCCGGTGATGAACCCGACGGCTCGGCAAAGTTCTTCGCCACCATGTTCAGGAATGAGAGGATCAAAGTGGAGATCGAGAAGCTTCTTTCTGAGCGCGACGGTCTTGTCCTTGGCATCTGTAACGGTTTTCAGGCGCTTATCAAGCTTGGGCTTGTGCCTCATGGGAGGATAGTGCCGCAGGAAAATGACGCGCCGACCCTCACCTTCAATACCATCGGCCGCCACATTTCACATATGAATTATGTTCGTGTCACCAGCAACAAGTCGCCTTGGCTCGCCCTCACTCAGCCCGGCGAGGTCTTCGTAAATCCAGCCTCTCACGGCGAGGGACGCTTTGTTGCTGACGCTGAGTGGATACAGAGGCTTGCCGTGAACGGACAGATAGCGACCCAGTACTGCAGGCCTGACGGAAAGCCTGTGATGAATCCCACCTGGAACACAAACGGCTCCTTCTTCGCCGTCGAAGGCATCACCAGCCCTGACGGCAGGTGCCTCGGCAAGATGCTCCACTGTGAGCGCAGCGGAGACGGCCTGCAGAAGAATATCTACGGCAATCAGGACATGAAGATATTCGAAGCCGGCGTGAAATACTTTACTCTATAAGTCCCTGAGGGATGGTTGCCGTCAGGCGAAAGCTTGCTTTCAGCCGGACGGCAACCATTCCTTGCCGTCAGGCGAAAGCTTGCTTTCAGCCGGACGGCAACCATTCCGAAGGACAACCGGTATGAGCACGGGCCCGCGCAGCGGGCGGAAAGTGCGAATATATGTTGCGGATCGCGGGAACGCAAAGATAAAACTTACAGACGAGGAGGATGGAAAGATGAGAAGAAAAATTGCCGTACTTACGATGACAGCCATTTCTGTATGCTCGCTCTTTGGCTGCAGTACAGCACCGAAAAGTCTGCCTGACGAGGCTTACTCACCGGTAGCATATAAGCTATATCCTGCGCCGGAGGATGCCTATGTTGGGGATACGATGCCCTTCGTAACGGAGGATGGATACCTGGAGCTTTACTACCTCTATGATACCGATCATAACGGCCAGGGCTATCATCCCATTTACAGTTATTCGACAAAGAATCTGTACGATTATGAGGATCGCGGCATGGCTTTGGAGTTTGGCCTTCTCTCCGATCCCGATCCGGCCATAGGCACCGGATCCGTCATGCAGGATCAAAATGGGCTGTACCATTTGTTTTACACCGGACATAACGACACCGGCAACGGCGGCAAAGGTAAAGAATGTGTGATGCACGCGACAAGCAGTGACAGGAAAAGCTGGGAGAAGCATCCTGAAGATACCTTCTACAGTCCTGACAACTTTTCCAAGGATGATTTCCGGGATCCCGAGGTGTTCTGGATGGAGGATGACAACTGCTACTGGATGCTTGTCGCAGCCAGAGAAAACACCCTTGGCGGAGTCATCGCCAAATATACCTCAGAGGATCTTAAATCCTGGGAATATGAAGGCCCGCTTTACGCTCCGATGGCACAGTACATGTTGGAGTGCCCCGATCTTTTTAAGATCAACGATACATGGTACATAACCTATAGCTGGGACTGCGTGACCTACTACGCGGCAGGAGAATCAGCAAACGGACCCTTTACAGCGCCGGCAGACAATATCCTCGACGGCAAAGGAACGATTTCGGGAAACGGTTTTGTCTTCTACGCGGCTAAGACGGCGCATTTTATGGATAAGGATTACCTTTGCGGATGGATCGGACGGGCAGGCCTTATGTCAGATTCCGGCATATACCAATGGGCGGGCAATATGGTCAATCACCAGCTCGTGGCCAATGAGGACGGTACCTTGGGAGTTAAAGCTCCGGACAGCTTTGCCGAGTATTTTACTGTCGAAAAGAAATTTCAGGCAGTGAAAAAGGACGGCACAGTAAAGATAAAAGACGGCAGCATCACGTTATCCGCAAAAGACGGTGCTTATGCGCTTGCCGATATGGGTACCCGTGCCCCGTCAATGATGCTTGAGTGCGATGTGACTCTTGATGCCGACGGCTGCGCCGGATTCGCGTTCGGCGGAAGCGAGCAGGATGAGACCTATACCGCATTATGCCTGGACGCAAAACAAAACAAGCTGCATTATGAAGGCCTTGAACTCACAGAGGTGGCAGATAACGACCCGGTGGCATTTACTGCATATGATTTCTCCGAAAAAAAGACGCATCATGTCACCCTTGTCTGTGAAAATGAAATCGTCATCACTTATATCGATGATAGAAAGGCCTTGAGCTCCCGGATCATGCACTCCACGGACGGAGCGCATATCGGCGTTTTCGCAGATGGCTGCAATGCGGCGTTTGAGAATATCACTATTAAGCTTCCGAAGAGCTGAATAGTTACAAGCTGATAAACATACTTTTGACTGTTATATTTAACATAAAACAGAACCGACAAAAAAGCTTAACGCTCGTAAGCCACATTATGCTTTTACCATGTTTTTTAACGTGACATTGCACCACTGCAATGATATAATTGTCGGAGATTCTCATGTCATTTAATTTAGGAGGTCAATAAAAATATGGCTAACAAATGGGTATATCTTTTTACCGAGGGCAATGCGTCTATGCGCGAACTCCTCGGCGGCAAGGGCGCGAACCTCGCTGAGATGACGAACATCTTCAAGACCGAGTTCCCGGAGCGCAACCCGGTTCCTCAGGGCTTCACCATTTCCACCGAAGCCTGCACACAGTATTATGAGGACGGACGCGAGATCAACGCCGAGATCCAGGCGCAGATCAATGAGAACATCGTGAAGCTTGAGCAGATCACCGGCAAGAAGTTCGGCGACAAGGAGAATCCGCTTCTCGTCTCCGTCCGTTCCGGTGCCCGCGCTTCCATGCCCGGCATGATGGATACCATCCTGAACCTTGGTCTCAACGAAGAAGTCGTCAACACTTTGGCAGAGAAGTCCGGCAATCCTCGCTGGGCATGGGACTGCTACAGGAGATTTATCCAGATGTATTCCGACGTCGTCATGGAGGTCGGAAAGAAATATTTCGAGCAGCTCATCGACAAGATGAAGGAAGAAAAGGGAGTCACGCTTGACGTCGATCTCACCGCTGACGATCTCAAGAACCTTGCTGCCCAGTTCAAGGCCGAGTACAAGGACAAGATCGGCAAGGATTTCCCTTCAGATCCCAAGGAGCAGCTGATGGGAGCCATCAAGGCTGTCTTCCGCAGCTGGGACAACCCCCGCGCGAATGTATACCGCAGGGACAACGACATCCCTTATTCCTGGGGTACTGCCGTCAACGTCCAGTCCATGGCCTTCGGCAACATGGGCGATGACTGCGGCACGGGCGTTGCCTTCACCCGCGACCCCGCGACCGGCGACAAGGGCCTGTTCGGCGAGTTCCTTACCAACGCACAGGGCGAAGACGTCGTTGCCGGTGTCCGCACTCCTATGCACATTTCCGAGATGGAGCAGAAGTTCCCGGCTGCTTTTGCGCAGTTTGTCAAGATCTGCGGCATCCTTGAGGATCACTACAGGGATATGCAGGACATGGAGTTCACCGTCGAGCACGGCGATCTGTACATGCTTCAGACCCGTAACGGCAAGCGCACCGCTCAGGCCGCTCTGAAGATCGCCTGCGATCTGGTTGACGAGGGCATGCGCACTCCTCAGGAAGCAGTCGCGATGATCGACCCCCGTAACCTTGACACCCTGCTGCATCCTCAGTTTGATGCCGCCGCCCTCAAGGCCGCGAAGCCCATGAGCAAGGGCCTTGGCGCTTCACCCGGAGCCGCCTGCGGCAAGATCGTTTTCACAGCCGACGATGCTGTTGAGTGGGCCGCAAGGGGCGAGAAGGTCGTTCTTGTCCGTCTTGAGACCTCGCCTGAGGACATCACAGGCATGAAGAGCGCGCAGGGCATCCTGACCGTCCGCGGCGGCATGACTTCTCACGCTGCTGTTGTTGCCCGCGGCATGGGTGAGTGCTGTGTCTCCGGCTGCGGCGACATTGACATGGATGAGGAGAACAAGAGGTTCACTCTCGCCGGCAAGGAATTCCACGAGGGCGACTTCATTTCCATCGATGGCTCCACCGGTAATATCTATGACGGCATCATCAAGACTGTCGACGCGCAGATCGCCGGCGAGTTCGGCCGCATCATGGCATGGGCCGACGAGTACCGCACCATGAAGGTCCGCACCAACGCAGACACTCCCGCTGACGCGAGGAAGGCTGTCGAGCTTGGCGCTGAGGGTATCGGACTGTGCCGCACCGAGCATATGTTCTTTGGCGAAGGCCGTATCGATGCTTTCCGTGAGATGATCTGCTCCGAGACCGTTGAGGAGAGAGAGAAGGCGATGGAGAAGATCCTGCCTTATCAGCAGAGCGATTTCGAAGGTCTCTTCGAGGCTCTTGAGGGACGTCCGGTCACTATCCGTTTCCTGGATCCGCCTCTGCATGAGTTCGTTCCCACCGAGGAAGAGGACATCAAGAAGCTCGCCGAGGCTCAGGGCAAGAGCGTTGAGAAGATCAAGGCTATCATCTCCGGCCTGAAGGAATTCAACCCTATGATGGGCCATCGTGGCTGCCGTCTGGCTGTCACCTATCCCGAGATCGCTGTCATGCAGACAAAGGCTGTCATCCGCGCGGCCATCAACGTCGGCAAGGCACATCCCGAGTGGACTATCGTTCCTGAGATCATGATCCCGCTTGTCGGTGAGATCAAGGAGCTGAAATATGTCAAGAAGTTCGTCGTTGAGACCGCTGACGCAGAGATCGCCGCTGCCGGCGTTGACCTCAAGTATGAAGTCGGTACGATGATCGAGATCCCGAGAGCGGCCCTTACTGCCGATGAGATTGCTTCCGAGGCTGATTTCTTCTGCTTCGGCACGAACGACCTGACTCAGATGACTTATGGCTTCAGCCGTGACGATTCCGGCAAGTTCCTTAAGGCCTACTATGACGCGAAGATCCTTGAGAGCGATCCTTTTGCCAAGCTTGACCAGGTCGGCGTCGGCAAGCTGATGAAGATGGCTCTTGAGCTTGGCAAGCCGGTCAACCCGAAGCTTCACTGCGGTATCTGCGGTGAGCACGGCGGAGACCCCAGCTCTGTCGAGTTCTGCAACGCCATCGGTCTTGACTATGTATCCTGCAGCCCGTTCCGCGTACCGATCGCAAGGCTCGCTGCCGCACAGGCCGCTATCGCGAAGAAGTAATCTTATAGGCAATTGGAGCTTATAAGAAATTTGGGAAGTATTTGCGATTATAAGTAATTTGATTGTGAAGTAAGTCATATACAATGAAATAAAAGTGCCGTCGGGGTTCTGCTCCGGCGGTACTTTCTGTATGGACAGACCCGTGCAAGGAATTATCCCAGCTCTGCCGGGAATGGGCCGCGCGGCGAGGAGGGTTCGATTACATATCCACTGCTTGACGTCCAGAATACGAGACAGGAAGCATCGGGCAAGCTTGTTTGTAGTCACGGCTCTTGACGACAGCTCACATTGAGTGCAACAGCATGAGATGCAAGTGGCGTAGCCGAATCGAGTAGGAGAGGCATCTCCAATGCTCTAGTATCATAATCATAAAAAACACTACGTAAAATTGCATAATTGTCATACGTTGAGTAAATATGGTATAATTTAATCATAGTGTATTCTGTGAATACGTGGCGTCTAAAGCGATATTCAAAAATGAAAAATGGAGAAAAAAATGATCGATAATTTGACTATTTCGGGGTATAGAAGATACGAGAATTTAATGCTGGATCCCCTTGGAAGAATTAATATTATCTTGGGGAACAACAATGTCGGCAAAACTTCTATTCTCGAGTCCGTTTTTGCATGGGCATGCGGGCAGAGTATGGTTCCATTTGTAAGGGTGCCATTGACGAGATGTAGATATATGTTCTATCAATCCCAATATATTATGATGGAAGAACTTCTATCAGCTGTACATGATCGTAGCTCAGTTCCGTTTTACATGTCATTTAGTGGCAGCATTGATGGAAAAAACGAATCTTTCGAGCATAAAATCGATCCATACGCATTATTAAGTGAATATGATTCGTCGTATAAATCAAGTGAAGGACGTATAGATTGGCCTATAAATGATTCTACTTTGCAATCTACTTCATCACATAATATGCCATGGAGTGGCATTACACAAGTCCCTATCGCAAAGTGGACGATAACGCATAACCAAAAAGACCCAGTAGATGCTGATCTTGTTTTCCCATTTCAGAATATTGCTAATGTAAAGCCATTCCATAATGCAAAGTTTGTAGATTTGCTTGCCTTTACATCCATGGCCGAAATAGTGCAAATATATGCATCATTAAAAAGACAACAATTGCTTATTAGTGTTGTAGAACAGATGCATAGTGTATTCCCAGATATCGCAGGATTTGATATGATTCCATATCCAGATGGCTCGCAGTCTCCTGTTAGCATAGTAAAAAAGGATGGGACCATGCTTCCGATTTTCGCTTATGGTGATGGTGTTCAAAAATGGTTTTACCTTATTGGATCATTTGTACTCCACCGAGGCTCTATTATCTGCATCGATGAAATCGATGTTGGTTTTCATCCGACAGCTCAGAAAGAATTCTGTTCCCATGTTATTCGCACGGCAATGGAAAACCAGGTTCAACTTTTCTTAACAACTCATAATATTGAGTTTATAGATGAATTCTTATCTGCGGCGCAAGAACTGGATATTGAACAAAAAAAAGATATTCGAGTACTGACAATCCGAGAACATGAACAGGGAATGCAGATACGGAATATTGATGCAGATGAGTCTAAGCGTGCCCGAGATAATTTGAATTTGGAGTTAAGATGAAAAACAGAAAATACAAAATTATCCTATGTGAAGGTGAAACTGATCAAATCCTTATAGGAAGTTATTTGGAAAAGATCGGTAAATGGAAGTACTTCAAAGGTAAGAACCTGCCATTTCATAAAGAATCAATAAACTGGTTTACTAATTCTGAAGAAGATTTCTTAGGTATATGGCAGGTTGGAGGGAATAATTTCACTATCCCATTAAAAGAGGTATTAGACCTGGCGCATTTGGAATCATCGATTCAAAAACTTGCAATCATCACCGATCACGATGATAATGATGCCGAAACTGTGCGTCCATCAAAATTGCTATCTGTAATTGGAAAAGAACTGAACACTGAAGCAGCGGTTGATTTACAGTGGATAGGTCAGTGGAAATCATTATCTTTTCAGGATTCATTTAAGGCATATTCTGTTATTGAATTATGCTATATTCTTGTGCCTTTAAATATGCAAGGTGCTTTAGAAACATTCATGCTTGATTCCTTGGCGGAACAGGCACCAGAAAAAGAAGGGATTATTTGTCAGGCAAGAGATTTCATCAATAATATAAAATCCAATGTATACTTAACAAAAAGACGTGAAAAGGTAAAAGCTCAATTAGGAGTTTCATTATCTGTATTTAGCCCAGACCGAATATTTACTACCATGGATGAACTGCTCAAATCAGTGAATTGGGCAGAATTTCAAACTGCTCATGAACAATTTAAAGCTTTAGACAATGTATGATTCTTTATGATGTGTTCATAATGCTCGATAAACGTTGTACTTTGAGGCTGCTCAATTGATATTAATGATGGGATACCGCACTATATAATCGAAAATTCTAAGTGGGGTATGCTGAACAGAGGGTTGTCTAGCATGATGTTACACGTGAATCATAACTACTTTGTGACGCATGTACGCACATATAGTTACATGAGCCATTCAAAAATACTATATATTGTGCATGACTGCTATGTAAGATAGCAAAAAGCTAATGATTTGACCCATAACAAGTAATCATGCTACCCGCAAATCGACTAGCCGGTGTTATAATAAATGCAGGGTATTATTGCCTTACCGCCCAAAAACCTTGCATCTGAGGAGTCGAAAATGTACCGAAATCTTAACAACGACTAGCTGGACATCTATGATTTTATCCTCCCCTTTGGCGGACACCTGAAAGAAGATAACAGGTGGGTGAAGCTCCGTAAGATGATTAACTGGGAG
>CACXUY010000036.1 GCA_902770965.1 uncultured Lachnospiraceae bacterium | reverse complement strand
TCTCCCTGCTTAATCTGTTCCGTGCTGCAAGCCAATATCTGCGGGACAAGTCTGCTTACAGCTGCAGCTTTCAGCGACAGCTTACATCAAGTGCATCAGCACGAGATGTGAGCAGCACAGCACGGAATGCGAACGGCGCAACACAAGGTGCGTACGGCGCAACACAAGGTGCGTACGGCGCAGCACGAGATGTGAGCGCACCAACCGAATCGAGCAGGGGGATGCATCCCCCTGCTCGATTTCATGCCCTTTTCTACAACTGTTCAGCAAACCCATATGCTCACGCCGCACTTAACGTTACGCATATATAGTCCCTTGGATTCCTTCGCCCCAAACGATCAATAGCGATCATTCGGTTCGCATTCGCTTCTCGGGTTCAAAGCACCTTTGCAAGCGTTGCTTCGAGAGCGGCAGCAGGCACTGCACCAAGGACATGATCCACGACCTTGCCGTCCTTGAACAGCGCCATGAAAGGAATCGAGCGAACATTGTATTCCGCCGCGGAATCGGGATTCTCATCGACATCGATCTTGGCAAAAGCAATCTTGCCCTCATATTTTGCGGAGAGCTTATCAAGCACCGGTGCCATCATCTTGCAAGGTCCGCACCAGGTCGCAAAGAAATCAACCAGAATCGGAGTCCCGGCCTCGAGCACTTCTGCCTTGAATGTTTCATCAGTAATTACCTTAACCATCGTGCTTCCTCCTGTTATTGTCTGTTTTTGTTCGTTTGCTTTTGTCTGTTATTGCCTGTTGTAACCGTTCACGTCTTTCCTGTATTTCCGTTTCCGAACACGTTTATTATATGTAATTATTCAGCACCCCAAGGTAACTGCTAGAATACAGTACGAAGTGCTTACGTATCGGACGTATTAACAGTTAGCTTGGGACGGACAAGGCGCGCAGCGCTTCTTACCGCCCCGCAACGAGGGATGCGCAGCATCCCGAGTCTGTGGTGCTGAATAGCTACTATCATATAAAATAAAGGCGTTAATATGTGCAGAATGTATCGTCACCGGGCATCCGCGTCAGCGCGTCGCCCCGGCCTTGCGCAAAGCATGAAGATATTCTTTCCGGCGGACGAGAATTTCTCCTCGTACTCAGTCATGACATTACCCTCGGCATAGGGGCTGTGGTGCAGATCCTCCGTGTACGCCAACCGCTCCCAGCCGTTCTCCTCAAAAGCCGATGCCGACCAGCGAAAAAGCTCCTCGTTGTCCGTCTTGAAAGTAACACAGCCGCCCGGACGAAGTACTTTGCCATAGCTCTCAAGGAAGCCAGGCGCAGTCAGCCTCCTCTTCTCATGCCTGTTCTTAGGCCACGGATCAGAGAAATTCAAGAAAATGCCGTCCACCTCGTTCTCATCAAATATCTCCATGAGGTCATTGGCATTATAGCGGATGAATTTCAGGTTCGGAAGCCGGAGTGCCTCCTGCTTCTCAACCGCCTTCACAAGCACGCTCGATATCCGTTCGAGGCCGATAAATGCCGACTCCGGTTCTCGCTGCGCCATCTCCATCAAAAAACGCCCCTTGCCGCATCCGATCTCGACAAAAAGCATCCTGCATCCGGGAAAAAGTTCTGCCCAATGCCCTCTTAGTGCTTCGGGATCAGACACCGTGTGCTCACTGACCGCGACCTTTTCCTCTGAACCGGGAACGTGCTTGACTCTCATCTGTGCCTACCTGCCTTTATCTGCCTGACTTTATTATCTGCCTGACTTTATTATCTGCCTGACTTTATTATCTACCTGTCTTTATTAACTGCTTGTCTTTATCTGTCCGCCTTTAACTGCCTGTCTTTATCTGTCCGCCTTTATTATCTGCCTGACTCTATCTGTCCTTCAAGGCAGTCCCTGTCCATGCACTACTATACGCCACGTACTCTGCTTGATACGCCATAGACCATGTCTTCCATGTTACGCCTTATGCGCCATGCGCCATGTCTTCCATGTTATGCCTTATGTACCATGCGCCATGTCTTCCATGTCTTATGCATCGTATGTCATGTGCCCTCTATTCTATCCGATACAGAAAAATATTTCCACTCATATTTTGATCTTCCTCCACAGAAGCCGCTGCCATTACCTAAATATCACCCATATTGCGTCTTAATACAGTTTTCCCACACAAGACGAACCTCCGCCAACGCAAAGGGGGTTGTAATTCCGTTTCAGCATAGCCCCATGCGCTCAAGCTCCCTGGCGACCCCATCATCGTCCACCGACTCCCTTTCCGCTGTCCTGTCCGCCTCCCTTTCCGCTGTCCTGTCCGCCGTCCTTTCTGCCACCATGTCCGCTGTCCTGTCCGCCGTCCCTTCTATACTTATCTTACTTATATCTGCTGTTCTTTCCAATAGCTTCACCCATCCTCAACATATGCAGCGTGCCCTGGTGCGGCAAAGGGAGCACCATCCAAAAACAGTGCTCCCCCCGCTATATTATACATGTTCCAATCGAGCAGGAGGAGATGCCTCCCCTACTTGATTCGGCTGCGCCTGCTCACATCACTGCTGCCATCTTACATCACCCGGCGCACTGACAGTTCCTCAAGCATACATGACATCTTATTGCTTACCATCTTCTTGCTTACAGCTCATCTCCGTTGCTTTCGATGACCTTCTTGTACCAGAAGAAGCTCTCCTTCCTCTCACGGCTAAGGTCGCCCTTGCCGTCATCGAACTTGTTCACGTAGATGAAGCCATATCTCTTAGCCATCTCGCCGGTGGACGCGGAGACGAGGTCTATACAGCCCCAAGGGGTGTAGCCCATCAGGTCAACGCCGTCCTTCACCGCCTCGATCATCTGCTCGATGTGCTGGCGCAGGTAGTCGATACGATATCCGTCGTGAACCATCCCATCGTGTCCCTTGACATCATATGCGCCCAGACCGTTCTCCACGACCATCATCGGGATGCGGTAGCGGGCATAAATCTCGTTAAGGCTATAACGGAGGCCTTTAGGATCGATCTGCCAGCCCCAATCAGACGACTTAAGATAAGGATTCTTGAACCCGGCCACAATATTTCCCTCGCTCTGCATGGCATCCGCATGAGTCGTGATGCAGTTTGACATGTAGTAGGAGAAGGTATAGAAATCAACTGTTCCTTCCTTCAGGATCTCTTCATCTCCCGGCTCCATCTTCACTTCCACGCCATTCTCCTCAAAGAATCTCTTGGCATAGTGAGGATATTCTCCGCGCACCTGAATGTCGGAGCAGAACCAGTTAGTCATGTTCATGGCCTGCTGATTCGCCAGTATGTCGTCCGGATCGCAGGTAGACGGATAACTGGTTATAAAGCAGATCATATTTCCGAGCTTGAACTGAGGATAGTTCTCATGGGCGTATTTGACAGCCATGGCGGAAGCCACGAACTGATGGTGCAAGGCCTGATAACGTTCCTGCTTCTTGTCCGGCAGCTCGTTTGTGGGACCCTCAAAACCGCGGATGGTGCCGGTCTCCAGCAGCGCGCCGAAAGGCATCGTACCGGAATTGATCTCGTTGAAGGTAAGCCACAGCTTCACCTTGTCCTTATAGCGCTCGAAGATCGTCTTGCAGTAGCGCATGAAGCAGTCTATGACCTCGCGTGACTCCCAGCCGTTATATTTCTCAACCAGAGCATAGGGCAGCTCATAGTGGGAAATGGTGACGAGCGGCTGGATATTGTGCTTCAGGCAGCAATCAAAGACCTTGTCATAGAACTCAAGTCCCTTCTCGTTCGGCTCAGTCTCCATGCCCGTGGGATAGATCCTGGTCCAGTTGATCGACAGACGGAAGCATTTGAAGCCCATCTCGGCAAAGAGGGCGATATCCTCCTCATAATGGTGATAGAAATCAATAGCCTCATGCGAAGGATAAAGACGGTCAGGATGAATGGTTCTTGTGACCCACTTCGGCTCGGTATGAGAGCCATTCGTACACATATCCGGTACGGACGGGCCCTTGCCGTCCACATCCCAGGCTCCCTCAAACTGATTTGCGGCAGTCGCTCCGCCCCACAGAAAATCTTTTCTCAAAACAGACATATTTGGTTCTCCTCTTCTAAATGTATTGGCTTGCGGCATTATTGTCCGGCTTGCAGCCCAAGTCCGCGCGGCTTCTGTTTCATTTATGGTAACTGTTCAGCACCCAGACTCGGGATGCTTAATAATTACCATTTATGATATTCCTGCGTAAAAATCCTCACTGGATCGACAGCAGCTCGTCTCCCGCATTAACCGCGCCGGCGTTGACAACCTTGATGGACACGAAGTCATCGCTGTTAGTGACAAGAATCGGCGTATAGAGCTGATAGCCCTCCTCCTTGATGGCGTTCATGTCAAATTTGATAAGAAGATCTCCCTTCTTGACCGCCTGCCCCTGTGAGACCTTGCAGGAGAAATGCTTCCCGCCGAGCGCCACAGTATCGAGTCCGACATGGATCAGCAGCTCTGCTCCCTCAGGAGTCGTGATGCCGACTGCATGATTTGTATCCATGGTGGCGGAGATAGTTCCATCGCAGGGCGCTACAACCTTTCCGATGGACGGCATTATCGCTATGCCCTCTCCAAGAGCGCCGGAGGCAAATACCTCATCCGGCACCGCGCCAAGATCGACCAGCTGTCCGGTCAGGGGTGCCGAGACCATAACCTCTTTTGCCAGAGGCTTCTTGTCCGCGGCATCCGCTCCGTCTGCGCCTTCCTCAGCCTCATCCTTCGGCGGATCCTTGAAAAGCACGAACGATATTCCGAAGGAGAGAGCCAGTATTATTGCCGCGGCAATTGCGCCGAATATCACTCCGTGCATCGGCTTCTCTCCACCGATGAAGGTGATAAGCGACAGGATAGAAGGCGAACCGCCCATAGTGTAGCCCTTCACTCCGGTGATTCCGGTGAACAGGCCTCCAATTCCGGCTGCTATGACGGCTCCGATCATAGGCTTCATGAAGCGAAGGTTTATACCATACATGGCAGGCTCAGTGACACCGGCGACGATCGCCGAGATTCCGCAGGCAATACCCTCGGACTTGGTCTCTGCTTCCTTGCTCTTTACCGCAACGCCCAGCGACGCGCCGCCCTGTGCCAGATTGGAGCAGAACATCGTGACCAGGACGATAACATCATAGCCGAGAGTGGCTATATTGTTCATGAACAGAGGGATCAACGCGTAATGCATACCGGTCATGACGATGAAAGGCATGGCTGCTGACAGCACGCCTACAGTGAGCCAGGGAGCCGTGTCATACATCACTGTGAATACGTTGGACAGCAGATTGCCGGCGACATTGCCGATCGGTCCCAGCACATAAAGCGCGCAAGGAATGCAGATAATGATGAAGATGAGCGGCTTCAGGAATGCCTTAAGCACGTTGGGGCTGACCCTGTCTCCAAAGTCCTCCGCCCATTTCATAACCGGAGCCATCAGCAGCATCGGCAAAACCGATGAGGTATAGGTCGCGCAGATGACAGGCAGCCCGAAAAGATAAGTGCAGTCCATCCCCAGGAACTTGCCCAGATTCTCCCCTGACATGAGGGCACCCAGATTCGGATAGCACAAAGCCGCGCCCACAAGCATGAACAGCATGGGGTTGCCGCCCATCTTCTTGGCGATGGTCATGCCCAGGAAAATAGGCAGGAACATGAAGAACGCGTCCGCAAAAGCGTATATCAGCGTGTAGGTTGAACCAGTGGCATCCATGCCGCAGAAGGTCGTCAGGAGCGTGAGTACGACCTTTAACATACCGGCACCAAGCATGGCGGGGAGCATGGGAGTCATGCAGCCCGCGACAAAGCCGAACAGCCTCTGAACCGGATTACCCTTCACCTTAGGAGCGGCAGAGCTTTTTCCTTCGCCGCTGAACTTGCCAAGCTTTTCAAATTCCTTGAACAGGTTTGACACCTCATTGCCGATGACGACCTGATACTGGCCGCCCTGCTTGATGACGCTCTTTACGCCCTTGATCTTGTTGACCTTGGCATCGTTCGCCTTGCTCTCATCGTTCAGCACCAGACGAAGACGCGTCATACAATGTGTCGCGCTTGCGATATTGTCCGCGCCCCCCACGCCCTCGATGATCTTTTTCGAGGTTTCGACATAATCCATTGCCATAAATTCCTCCTTTTCCCTGTGAGATTATGAAAATGTTATCAGAGGCTGCGCATTAGAGTTGCCCGGTCATTGACACCCAAAAAAGGCGCAGCATTGAATTAATTAATATATTATCCTATAACATAATTTTTTTCCATGTGTTTTATGCTGTTACACGAAATATGTTTTTATGAAATTATTCTGCACCTTTCGCCACTCCACAACGAGGGATGCGCAGCATCCCGGGTCTGGAGTGCTGAATAGTTACGTTTAACTAATAAAGAGCCGCAGCCAGCAGATAACCTGCCGGCTGCGGCTCTTCCATTTTCTAACTATTACTAACTATTATTGTCAGGAAAGCACCGGTTTAAGAGCTGCCGCGAGTTCATCCTTCTCGTTCTGTGCCTCTTCAAGGTTCTTGCCAAGCGTCGTGAAATATGTCTTGATCTTAGGCTCGGTGCCGGAAGGACGCACCACGACCGTCGCGCCGTCCTCAAGTCCATAGATAAGGACGTTCGCCTTCGGAAGCCCGGTCTCCTCAGGCTTCGCGTAATCGACCTTCCTGACGACCTTCCTGCCGGCGAATTCAGCCGGGGGCTCCTTGCGGAGGCCTTCCATGATCGAGGCCATCTTGTCCATGCCGGTGAGGCCGGGGAACTCATAGCTGTCAACCTTGTTCAGGTAGCGGCCGTACTGCGCATAGATCTCCTCAAGACGCTGCTTGATGCTCGAGCCGATAGAGCGGTAATAGGCCGCCATCTCGCAGATAAGCATGGAAGCGACCACAGCGTCCTTGTCGCGGACATAAGGTCCCGCAAGATAGCCATAGCTCTCTTCGAAGCCAAATATGAAGCGCTCGACCTCGCCCGCCGCTTCAAGTCCGGCAATCTGGTCGCCGATCCACTTGAAGCCTGTCAGCACGCTCCGAAGCTCCACGCCATAATATGCCGCGACCGCGTCGGCAAGCGGAGTCGAAACGATAGACTTCACCGCAACGGGATTCTTCGGCATCGTGCCCTTCTCGATACGTCCGGCACAGATATAATCCAGAAGCAGTACGCCCATCTCGTTGCCTGATACCAGCTCAAATGAGCCGTCCGGGCACTTCATGGCGATACCTACGCGGTCCGCGTCAGGGTCGGTCGCCAGCATGAGGTCCGCATCTACCTTCTTCGCAAGCTCAAGCCCCTTCTCCAGGGCGGCGAAGATCTCCGGGTTCGGATAAGAGCAGGTGGTGAAATAGCCGTTCGGATATTCCTGCTCGGGGACGATGGTGATATCGGTGATGCCCATGTCCTTCAGCACCCTTGTGACCGGCACAAGCCCCGTGCCGTTCAACGGTGAGTAGACGAGCTTCAGTCCCGCCGTGCGGGCAAGGCCGGGACGCACCTGGCAGGCCTCGACCGCCTGATAGAAAGCATCCTTGCAATCATCGCCGACGAAGCGGATAAGTCCCTTCTCCACGCCTTCTGAGAAGCTCATGTACTTCGCGCCGGTCAGGACATCCGTCTTCTGTATCGAGTCATAGACAACGGCGGCCGCATCGTCCGTCATCTGTTTGCATTTGTAATACCTGGTGGCAAAAGAGAGCGCCGGGACCGGCATGAGTTCATCATAGATCCTGACATTAATGCCGTTCGCCGCAAGGACTCCTGCCGTGTCCCTCGCGAAATTCCAGCCCTTAAGACGGCTGTCGTAGCTGATCGCGACTGTCTGCGTGCCGCCCTGAGTCTTAACCCAGTCGGCAACGCCCTGAGTCGCCTGCCTGACGACCCAGATATTCATCCTGTTCGTGCCGGCTCCCAACGTGCCGCGCAGACCTGCCGTGCCGAACTTCAGAGCAACCGCGAAGCGCTCCTTGATGGCATCATCATCGCCCTCGATGCCGCGAAGCTCTGTCCCAAGATCAACATCAAGCAGATCTGCCGCCAGCCAACGTTTGTATTCGTCCTGATACATATTCCTTACCATCCTTTCATGAAATGTTCGTGCGTCTGTTCGGCACGACATCGCCATCAGCAGCCAGACATCAAAATTCTGACGGCTGAGGGTTCATATTTATACTGTATTCTATTCTAACATTCAGAAAAAAATATGTCTATAGTATCAGAACACATACCGAAATCATATTTTAATGCCCTTTATCCTCTATAACGTGTAATTATTCAGCACCTCACATATTTCATTCATTCGCGTTGATTATGTCCTTGACCGACACATGCTCGTTCCTGAACCGCGCGGAGCTTTTCTCGAAGTTCAGATGGATGGCATTTTTCGGGCAAATATGCACGCAGGCATAGCAGACCTCGCATTTGTCAGCGAAATGGACCCTGCTGTCCACGGTTATATTATCCGCGGGACATACTCTTGCGCAGAGCCCGCATCTGGTACAGGCATCGTTCACCTTGTACTTTCGAGCCGCCTTTCCCCTGAGAAGGCCTCCCTTTATCATGCCGTTCAGCATGGACAGTCCCGCTCTCTTCGCCGCTCCGACCTTGCGGACATTCTTGACCCTGTCTGTGATATCCCTGCGCACCTTGTCGATCTGCTCTTCTATGTGCTTTTCCCCCGCAGTGTCGATCTGATGCTGTATCTCAAATAGAGGAACGAAATTGTCAACCATCCTTACCGCGTTCACATAATCCAGCCTAAGCTTCACCTTCCCTGCCGCCATCGCCGCATTTTGCTTTGCTATCGAATATGACGTGCCGTATGTGTAGACGATGAACACGTAATCGGCTTTTATTCTCGCTTTGCCAAGGAAGGCTCCCACCATCTTCGGCATCTGGCCTCCGTAGATCGGACAAACGATGCCGACCACGTCATCCTCTATCTCGATCTTGTCCTCCCTCATGAGCTTCGGAATGGACAACGCTTCTCCGCCTATCCTTCTTGCCACATATAAGCTGTTTCCAGTCGCTGTAAAATAGCATGTTTTCATCTGAAACCTCCTTGATGCCGCGAAATCTATTTTTTATATGTTATTTATCACCCCAGGATAACTGTTAAAATGCATGACGAAGTGCCGACGCTTCGGATGTATTTTAACAGTTATCTTAAACAGTTATCTTAGGACGGACAAGGCGCGCAGCGCCTCTGATCACCCCCTCAACGGGGGATGCGCATACTGGTTCAAGCGTCAAAACCGCTCAGGTCAAATAAAATCTTCGAGTATTACGCTCCACGCTTCCGTCAGCCTTTCGATATTCCATGCGGCGTTCGCGGGAGATGTCGAGGGAAGGCAGATGCTGTCCCGCCCAAGCACCGGCGCGGTATATTTCTGGTACAGCCGCCACGCGGTTTTCCCATTCGTGTATATGTGCCTGATGTCCCCTGCATTCAGGATAGCGGAAAGATCGTTCGCCGCGACGTTCCTGATGCTTGAATCGGACGAGCCTTCGATATCACAGGAGGCAATCACGTCCCAAGCCGCTATACGATGCCTGAGCAGGAACGCCCTCCTCTCCGGAACCGTTTCCGGGAAACTGTCCCGAAAAACAGCCGCCAATACCTTCCAGTAACGATTCTGCGGATGACCATAAAAGAAGCCGGCTTCCCGCGACTTTACCGATGGGAAGCTGCCCAGTATCAATATTCTCGATTCCTCGTTGTACACCGGAGGAATAGGGTGGACTATGTGGCTGTGCATAATATATTTACGTCCCCCGCGTTTATTTTGCGCATCAATGAACCGCCGAACAGGCAAACCCGCGTGCATGACAATGCTGATAAAGCTGTCAATGATCCGCAAATAGCCACCAACGGTTAATAAGACTTGCGACGCCGCTTCTTGCTGCGCTGCCCGTCTGCCATATCATACGAAGAGATGTTATCTAATGGTATATCAACTGTCGCAAGTTCTCCAACAGCAAGTCAAGATCTACCGGCTTTGCCTGATGCATGTTCATACCCGTCTCAAGGCACTGCCTAACGTCCTCCTCAAAAGCATTCGCCGTCAGCGCGATGATCGGTATGGAAGCCGCATCGGGGCGTTTCAGCTTCCTGATCTCACGGGTTGCCGCAAAACCGTCCATGACCGGCATTCGTATGTCCATCAGTATGGCGTCAAAATGACCTTGCTCGTTGTCCGAGAACATCTCGACCGCGAGCTGACCGTTCTTTGCCCACTCCGAGGTTATCCCCTCAAGGTCAAGCAAGTCAGCGAGAACCTCCGCGTTTATCTCCTGATCCTCTACTATCAGAACATGGCGGCCTGCTAAGATATCGGAACCAGACTCAGCTGTTTTGTCATCTGCTTCGCCGAAATCTTTATCGGTGTTGTCGTCAGCTCTGCCGTTGCTGTTGACGACTCCGTCCGCGCCATTGGCTTCGTCCTTGTTATAGACGGCTCTGTCTGTATCGCCGGATCCGTCGCCTGTTATATCCGCATCGTTTGTATATACGACTTCAGGTGCGCTGTTTGTCAGATGTTCACCGTCTTTTCTGCCACCAACCTTTGACCCATCCTTTTTTGCGTCAAATGCGCAGCCAAGAAGAACCGTTACCGTGAAGATAGAGCCAACTCCTTTCTCACTCTCCACTCGTATATCTCCGCCCATCATCTCTACAAAGCTTTTGGTGATCGCCATTCCAAGACCGCTTCCGCCATATCGGCTGGTATTGGCGGTATCCTCCTGAGAAAACGCGTCAAAGATACTGGGCAAATATTTCTCATCCATGCCGATGCCGGTGTCCTTTATGGTAAAGCGCAGGGCGACCTTATTGCTGCCCTCTGCCACCGACAATACTTGCTTGTCGCTCGCCTGCTTCGCCGCAAGGCCGCTCTCCTCATCGCTCACCCGCCCCGCCGCAAGGCCGCTGCTCTCCTCATCGCTCACCCGCCCCGCCGCAAGGCCGCTCTCCTCATCGCTCGCCCGCCCCGCCGCAAGGCCGCTCTCCTCATCGCTCGCCTGCCCCGCCGCAAGGCCGCTCTCCTCATCTCCCCTTGGCGGTTTTTCCGATGATAATTGCCCCGCGTCACTCATTTCCACCTGCTCCACCAACAAAGTGATAGTACCTGGCGGGTCCGTGAATTTGACAGCATTTCCAAGAATATTTATGATGACCTGCTTGAGCTTCAGACTATCTCCGACGAATGTCCCGTCCAACGGCACCATAGTGCTGCACACAAAACGCAGCCCTTTGTCATCGCACTGGCCTCCGATGATGACACATATCTGATCCAGGAAATCCCTGAACGCAAATGTCTCCTCATTCAGCGTAATTCGTCCGGACTCAATCCGGTTCATATCCAGTATGTCGTTCACCAACGACAGCAGATGATTCGCGCTTGATCCTATTTTATTGAGCTCATCGCGGATACGCGGCGAAATGCTCTTGTCGCGCAGCGCGATGATGTTAAGCCCTATTATCGCGTTGATAGGCGTGCGGATCTCATGGCTCATCCGGGACAAAAACCGTGACTTCGCGTTGTTTGCTTGTTCCGCCTCCGTAGCTGCATTTTTCGCCTTATTCATCTCAAAATGTATGCAGTTGTATTTTGTATTGAAGCCATTGTATATTGCTGTCATCATATCCCGGCAGCTTTTGTAGCCGCAGGCGGAGCAGTTAATGGAGCGCGATTCTTCCGTGAACTTGAGCATTTCATTGAAAATGCTCTCTGCCTCGTCATCACTTGGAAGCAGCATGACTGACTCGCCGCTTCTGTCCGCAAAATGGCGCATATAATGCGAAAGCTGCAGGCTCTCAAACTGCTTGTTCAGCAGCGCATACCGTTCTTCAGGGAAGAGTCTGGAATTCCATGGGGAATCGGGCGTGCTTCTCTTGCTTCGGTTCTTGATTTTTTGGATGGAGCCGAGCATCCTGTCTTCCTCAAAACGCTCGATCTCGTTGCCGGTCCCTTCTATGCAGCCTTCCTGACAGTTCAGCGCCTCTATTATAAGGAAGGGAGTGTTTCCCTCCTCTAAGTCCTTAGCGTTTTTGTTCAGCCATCCATACAGATAAGTCTTACCGGAGACAACACGGATCAGGGCATCGTCACCAAGGAACCAGCGGATGTTCTCCGCAAGGCCGCCCGGCGCGGGGTAAAACGAACCAAGCCCATATTCTATCTCGTCCCTGATGTCAGGACCGAACACATTGTGCGTGCGCACGTATTTCATCAGCTTCAGGAATGTAAGATTGTAATGAACGGGGCTGCTGTCGCTGAAGCTGTCCGTCTCCATCTTTTTTCCGATGCAAGGTCCTATAAAAGCAAATCTGTCCGTGATCCCAAGCTCTTCACGGCAGTAAATCGCCGCGCACACCATCGGACTGTGGATTGGTATCATGTGCGGTATGAGCTCAGGCAGACAATGTTCGATATAAGATACTGCGACAGGACAGGGTGTGGAGATCCCTCCATAAAAATGATTTTCCCGGATATATTTCAGATATGCCCAGGTGCATATGTCGGCGCCAAATGCTACGGAGACAATCCGGCGGACGCCTAACTCTTTCAGGCCGCCCAGAATTGAGCCATATTCATCCGGATATGTGGCAAGAAAAGAAGGCGCCAGCAGCAGCGTGATAGGCACGCCCTTCTTGAGGTCGCTAAAGAATTGTTCGGTATCATCCCGGTAGTCGCGGGCATCGTGTTCGCACATGGCAAAGCATGCGCCGCACGAGATGCAGCGATTTGCATTGATATGTACTATGTAGGAATCCTCCTCAGTATGGACATAGCTCGCCCCGGGCGAAGTGCATACCCTGACGCACTTGTTGCAGCTGATGCAATTCTTGTTCGTGAATATTAAACCATTCATAACATCCGTCTCCGTGCGATCTTTATCTTAGCTGCACTTGCATTCACATGTCGCATAAGACTGAGTCAGGGTATACTCCAGAGTATATACGGAATTTACGAAATCCATTATTTTACCCCTGATCTGTCATTGACCAATTAGAAGTCCCACACATAACACAGCTGAAAGCCATTTCAGTTATCGACATGAGCAGTTATTAGAAATCTATTTGATAGCCGCCGCTAATCGTTGTGCAAAATTTAATTTGTGTTTATTATACCTCTGTTTTCAGTCGTAGTCCATTGAAAAATATGACATTATGCATCACGCATGTAAACATTCATAGCACGCATGTGCTGCCACGACGTGTAGAAGTCGTTGCAGCATACATGCGTGTATGAATGCATACCTATATGGCCACCCTGCTTCGCGGAGGACGACTTTTAAATCAATAATACTGTCCTGATGTACATTTTTCAAGTTCCTTTCGGCTTCACATTATCATAGAGTCATTAACGCTTGCATGATCAGCATAATTTGCGCCATTCTATGGTCATTCTATCCGAGCTAAGCTGTCCCCGTCTATTGACGCGGCTGTGCTTTTGCATTAGATTATTGTTTAAGCATCCCTAAAAAAGATGAATGTACGGCATCTTAGGTTTCATTCATACCCTTTTGCCTGCAATCGTCCATAACCGCGAAAAACACACCAAAAATAACACATGGGATACGGTACATCAAGGAGGAACACTATGAGAATAAGAACCAAAAAGCACATTGCGCTATTATCCTTGGCGATGTCGTTGGCAGTCACGCTGATGGCACTCAGCGGCTGCGGCAAGAAGGATGCCGCAACAACGCCAACCGAGACCACAGCGGGAACCGAAGCCGTATCTACAACGGCCGAGGATATGACGGAAAGCGAAGCTATGTCTACAGCAGCCGAGGATACAGCTGAAAGCGAAGCCGCGTCTACAGCAACCGGGGATACTACCGAGAGCGAAGCCGCGTCAACCACAGCCGGGGATGCGGCAGACAGCGAAGCCGCAGCTAAAACGACCGAGGATGCTGCCAAGAGCGAAGCCGCCGACACGACCGACGCAGGAGAATCATCCGAAGCTGCCCCTGCCAAAAGACAGGTCGGCGATCGATATGAAGACGTGATCGTCTACGAAGGTTATGAAGAGATACTTAAATTCGAGCATGTCAAAAACGAGGCTGCCGGATTTGAGATGGACTATGAATATAGCCGCTTCGTACGTAAAAGTGATTCAAACGGCGACATTTTTACACTGAATCTCGATGGCGTTGAAGAACCCCAGTACTATCTTGAGGTATCATACAGCTCGGAGGAAGCCGAAGCAGCAGCCGCATCCATCAGCGAAGAGCTTTCAAAAAACTATTCCGTCACTTTGAGCGAGCTCACGGAAGGCGGCAAGATGATTAACGCCGTTCCTACAGAGGAAAACCCGGAGCTTGATGAGCTTCAGAGTGCGTATGTCATCCCGGCGGCGGATGGCTGCCGCATCGCCAGAGCGCACTACTCCTATGACAGCTCGGATTTCTTTGGAAATCTATTTTCCATGATGATGGACTCTATATCTGCCATAGACAGGCAGGGCTAATAATGACACTTATTTGCAGTACATAGTGCATTGCAGAAAATAGGTGTTACCTAAAGAAGGTTCAGCGTAGATAACATGCGTTATCAAAGGATGAGGGGCAGACCGAGATGGTCCGCCCCCTTATTTTATAGGACTCCGATTTGTAGGTTTCTGATTTATAAATTTCTGGTAACTATTCGTCATCGCTGCCATCGCTGCCGCTCTCGTCACCGTGAGCATTATCATTATCGTGGTTCACATTTCGCGTAACAGGCTGAGCGAGATGTCCGCAATGTCAAAGCAAAAACTAAAGCATCCGGATGTTTCCGTACAGAAAGCGGTGCACGGGATTATCTGGACATCATGTCATATATCAGCACAGGCAGAAAACACGGAGTCAGTGCTTATGAGACACTGATTCCGTGCTTTTATTGGAAATGCTGAGATCGACCCGCAGTACGCAGGGGGGGCTGAACAGTTACCCCTGCTCTTACAATTCTGTTATTTCCTCAAGTGAAAGTCCCGTTATGCTGGAGATCAAATCTATTGACATGCCCACTTCTTTCATTCGAAATGCATCCTGCTTATGCGCATCTGCTATACCTATGGCTTTTCCCCTTGCCTCTCCTATAACCTTTCCTTCAGCTCTCCCTCTCGCCTCCGCTTCAAGCATCAAGGTTCTATGGTCAATCTCCGCGTCCATTCTTGCGCGGATCAAGTCACGCTCTGTAGGGTTCGACATTATCAATTCCATAGTCTTCACCGCCTCCTTTATTCCGGGATTGCCAATCCTATGCACCTTATCCCACGAATCCGCCTTGAAGGCCTGTGCCCACTCGACCAGCCCCTGCCCCTCTTGTTCACTGGTCGCGGCATCCGTCTGAGTCAGATCCATCACGTAAAACTGCAGCTTATCCGTATATAGATAGCCCTCATCATCCCTCGGAACGTACCTTGCAAAAAATCTGGGATGCTCCGGGAAAAGAGTATGATTCATGATGGAAACCTGTATGACAGGTTCCAGCTTGCTGTAGTCAAAATTACCATGTACCTGATCCGCCATCTGCCTGCACGCGTATGTGAGAGTGCGGTTCGTCCAATGCCCAAACCTGCGCACTTGGATCTCAACAAGGACGAAAGTGTCTCCGTTCAGGTGAACCTTTATGTCCAACACCGTCAGCCTGGAATCAATAACATCCGAATATTGCATGGGATTAAGGATTTCAACACTTAGGATATCCGACTCCGGCAGATTGAGCAAGGTGCTCAGCAATCCCTTCAAAGCCCTTCCGTTCCTTGTGAAAACCATATGGAATAGAAGGTCATTTTTAAGGGAAACATACTCGATTTCCTGGCATTTCTTTGCCACATCTTTTCTAGCCATATCTCTTCTTCAGACATCGCCCTTATGGCTAGTATAACGCCATTGGGCATGAATTACAACGGAGATTTCATCTCCGTCGAAAGGTCTATATTGTCTGGTTCATTATATCTGAGAAGTGGCTCTCCATCAAATAATTTCTGCTATGTGTAACAAAATGAAACATCACTGGTGTAAAAATGGGGTTTTATCTGTTTTTTATGCTCATTTTGTAACAAGAGCTGAGGCGTAGAAATTTCCCTTTGTTCCCTTTGCTGCTGCAGGACAGCCCTCTGCACCAGGTTTAAAGCTCAAACTGGCATCACATAGTGCTCCCTGCATCTCGGCCGGCCTCCGATTCTAGCGACTGAAAAAGCCTACTTGCAAACCTCACGTATAAGTTTTTCGAACTCTTGCAAGTCAATAGCTGCCGGATTAACACCTTCATTATATCTGATTGACGACTCATCATTGCAATCACTCGCCATCGTATATTTCTTCAAGCACTTTACGGCAAATAAAGATGATTGCTACCGCGGTAATCCAGATAATACCTGTCAATATAATCGCCACATGCATCATAGACAAGGATAAAGTTTTCTCAGGCAAGAATTTCCAAGCGCAGAATAAAGCTGCAGTAATTAATAATGCTATAAATAGAATTATGGCAATGATTCCTCTAGGCAGAGACAGCTCATCATATGATCCACTCCGAGTACCCTTTTTTGATTCCGCTTCATTGCTAACACGCCTTGCCGCCCCCACTTCCCTATTATCTACAGCTCGCGGCTCTTCTGTTTTCGAGAAAAGACGTTCAAATATAACCTGTTCTTTCATAGTGTCATTCATCAGCCATAGAAGCTCATCGAAAATACGCCGGTCACTCTCCTGCATATGGAGCGTTTTTCCGCACTTTAACGAATCATGAATTTCATATACTCGTATGCTGTTGTAATTTACAGCAAGACGAACAACCTCTGATTCAGCTGTGGCTATAATATGAGCCACATCACTTCTTCTATTATCTGCCCTTTGACCACTAATTTTACCCATCCGTACTCCCATCTGAGCAGCCCCTGGGGAATAATATGGATCCATTGGATACACATTAATCTTACTAAGCGGCTTATTGTTAGGCAGGGGCAAACCTATAGTAATACCTTTTGCGGGAATTGGCAGCCTATATAACGCCGCTTTGACAACCCTCATAGCATCCGGGTAGTCTTTTTCATCAAAGGAAAGACTATAGTCCATTTTAATTGCATCTAGTATTTGAGAGACTACTTCAGGATCTGCAGTAGGAAAAAAACCGCATTTCACATCGCACCCCCATGAACCTACATGCTCAACTGAATAATCTCTTATGATTTTGAATATATCATCTGCACAGCCCAGAGGAAGAAAACCATACCATCTCATGGCTACATTGAACTGCGTATTCCTTCCTCCTACTTTTCTATGGCTGTAAGAAATCGCATACCCCCCATCCTGATGGAACTCCGCTACAAATCCATCGCTATACGCACTCTCAAGCCCCGTTACAGGATTACCTACTGTCCGATACCCGGTTTGAGGATCATTATAGTAAACGGAAAAATCTGCAGTAACTCTGTACTCGAGTTCTGAAAAAGAATAATTAGTCGAACCATCTTTATCTGTAGGACTTGTCAAATCTGCTGTGCTATTCTTTTTTGCTGCACTCGACTTTTTACTATTTTTAACTGCAGCTTGTTTTACGGTATTTAAATTCTCACTATCCACCATGGTCATTTTCTACAATCTCCTGAAAATCATTCTAGTATACACGGCATGCCTGTCGTTTTTACATACAACACATAAGCCATCTATTATCGTCTCATATCGATCCAACTTATATGCTTAATACTTCTTCAGAACCACTTTCTCATAAGATAAAGAAGCGGAAGAAGAACATTGCAGCTTTTATCGTAGTGTATCGTGTCACCTTCTTTTATCCCAGACGAAATAATAAAACACGGCGTATCATCCCTTATCTGTATCTCACCCTGTACCAGCTCACGCATAACATCATTGGCACAAGCCATATGCTGAGCTAATACAACGGCTTCTGTTTCTTTATCGAACGGAAGCTTATATCCATCAGTTGCGGAATTAAAGACAGGCGACTTGCTAGTTACAATAATATTACCGTCCTTTGGCTTTAAGACATTCCCATGATTTATGACAAACTCTTTTAACTCATCTCCTTTCGTGAGCACACACAGCGTTGGAATGCCCTTATCGATAAATGAATCGTATAGGATGCTAATTCGATTCGAAACACCTTCGGATCGTTTGTCTGATTTTAAATCTGATTGTTCAGATTCATAACTGTCGTCATTATAGATTTCTTCATATCCTGCATAATAACGGTATTGGCGTATGTCTAGGTCTTTGCAGTTCCAATCTCTTTCATCATGGAGAAATATTCCCCCATCACTATTATCCAAGAGCATATTCTCTAGTTTAACCTGAAAATCTGTATTGCCACCATTTTCTTCTTTTTGTTGAAACGATTCACCGGCAACATCCCCAAAGTAAATAGTTACTTTTCTCCAGCGTGTAACCCTAATCTGAAGATAGTTGGTAATAATCAGTTTATTTATGCCGGTGGCTGCGGATATCCTTTTGTTTTGTTTTGTCTGACATACGGTCCTCTTAGTCTTGTCGAGATAATTTGCAAGCTTACTAATCCCGTTTCTTGAACAGATTGATTCAACCATACAAGTTTTTCCCACATCGCGCAGACCAACCATACTGACGAGAAAGCTGTCGGTATACCCCATCATCTCATGTACTTTGGTTTCAATTTTGTCCTCAAAGCAATATGGACAATACCTGTTAGTATTATCACTTCTTATCGTTACCGGAGATTCAGTATCGGTATGCTTTACCTTAACCTCTATTGACTTAACCTCTCCACTTTCTTTTTTTATTATTGGCGTGCCAATAAGATCATATTTCTTATTGTTCCTTATGTCTGAAACGCTTTGAAGCAAATCAGGATTTTTATGATTCAGCGCGCAAAATACATCATATTCAATATTATGAATCGGCAGCTTAGCCTTGAACAGAGCCTCATATGTCTTGAACCTCTTGCCACATTCCGTACAGAAACATTCTCCTTTATGCAACATTTATTATCTCTCCTTCTCCTGTTCAAACCGTAACTGGTATTACTTTGACTTGCCAACCTTCCCTCGTTCTATACCATTTATTTGGCTGCATTTCCAAAAAATGTTCACTGTCATCTTCAAGATTGTATATAAGAATCTTATCACCTTCCATTGACACATAACAGTTCCCTTCTATCGTTACGTTATTCTTTTCTTTAATATCGTCAATCATTTCTTTATGCCCATCTTGAGAAATGACGCGAAGCACCCAGTGTTCCTCAGATATAGTATGCTTGTTCAATCGATTAAAAAAATCAATGAACCCTCTGAAAAACTGTTTTATCTGAGGATAATTCCGCAAAACAATATAGCCGACTATAAGCACAGGGATGAAAAACAGAGCCTTCGCCCATAGCACCATTATCAGCTTTTGGAAGAATGAGACAATAACGTATAGTGCTTCTTTCTCCTTCAATTTCGGTGTAATCACTTTATCCAAGTTACTTAACAAAATTGTAATTACGCCTGCAATATCCGGGGCAAAATCATTTATCGCCAACCATATCAATCGAAAAACCACCAGAATCCAACAATATTTCATTGCCTTCTTGATAAAACCTGAATTATTCATACTCTTTCCCATCCCTTCTTAACCGTAAAGCCTGTGCCAAAATATATTTTACTATCGTGAAATAATAGCTATACTAATCTGTACGCGGACAACAGCAGTATTCAAGACAAAGCTATTTGTTCCACTTCTCTTAATAATGTTTCCACGATTTCTTTTTGTTTAACATCAAGTATCCTTCCACCATCTTCATAATTTTCCATCGTAAAGAAAAAAGCGATGCGCAAGGCCTCACTAACCCCTACATAAGTTTTTTGCGTTCTGTCATCAGCAAATTCATAGGTCCCAGTCTTGCCTGACGATAGATCATCAGGGTAATCCATGGCCGCTATTTGTTCATATCCATGACGCCAGACACTGCCCGCTACAGCAATTGACTCAGAATAGGTGTCCCACAAGGGATTCGTTGCTCCCTTTTCAGACTCAGCAAAACAAGGAATCGCTGATTTTCTCGCAATCGCGGATGCCACATACCCGGCCATCCAGGAAGGGCTGACTTCAACCGTCGTTTCTCCTATAAGGGACCATATGGAGCTATAATCCCAATTGTCAAGGTTTAACTTCACGCTGCCGGGACTCGTAAAGACCTTGCCAAGCGGTTTCTCTGTCTTACTGCCATTAACGCTCCACCCTAGCGATGTGAGTATATCGTACACTCTGCCAGCATCAAGATGCTCGTATATAGCTTGTGCGAACCAACAATTGCAGCTTGCCCCCACCGCCTGTGATGCATTGATCCTGCCATGTCGTCCGGCGCAATGGTATTCATTCCCATCAATCGTAACACTGCCATCACAGCTGTAATACAGTGTTTCCAGTTCCTCTGTTAGAGAAATGATTCTTCTTTCTTTTGCGTTCATCGTAGTATCGCCGGCATTATTATTGTCTGTCAATCTGTCAATCTGCATTTTTTTAGCTGCCAGCGAATCGGCAAGCAGCATCAATGTAACTGTCTTCATCGTTGAGCCTGGCGGCGTGGAATATAAGCACTTGTTCATCAAAGAACCCGACTCCAGTTTTTTTCTTGCTAGTTCACCTTTCGCATCATCAGAACTGCACCCCGGCGTTGAAACCGCACAAAGAATTTCACCTGTATCATAATCGTAGCAAAAAACACAGCCTCGAATTCCATGTGCGACATAATAATCATATATTTTTCTTTGCAGAGAACCATTCAACGTAAGCCTTACTGGAGGTATGTAAAGCGGCTTCGATCTTCTTATGCCTGCATACATATTGTAAACCTTTTCATAAACTGCTTCATCGCTGTATACATGCATCAAGTATCGGGAGGAACCGTCTGCATTTTCACCTACAAGATTAAAATATGGCGCATCAATCGTCCCTACGATCTCCTCCCCATCAGCTGTCACAAACGTTGGGTTTATATCTGCAACGCAGTATGTGGAGCTATAATGTTCATTGTTGTAGATATCCTTATTAGGATCAATCTCGATACTCATCTGGTATTTTTCCCCTCTGCTTGCACTTGCAAGCGCTTCGGGACCTTTGTTGTATACATAAAGTAAAGAGAATATGCTGCCCCCTAACAGGCATGTACCCAGTAATATCGGAATATAGTTGAGTCGTTTACAGAGCCTTATTCTCCCCACTGATTTCCGCTTTCTTATAAGAAATATCATAAAAGCAATGAAAGATTTATTGACCGTTTTCCTCAATAACAGCTTTATTACCCCTACAGCTTTCTTTACAGACACTCTGGCAATATCTGTCATTTTTTGCACGATCCTATCCAGTGCAGTGGCAAACTTACAAAATATCGCTTCCAGCTGATATTTCTTCTTCTTGGACACCGGTAATATTGTCAATAATGATTTAAATGGATTTGCTAATACTTTTCGAGCGGAATACGGTAAATATAGTCCGATAAGGGCTCCTGCGGCAATATAAGAACTCCACATGGAACTTCCGCCTGCACTAATGAAAGGGAGCGTAACCCCAGTCATCGGAATCAAGGAAAGAGAGCCAAATATATGAACCATAGCCTGCACAAGGTATAAACAAACTATGATATTGGCCTGATATAAATCCTGATGACCCACACCAGACTTCTTAAGCGATACACTCACATTAACAGTCAGCACAAACAAGGCAATAAGTATCAGAATGCCAAAAGCAAAACCGAAAACGCTAACTGCGCATGTAAATGCAAAATCTGTATGCGACGCATAGACATTCGATGCAAAAAGAGCGTTGCTGCTTTCTACGCCCGTGCCCCGCATGCCTCCCCTGACTAACGTCAAAAGCGCATGGCGGATATTCTGGTTCGCCCAACTATCTTCAAAATTGAAGAGTGGATGGAAAAGGCTCTGTGAGAAGCGCGATATTATCTTAGCAGCAAGCTTATCAAAAAAAACAATCGACAAAACCGCCGCCGAGCCAACGATAACTACCGCTGCCTCCCATAGACCAATAGATATTAGCGTAATAAGCATCAAACTAAAAATAATAATCCCATTTCCAAGATCGTTCACGCCCACTACAGCAATAAGCATCATTGCCATTGCCACAAAAAATAATCTGAGGCTGATCATATCCGTCCGTAGATATCCGTAACCCAGGCAGCACAAAAGCAGTATAAGAATCTTGAAAAATTCGCCCGGCTGTAGACCAAATACCCATGCGCCAGAGCCGTTAATCGGATGCAATCGACCATAAGCGAGACAAAACAACGCCATTGGGATCATTAATGCGCATATTGTCCGAAATAATCCCAAAGAAAGCCGATAGTTTACTGCTGCCGCGGCAGCCACACATATAATACTCCCGATGAAGACAAAACGGAGATGTTTATTAAAACCTGTGACATTAAGAAAAGCCTGACTCATGATTCCCACGAAAATCAGAACCTCTAACGGCAAAAGAATACGCATCAAGCCAAGCTTCCAATACCAGCTAATAAGTCCCAATAAAAGCTCCACGATAACCAGAACTAGTATAGCGATTATAATAGCAGATGCTATGTTGGATGTTTCAGTGTGGTATGCGGATCTTAGTTTGACCTTGTATATTGTCAAACCCTTGACGATGACAGGTTCAAACCGAAAACCGCTGACTTCCTGCACCACCCTGTGAAATACGATCCCATGTCTCCTCTGTCCATCTATAATACCTTGGCTCTGCCATAAAGAAAATAAAACAAAAAAAAATTCACCTATGGCTAGCATCACGGTAGAACAAAACTCAACTATAAAATTACGATCATTCATCAAGCGCGAAGCCTTCATCGATAACACCACTTTCTCATTTCAAATATAGCACTTCGTCTGAACTTTTCTCTGTTTGACGCACTTGTCGTTTTATAAGGTGATCTTTACATAAAGCGCCATTTTTTTAGTTCATGGACAACATATATTTATTCGTTCCCATATCCATACCGAAATATTAATTCAAGCATAGATTCCCCCACACCCACTCTTAAAACATCCTCTGAACGAAGGCTCACTGAACCTAGATTCAGTATATCCAATTCCTCTGCGTTGCGAAATAAAGATATGCTTATCTCCTCATATACGGTTGAAACATCATCCTCACTCGCTTCATCATTGCATCTCGCCTCAAGCTCAAATGCCTTATTCTGTTTATTAAAAAACAAGGTGAACAATTCAATCCTCTTGCTCGGTATAATGCGGCTAAGTATTTCATGCTTACGGGACATGTTGTGGGGAAACAGATAATAAGAAAGATCCAAATCACCACATCCTATGCCGATTACAGTCAGCGGATTTGTTATCTTGTAAACGTTCCCACTTATGATAAGATGCGCTTTGCTGCCATAGTTGGACAATTCCGTTCCACTGCAACAACTGACAAGCAATGCACCCATGATGCATAATATAGCGATAAAATACATTCTAAACCCAAACCTCCCCTCTTTAAACAATGTATATGCAGTTTTCATCTCATCTAAATAGTAACAGTCTTCGCCGTTATTATCTGACGTACAGATATCAATATCAATCTAGATATCAATATGATTGGCTAACTACTGCTCTTCTATAATTGATTTTCACTGTCTGTCGTTAGCATACATCTCATTTTTACCGGATGCAATACATAATACTCAGAAGCACAGGAATAACATAACAGGATTATTCCATATCGCCCTTATGGGCATAAAAAGGAATGAACGCCTCCGGGTTTTTGACTCAAAGGCGTTCATTATTCTTGCTTAATTATTATTAACTAAAACTTCCCATACTAAAACATGCTTCAAGCGAAAGACCAAACACCAATATTTACCCTTCCGTTGCTTTAAGCACCGCTTTCGCTTCTTTAAGGTTTATGCGAGCCTTATGACCATGTCTTTCAAGAAGTCCCAACAGCTGCGCTCCGTCTATTAATTGAAGCGGCTTTCCGTTAGCAAAGTCATATGCATCATTTCCAAAGTATGACGTTGTCACCAATATCCCTTTCATGGCGCCTTCGTTCATTAATGTTCCATATAAATCCCTTACCGCCGAAACGCCTACGGCATTCGTATATCTCTTTGCCTGAATTACGATCTTTCCACCCCGGATCGGATCTGGATCAAACGCTACTGCATCAACACCGCCATCACGGCTTGCCTGAGTCACTTTTACCTCGCCACCTGTTGAACTGAATTCTTCCGCAAATACCTCACGTATAAGGTTTTCGAAATCCTGCCAGTCAATAGCTGCCAGATTAACACCTTCATTAATATTCTCTACAACATTATAACCTTCAATAAAACGATCATCGTCTTTATTCAGCATCTGAACAGGTTGAACGGGAGTTACATTAGCAATAGATGCCGCTGCAATTCCTTTTGAACTTCTAAACCACGCTTTTGGATCAACTGAACCCAGATTCAATTGTTCAAAATTTTCTCTGCTGACCCGAAGAGATACCACGCAGACAGTTATCGAATTACCGGTAGTCTTATCGATAGTATCTACAATCCCATTGAGTACGATCCCATCTATAACATCAAAATATTTATTTACACTAAATGCATAATTAATAACCACTAAAACAAGCTGGTAGATAAAATTGTCGTATTTCTTTTGAATCTGACTGTCTGTATAATAAGTCTCTTTAAATTCTTGTTTGGTTTTCATATATTTTACAGACTTTAATTTCGGAAAGTCATCTGCTGTAGGCATTTTTACCTCAACAATCAATGACCTGTTCTCTTTAACATAAGCCATTCTGAAGTCCAAGTCAAAATCAAACGGAAGCTTTATCTCAGACATTCTCAATGATATAAACTCGTCAAAAACATCAAAATCACCTTTTTTCACATTTTCTTCAAATGCTTCTATGGGCTTATTCTTATCAGCTAATTCCTTTTCGAATTTTGTTTTCTCTTCTTCCCATGCTTTTAACATGCTCGCATTGCGTTCTTTTATACTGGCATTTTCTTCGTTAATCAGTGCCTGTCTTCTCTCCCACTCATTATGATCACGTTCATATCTTTCTTCATTTTGTTTATTATATACATCCATCTTAAACAACCTAGTAAATAAACCGGGTTTCGGATTGTAAACCGCATCATCTCTCCTTGGCTCCTCTATATTTTCAGCATATCTCGCAGGAGTGGGTTTGGGCTTGGAAAACAAAGAATGATCTTTTAGAGCATCAAAATCAAATGCCGGCACTTCAGCAAATGATGTCAAAAAGCCTTCTATCTTGTCTTGAGTATTCTCAGCTTCGGTCGTCAACTGACTCGCATAATTTGCTGCTTCTTCATTCTGTGTTGCAATCTTTTTCCTCTCCGCTCTATTTTTCTCTGCTAATTGACGCCTTTTTTCTGTCTCCTGCTTTCGCTTCCATTCCTCATTCCACTGCGCTCTCTTAAGTGCAATCTTTAATTCCAACTCCTGCACTGTTTCAGCTTTTATGTCTATACTTTTATTTAAATTCGTATCAACAATCATTTGATGGAAACCATACTTACTTGCCATTTTACGCCTCCTCAGTAATGCATATATGAAAAAATACATAGTATGGATCGCGCCATACTATGCAAACATATTTCTGTCTATCCCTACATTATTGCAATTATTATATTTAAATCGGATAGCCATGCTGCCTGTTATATGCTCCACATATCGCGTTTGAATTCTTTATTATTATATTCATAGCAATGAAAGGTCCTATGCCGCATAGAAGCACCCCGAAAAGCATCCATAATAAAACTGTCGTGCCATTTTCCTGAAAGTTCATACCATATCTTATGGCATTCTTTGCTAATCTGTTCCCGAGCTTGTAGTACCATATCCACCCATAAAGCCCACAGGTAATCATGGACAACAGAATAAACATTCCCAAACCGGCAGTTCTTTCACCATCTCCCTCACATGCAATATTAATATCTTTTGCCAAACTGTGGATGAAGAATAAACCATAAATACCGCAAGTAATGACAGATAACAGAAACCACCCAAGCAATCCTCTGTCAGATTTCAGCGGACCATAGAATCCGTTGTTACCTCTTTGATGGAATGTATCCCGAACATCCGAGATCGCACTCCCCAATTGCACCTCCGTCTCATTAATCACCTCGCCAGCCGCATCGGATATTCTCTGAGTATAATACCCCATTTCCTTCCCACAGTTAGGACACTTGTTAAGTCCTTCCGGTATCCGTTGTCCACAGTTACTGCAAAACATGATCAGTTCCTCCTTAAAGCACTAATAAATAATTTATATATGATTCCGTTACGTGGATCTGCACTCACAACATCACTCTCAGAAAAAAACAAACGATATACATATACCGCGACAAATAATAGAATCGCTGTATATATGCATATACGATATATATTATTATTCATTCGGGGACGTAAAAAACATACTATAAATGCTGGTATCAGAATCCAAAACAAGGGATGATACTCGATGGCTTTTATAAAATCCAATTTTAAAGCACTGATAACCGCTCTTGTCATGCCACATCCTAGACATGAAATCCCAGACAAGAATTTTATCGGGCATCCTATACCTATTATTCCAAGAAAAGAATACAACACTATTATCAGTATCAGAACAAAATAATCATTCTTTATTCGTTTCATTTTCACAATCCAAATGTCATACAATACAACCGCCAATAATGTGACCTAATCGCTTATCTTCCTAATTCAAATGAAAATATGAGCATCATTTCAATAAACTAGCATAAATCTAAATATCATTCTATTCTCTTTTGTACACATATAGAACGTGATCATTGTTCATTATATATTTTATTAGTATATATTTCAAGCCAATATTTATACTGTGAAAGGATGCTTTGCCGTTCCATTCCCGATTAAAAAAACACACATAACCCTTATTTATCATGCATTTGCCGCGGATATCATAAATATGGAGCCTGAGGCATCCGAGATCGGCCGTAATTGTCATTCATCTTCTCAAAAAGGATTTGCTTGTTCCCACAAATATGTTATCATATAAACAGTTGTTGGTATTATGCATGAAGGAGGTAATATTTATAATCAGGACAGATGTGGTAAACTTAACTGTTATTCCGCCGTAGCTTTTCGGCAAAAACTCACTTCCGGCGGATCAGGTATCACTATTCTGGCAAAAGGAATAAAGCAGCCCGGCATAGCTTCCATCAGCAAGACATCCGGAGAGGCGATCCCGATGGCTAATGCGCCTGCCGCCATCCCTATCGAGGCTTTCAACGAGGCAATCACACTCACGACCGGAATGCCATACAATAAGCGCGGCAGTGTCCGTCCCTCCGAAGTTTCATTCAAGGAATATGCTCCTGCAGATATCCCTGAAGCGGCCGACGATGACCCCGAAGATGAGGCGCTCATCGACAGCAGCGAATATCAAAAAATCGTGGATGCCTATACTGACGCAAAAGGGAAATTTTCTTACGATCTGCTCAACAAAGACCTCATCACATTTGCCAACTCAAGCAAAGTCGTTAAAGCGATGGTAGATGAGATGGAGGCAGTTGAGACCATCCGCAATTACATCATCACGAAAAGATTCGGCAATATAACCGACAATGCGGATTTCTCTGAAGCAAAAGCCATTAAGCTGGCCGAGCTTCTGGATGAGATCGATCCCAAAGGCATCTTCAAGGATCTTAACGGTGAGTTAAAGAAAAAGCTCGCTGCCAGCAAGAAGAATTGAGATCTCTTACCCAAGGCCCTGCATGGGGAGTGATGCGCTCATCTTCGAACCATCGCGCTCCATATTCGCTATCGCGAAAAGCCGTGGCTGCAAGCGGGCTTGCTCCACGGCTTTTTGCTCATATACTGCAGCAAGAAGCAATCCCGATGCTTCCTGCTGAAAAATACATTACTTATAACGGAGGCTCTGACATGACACGAAAAGAAGCGGCAATGGCTAATTTCATGAAAGGATATAATTGCTCTCAATCGGTTGTTTTAGCTTTTGCGGATATGATCCCAATCGATGAGGCTCTTCTCTTAAAGCTCTCATCATCCTTCGGAGGCGGAATAGGAAGGCTCCGCGAGGTATGCGGCGCCGCAAGCGGAATGTTCATGGTGGCGGGCCTGTTATACGGATATGACGGACCCGAAACAGGCCAAATAAAGACGGCGCATTACGCGAGGATACAGGAACTGGCTCACAGATTCGAAGAAAAGCACGGCTCTATCGTCTGCCGTGAACTTCTGGGGCTTAGTGTCCGTCATGAGGCTCCGGTTCCGGAAGCGCGTACAAAAGCGTATTACAAGAAGCGTCCCTGTCCGGAGATCGTAGGCGATGCTGCCGAAATACTGGAACAGTATATAAGTGAACAGCCTATTTAGGTTCACGCTATGACCGCCCGCAGCTCATCTCGTTGCTTCCCGAATTGCTCCGATACCCTCGAATTGTGCTCCGATACCCTCGCCCGGCAGACGTCCACAGGCTAACGCGTCCTTGCGGGACGCTTCAGCATGCCGAGCGTAAACGCGGTGACGGACGCTCCCACTGTGATTGCCAGCAGATAGAGCAGCGGATGTTCCATGACCGGCAGCACGAAAATACCTCCGTGCGGCGCAGGCAGCGCGCATCCGAAAACTTCCGAGAGCATCCCGGCGATTGCGGAGCCAAGCGTACATGCCGGGATGACACGGATGAAATCCGTGAAGACGAAGGGCAGTGCGCCCTCAGTTATAAAGGACAGTCCCATGAAAAGCGTGCCCGCGAAGCGCTCACGCTCCTCAGCATGGTATTTTCTGCCAAACATCAGGATGGAAAGCGCTATGCCGATAGGCGGCACCATGCCGCCAACCATGACCGATGCCATGACACGAGTCTGACCGTCCGCAAGCCCGGCGACCGCATAGTTGTAGGCGACTTTGTTGATAATGCCGCCCATGTCCATCGCCATCATCGAACCGGAAAGGATACCTATATACAGATCACCGGCGGCCAAGGCCTTGTCCAGCAGCATTTTGAAAAATGTGCCGACGGCAGCTGAGACAGGAGTGATAAGAAAATTGGAGACTGCGTACATCAGCAGAAGGTTGAAAATCGGATATATCAGTATAGGCGCGGCTTTCTGGAAAAGCTTCGGCATGCGAGAGGTGAACTGTTTTGTCTGACCCGCAAGCAAACCGGCGCAAAGACCAGCTATCATCGCTCCTATAAACCCCGACTGGCTGCCGATGGTCATATATCCTCCTACGAAGCCCGCCATGAACGCCTGCTCACCGGCTAAGCTGTACGCCATGAATCCCGCAAATACCGGCAGCATGAAGTTAAAGGTAGCGCTGCCGATGGTCTTAAAAATGGCCGCCTGAGGAGTGATGCTGCCGAGGTTAGCCCGCTCCGCTACTGTGAGTTCGGCAAGGTTTACTGATACGGCATCGAACAGGAACGCCAGGCCGATCAGTAGGCCGCCGCCGGCAACGAACGGAGCCATCCATTTCACTCCGTGGAGGATACTGACAAACAGTTTTTCACGTATGAAAATACGCATGCGCTCACCGATAGTCAAATCAGGGATGGAGACCGTCTTTTCAAGTACGGTCTCTCCTTTGGATGTAAATGCTGCCCGGGCTTCGTCTCCGCTCTGCCCGGACTTCACATCGGCGCTTTCATAAACCATGGACGGATCGTAGGCGGTCGCACGGTTTCGCCCGCTCTCTTTTGATATATACAGCGCCTGATCGGCTTTTTCGGTCAAACGCGCCAGAGAAACTTCATCGTCGCTCTCCGCAAGGCCTACGCTGATGGTGATATTTGCGCCTTCAGCACATTTGGCTTCACGCACAGCCTTGCAAAGCTCAGACAGTGCCTCATAGGCCTTCTTGCTACCCAAAGGCAAAACCCCGATGAACTCATCACCGCCCCATCGGCCTACGAAGCCGCCGCATCGTTCTCTCATTTCCAAGAGCTTTTCACCCATAGTCTGCAAGGCTTTATCGCCGATGGCGTGGCCATATGTATCATTTACATGTTTGAAAAAATCTATGTCCGCAAGAAAAAGCGAGAAGGGACGGACGGATTCCTCGCTGACAAATTTGGCATAATCCTGCTGAAAAGATTTGCGGTTCGACAGCCCGGTCAGCTCGTCCGTGGTCGCAAGCCGTATGAGCTGTCTGCGGTAAGCGCTTATGGTGTTGGTGAGCAGCACGAGCATCATTGACATGAGCACTATTTCAATACCGGCAAATAAAGCAAACTGCTGCCGCTGCGTGGCGTGAGCGGTGCCGCAGTGATTGAGCATCATTATCGAATGTCCGCTGTCCGGAAGCCTGCGCAGCAAGAAGAGCTCCTGGTTCAGCTGGAACAGGTTGCGCCTGCCTGTCCAGGCAAGGTAAAGGTCAGTGCCTTCTTCCATAGATGCCAGGGCTGTATCCACTTCTGCGCGTGGAAGCTCGCCGCTTGCAAAAACCGTATTGCCGGCCTCGTCTGTCACCCAGATGTCAATGTCCTTGCCGGTTTCGTCCAGCACCTGTGAAAATCTCTCGCTGAGCATGCCTTCAAGTGTCGTGACATCCGCAGACGAGATGTCAGATGCCAGAAACGCCGAGGAAAGGGTCGTCTCGGATTCGGTCGTCCTCATCATCGCGTCAGTATGCAGATAGAAAAAAAACAATGCACTGCCCATAAGCACGGTGATGGTGATAAAAAATATAGCGTAAACTTGGAGATCCAGTCTTCTTTCACTGACAGTACGTTTTTTCCTTATCATCTGTGTCCCTTTCTTAAATCCTTATTCATTCGGTTTTAAGCATCTGAACTGTACGCCAAAATTTCTGCTAAAATGCTCGATGAAGTATATGTACTTCGTACACATTGTGGCAGCTGCAGCTTTATATTTTTATAGATACAATCTGAGAAAAATAATAAGCAAGATATGAGTCTTTGATACTATGGCATTGAATCCGAGATTGTATATTTATTTATAAATGGTTTTACGTTCAAAAAAAATAATCAGAAAGCTATTTCCCTTGCTTGTAATTCTATCTCTTTTCCATGTCCCTTTCAAGCGGTTTTGTAAACGTAACATTCACACTTTCACCGTTTTACAACCGAAATATGAAAACAACAGCGCTATCGCGTTCGGCAAATGCGGCGTGCTCCGCGTTAATCGGCAAAATAAGAACGCCTCCTGGTTTTTGGACCTGAAGGCGTTCTCTTACTTATGGGGTTTTTCATAACCCATGCTGCGTTCGCGAAGGGACTTATATAATAAACCTACATACCAAGTTTGGCACAACCATACTTTATAAGTCCCCGCGTGGCTCCGTGCTTCGCACTCCAGCCACGCTAACCGGTATTCGTACTTTCCGCCCGCTGCGCGGGGGCCGACTTTCAATGTGAGAGAGAATGAAATTCTGGTGCAAATTGCAAATGCTTTGATAATATCTTCACGAAATTTACATATGCGCCATATCTTTCATTACTTCACAGCATAACGCTAATCATAGTTTGTATCATTTTCCCTTCAGTTGCTTTCGTTTATCGCATAATTGTTTCAATTTGTTACACTTTATCTTTTGTTATTGACATAGTTATACCAATATGTATTATTGATCTTCATATGCCACATTTGCAAACACTCAAAATGGGAAATGATTACAGCCACCAGCATTGTAAGCAATGTTTAAGTAAATCTTGAAGGATCAAATGTTTCGTTGTATTCTTTAGTTAATGGGATAAGGCTCACATCCGTTTTGAGTTCTTTATAGGAGACGGATAAGTGAAAGGAAACAATGCCTCTTTATTAACTATTTCATCATCTGCTTCGACCAAGATTTCTTTAGAAGCAATCAGGGTTGGAAAGGCAGGACTTGATGCGCATCGTCAAATCATGCTGATAAGGATTCCTGACACAGGCGACTGGGCAAGCTTCAAGCACGAATCGCTAGAGCTAAAAGACTTAGCATATCTAACAGCTAAAACCGGAGATGAATTTGCCATCCTGAGAAGCAAGAAGGAAGATGTCCTTTTCCATGGCGGAAAAACAAATTGCAAATTCACAGGTATAATATACGACATGCTGATAGAGCACAAGCTTGCTCTTATAGGCCATTCTCATCCCGGAGAGGACGACCCTGTACCCTCCTCAGATGACCGTGCTGTATTACGGTTAATTGATCAACGCAGCAGCTTCATAATATCTGGTCAGACGGGACGTATCACTGAGTTTACCGGCAATCCATTCGAATAAGGAGGACCAATCATGGTAACATTTGAAAGAGCAAAACAAATAGGTGTTGACGCATGTATCGATAAGCTCGGAAGAGATTTTGTGTTGAAATACAAAGATACCTCCAGTTCCGGATTTGGCGACAGAGGCGATCACGTATTTTGTTTTGTTGGCGTAGATGACCGCCCCGAGCCAGAAATGAAAGACGAATTAATCCTAACATCAAATGGCCAGTTTCCTTATTTGGCAAGCTGCAATGTCAGTTATGAAGATGGACATATAGAATTTCTAAAATGCGTGCTTCCTAAAACAAAATCATCCTGATATTGTGATCCACCAATTTGAATCCCCACCGCATCATGATGTGCGCCAAATGCGGCGTAATACCGCATTAGTCGGTAAAAGAAGAACGCCTCCGGGCTTTTAGGCCTGAAGGCGTTCCTCTTTTCAAGGGGCTTTTCATTGCCCCTGCTGCATTCACGAGGGTAACAAATCCTTATCTAGATACTGGTTTCCGATCATAGCTGCTCACTCTGCTTTTGCCATCTGATCTCGAACCATGTCTACATACACGTTATAAACGCTTTCCTTCGAACTGGAATTCATAAAAAACTCAATGCGCTCCATAAAAGCTCTTGCAAATCTATTAAACATGGTAAATACCTCCGATTAGTCAATTTAGTCAAAATTTGATTCGGTCACAGGAAAGGTTTATGCCGTTCCCGCTTCCGTTCCCATTAAATCGCTCGGATTTCGCTTGGATTTCCCTCGCTGCGATTATCATACTAATACAACCGCAGACATTTTTCTGGTCAAATGACTTGCATTTATAGCCAAATCTTGCTAAAGTGTGGTGGATCAGGAGGTAAATATGTATCCCTTATACAGCAAAGAAGAAAATGATTTTGAATTGTACCGCCGCAAAGCGAGGCATATAGGCCCGCATCTGCATGCTTCCCTTGAGCTTGTACTGGTGCTTGAAGGCTCCGTGGAACTGGGGGTCGGTTATGATCTCTTCCACATGAATACAGGAGATCTGGCGCTGGTATTTCCCAACCAGATACATCACTATCAGGCATTTGAAGCCGGAAGCAGGGTGGAATATCTGCTGGCAGTCCCGACCCTGGCCGGCAGCTTTTTGACCCTGATCCAGAATCAGATTCCTAAAAATCCCGTTGTCCCGGCAAAACAGATCCATGCGGATGTCCTTTACGCACTCCAGACGCTCACCGGCAGACGGAAAAAGAGCGAGTACGATGACATCCTCCATGCATCATATGTACAGATCATCCTTGGCAGAACATTGCCGCTTCTTACCTTGACGGATAAGGGCAGCGGGGAAAGCGGACTGGTCGACAAAATTGTGACTTATATCTCCACGCACTATATGGAAGAAGTGACCCTGACATCCATGGCTCGTGATCTTTTTATGAATCCTTTCGCGCTCTCCAGAGTTTTCTCTGAGGTTTTCCACATGAATTTCAACCGTTTCCTGAACCTCACCCGCCTCGAATACAGCCGCAACCTGCTGGAAGAGACAGACAAAACCGTGACGGAAATCTGCCTTGAGGCAGGCTTTGGAAGCCAGCGCTCATTCAACAGGGTGTTTCAGGAAGAACAGCACATGACGCCCCTGCAGTACCGGAGGCTCAGCAGAGGCGGGAAAATGTAGTGTAATGATAAATATTCTATTTGCTAGGAACAATTATGTTTACACCATGCTTGTTACGTTGGCTCATCTCTGCTGCGATTTTTCCATAACGATCTCTCATGCTCAAGTGTTTCTTCGGTTTATTATAAGGCTCATGTAAGCAGCAAGCAGGACGGCTCACTTATTGCAACCACTCTCACATGTATTTTACATGTACTTGTTATCTATATCGAAATCCAACCCATACTGTTTTCTTTCATCTTCAGATAGCTGCTCCTGTATGATTGTCAGCGATTCCGCATAGCCTATCAGTTCGCCATTTACATATGGAGAGCCATCTTCCTGTAGGCGCTCGTCTGCAACAGCGATGATACTCTCTATGATCTGCCTTAATCGCCCATCGATAGTATTATGCGCCATATAACCTCCTCCAAACTTCAAGCCCTATGGCAGCCTGCTGTGCGTGTGCGTTCCTCTTGCGGTCGCTGCGACATTTCCCCTTTGCACAGGCGTTTGAGGCTCCTATGAAATTACACCACCCTCAAACCTTATATGCGCCAATGATTATCAAATATATTAATTTATGCCGTGACCAGAGACCGCTATTCATCAAATCGTGAGGCGCTATAAGGAGATCAGAATTCAAGCGCCACAGCTATGCATCCTTTGGCAGTGCTTAGTGCATCGTATATCACGCCTTTTTCAATGCCCAGTCTGTCGTACATCTCTAAACAATCGTGCAGATCGCCGCCCTTGATAATCTCGCTCTCGTAGTCATCTATCATCAGCCCACACTGATCGTTTATCATTTCCCATAATCCGCATTTGCTCAAGTACTCAAATTCCACATCCGGCAGCTCATGAGCCGAAAACCCCGAACTTGCCTCTAAGCCGCATTCATAGTCTTTCATCCCTGCTTCGGTACTTATGACATAGATATAGCGTTTATGCATGTTATTCCTCGCTTCTATCTTCCTCGTTTCTGAAATACATCAGTCTTTCGTACTCTTCTTTTAGTCTGCCGGAGGATTGCCGGCACAGAATTCATTTTCATAGGTTTCACTCTACAGTGCTTCCTATACCGAGCAGCTTAAGACCTGACACCACCATCATATCTTTTTTACTGACAACTACCTTGACAATCTAAGGCAAATAAATATGACGTCCATCGTTTTCTTCCAAAAACTTCTTAAAATCTCTCATGCGCTGGACATAATACTCTGCATCTTTTTTAGGGTTTCTTCTACGCCCTTTGAAGTGCCTTATGAGAGCTTCTTCTGCCTCTTTAAAAGTTTCCTCATTCTTGAGCCATTCTAAGAAATTCCTGCTCTCATGTCTCTCAAGATAAAAAGTGTCGGTTGCCCAAGTCTTTACCGTGGCATCCGAATAAGGTTTCTTACCTTCCTTTCTTCTGTTTTCGTCCGTTTCTCTTCTTATGAAATCAAAATAATTATCAAAATACTGATCTCTGTAATGTCTGCCTGTTTTTTTCATAAGTCACACCTCATAAGATTTGGTACATAAAGATAGCAACAAAAGAAATGTATATCTTTTAGCATTATAGTGTACTCTCGGAAACCCCAAACCCTAGGTTTTCCTATGCTTTTCACTGCCTTTCCCAAAGGCAATCACCTCTAAAAAGTGCAGATTTTTGTAACATTTTTATAAAAAGGGCTTGAAAACAAAACGCCCGAAATGTACGGCCGCCTCTGTGACGCACCTCGCACGTGCTACGCCAGGTCCGCCCTGCTCTCGGCGGGAAAGAACGGCAAAAAGCCAAAGAAAGTGATCGAGCCGAACGGAAAGCTTGCAGAACCCGAACCGGATGCCCATTCAACAGTGACCCTCAAAGACAGGATAATCAATGGTGGGCGGGCATCCAGTAACCCGGAAGGGTTCCTAGAGGACTTCTTTTACCTGGCTGCCGTGCTCCCTTCAATTGAAAACAAACTCATCCTCCCCGATGACCTCACGATCTCAGGCAATAGGACAGCAGTCGCCGCCCATGCGACCCCCAACTGACGCAGATAGAAGGGCTGCGTCCGTCCTTCAAAATGCACAGCTCTCAAACAGATTGGCAATAGCATCTATGCCCGTTTTACAGCTCAGTTATTTATCTCTTCCTCTAATGCTTTTATCATGTCTTGTTCTGACAGGTCAATGCTGTGAAGACTGCCATCCTCCCACCCTCCAGGAGCATTCTCGAATGAAGCCGCGTATTCCAGAACTATGCTTCCGAAGTACTCAAATGTATCAACGGTGAACACTGCCCCTTTTTTTGACTGGAAAAACGCCCTCCCGTCAATCTCCCTTGACAGGTACTTCGACCTGAAATAGTCATCCAACAGAGATTTCCTTTCCGTCAACTTTTCTCTTAATGATTTTTCCCTCTCGGTCATACCATTCACCTATCCCCTGACGCTGGATTTTCCAGTACTCGCCATAATGGTTGGAATTCTCCGCCGAATGATACTGGAAGATCCAGTCTCATCCAAAAAGCGCCTTATATCCGCCGCCGTCTTCGAAATCTTCCCCGACCATTCTTCCTCTGGAGCGTTTCTCGACAAAATCCCTCGCTCGCAGGGTGCGACGTTCTGAGGCCAGTTCTTCGGGCTTGGATTTGCGATTTCAATCCACGCACCCCTCGTGGGGTGCAACGGGATTTTGTGTACATAAGAGACTTTAACTTTATATTTCAATCCACGCGCCCCTCGTGGGGTGCGACGAGAAGATGGATGTGGCAAGACCGTGGGAAGGAATTTCAATCCACGCACCCCTCGCGGGGTACGACCACTTGCTAGGTGGAAGTTTAGCAACGGCCCTGATATTTCAATCCACGCACCCCTCGCGGGGTGCGACTGCTCTTGTCTCCGTCCTTGTTTTGCCGTGCGCCATTTCAATCCACGCACCCCTCGCGGGGTGCGACACAGCTTCGCCGCCGGGGTGCCGGCAGTCGAAGGATTTCAATCCACGCACCCCTCGCGGGGTGCGACGGACTGATCGGCTTGGCGTTACCTCCGCTTGCAATTTCAATCCACGCACCCCTCGCGGGGTGCGACCAGGGCATGACGCAGCAGCAGAAGACAGACCTCATATTTCAATCCACGCACCCCTCGCGGGGTGCGACTATCCCTCACGTGTAGTGAGATGGTGTAATTCTATTTCAATCCACGCACCCCTCGCGGGGTGCGACTACATCATCTGCCGATAGGGGCATGATACCAACATTTCAATCCACGCACCCCTCGCGGGGTGCGACTTGGAAAATATTTTACAAGACCCGAAACTCTGTTATTTCAATCCACGCACCCCTCGCGGGGTGCGACGGCACGGTCTATTTTTCGCAGCGGCAGAGGTACATTTCAATCCACGCACCCCTCGCGGGGTGCGACCGACACCGAGGGAAATCTGATCGTCGAAGATACATTTCAATCCACGCACCCCTCGCGGGGTGCGACAGATCAGGGGACAAGCCCACTTGCAGGGGCACTATTTCAATCCACGCACCCCTCGCGGGGTGCGACCGCAAATACTGCGAGGCTAACAACATTAATTACATTTCAATCCACGCACCCCTCGCGGGGTGCGATGCTGGGCGGCATCAACAGGGTCATAGACGCAGCCATTTCAATCCACGCACCCCTCGCGGGGTGCGACCCCTGCGCTGGCTGCATAGCAACGCGCTGCCGGGATTTCAATCCACGCACCCCTCGCGGGGTGCGACATCATTGTTCTCCTCGTAGATCATCGTGTTCAAGATTTCAATCCACGCACCCCTCGCGGGGTGCGACGCTCCGTCATCTCCCTCGGCACGGAGGGCGGTCACATTTCAATCCACGCACCCCTCGCGGGGTGCGACAGGGTATGCGGACGGCGATTGTTGCCGCGCTTCGCATTTCAATCCACGCACCCCTCGCGGGGTGCGACAGG
>CACXUY010000035.1 GCA_902770965.1 uncultured Lachnospiraceae bacterium | reverse complement strand
CGTCTTCAGCGACCTTCTTGTAGCCTATGGCTATCTCCCCATAGCGGGCCGCGGACGCGCCGAGCGTGTAAAAATCAACAGGCTTTCCTGTGGTCACATACCTGGTGATCGGCTTCATGTAAATGGACGATCCCCCTTCGGAGAGCAGATCGTTGATAATAGCTTTCTTGTGACGCTGTTCCGCGATCTGCGCCATCATTTTCGCCGTGATGCTGCTGCTGACCACAAAATCCGTCGCGCGCATCATCTGAGAGAGACGCTGGTTACGAGTGCTGTTCATCTCGATAGTCAATGGAATGTCTACACCTATTTCCTCAGCTATGTCCGTCAGCTGCAGCTGCAGCATGAGCGTGCGTGCATCCGCCTCCTCATCGTCGAGTTCAGGATCAGACATAAGCATGATGCTGGAAGGCTTCTCCGCCACAAGCTTCTCCAACACATGTCTCTTGTATATCCTGCATTCCCTCACGCAGACCTCTATATTCTTAAGCTCATCCTTGGAAGGAAGCGCGTCAAGGTCTATCTTGCCTGATTCGGCAGCGATGATCACCTTCGACCCGGGGGCTGCGTAGGCATCATCTTCAATCAGGATCTGCTTGAGCATGTCGGTGTAGCCGAGCACGAGCAGGGTATGCGGCTCCTCCTGCATATTCGGTTCACGTTCAAAAACGTTCTCGTCCACCGCGGCAGCAGCATCCCGAATCTCTATCTTGCTTTCATCCTGCGCGATTACGATGAGCTTGTCGCTCTTGTCCAGCATATACTTCGCGTCGGGATTGAGCAGAGGCTTATCTCCACGCACTACTCCAATGGCAGTCGAATGAGGAAGCCGCAGATTTATACTCTTGAACGGAACTCCTTTCCCGAAAGGATTGTCCACCACATAAACCTCATCCCCTTTGAAGCTAAGCAGCTCGGAAAGTATCTCGGACATGCCCGGATGCCGTCCTGACTGCACCATAAGGCGCGCGATGGTCTTCTGGAAATTCAATATTTCCGCCCGGCTGCCGCCGGCGATCTTGGCGGGATGCAGGACTTCACGGTCACGGACCACGGCAGTGATGTACGCGTCATGGTTTCCGTATTCATCCAGCAGATTCTCACATGCAAGGATCGTCTTGACAGTCATGAAATCATCCGCAAGATTCACGATGATCGACTTACACGTATCCAGTGAGCAAACCTTCAGATCCTTGGGGCTGTCCGGCCTGCCGCTGCGGCACACCACACGGAGATTGCCAAGGTCTCCCACGCGCTCACTGATGATCTCCTCCATGTCGATCTTATCTTTTTCTGCCAGGACGACGACCACCGCATCGCCGCGATTGGCATTTGCCAGAGCGAGTTCCTCGATGATACTCGTGATGTTCTCATCGAAGCCGATGATAATGACATGCCCCTCCTCTATGACGCGTGACTTTCCCCGGCGCAGGTTGTTCACTTTATCCTTGATGCCGTTGGAAATAGTACCGATGAGGAAGCTGGTGATGAACATACCCACCAGAGTAACCAGCGTCATAACCGCCAGGTAAGGAACTGTCCCCTCCTCCTTGGCAAGCACGCCTGTGTTGATCGCATGCATGAGCGTGAACCAGATGGACTTCCCTGCTGAATCCGCCCCGCTTCCGTCAGCGCCCCCCAATGCCATGGCTATTACCGCGCCGATAACGACGACGACGGTCGTGATCACCGCGAGCAGCAAGAGAAGCGATGTTGTTCCCTTCGACATCAGGTTGTCGAACCAATACCTAAAACGCTTCCATGGACCGGCTTTCTTCATTGCATTCCCTCCCTTTTCATGATAGTTAACGGCAAGTATTGCTCATCATTAACTTTTCAACCTATTATGCAAGCAAATGTCCCTCAGAACACAAATTATGATATGATTATACCTGATAAATAGCATTAAATCAATAAATTATTTGGGAAATTCGCGATTTTATATATATTTAATGTATTGACCGACATTATTGCTTTAATATATTGCTTTTTGGAGAGAAAGGGAGCAAAAGCAAAGACAGAAATCCTATCAATCAGCAAGAATGAATAAGACCGTACCCGATGCCCTTATTAAAAGCATGATCAGATGCGGTCCTATTATTATAAACTATTCTCTGCCATTTCAGCGGGCTTTGCGCTCGTTTCAGCCAGGCGAACGGTTCTCCTTGATCCAGGCTTTGAAGCCATCTATGTCCACTACTTTATTCTTGACGCCATCCGCCTCTATTTCCTTCGTGAAGGTTATCGCCACTGCCACCCCTCCTTCCATACGCGCGATCATCGAGTCAACAGTGACCGGTCGTCCGATCTTCTTCTCCTTAACACTGCCGTTTTTCACGGTCAGCACGAAGACCTTGCCAAGATTGCCGGCCGAGGCACCGTCTGGCACCTTCGTCTCCAGAAGATAATACGTACCTTCAGGGAACCTTCCGATGCCATATACTCCTGAAACCGTGGATTCGTAGTAATCCTTGCCGTATTCACGATCTTGTGTGTACTCGGACAGATCGTACCTGAAAATCTTGAAATGAGCACCGTGAAGCGGCTCGTCGGCCGTAGACACCTTTCGCAAGATGACCTTAGGCTTCGATACCGACTCGTTCATGATGCCGAACGTCGCGATATCGGGCGTGGTTATTGCCTTGCCCTTTGTCGGACTTAATTCGTCGTCATCGATCATGAAGATAGCGTATTTCTTGGCATCAGGTCCGGTTCCCGTCTGGGCATCGATGTCTTCCTGGTTGATTCCGGCCAGTATCCCATCTTCCGCCCAAACGCCGGTTCTGATATCTCCGTCCTTCTTGATGGTCAATGCCTCATCTCCCACAAGCACGACGTACTTCTTGCCGTTCGCGGTATACTTGGACACTGCGGCGCTTATCGGATCATTCGGATTGCCAGGATTGCCAGGATCGTCTGGATTGACCGGAGCTTCAGGATCACCCGGATCGCCTGAGCCGCCTGAACCTCCCGTTCCAACAGTCGGGACGCCCGAAGTGCCGTCCGCTTTTTTCTCCATGATATACCACATACCGGACGGCACCTTCTCGAACAGTACGGTACCTTCCGGATAGGTCTTTGCCTCCGTCCCTGTTCCGACTGTCGTCTCCTTGTCAAATGAGGTCGATGTGAGGTTTTCCGTTCCGCGCTGCTTGACTATCTTGCCGTCAGCGTCTTCAAAAATAGTGAACGTCGCTCCGCCTACCGCGCCTCCGAAACCGTCGATCGTCAGGAAGCTGACATTGTATCCTGTATCCTTGAAGGTGTTCGTGACGGTAAGCTGCCTGCTGCCGTATGCGGACAGACGGGATTCACCGCCGGGAGTTCTGGCTCCTTCCGGCGCTGAGTTAACGAAGATAATTCCGGTAAATGCCACTGAAAACGTCACGCCATCAGTCGTATGAGCTGTAGTGAAATTGGGAGCGCCGGCTCCGCCGTTGCGGTACATCGTGATCGGATAATACCAATCCAGCCCCGTGACGCTGCCAAGGCTCGTAGGACGAATCTCTCCGGTATCGGCATTTCTCACATAGAACCACTGTTTTGTGCTCCCATGGTTTCCGGCAGCCTGTACGTTTTCCAGAATTCTCAGATTTGCTACATCAGAGTCCTTAGGAACACTTACCGGAAGATAGAACACGGAGCCCGGAGTATTCATCTGCTGCGTCTCATCAAACTTTACCGTGGTACGGTACAGCCTGTTCGTCTCTCTGTCCTCGAAGATGAAGCAGGCGTTCTCAACATCTAAATAGCCATTGTAACCCGTACAGTTCAGCTTGATATAAACTGTTCTCGTATTCTCCACCGGCATCCGAGCCCAATCGGAGTATCTGTCCTGTACGAACACCTCTTCACCGTAATGCCTCTCGGAAACAACAACATCGTTATCATAGTCTGTACTCCAGACACCTCCTTTGACATCATGTGTGAGTTCAGCCTCATTTATCCTGAACACGTCATAGAGCAGGCCGTTTTGATCCTTCACCGGGATATCAATATGCTTTTCCCATACATACGCGTCTGAGGTTGCATCCGAAGCCGTGAGTTCAAAGTCGCTGAGATGTGACATGCCGCCTCCGCCAGCCACTCCATAGATGCCCACAGAGATGTCCTGAGTCGTCTTGTCCGCATCCTTCAATCCGCTTCCATATTCCCAGAACTTGCGAAGCGTGGCGGGCACTGTCGGAATCTGATACCAGTACATCTGGAAATCAGCCTGAGCATCCTTCCAGTCGCCGTACAGACCGGCATCCCTGTCGTTCCTGAACTTATCCACGTTTCTTGCGATAGTGAAGGTACCGAAAGGCTTTCCGGAGAGACCGTGGCTGCTGTACGGGTCAGTATCTCCGTCAGCGCCGCTCACATATATGCCGATATCGGCATTGTCGCCTAAACCATGGCTGTTGATGACGTTGTTGAAACCATTCGTGGACATGTTGAGGACGATGTTCTTCTGCTGCGTCATCGCTGTATCGCCGTCATACTCGTAATTGTTACGGATTATAGAATTCCCAGAAAAATTAAGCCTTGCGGTATCATTTTCCACATTCACGGCACCGCCATCGGTACCCTTGGCACTCTTGTTTCCTACGATGGAGCCGCCTGACATATTGAGGGTTCCTCCGCCGTTCACATATACGCCGGAACCCACCGAAGCTGAGCTTCCCGCGATCGCGCCGCCCGTGAAGTCAGCTGAAGCTCCGCTTTCCACTCGCAGGCCGCCGCCATTATCTCTGGCGCTGCAGCTGCTTATGGTCACAGCATCGCCGATTTTGCCGTAGCGGCCTTCTTCTATGTTGATGCCGCCTCCGTTTTGCGCCTCACATTTCCTGATCGTGACGTTGCCTCCGACCGTCAGCCTTGCATCGCCATGACCGATATTGATGCCGCCGCCGCTGCCGCTGCCTGTCCAGCTTCCGCCTCCCTCAGAGGCATAGTTCCAGCCGGCTTTGCAGTTCTCAATTACCGTATTGCCTGTGACAACCATCTCGCTGCCGTGGTTGAAGATGCCGCCGCCCCAGCCTGTCGCGGTGCAGCCGCTTATCTTGACGCGGTCATCTATGACGCACTTTGTGCCTGAGTAGCCGATATGTACGCCTCCGCCATGCTCGGCGTGGCAGCCTATTATCCGCGCATCGCCCGTGATATGCATGACGCCGCCTGATTTGCGGATGCCGCCGCCGCGCCCGGCAGAACAGTTCTGTATTGTGCCGCCGCTGATATTTATCGTGCCGGTGCCGTAGGTATATGCGCCCGTTTCAGAGTCGATCATAGCGCTTCCGCTCCCATCGTGATAGATTCCGCCGCCGAAGCTCTCTAAGCCCTCTTCATGGGTCGCGTCGCAGTCAGTGATAAGACCTCCGGTCATGTTCACCACCGACTCGCCTGTTGCATAGACCGCTCCGCCGTGACCATTGTGTACCTCGGAGTTTCTCAGCACTGCGTCGTCCCGAATATTCAGTATACCCGAAGCGACGTTCACTATGCCGCCGTTGACATTCATCTGATAGTGATCCTTCTCACCATCCAGTATAACGCCGTCGAGCGTCAGCTCCTTTCCTCTGCACGTGATCATGCTACCGCCCTTACCGCCTCTGGTGACGGTAGCCCTCGTTGGATCTTCCGACGGGTTGTTACCCGGATTATAGACGTAAATATCGTTTGGATTCGGATTCAGTGACGCGTTCGTATTGGCTGTGGTCAAGGTCACGCTTCTATTGGCATTGACGACCGGCTGGTCTGAAGCCGGCTGCGAATAGCTGCGAAGCAGCTCCACATTTACAGGTTCATCAGGTCTGTATTCCACACACTCAGAACTCCCCTCAGGGAAGTAATACAGCTTACCTTCAGTCGCGGCGAAGCTGTCAGTCAGCGTCTTGAACACGGCGGGATGATTCCCTTCCTTGTCAGTGTACAGGAGCCTTCCTTCTTTATCAGTCAATTTGGTGAGATAACTTGTCCAACGGACAAGATATTCAGTTTTATCGTCATCATATACCGGCGAGGGCTCCGCGTACAGGCCGTTCCTGTCGTTGACAAAACTATCCAGCCGGGCTGTGTTGGGGTCATAAGGATTGTATGTGCCAAAATAATCCCCAAATCCTCCATGCGACTTGTAAGGGCCAGACTCTTCATCGCCTGTGACATATACTCCTACAGCCGCGTTCGGACCAAGGCCGTTCTCAGTTACTTGTATCACTTCATTGCTGCCCTGATCAAGCACCACATTCCTCTGTACCCCGTCACCATACTTATTGTTAAATACAACGACATCCCCTTCGAAGAACACTTTCCCGTTCTGTCCCACGTTCACGGCACCGCCATTTTCGCCGGACGAACTGTTGTGCTTGATCTCCGATTCGGAGAGCGTCAGGCTTACGTCATCCCCGACATAAACTGCCGCGCCCTTTCCTCTCGTGGAGAAATCATGGATCTGTACGTTTGTCAGCGTGGCAGAACCGCTAGTGATATTTATGGCGCCGCCATCAGCATTCTGGATATGTCCATGACCATCAAACTCAAGATTGTTGATGCGCACGGGGCCGCCTGTGTTGAATGTCAGCAAAGAGCCGTCAGTACTGCCCACGAGATGAGAATGCTTTCCTTCATTGGTGAGGGTATCCGCGCTCTGAATTGTCAGGCTTGTTATCGCCTGATTTGTGAACTCAAAGCCCGAATCGAGCGTGTTGTTTTCGTGTTCTTCCAACAGGGTCTCTATGACCACTTCCCCATTCAGGGAATTCGCGTAATCAAAAGCTCCGCTATGATCATCGTTCGTGAAAGCATCGAAATATTTCCACTCGGTCCAGTCTTCGCTTCCTTCCGCCTTATTCTTGACCCTGACGACGGCCGGCTTGTTAGTTACTTCGATGGTATTCCTCCCTGTCAGTTCCGGAGACACAGTCGAACGGCTGACGTTATCGTCAGCATCCAGGACTTTGTCCTTGTCCATCACCCATTCCGTTAAATAGCAGAATCCATCTGGTTTTATTTCCGTAATGTTCACATCATGCGGCAGGTCTTTGATCGTGACCGCCTCTTTGTTGTTAAGGATAAAGGAAGCTTCGCCATGCTCGTCAACTATCAATTCGCCGGGTATCTCATTGCCATTTCCATCGACCTTATTGTATCCGTATTTGCTTCCCGGATTCAGCCCGGAAATAACAAATCTGTATTCAGGTGAAGGATCAGGCCAGGTAACAGTGTTTTTAATAGTTAAGGTCTCGACATACCTGTCATATAATGTCAGGATTCCATCATTGCTGTTGAACACTCTTGCCTTCTCGGTGACGCTATCCACGCTTATTTTCGCGTTATCATCGACACTTAGATGTACCTCGGCAGGCATTACCGCTTCATAACTATTCGGTGATGCCGTTTTTCTTATTATATAATTCTGGCCGCGGTCAAGATACAGCAGCTGACCCTTGTCCCCTTCCGAGACCCAGGTTCTTACCATCTCAGCGGATTCGACATTTTCACCTTTCCGCAATTCAATAGTCGCGCCCCTCAGGTAGTAGGAGGTATTCGTAGCGTAGTTCTCTACCGTCAGCTTCGCTTTCCTCTTATTCTTGATTGTGACGATATACCCATTCTCATCCTGCGTCACAACCGACTCATCACTGCATGTCAGTACATCCGTTGTACCCACTGTCAGCACTAACGGTGTATCTGACTCGGCATATTCTTCGGGTACAGTCACCTGCGCCAATTCAGAGACGGAGTCGTATGGAATAAAGATGAGTTTATAATCTGCGTCTGATATCCATTCTTCCTTAAAGCGCTCTTCTGCTTCGGCAGAACCAGAGCCCTCGAGCTTCAGATCCAACCCTGAGATTGGAGTGCCGTCCGAGTCGTCCAGCACTATAAACCTTACCGGAAGACCATTCTTGATCGTGTTCTCAAAGCGTATATGAACCACGCCGCGGTCGATGTCAACCTCGGTGTCTTCGGTCGTCAGCTCCTGGTTTCTAAGAAACGCCTCCTTAGAGTGCAGCGCCGTCTCGGTCTCCTCTTTTACGACAACAGCGGAGTATGAAGCTAAATAGTCACCGCCGGTGCCGTCATTCGCAGCCTGCGTCACGACGATACGCGCGCCTGAAGGGAGCTTATCCAACGTTATGCTCTCTGCGTGTTTAAGCTTGAATGAGAGCACGGCTTCGCCGTATCGGTCCGCCGTATAGGTCAACGAACCGGCAGTGTATGTTTTTCTTGCCTTTAACCCGGACAGAGCGGCAGTATAGGAGAATTCTTTTTGAGGATCAGCCCCATCGCCTGACACACGGTTCTCGATGACCGCATCGACCGCGTAGTACTTGTCATACATGTCGATCATCCGTTCTTTCAATGGAGCCGTATGTTTCCTCAGGGTGACTTCTCCCTCGCGGCTCATCGTGAACCAGATCGTTTCTGATACCGCGTAGTTGTCCGGAGGGTCTATTTCCTTATAAGAATATTCACCCGCGCCGATCCTCACGGTGTGGTATTCACTGCCTGCCGCGGAAGAAGATGTCCAACGGTCCTCAGCCTGTCCGCTGCCATCGGCGACCTCCAAGACCGCTCCGACAAGGAATTCTTCCGGTTCTTTTCCGAGTATCTTCTTGCCAAACAGCACATCGTACCTCTTAACTTCATGGTACGTCTCGTCAGTGTGTTCATCTCTCGGCAGACCGTTTATGCTGGTAAGCACGGCGCTGTTTTCGAATTTTCCCTCCTTCGTATTCACGATACAGGGCAATATAATGTGGATCTTTTCTCCCGGTAGCAGTTCATGAATATCGAAGTTCAATTTGCCATTCTCATCCTTCGTCATAGATACACGGGAGGAATTGCCGATATTAACAGCGTTATCCCTGTCGTCGTCAACGTAAACATATATGCTTTGTTCTTCAAGAATAACAGCCTCCGGGATTTTTTCCTCTACCACAAGATTACGATAGTCGAACTCATCGTCCGTGTTCTGGACAGTGAGATCATATTCGATCGTATCCTTATAAGCTACCAATCTCGGCTCGTCCGCTGTCCCTGATGAAGGGTTTGACGTAAGCGTGAGAATATCTCTAACAGGCTTCATCATAAGCCATGTCTGGCTCTTAGTGCTTTTGATCGAACCCATATCGGGGGTTTCATCTACGCCGTACAGATTGGATACGGAAACAGCGGTATTCACTGCGGCTGTCCCTATCAAATCTTCATCAGCCGGTGATTCCATCGTGATGTACAGAAGTACGCTGTCACTGCCTTTTAATATAAAATCTGATCCGTCCGTTGCCTTTGAAAGGTCAATGGCTATCGCCGTAACGTCACCCTCAGGTCTTGTGGTGCTCCATACCGGATTCGTGAGATCCTTTATGAGTCTGTTGATGTCGGTTTCCGTTGTCGTTGAATAGTATACGACCGGATTGCACCACTTTCCATTCTCAGATGATCTGACCGATGGAATCTGGATGTCAATGAACTTACCTTGCCACGCTGACGTCATGCCATTTAATTCGGGATCAGTACTGATTATGTTTCCTCTGTCCAAAATATCATAAATGATTACATTATCACTCTTTGAATTAATAGACTGTCCATACTGCATTCTGTACTCATATCTGGTCCGAGGGATGATATCGGCTTTTTCCTCAAACGTCTTCAGCGTCTTGACTCTTTTGTCAAAACGCGATGAGAAAACATTGATTTCCATAAATTTTGCTGGTGAGGAAATGTACGCTATATATTCCCCGTATTCTGCCTCCTGCTCACTAAACAGCTCTTGCCCCCTGCTGATCTCACTGATCCTTCTGTATTTCGGAAGGATTTCATACTCTTCTCTATTGCTGCTTGTATTTACAAAAGCGGAAGGCAGGTACACATCAGCACCATAGGCCTGAATATTCTCGTAGGTATTAGTGAGTACGTAGCTCATGGTTATGCTTGATGACTTTATCGTCTCTGGCACACCGAAGCTTACGATCATCATGTACTGCCCTGATCCCTTCCAGTCAGGAACATATTCAACATTGTACATGCTTCGGCTCAACTTCTGTCCGGCTGAAACAGTGACAGATGATTCCTCGACCGTAGTTCCTATGGGCAGAAGCTCGTAGAAAATACCTGTGTAGATCGGCTTCCGTCTGCCCGCGTTGTTGTAATTATAGCCTGTAACCTTGACTGGGATCGTCTGTATACTGTGGTTATTATCCTTTTTAACAGGATCTATTGATTTACTGGTCCTAAGTCCGGTCTTGCTCTTGCCGCAATAAAAGTTATCCCTCTGAGTCCAGCTTTCAATTACGTCACCTGTTTCATTCGACGTCACCCTCATGTCAGCCTGGTTAAAAAACTGAGATGTGACCTTGCTCAAATAATCCGGCTTTACCAGGTTCTTGACATGATTTGTCGGATTGATCTGCATATAGGTGTCCACGGTCAGTTCTGTTTTCCAATAGAACGTGCTGTGCCTGATCTCGAATCCGACCGTGTCATCAGGCAATGTGATCGTCTTCGAAGAACCTGATGTGATATACACGTCAGTGTACTTATATAAAGCTAGCTTGCCTGTCCTTCTCAGCCACACTTCTACCGATTTCCATGAGGAATACGCCGTATTGCCAAGGCTGTGCCAGCTTTCTTCCTCCAGATAACCGTCCGCGTTAGACAAGGATATAGTCATGCGCGTAAACCTATAATCGTTGTCCCCGAGACTGACATGCCTGTTTGTACTATTAGAATAATATGTGACATCGCCCTTATCGCCATCACGTATGGTCATGGTGTAGGGATTAGCAAAATAAAGGTTTGTGTCTCCCTTCTGAGCCAGGTTCTCTTTGCCGGGTCCGGTCATTCTGAATCTGTAGAAAATATTGTTGATGCTTTCATCGTCCAAGAGGGTATCCTGTCCGGTAGTGTATCCTTTGTAAGTATACCAATACGGATTGTACTTTTTGCTCGCGCTCAGCGGCATCACACTGGCACCCGTGGGACCCGGACCGCTCGGTGTGCTCACCGTAAAGTTAATATTACACGATATTGTACCGCTTCCATACTCTTTTTCACCTGTAAGCGTCCATTCACCTTCCGCGGTCTCCTGCCTGAAAAGCGTCTTTTTGTTGTCTTCGAGTTCTGAATACAAGTGTCTTGTGACAACATAGTCGGCTGTCTCATATACTACGTCATAGGAATCCGGTACCCATTCCTTGGACGTGGTCGTAAACATGCCTGAGGTGCCTGCGTGGAAATCTCCTCCGGTATTTACAGAGAAGCCTCCGTGCGTCCACTTGACATAGTAATACTTGTCAGCATCCACAGGCGTCGCGCCCCAGCTGCTGTCCCATGTCCTGAACGCCTGAGAGCTTCCTGTATGGAAACTTGAGCCATACGTCGTGCCGCTGTACCTCTTGTACGCGGCTGTGTACAGACTCTTCCTATGCTCTATGTCAATATTATCTTTCTCTTCTGACTTGATGCGGAAGACAAACTCGCTCCCTTTGGGCTGATAATCTACACTGTCTATGAAATTGCCGTTCGCGTCTATTAACCTGCCCGTCTCATTATCAAGTCTGATCGCGTTTATGTTACCAACATTTGCTTCGTATGTGATTCTCAATACAAGTGAGAGATTGTCAGTATCATCGCTGTTGTACAGTGTGTAGTAAGCTCCGTTGTCAACATAATACCAGCCTAGGCTTGTTACATACGGACGCGCCGGTACGAAGCTTACGGTATTCTCTCTGCCATGAATGGGGCTGCCGTTCCAGTCCTCAAAGACATATTTCGGTATGTCTACGCTTAGGCCTTCTCTGGGAATTACTATGCCGTCCGTTTTTTCCAACGTAAACATCACTTCCGCGCAAGCTGCCACGTCGTTTGTAGCCTTACCCGAAACATAATATGTCAGCGTGTCGTCAATGTTTGTCAGGCTTCCTGCCGGCTCAGTATTATTGGTCCACGTGACAGAATATTCATACTCTATCGGTTCGGAGACTTCCACTTTTGACCAAATCCACCTGGCATAGTAAGTACAGTCCGCATTGATCACCGTGGCGGCTGTAAGCTTCTCCCCCGTGAAATCTTCATTAGGATACCAGCCTTCCAATATATAGTTCGTTTTCTTTTTGCTTGGAAGCTTGCCGAGAGTGGTTCCCTTCAAAACCTCCTCCGTTGTGATCAACGGATCATCATTAGCATCCTTTATTTCAGTCCAGTTGAAGGTCACAGTGGCCTTATCTATCCACTTAGCCTTAACGATGATGTCATCATTGATGACGGTGCTGCTGTTTACCTCAGTTTCCGGTTCCGTTATAGATACGACAGTATTGCCCGTCACCGGATCCACCGAGCTTTCAGCCAGATACCATCCTTTAAAGACGTAACCTTGCCTTGTGGGCTTCGGGTAGCTTGCTATCCTCCTGCCTTTCTGGACTTTTATCGCAGCACAAACAGAGCCACCGTCACTGTCGAATGACACGGTAGCCTTTTTCTCCCATTTTGCTTTAACGGTAATATTTTCATTTATCGGCATCCGGGCAGTGACCTCGATGTCATGTCCGTCTTCCTGAGCGAAGCCTCCTTCAGCGTCAAGCAAATACCAACCTGAAAAAACATATCCGTCTTTAGTCGGCACAGGGTAACGATCAACACTGTCTCCCGGTACCACTTCTATGGCAGCACAAGCAGAGCCACCGTCGCTGTCAAAGGTGACTATTACCCTTTCCGTCTTGATCCATTTTGCCTTTAAGTAGCTTACTTCCTGAAGATTGACCGTACCTCCAAGGTCGATCTTCTCCCCGCCCGGAGTATACCAGCCGTCCAATGTGTAACCATGGTTGGTAACGTCCGGGAACCACACCACGGGAAACTCTTTAATAGTCGCGAGATCATCCGTATAATCTGTGTACCAATAATCATCAGTGGCCAGGTTCTTGCCGGGATATCCGCCTGCCGTGTCATACCTGAGCCTTCTTTTGATCACTCTCCACTCCGCGTATATTGTCTCATCTGATGTAAAAGAGGTATCCTCGGTAACTGTTATCCGATTTCCTTCCTCATCTATCTGATACCATCTTACAAATTCATAATCCTTTCTCGTGGCGGCCGGCTGCTCCGTCATGGGCAGGGATCCGATCCTGCCGGGTGTGATCTCTCTCTCATCTTCTCCTACTATGCCGCCTTGGGCGTCAAAGGTGACGGTCACCCTTCGTTCCCATGTCGCGTAGAAATGCAGATCCGTATTCACGATCGTATCCTGTGAATACGACTCTTCTTCTCCGGCCTCATTTATCAGCATCCATCGGACAAAGGTGTAATGATCTCTCTCACTTGAAGGAAGCAGACCGAGCTTGGTTCCAGGTTTGACAGTTCTTGTAGGAACGGCCTTACCTCCGTTTGGATGGAAATAGATGTTGCACGGATCATATTCCTCCCACTGGGCATACAAAGTAACCACGCCGCCGTCAACGTCAGTGAGCTGACTGACGATATCCTGCGCGGCATAGCTCTCTCCGCTGCCATCCTTGCGGGTGTTCCACTCGCCAAAGTAGTAGCCCTCCTTCGTATAAGGTTCACCGAGGGTGTATTCTCTGAAGAAAGGAAGGACTACTGAAACGGGGGTTCCTTCCCCGCCATTGGGATCCAAGACAAGCTTATATGCGGTCGTCCAGGCGATGGCATAAACCGGATCCCTCCTGCCTTCGCCGCCGACCATTGTGTTATTGTCATTGCGGAATGCCGACAGAGATACATAATAATTGTCGTCGGCATTTTCTTTCGCGTCATGTTTGCCAAATTCGGTATTCTGGCTTCCGTGTTTCCCAATCTGACTCTGTGTAGGAAAATAAACACCTATTGCGGCATCTTCGCCAAACCCGTTTTCAGTCGCGTGGATGATGTCAATGCTGTCCTGTGAAAGGACTACATTGCATTGCTCGTTCTTTGCATTGTAATTGTCATAGACATACGCATCCCCTTCAAAATAGGCTTTCTTATCAGTTACCAGATTAATCGCGCCGCCATTATCGTCTGCCGACCTGTTTCCGGAAATATGTGTTGTACCTTTCACCGTCAGCGGGGCTCTGCTGTGCACAGCGCTGCTCAATCGTCTTGCTGTGTTGCCAGTGATCCGGCAATTATCCAGTGTGAGCATCGGCGTTTTGCTTTCGGCAATAACGTAGATCGCGCCGCCATCGGTATTGGCCGTACAGCCTTCAGCGCTGGTGTTAGTGAAGGTGATGGTCCTGCCGGCGGACAGATAAACCGCGCCGCCGCGTCCGTTATCCCCCGTACCATTGGCTCTGCATCCCTTGAAACAAGAATTCGTTACGGTTAAATTAGCCGGGGAATTGTTCATCCAGAAGGCACCGCCGTTGTTTCCGGCCTCACAGCCGTAGAATTGACATCCTGTCAGTGACGGATCACTGCCGACATTATCCCAACCAGCGTAATACACCGCGCCTCCTCCCGTAGACGCTGTACAGCCTTTATCTGTATCCACATTTCCGTCCGCGTCAGCCGCCCCAAAACGAGCGTTGGCAATCTTCATCGAGGTTTGCGCGGTATTCACGCGGATGGCGCCTCCGGCGCCGTCATAGGCATGACAGTCCTCAAATACGGCAGCTTCCGTATCGGTGCCGCTGATAGAAATTCTGTTGTTCGCGAATATTGCGCCGCCGGTGTTAGCGCTGCATCCGATGAAACTTGTGGTCGCTCCCGCGCTGTTATTGATTGTTAAGGTTGAATAGGCGTAAACCGCGCCGCCGCTAACCGCATTCTTTATTTCATTATTCAGCTTGACATGCCCGTTAAAGGTCACGTTGTTGAGGTTCATGATTGGATCATCTGACCAGATCGCGCCACCTATTCCAGATGTCGATGACACATAAAAATCCGTAAAAGCTGAATTGTTTATTGTAACACCGTTATTCGCGTTGACCCTGATCGCTCCGCCATTGGTATAAGCATTGGGCTGAGTTGTCAGTGTTTCTCTTCCTGCGAACACGCAGTTTTCTACCGTCAGGTGATCATATCCGCCACCGTCGAAATAAATAGTTCCTCCCATGCTCGAAGCCGTAAGATCTGTAAACGAACAATCATCTATCTCCAAGCTTCCATTGTTAACATAGATCGCGCCGCCGTTCGAAGCATTCGTCGTACCTGGCTCAAGCATGCCATGACCGTCAAATGCAGAGTCTTTTAGCGAAAGAACTACCCCATCGCTTCCGTTGTAATAGATGGCGCCGCCAGAAGGTGCTTTACAATCAAGGAACTCCGAGCTTTGGAGCACTGCGTTCCCGTTTGTTCTTATCGCCCCTCCGTTGGAGCTGGCAGAGCAGCCGTCGAACACGATCCGTCCGCCTCCGCTCTGACCTGTATAGATAGCTCCGCCGAAAACCGCGCCGCCTTCGCCTGCGGCATAGCAGTTATAGAACCTTGTGGTCTTGCCGTCGCTTGCGTTGATATGGGTTGCCGCGCCGCTGCTATATATGGCTGAACCGCTTGTGCCCTTCATGTTGATGAAGGTCATATCGCGGAATTCCGCGTAAGAAGCCGCCTTGATATAGAATCCACTGCTGCCCGTACCTGTGTAGCTGATGTTGTTGCCGTCAATCAGCAGATTCTCAACATGTACCTTAGCACTGTTGTTATTGATCTGCATCAAATATGAAGCGGTTTGATTACGCTTAATATACGCTCGGTTTTCTTCCCGGTAATCCTGATAAGGATCAGTGCCTTCGTCGCGGATATACGGGAAGCCATCGCTGCATTCATCCGGAAGTTCAGCCGTGGTGAGAGTCAGCTCACGTGAGCCGCTGTAGGTGACAAAGGTCTCTGCCAGGTCCACATCCCTCAGCAGCTTCAGCTTGACCGCGCCGCCGTAGGTGTTGCCGTCGCTGTTGTAGAGCGTTTCGGGCAAGGCAGTCAGAGCTGTTTGCAGCTTGCCGTACACCGCCGGTGAACCAAAGGTATTTTTGCATAGTATGCGGTCCTGCATGTCGGTGAGTTTGACGATTCCGTTGCCGCCCCAGCAGATATTCTTGCCGGTTCCGGCATCACCTTTCAGCTTAGTGTCGCGATCGTTGATAAATCTGTTCAGGTTCGCCGCGTTACCGAAGGTACCGAAGTTTTTGTCGGCAACGCCGTGGTTCACGTATGGATTGGAGGTGGCTGATCCGATCACATAAATACCGATTTTAGCATCCGCATTCAAACCGATGCTTGTGGTGCGGATCGGCTCGGCTCTGTCCGTAACAGAAAGCACCACATTTCTCTGATTGCCCGATGCGTCCACGTTGTTGTCATAGACACGGACGCTGCCCTCAAAGTCAAAATGTGAGCTGCTGTTGTTGTCGGTCGCCGTATTGATGGCGCCGCCGTTCGTGCCGGAGGCCGTGTTGCCGACATATCTGCCGCCCTTGAAGGTCGTCGTCTTGCCTGAAGGAACATAGACCGCCGCGCCGATGCCGCCTGCGGAGCAGCCAAAGACACTAACCTGATTTAATGTCCCCCCGCCCATGTAGACCGCGCCGCCGTCAGCGCTGGCAGTACACCCTTTGGAGATATGGCCATCCACGCCGAAGGTAACATAGGTCAGACCTGTTGCCCCGCTGTATATGGCTCCGCCATTGCCCCCTGACACTGAAGCCGTTCCATCCCAACCGGCCTTGCAATTCTCAAAAGTAACCGGCTTGTCGTTGCTTGAACCGGTAATGGTCAGGTTACTTCCATTAACAAAGACCGCGCCGCCGCTGCCTTTGGCATAACAGTCCTCAAAGAAAAGGGTGCCGCTGCCTTTATTGGTCATACTGACGGTATAGATGCCCTGTTCGCCATACAGCGCGCCTCCGCCTCCGCCAGCATGGCAAGAATTAAAACCGATGCTGCCGGAGTTATTCTCCGCGCGGAAGTATCTCCGGAAGTATACTGCGCCGCCATTGCTTCCGGCAGAACATCGTTCAAAAAGAACGGTTCCGTTATTATTATTGATCCATATATTATCGTTTGTAGTATAAGCGTTTACCGCACCGCCATAGCCCGTGGAGGTGCAGTCGCTAAAACGAATCATTCCCGCGTTTCTATCAACCTGAAACCCGCTATTCGCAGTGATTGCTCCTCCATTGCCGCCATTGGCCTTACAGGTTTCAAACACCAACGCTCCGCTGCCGGTATTGTTCAGCGTGACTGTACCGGTGCTGTTGATAGCGCCGCTGTTGGTTCCCGCCTCGCAGTAATAGAAGCCCAGTTCTGAGGAAGAGACGTTTGTGTAGGTCAGATTGCCGCAGTAAACCGCCCCGCCCGCTGCGCTGGCGGTACACGTCCTGGACGTGTCACCCTTCGCTCCGAAGGTCACATAGGTCAGGCTTGTTGCGCCGCCGTAAATGGCTCCGCCATTGCCCCCTGATACCGAAGCCATTCCGTCCCAGCCGGCCTTGCAATTCTCAAAGGTAACCGGCTTGTCATTGCTTGAACCGGTAATGGTCAGGGTGCTTCCGTTAACAAAGACCGCGCCGCCGCTGCCTTTGGCATAACAGGCCTCAAAGAAAAGGGTGCCGCTGCCCTTATTGGTCAGATTGACAGTATAATTGCCCTGCTCGCCATACAGCGCGCCTCCGCCTCCGCCAGCATAGCAAGAATTAAAACCGATGCTGCCGGCGTTTTCCTCCGCGCGGAAGTATCTCCGGAAATATACTGCGCCGCCATTGCTTCCTGCAGAACAACGTTCAAAAATAACTGTTCCGTTATTATTGTTAAACCTTACATTATCGTTTGTAGTATAAGCATTAACCGCACCGCCATAGCCCGTGGAGGAACAGTTGCTAAACCGAATTGTTCCCGCGTTTTTATCAACCAGAAACCCACTATTCGCAGTGATTGCTCCTCCATTGCCGCCATTGGCCTTACAGGTCTCAAACACCAACGCTCCGCTGCCGGTGTTGTTCAGCGTGACCGTGGACGCGCAGTTGACTGCGCCGCCGACCGCACTCCGGCAGTTATCGAATACGGTGCTGCCGGAGCCGGTATTATTGATGGTGACCGTGCTCACGCCGTTAATCGCGCCGCCGTTGGTCGCGGTTTCGCAATTTTCAAATACAACACTGCCGTCAGACATGTTCTGAATCGTTACAGATACCTGTGAATGGATCGCGCCGCCGGCCGCGCCTGAGGTGCAGCCGGAGAACCTCATCACGCCGTTCATCGTATTCTTGACGGTGAGACTGTTCAGAGCGACATAGACAGCACCGCCCGCGTCGGAAGCCTTGCAGTTGATAAAATCGCAGTCGGTAATGAATACGCCGCTTCCACCGCTGTTCGTGTTACTCTGTCTGACCGCTCCGCCCGTTCCGGCGGACACCAGGTTGTTTCCATCGAAGATCAGGTTTTCGAGCTGGAGCGTATTGTATCGGATGCTTGAATGGATGATCGGTCCGCTCGTCTGGTTCTTGACGATGCGGCTTCGGAAGCCCAGACCGGGCGACGTGCGGATCACCAGCGTAGTTGAGTTCTTGTTTCCATTGGTAAATTCAAAGCTGCTGCTGAGGGTGTAACGAGGATGAGTCTCGCACAGCGTCTCGATGATAACGGTGCCGGCGCTGCTGAGGATGCGGTTTTTCGCCGCGTCGAACGCGCCGTCGACATGCTCGGTTCCGCCGCTGCCGTCCTGCTTCTCGTAATCCCCTGTGATGAGCGCCGCGTAATACGTCCAGGTCACGCCACTGTCAAAGGATACGCGGGCGATTGAATCGCTGCCCCCCTCTCCCCACTGGGCATACAGCGTCAGCACGTTGTTCGCCGTGTTGCCGGTGTGGTACAGAGATCCCCCCGATAAATAGACGACGCCATCTTTCCCGTTTTTCGCAGTGTTCCAGCCGAGGAATCGCTTTCCATCCCTGACCGGCTCGGACGCATAGACCGTCTCCGTGCCGATGACCGGCAAGTTGGAAAAATGGATAGTCTGCTGGTTGGCCAGGGCGTTCCCCTCTCCGTCTTCAAATGTCACGCTGTCTCCGCTCGCGTTCATGTCGTATATGACCTGCATCGTATCAGGATCGTTCTTGATGGTCCATACGTTTCTGTCAAGGTTCGTCCCGCTGATGGCAAAGGGCTGGGTATAGTTCGTCTTAGCGACCTGCGTGGTTGCTGAGAATGTCATGCCATTCGCCGCGTCGGACATGGAGATGCCCCACTTTCCGCCGGGACGGGCGAAGCCGTCCGCCGCCCGGAGCTGTCTGACCACATACTTGCGGTCGTTGATGAAGCTCGCCCCGCCGACGTTGCCGTCGGAATCGGAGGACTGCTCATCGGTCAGCGGTGCTTCGTTGCCCGTCCATGGGATGCGTACCTGACCGTTCTCGTCCGTTGTGCCGCGCCATATGGCGTGGTTCGCGTCCCAGCCGTCGCGGGCAAGCTCGAAGCGCGCCCCTGCGCCCACTGGCGTACCGTCGACAGAGCTTACGACGGTTATAACAATGTCCTCACCCTGCCATGCGATCTGCTTTTCCCTCTCAAAGGAAAAGGATGCCGTGCCGACGAGGGAGGTTCCTGAGGAATCGGTGAAGCAGTCGTTGATAATGCGATCAAGGTTGGCATCATCAGTATACGTGCCGAACATCCGCCCCGCGTAGCCGCGCTTGCCCTTGATGCCATCAGTCACATAGACGTGGATCTCCGCCTCCTTCGTCAGACCGTCGGCTGTGATGACGTGCGGACTGTCCTTATCCAGATACACGTTCTTGCCGGACGCGTCTGAGCGGACCTTTGCAGCGCCCTTGAAAGTGAGTTTTCCGCTGCCTGTCTGTATCGAGCCGCCGGAAGACGCGTTGTTTCCACTGACCTCGCCCCCATCGAGCGTGAAGGTGCCGCCATACGCGTACGCCGCCGAGCCGTTCTTGGCGGAACAGCCCGTGATATTGCCATCGATTGTGCAGCTGCCGCCTGTAACGTACACCGCGCCACCGTTCGTCGCGGCGGAGCAGCCCGTGATGTTGCTGTTGATTATGCAGCTGCCACCTGTAACGTACACCGCGCCGCCGTTCGTCGCGGCGCAGTCGCTGATAGAACCGCTGAACGAGCAGCCCTCGCCTGACACGCGGATCGCGCCGCCGCCGGAGATGATGCCTCCCGTTTCATTTTTAGTACAATTAGTAATGACACAGTCCGTCATGGTAAGCGAGGAATTTGCCGCGAACGCGCCGCCGTATTTCGATTTGCAGTCATTCGCGCGGACGTGCTTGAGTGTGCCGGAGCCGGCGTTGATGTAGACCGCGCCGCCTCCCCTGCTCTCGCCTGTGTTCTTTGCGACACAGTTCTCGAATTCGACCGGATGCTCCGGCGTACCCTCCACGGTGACAACGCAGTTTGACCAACCGCAGATGGCGCCGCCGCCATCGGAGGCATTAGCCGTCACGTTTTCAAAACGTAGCGTACCGTCTTCCGCGCATTTGATTGTGATTATTCCGCCATAACCGAACAGGGCTCCGCCTTCCGCGCTGCTGCCTTGCGTATGACAGCCGGTAAAGAGAATACTTCCCTGATTGTTCACGGCGCTAAATAAAGAGGAAGTCTGCGCCACGCCACCCTCGGCATTTCCTGCGGTAGTATAGCATCCGGTAAAAGTGATATCTCCGGTATTGTTATCCATGGTAATCGTCGGTGAACGGAGAGCACCGCCGTCGCCTACGGCAAAGCAGCTATCAAAGAGAAGCGTACCGACATTGTCATTCAATTCGATGCTTGTAGCTGCGTAAATCGCGCCTCCTTCACCTCCGGCATGACAGCCGATGAAAGACGCGGCTTCTCCCACAGCGTTGCGAACATACACCGATGTTCCTGAATAGACCGCGCCGCCGTGTGAGGAAGCTCTGCAGCTGTCAAAAGAGCAGTTTTCCAGAGTGAGCTGGCAAACACTGTAAACAGCGCCGCCTGAACCCTTAGACTGACAATTCTTAAACTCTACATTTCGAACCGTCGCTGTCGGTACTGCGTTGCCGTTATTTGAACCTCTATCTTTGGTTGTAAACTGGAAAACACCGCCATTAGCCGTAGATGCCACGCCGCCGCCGTCAATGATCAGGTTCTCAATCGTTGTATTGCAGCTTTTGATGTTTATTATCAGCAATGGAGCCGTATTTGTCTTCACCAACTTCGCGGGAGAATCCGCATTCGAGGAGCGAATTGTAAGATTTTTGATACTGGGATTCCCAGTTCCCCCATTGAATGTGTTTGATCCATCACCGTAAGTAACACCGGATGTTAACGTGTACCGCCCATCTGTTTCCTTTAATAACTCGACAATGACATTGCCGCTGAGTGTCTTAACATGGTCAAAGGCACCGGTGTTCGTGTCGCCTGTAATCAAGCTGTCAAAATACGTCCATGTGTTCCCGCCGTCATCGCTGACACGGGCAATGGCGTCTTCGCTGGTTTCATCAACTTGTTCATCCGTCACGCTGATTTTAAGTTCACTGCCATCCTTGAACGTAATTGTCAGAGCTTCCTCACTGTCAAAAGCGGCAAACGAAGTGAGTAGCCAGTCATCTTCTTTCTGCCCGCTGCTCTTCTTTTCCACTTTCATCAGCTCAGAATTTGAGAAGGCAACACTCTCAATCTGGCTCATATCAGCTATGATCTCACCTAATCTCTCCCGCTCTGCTGTCGTGGGAGATACATCGACACCTCCATTTTCGGGATCGACCTCACTGTTTCTATATCCGTTTTGAAGAATTCCTAGCAATTCAGACAGGAAAATCTCGCCTCCGCCCGCCAAATTGTACGTATACTCTCCCCAGTGGAAGTCCACCGTATAGACCAACACGAAACGACTGAAGTCAGGCGTGACAAAACTGAGGATTCCGTCCGATATTGTGAAATCCTCTATCTCGGTCACTATTCCATCGTGGATATGAAACAGACGATAACGACCAATGCGCGCGGTTGATGCGTTTTCATCCGAAGGCATATCCGCTGCTTCAGCAGAGGAGAGAGCCGAGGCAGACGATAAAGCGGGTTCCTGGGACAAGATCGTCTGCGGAAGGGTATAATTTACCTTAAAGCCCTGCGTGTACTCACTATAATCAACATTGCTCAGGCTTATGTCAAAGACCGCTGCTTCATACTTTTCCGAGCTGACGGCAGCTGCCGTACTGTCAAGCATAGCTGCTGTATCCAACACAGTCGGCTGCGCTTCGTCCATGGCCGCCGCCTGACTATCATTAATCACCGGATTTTCCGAGTCAAGGACGGCTGCGGCAGCCTCATCTGATATAGCCATCTCATCCGCTATGATTTCGGAATCTTCGCCCATGTTGTCCGCCGCACCTTCCGAGGTCTCCGCTGCCAAAGCCTCTGCGGTTTCCGTGGCGATCATGTATTCTTGAACAAGTTTTAACGCTGCCTTTCCTTCATCGCCTTCGACCATAAAGCTCAAGGCCTCCGCGGCGATGGGAAGAATCGTGCCGTCAGCCGCGGCGATAGTCAGGCCTTCGCTTACCGCATTTTCTTTGACTGTGACGGTATCATCGACGGTATCATCTCCTACAGCCTCTGAAGTCACGACTGGCGTATCATCACTCAGCGCCTCTTCAGCGGTAGTGATCCTTCTCTCATTGATCCAATCCGCCACGGCAGCAAAACACTGACTGCCCTCCCCCGAGATGACGAGGCAGACCGCGCATATCATCGCTACCGTTCTCTTGAAAATATTACCCATGATGTACCGTCCTTTCATAATAACTACTATTTCTAACTGTGACTTCGAATTAGGGAAACGCGCGGCTGCGAAGCCGCTTTCAGATGCGCATTTCTGAGATCTGCCTCAGACACTAAGGAAGTACTGATTTTATCAGTGCTTCCTTAGAAAAAAGTGTAACTCTGAATCGATATAATTATTAATTGACGTGTTTCTCGGATAAACATAAATTATAATTGTCGGAAATATTTAACAACGTATGAGAAAAAAGGGTGGGTCTTGAATAATATTGATTACTGAATATCGTTTTCTTTGATTTTGTGATGAAAATATACCATTATGCTGCTCTTCTTAGCTTACATTGACCGGTATTATGCAGTAATTATGAGTATGAAGAATAATTACAATGATTTTATGATTATTGTCGAAGCGACTGCCATTGCTCTTAGTATAAAATATCTTTTTGATTCAACTCTATATGCGACACATTATCCTTCGTTGTATAAAATGATACATTAGAATATATTATGTTCATTTATCCGCTTTTATCATATGCCTTTGTACTGTAAATGTCAATCAATGCACAAAAGACGACACAAAATCATTATTTGACTTGTATCTATTTATATAAATAAGTAGTAACTCTATTCAGCACCCAGACTCGGGATGCTTTGCGTACCTCGTTGTGGGGCGATAAGTCATATAAAGCAGACCCGCATGCTTACGTTGCAGGCGCCACCACGCATATAAAGCCGGCACAGGCTGGTTCTCCCATGCCTGTGCCGGCTCTCTCTGTTATCTATTAAAATTCTGGTTCAAGTGTCAGTACTGCATCGTTCCGCCTCCCGCACTCACACAATCATATCCTGAGCACGAATTCCTCTATCAGCTTATTGACAATGTCAGGCTCATCGGTGTTTGAATTGTGGCCTGCGCCTTTTATCCATTCGATAGGAATACCTGTCTTTTTGTGCCATGCCTTGTTATATCTGACGCAAGAACCCGCCCGGTCCTTCTCTCCGCAGATAAGGAGGGCGGGACATCTGATCTCGTAGGGCAGATCCGCCTCCATGGCCTCTGCCAACAGCCTGTAGCCCTGACCGGCTATTCTCGAGTATCTTTCCTGATCCCCGTCGTATGTCATCATGATACTGCGCATCAGCTTCTTGCCATATTCCGACTCGGCGACGCCCTCCGAGCCCGCCTTCAAGAGGGACTTCCAAGGATAATGCCGATATACCGGCTCCATCCTTTTTAGCAGCCAGATCTCCGCGGCCGTCACATAGCATCTTTGCAGCGGCGCGGAGTCGATGGAGATGAAACCCTTCAGCTTATCGGGAAAAAGCTGCGAGTACATCTGCCCGACATAGCCGCCCATCGACTGTCCGATGATCACAGGTGAACTGACCCCTTCTTTTTCAAATATACCGTCCAGCCAAAGAGCTTTATCTCCGAGGTTAAACGAGAAATCAAAGGGCCACGACGAGGCGTGAGCGGGAGCGTCCCACACGAGGACACGATATTTGTCTTCAAAATACGCGAGCTGCTTTTCAAACAATCTGTGGTCGGCGGTCAACCCGGGTAAAAAAGCCAAAGCCATCGATGAAGTGCTCGGCGCCTTATTAGTCCAGTAATGGATAGTTCCGCATCTTGTCTCAAATGTTTTCTCCTGCATCCGCATCATTCCTTTCTGCTCATTATTAAGCTCCAGACCCACAAAGCCTCGGTGGGATTCACGGCATCAGCATATTACCTTGCGAGATTCACGGTATCAGCATATTAACTCGCGAGATTCACGGCATCAGCATTTTTCCTCGCGAGATTCACGGTATCAGCATATTAACTCACGAGATTCACAGCATCAGCATCAAGGCGAGCGCCGCGCATGGTGCCGACAAGGCTATTACTACTGGCTTTATCTCGGGCAAACCGATCTGCGTCAAAAGGAAAATGGCGCTCAGCATAAGCGTATATACAAGTACTAAAACTCTCTTCCGCTTGTCTGAGATGTTTATCCTGCTCGGTTTTCGCGGCACGCATCTGACATTCACCATGGGCGAGGTCATCACGATGAAAACGGGAAGGCCAAAAACCAGCGGAAATATAAAATCGTTCAGAAATATGTATAGGTTCAGCGTTTCCGTCCATATAATATGTATAGGTTCAGCGTTTCCGTCCATATCCCGAATATAAGCCACATGCCGCTTCCTATGATCCAGTTCACGGATAGCGCCGAGACAAAGGTCAGCCACACATACAGCATCAGATTCCCCAAGCTGTGTACATTTGGCTTCTCATCCCTGTAGATATACCAAAGCCTGTAAGGAAGGTACGCCGCAACGAAATTCCCGATGAAGCCAAGCGTCGACGACGGCATCAGCTGCCCGAAGCAGTCCGCCGCCAGATTGCCGAAAGCGCAGGCAAGCCCGGCCGTCGCCCCGAACATCATCCCTCCCGGCACGGGAACGGCGTTCACCGGCCTCACCTCAGTGAAGCCCGGCACCAGAATCATGACATTGAACGCTATCCCGATGCCATGAACGATGAAGGCCATAAATATAAGAATGAACTGATACCTTTTACGAAGTGACATTTCCTGCAAAGCCCCTCAGCCTCCTTATCCTCTCTCTAAGCTCCCTTATGTCAGTCTGGCCTATGACCGCTCCGATCCCTATGATCGCAGCGCCGGTAAGCGTCCGGAAAGAAAACGACTCCTCCACCCCGCCGAAGCCTTCGGGGATAAGTACCGCCAGCAAAAACGTCACGACCGGCTCCAGCGCAAAGATGATGACTACGTCGACGGGATCTGCGTATGCCTCCCCATACATCAACAGGATATACGCATAAGCCTTGGTAAATATCGCAAGGACAAACAGCGAGGACACGAGTTCCTTGGTGTAATCCAGCCGCAGTATCATCCCCGGTTCACGGATAGTCCATAGCACAAAGGAGATTGCCGCCATGATGGCTATCTGGTTGACTGCAAGCAGGATAGGGTCGTCATCCTGACAGAAACGATTTGCCGCCACTGTATAGAGCGACATGCAGATACAGTCCCCCATCAAAAACAGCGTGCCTGAAAAAGAAAAATTCTCAAAGGAGAAGCCGTTGGTGATCAGGATTCCCGTAAATATCAACACGACAGCGGCAAGCTGGTTTTTCGAAGGAATTTTTCCGAGAAACAGCATGAAAATCGGAACGATAATGATGTCCAGTGATGTGAGAATGCTCGCGGCGGACGGGTTCATCCTTTCGATGCCCTCTTTCTCGAAGACCAGGACAAGCAGCATCAGCAGAGCAAGCATCGCGCCGTGAAGGATATTGCTCCTGTTAAGATGCTTGAATCTGGGAAAGAAAAGCGGAATCATGATGATGGCCGCTATGCCGTTCATGAGGGCAAGATAACCCAGATCGGATAGTTCGTCTGGCAGGCTCTTGATGAAAACATATGCCGCCGCCCAGCACAGCATGACCGAAAAAATAACGATGTTGCTCTCATGCTTCTTCAAATCTGTCTGTTCTCCTTATGTATCTTTTTCTTTCATGTATCTGTTCCCTTTATGTATCTGTTCTCCTTATTTATCTGCTCCCTTTATGCATCTGCTCCCTTTATGCATGTGTTCCCTTTATGTATCTGTTCCCTTTACGTATCTGTTCTCCTTATCTATCTGTTCTCCTTAACATCACTTCATCTCAAAAGCCAGCATGGTGAGGTCGTCGAACTGCGGCGCATCCCCAACAAATGCATCGACTTCCGAATTGACGTTCTTCAGCAGCTCTCTCGTGTCCATACCCTGCCTTCGGTTGAGTGCCGCAAGCAGGCGATCCGCGCCAAACATCTCATCTGACGAATCCGTTGCTTCGGGAAGGCCATCGGTATATACGAAGATGGCGTCGCCTTTTCCAAGCTCAAACTCATGATCGCGGAATTTCATCCCTTCCATAATGGCAACAGCAGGAGAATGCCTGTATTTCACCAGCTCGAAGCTGCCGTCCTTCCTTCGCAGTGCCGGATGCTCATGGCCGGCATTCGCCGCTATGCCCTTGCCTGTAGATATCTGAACTATTGCGAGCCACACCGTTACAAAATATCCCGAATCATTTGCTTCACTCAAGCGGCTGTTCACATCGGTGAGTATCTGCCCGGGAGTGCCGCCCATCAGGGCTCGGTCCTTTATCATGGTCTTCGCAATGACCATGAACAAAGCCGCCGGAACGCCTTTTCCGGAGACGTCCGCCATTACGAGCGCAAGATGATCGTCATCGATCAGGAAAAAGTCGTAGAAATCTCCGCCGACCTCCTTAGCCGGGGTCATGCTCGCATATATGTCGAACTCACTCCTGTCCGGGTACGGCGGAAACACTCTGGGAAGCATATTCGCCTGTATCTCCGTAGCGATATTCAGCTCGGTGCTGATGCGCTCCTTATCCTTCGTAACCTTCTCAAAATCATTCATGTATGTCCGAAGCTGCCTGGACATACTGGACAGAGAGTCAGCCAGCCCCTCTATCTCATCTCCGGTCCGTATATCGGGTTCAAGGATCTCTCCCCTCTGCATCTGCTCTGACACGAAGTTCTCGGACAGGTCGCCGAGATGCTTTATCGGCTTGAGAAGCGAACGCGATACCAGCTGATAATCAATGACGCTCGCCGCCAGAAGGATTGCCGCCATTATCAGGGCACTATACATAAGGAAGCGATTGATATCGCTGTTGATGATATCCATGGACAGGTCAACCGATGAAAGCGCCACCGGCTGTCCCGATGAGTCATAGATCGGCACAAAGGCTGATGCGACATATCCATAGTCGCTGTTGTTTGTGACAAGAAGCTGCTCGCTGCCCCCTTTTTCAAAGGCAGCCTTCATCTCCTTCTCGCCGTCCTGATAATACTCATCGAAGTCGCCGAGATCGCACACTCCATCGTCCGTCTGAGGATTGCCGCCGTCCCATATGTAAAGATAGCCTTTTTCTTTGGGTACGACCACGTAAATGTATTTCGCTTCGGAGACCTCCTTCATATCTATCAGATAAGCGAGGATCTCCTCGTAGTATTCATCCTTTTCCAGAGTTTCCTGATACACCTTTACCCGCTCGCCATCTATGTATTTTGCGATGCTGTATGCCTGAAAATACGCATTCTGAGAATACTTTTCCTCCATGTTCTGCCGGTAGAAAAGCAGGATGCCGATGCTCATCAGTAACCAAACAAGCGTAAATAAGAAGATAACGCTAAGTATGACTTTTCGTCCCAACGACCCCTTTTTTCTCATGTCTGTCGTCCTCTCCATTCCCTTGTCTTTTTTTCATTCCATTGTCTTTTTTATCATTCCCTTATCTTTTTTACCATTCCCTTATCTTTTTACCACTCCATTTATCTTTTAAAATCGAAATGGATATCTGTCGCACTCCCACACAGCATCCGGATTGTCCGCTTCCTCTAGCGTCAGCCTCAGATGCCCATCCCTGAGACGGTAAAGCATCTGTCCCCCCAAAAGTATTTCTTCCTTATTTATATTAGCATTATTTATATTAGCATTTATAATAGCCCTTCCTGTTTCAAGTGCAGTGATGAAATACACCTTTCCGCCCACCTTAATCCTTGTCATCCTGTTGTATATCCGATATATGCCGATGGCTTCCGCAACGCTCATGTCATGATTCAGCCGCGCATCCCGAAAATGCTCCAGCCGCCAGAACGACCCTTCCGGTCCTTGCGCCGCCGCATTTCCCCAGAACTTGGCGAAATCTCCCAATATCTCTTCGAGCATGGCTTCGGCAGCTGCAGCCAAGCCAAGATACAGGTCAATACTGTCGTCTTCAGGATGAATCGGAAGCCTCCTCTGGCTGATGATGTCCCCTCTGTCAAATCTTTCAGCCAGCTTGTGAATAGTGACGCCAGTCTCAATCTCGCCTCGTTCAAGTGCGCATTCTATCGGGCAATAGCTGCGTCCCTCCGGCAGCAGAGAGGTATGGATATTTATCCCGAAGAAGCCTTCTTCTTCCGAAAGAACAGGAATCTTGCGGCCATAATCCGCGCTTATAAAAAGCTCGCATCCGTCCTTGATAAGCCTGCGCTCCGCGGCTTCATCAATCGGCTCAGGGCAGCAGGGGATGCCGGCTTCATGGGCCATGTTTGCTATATGCTCCGACCGAAAGTAGTCCTCCTGACCTCCGCAGGTGTACAAAGCCATGACCTCATGCTCATCCAACAAATACTCCAAACAAGGCAGCATTGCGTCTGTGCCCAGATACACTACTCTCATCTTCTCTTCCGTTCCTCCAAAAGCAGCCGCCCAAAGACACTGTCTATGCTCAACTGATTTTTAAGCTTTTTCAATCTTACATTCATGTCTTCCGGTCTTCTCATCGTAGTTTATCCCGACCAGAAGGATATTGCCTGCATAAGGCTTCAAACTTGCGGCATATCCTTTCTCTTTTATCAGAGAAATCGCGCCGCCTGCAGTCTTGTTCCACTTAAGCTCGACAACCATGGGCGGAAGCTTTGAGAACCGTACGGGGATATACACCACATCCGCAATGTCAGCACATCGTCCGCGCTTTCAAAGGATTCAAAGTCATTCTGAAAGGGTATCGACATTAACAGTGACCCTGTCCCCTACGATCAATCTAATAGGTTTACTTACAGGAATTTCAACGAAGTGAATCAAACACTCCTCCAGACTTTTATCCTTCAGCATCTGCGGAGCAATGGCCAGCACCTCATCTTTTATCACAGCCGCAATCCTTGAAGGAATATCCGCCAGCGGAATCTTCTTGCGTCTGAACGCCAGATTGCCAGGATTAAAATACGTACCCATTCGCCGCTCCCTTCAAGGTCTCTATCTGCAGGTCTGCGCTCTTCCCATATATAACGCAACAGTATACTATTATGTAAGTTACAACATTCAACGAATCTTCGCAACGACAAGCTTACTTATATAAATTTATTCATACCAGAGACATCATTGTGCTTTCGCAGTCCACATCACCGGGCGACATATTTTTCTATGATGCAGCTCTTCTTGCAGAAGCACACCCCATATGATTTTACTCCGAAAAAGCCATCGTTCAAAATCCCTTCCTCGTAACGCATGTCACGGAGCTGACCAAAGGCTTCCTGGATGCCGCCGGACATCTCAGTGAACTTTTTTCGAACCTTGACTTCAAATAATATAGCAGGGCTGCGGGGACGTCTTGGCTCAAGCACGATGTCCGGCCGACCGTCCCCCTCCTCGCGGTTGGATTTAGGGTCATAACCCGGAACCCCATAAAGGAGCGAGAGGAGAAAGCCATGATAAAAAGACTCACTGCTGTCAAAGGTGCTGATAGTCCTGTCAAGAAGACCGTTCAGGTAATCCTCCATACCCTCCGTGTTCTCGTCCAGAACTGCCCTGTAGAAAGTCGTCCGATCAGTATTCTTCACGATGTTATCGAACCATCCCTGGATGTGTTCTTCATAGATATATGCAATCTCTTTATTCGGTATCTTCATGGTCACATAGACGTATTTGTCTTCCTTCCGCTCGGAGATCTTTTTCAGATAACCGGTAAAAAACAGGAAGTTCCAGAGATTATCGTCTGACTCGTGGATATCGCCGTAGGTGATGTCCTCATGAATCTTCTTTTCAATGACGCCTCCCTCAACCAGACAGTCCAGCTCCTTCTTCCGCTCTTCGTCCGATTGCCAGATCAGATCCTTAACAATTGAGTTGGAGGACGTATTGGACCAATAAGGTTCGGGAAACTGTCTTCCTTTATTTACTATCGCATTAACATAGACAGTGATGCTCCACGGATTGTAGATTTCTTTTTTTCCGAATAAATATCCATCATACCATTCCTTTGCCTCCGGTATTCGGTCCTCTATTCCGTAGTCCCGAAGCATATTTATCGTTTCCATTTCCGTAAACCCAAAGTCCTCGGAAAAATCATCATCCCGGATGGAGATAATATTCAGATGGTTCAGGCCGGTAAAAATGCTTTCCCTGCTGATCCGAAGACAGCCTGTTATTACGGCAAATTCCAGAGCATCATTTGTCTTAAGCACAGATTCAAAGAGCGAGCGTATAAAAGCGACTATATCATCGTAGAATCCTTCAAAGTATGCATTTTCCAGAGGGACGTCATATTCGTCAATAAGGACGATCACTTTTCGTCCATGATGCCTGGCAAGCACAGATGAGAGAAATTGCAGGGACGTGGCGTACCTTCCCATCTCCCTCTGAAGATCCTCTGCCGTGCGGATATTTTTCTCTCTTTCCGGAAGCATCAGATCCTGCAGCGTCTGCAGATCCGTCGTTGAGAGACGCTCGGAGCCGCAAAGATAGTCATGTCTCAAAAACTCCGCAACGATCTGATCCCGCAGCCGTAGAATCGACGTTCTGAAATCATTCTGTTTCGCAGATTTCAGGGACAGCTTGATCACCGGGTGCTTCCCTAGCCTTGAGAGCACCTCATCGCCGCAGCCCATGATCTTCATCCCAGAAAAATACCGGCTGTTATCAATCGGTTTCCCATCGCTGCCGATCTCCGCTTCAAAAAAAGTGCGCAGCATAGAAAGCGCCAGAGTCTTCCCAAAACGGCGCGGCCGCGTAAAAAGAGTTACCATGCCGCCTTTTTCCAGAACATCCCTGACCAACAGCGTTTTGTCCACATAATAACAACTGTCATCGATCAACCGTTTATATTCTTCGTATCCGATACCGATCTTCTTCCGTTCCATGCGCAGCAATCCTTTCTTTCTCTCCGTTCCACTATACTACACTACATTGTAACGCATCGAAGGATTTCAGACAATAAATAAATCCTATCCGCCCAAACAACAAATTTGCGATATACTATAAGACATCCAGCTTCCTGAGTTCCGCAAGAGATATCGGACTCTGGAATCGGTGATAGGGAATCCGTTCAACTCATGGCTTTTCTTGCTGGATGAGGCTTACAAGGACAAGAATGAAATGGAGGTGCTATCTGATATGACTGAAGGAATGAAGAATTTTGCCTTGCGTTACAACATAGCCATCGATGATCCGGATCTGCTGCGGCGCTATCGGATGGTGGAAGACGGCAAACGAGACGTTGCCTCACAGATTCAGACAGCTGTGGATGAAGCTTCAGAAAAACAGAAAATAACGTATACCAAAGGCTTCAAAGATGAGGGCATTGATCTTTCGAAGATAGCTAAAGTTATCGGTCTCTCCATCGAGGAAGTTGAGGCTCTGTAATTACTGTATAAAGCCCGGTCGCAGAACGTACACGAACTGAACGCCTGCGTTCTAGGTCGTGCGCGCTCTAGCGATGCTAACATGTATGAGCTTAGGACCGGCGACAGCCGACGTAAAATGCGAATACTTGTTGCGGATTGTGGGAGTGCGAAGTGCGAAGCAATCCGCAGGGCTTTATATGCGTGGTGACACCACGGAACGGGGCATGCAGGTTTTCGATATACCACATCCTGCTTCCTGAATTCCTCAAGAGATATCGAGTTCTGGATTACATCGGTGATAGGTAATCCTCTTTACTCGTAGGGTAAACCATGAGTGTTGGTCAAAGATAAAGCCGTCACTATGGACGGCTTTATCTTTTGGAGCAATACTTACCTATCATTTCATTAATCACATTAATCATTCTAAACAAACTTGCGTATATATTCATGCTGTACCAGTTGATTCATGTAAGAAAATACCATACCGGCTGCAAATATGCACACAAAACGGTCATCACCCTATGGTCATATTATACCTCCTGCCATCTAGTTCTAACATACTCTTCTACTAGCTGAATAATTACCTTCGCTTTGCCAATTTGAGCTTTAGCATCCTCGATTGACACAATATAAAAATCTTCATAATCTGCTTTTTCTCTAAGTCTAAAAGCCGAATCCACGTTTTTTGAAAACGCCTTATCAAATACGCCTTTTTTTACATAATGCTGATTCACATATGCCATAATACCAGAATGTTTTCCTGAGTCAAATTGATCTAAAGCTGTTATTGCCCTCAATGCATGAAAAATTGCATAATATGAACGGTTGACAGATGCCCTGTAGCTGCCCTCAACAAAGTTATCATTGGCAGTTTTAAAATCTTCTCTAGCCCTTTCCAGCCTATATTTGGATAAATCGACTATGCTGCCTTCCATAATACAATCCCCTCCTTCTCCACATTCTGATAAAAAGGAGTGACGTTTTTCCACTTAAGATAAACCGATTCGTCAATATCTATAACCGAAAAGATCTTGTTATACTTCAGATTCATATCGACAATAACGTCTGAAAGACGATCCTCCAAAACATGATCCAGTCTTTCATGTACGAATACCGCAATATCGATATCCGAATCTATCTCGTTTGTACCTCTTGCTACAGAACCATAAAGGACAATTCGAATCACCTGTCCCTCAAGTGCATTTATTATCCTATCCACTAGCTCATCATAAACATCCTTGCCTAAACTGTCAGGGACATCTACGGCAGCTCTTGCTGTCACAATGGTTCTTTCCATATTATTATCGTTTCTATAATCAATCATCCGCATCCGCCTTTCTGCCTTGATGAAATATGTCTGTCTATGCGGTTAAGTACGTTTTGGGGGATTAGCACGGTTTGCTGACATGCCTAAATCTCATGAAACGCCCTTCATAATCTTCGTGCCGATCCAGAGGAACACTATCAATCCAACAACGAACACTATGCCTGCTCCCAGAGGAGTCCATATGCCGACGATACCGCTCAAGGCCGGTGCCGCAGCGACCAGCGCGATCACCTTCGAAAGCTGAAAGGCATATTTCTTCTTGTTCTTCGGCTTCACCGATTGCCTCGCCCGGATCGGCAGCATGTCATAGTCCTTAGTAAGAGCCATGATGCCGGCATAAATGAGCAAAGCTCCCGCAAAAATCAACATGAGTATAGTGAAAGGTGGCATAGTATTTCTCCTCTATTGATGGTAGTTTTTCCATATCAATATCTGACTTGCTGACGCAGCCTATATGGCTTCTCTATTGATGATAATTCTGCCGCATCAATATCTGACTTGCAGATGCGGTCTCTACGGCTACTCAATCATCTCATCAGCATGCCAAGTATGAAAGGAACCTTTCATGGCTGCCTGTGAAAGCGGCTTACATGGACACAAGTATAAAAGAAAAGGTTTCATGGTCGTCTGTGGATGTAAGACCATGACCGGAATTATGAAGGGTAAAACTGTCGTCCTCCGCCTCAAACCGAATCTTTTGTCGTCCCTCCCGGCGCATATCTTACCGGAAGGATAACACACGCCGGATAATTGCTGATGTTCGTGTTAAGCACTATATCAACGGCAGCTTTTGCCATTTCACGGATCGGCTGGACTATAGTGGAGCAAGTAAGCTTCCCTGTATAAAAATCCTCGACTCCGTCATATCCGATGATCTGTACCATCTCGGGGACTCCGATGCCCTGCCCCCTCAAAAAGACCGCGACTCGATTCGCCAGAATATCCGAATTACAGAAGATCCCATCATACTCTGGCACGCCGTCCTTAACATGAGACATGAGGTACTCATAAAACGGTGCCTCCGTCTGAGAGTCGGTAAGTATCACCGATTCATATTTTACCCCACGCTTCCGACATACGCTTTCAAAGCCATATCCCCTCTTCTGCACCTCTCCATAAATATTAGAATCAATGCGGAAGAACAGCAGGTTTTTACAGCCAAGCTCTAATAATTTTTCGGCCGCAAGCTGACCGCCCCCATAATTATCCGATGACACGCATGGGATCTTTGAATGGAAATTGCTGTCTATAGTCACAAAAGGAACAGGCAGATCCACTTCCAGGTTTTGATTGTAAGTCAGGCCTATTATCCCATCTATTTTATGCTGCACTGCAAGCTTAAATGACTTTTTTTCCGCATCCGGATCATAATTGGTGATCATGAGATTATTTCTATACCCGCGCTGCATAAGGCAATCCGTGATCTCATCGGTAAGCGCGGCAAAAAACGGATGCCTGATCGAAGGCATCAATAGCGCGATGCACTCAGTGCGGTCGGTCTTCAGCGCCCTGGCCGAGGCATTCACCTGATAATTCAGCCTGGATACAGCTTCTTCCACGCGCTGCCTGTTGGCTTCTCTTACCGGATTGCCGTTGAAATAATTGGAGACCGTGCCCAGAGACACACCGGCCTCCCTGGCGACATCTTTCATTGTAGGAACGGAACGTTTGTGATTCATATAACCTGTTCTAACTCAAATATATTAAATGACATATCCCATCAAAGGAAGTTTATACGTAATCACTCCTTATAATAGCATATACCAACTATTATTGCAAAAAGCTACGTCAAAACAATCCATGAAATTATTATTATATCAACGCTATTATGTCAACAGCCATATTTATACAAAAAATCGTTGACGCTGATTATTTAAACCTGAATTATTCACCGCTTAGTGGTGGATTTGCCTGAAGGTCGCATAAGTTCTTGTTTTCTTGCGTTTCCTTTCATTTTCTTACTTTTGCTTTTTCA
>CACXUY010000034.1 GCA_902770965.1 uncultured Lachnospiraceae bacterium | reverse complement strand
CATACTTTTCCTGCACCCATTCCTGGATCTCTTCATATGTAGCCTTGCTCTCGGCAGCGGTTACATCTAACTCTTCCATATCGACCTGGACGCTGATATGATGCTTCGCCTCAGAAAGTTTGGACAAAAGACATACAGTCTCGACGTGCTCCGTGTACGGGAACATATCGACCGGCTGCGCTGTGACTGCTTTGTAGCCGCCGGAGACGAGGAGCTTTAGATCACGCTCAAGGGTTTCGGGATTGCAGCTGACATATACGACCTTTGGCGGGTCCATTTTTATGAGGGCTTTGATAAATCGTTCATCGCTGCCCGTTCTGGGGGGATCCATGAAGACCACATCGGCTCTGGCTCCTTCCTCTGCCATCTGGCTCATATAATCGCTGGCGTCAGCGGCGACGAACCAGCAGTTTGTTATGCCGTTGCTCTTTGCGTTGGCTATCGCGTCCCGGACCGCGTCACGGTTCGATTCCACACCGATCACCTTGCCTGCCCTGTCACTCGCGATCATGCCGATAGTCCCTATACCGCAGTACGCGTCAAGAACAATGTCGTTCCTTCCGATGTCCGCAAGCTCAACCGCCGTCTTGTAGAGAAGCTCGGTCTGGACAGGGTTGACCTGATAGAAGCTCTTCGGAGATATACGGAAGGTCTTGCCGCACAGTTCATCTTCGATATAGCCTTTGCCGTAGATAACCTTCTCCCTGTCCCCTAGTACCATGGATGTGAACGCACTGTTGATGTTCAGCACAACTGTCTTTATCTCCGGATGAAGCTCCAGCAGCTTCTTCACAAAAGGCTTCTGCGTCGGGAAGATGGGAGACGATGCGACCAGAACCACCATGACCTCGCCTGTAGTAAAGCCGCGCCTCACCAAGACATGGCGAAGGAAGCCCCTCTCGGTCTGCTCGTCATAGGCCTGGATCTTGAAAGAGGGCAGCATCTTCCTTATGTCATCGATGATAGCATCCGAAAGTTGATCCTCTATCATACAATTGTTCACTGGGACTATGATATGAGTAGAAGGCTTGTATATGCCGCTCACAACGCGGTGCTTATACCTGTCATAACCAAAGGCAGCATGGACCTTGTTCCGGTAATGGAGTGGGTTGCTCATTCCGAAGATAGGCTTGACGCGGCAATATTTGCCTATGAGCTTGCGTACCTTTGTCTCCTTCCTCGTGAGCTGCTCGGCATAGGACAGATGCTGAAGCTGGCAGCCGCCGCATTTTTTCGAGTGAGGGCAGGACTTCGGGGTCTTCTTTTTAGAAGCTGTTTCTGCTGCTTGTTCCATCTGTTTTCATGTCTCCGTACTAATATTATGTCTAAGTACGTATCTCATGTCTCCGTACTAAATATTATGTCTAAGTACGTATCCCATGTCTCCGTACTTATATCATGTTTCATTTATCTGGACTAATTCTATATCTCTGTTCTTATTGAGTGGTTTATCTGACCGTATCCCGGCCTGCCACGCTTTCTGACAGGCCGGGATACGGCTGGTTTTTCGTAAGATGTGTTACCGATCAGCCCTCGACTCTGGCGCAGAAAACGGTCTTCACAATTCCGTTATTATTCTGGAGCAAAACAGTCGTGTAATCATCCACAAGGAAGATCTCATAGCGCAGACCGTCCTCTTCATCGCTTCCCATATACTCACAGGTCCTTTCCAGAATGCGCTTGGCATCATCAAAGCTCATATCGTAGCTAATCCCCTGTATTGTGTAGGGAGAAGCGGAGAGAAGGACTATGTAATTGATGGTATCCGTATTGTCAACAACGTTCGCGATGAGGATTCTGTAGTCGGTGTAGCCGTGGCCTTCATCAATGTCGTAAGAATCCATCCACCCAAGCTGATTCTTGAAATCATTCATATTTTTCCCGATCCAACCGAAGAGCTCCGTATCGAGAGGCGACGCGAACACTTCAATACCATAGGAAGCGCACAGGTTGTTGAATTCCTCTGACTTGCAGAATCCAAGCACGACTCCTTGAGGCGATCCCTGCCCGCTGTTGAGATAGTCAATCCAAGTGTCGCGGCCCTTCTCATCGGCTTCGCGGTCAAGCAAGGTCTTGTAGCAGAGGTTCACGAAATCAACCTCATCAATATCACTGTTTGTCAACTCATCGCTCGTGAAGAAGCTCATGGCTACGGAGTAGCCGTTCATGGAGCCGCTGACAAGCGCGTCCACCCAGTTGGTCAATCCTCCTTCGTCATATCGTCTGCCAAGGCAATACTCATACAGGCGCATGACGAATTCAGTGACTTTGTGATGGGTATCCCTGTTTTCTGCTGAATGGAAGATGCCGGCCTCTATGCCCATCGAGCTGCAGAGAGCTTCCATCTCAGGAGAATTGAGGAAGCCTTGCAGCACCTTGTCCTTCGTGTAGCCTCTGTCAAGGACGTTCAGCCAGGATTGAAGACCTTTTTCATCAGGTTCGCGCCCTAATATGACCCTATAGAAAGCGCTTACGTACTGTTCGTCGTCCAGGGGCTGGTTCTGGAATTCACGGCTGTGGACGAATCCGGCTACGACCTTGGCACCGGTGGCAGTTTTATTTATCAGGGCGTTCACCCATGCTTCGAGTCCCCCATTATCAGGTTCTCTCAGAAGGAAGTTCCTGTAAAGCCTGGTGACGAACTCTGTTAACGCCGTGTTATCGCCGACTATGGCAGGTATAGCTTCTTCTGCCTGCACAGTGCCATAGTCGGGATTGCTTATCTCGATTCCGACCGCCGCAGACACATCGTCCGCCGCAGCCATCGCCGGAAGAGGCGAAAGCAGCATGGAAGCTGACAGGACAAATGCTGCCGCTTTACTGGCTGTCCGTTGAAATGTACTATTGATCTTCATTTTTATCCTCCTTAGAAAATGTATTTATAAAAATACAGTGGTGTTATTCTACCATATTTTTAGAAAAGTGAAAAGGCTGGACGACCCTCATTGGGCTTTTTTGAGCCAAATAGAACGCAAAAAGCTTGAATTTGCATATTAAATACAGTAAAATTATGGTCGTGCTTTATAGACAGACGGTCTTCGTCATGTCTAAAGCCGTTAAAAAGGTGAATATTCTGATATTTACCATAAACGGTTACTGTTAGTCATTTAAAGGAGAGAGTCAGGGTATGAATTGGTTTTGGCTTTCATTGACAGCGGTTTTTTTCTGGAGCGCTTCAGATGTCACGAGCAAGATAGGTTCCAAGCCTGAGGAGAAGACCAGCCATTGGCGTATGGTTATCGCGGTCGGTCTTGTGATGGGCTTGCATGCGATCTTCATGATAGCAACAGGAACGGAGTTTCATGCGCGGGATATCATCACTTACCTTCCCGCTTCGTTTTGCTATATTTTGTCTATGATCCTCGGCTATGTGGGTCTCCGATATATAGAACTATCATTATCGACACCTATATGCAACTGTTCGGGAGCTGTCGCTGCCGTTCTTTGCTTCATTTTTTTACGGCAGACCATGGCGTCGCTTCAGTTTGTCGCTGTGGTCATGATCGTGGGAGCCATATTTGCTTTTGGTGTTATAGAGAAGAATGAGGATCCCGCCTTGCGCGAGGCATCAGGCATCTTCAGGGACATCAAATATCAGAAGAGCGCTCTTGCACTCATTCTCCCGCTGCTTTACTGTATCCTTGACGGATTAGGAACATTCGTGGACGCGCTGCTGCTTGACACTGTAATAGCGGAAGAGCAGGCAAACATCGCTTACGAGCTGACCTTCCTGGCAATGGCAGTATTTGCTTACATATATGTGGTTTTTGTGAAGAAGGAAAAGTTTCCGCGGGCATATGAAGGACCGAAATTTATCGCCGCCATCACTGAGACTGCCGGTCAGTTCGCCTATATCTATGCGCTCGGCGCGAATGCCATAGTCGCGGCTCCCATGATATCCTCTTATTGCCTTTTCTCGGTCATATGGAGCAGGATCTTCCTTCATGAGAAGCTTGAGATGAAGCACTATGTCACCATAGCGGTCGCTGTAGTCGGCATCATTATCCTCGGCATGGAAGGCGAATAAAAAACTCATCGCCACATATACCTTAGTTGAATAAAATGATGGATTTGAGCGGAAGCAATGGAACATTAAATTTGGCTTTCCTAACGTAGCTAATGACAGTATTTTTGTGTGTATAAAGTGCAGAAAACCTTGAAATAAGGATAAATGTCAGAATTCGCCAACATGCCCGGTGCGAAGTGGAAGCTAACATGAAAAGACAGGGAGCTTCGCTCAAGAAAAAAATAGATTTAGGGATGCAATTTCGATAGAATTGTGTTATACTATACTAAATGTTGCGGACAATGTGCCGGACAGAACCTGAAGCGGCGACAGAAACCAGATTATTTGAAGAAAAGTTGCCGCCGCAATTAGCCCGCCTGAGGGCATTGAAACACCACGAGCCAGCCGCGATCATGGGGGCGCGTGCGCCGCAATTAGCCCGCCTGAGGGCATTGAAACATACGTGTTGCTAAATGCGTCAATGCTGCCGCCGGCCGCAATTAGCCCGCCTGAGGGCATTGAAACATATATTGTCATGATTAATACTCCCTTCTGTGAATGCCGCAATTAGCCCGCCTGAGGGCATTGAAACGTGCCTGGCAAGACATGTGCAGCCTGCCGTGGTCGCCGCAATTAGCCCGCCTGAGGGCATTGAAACTATTATGCCTCGATAAACTCAAGGTATTTGTGAAGCCGCAATTAGCCCGCCTGAGGGCATTGAAACTTGTACCTAACCAGACGGTGAACTTCGTAACTATCGCCGCAATTAGCCCGCCTGAGGGCATTGAAACCTATTTTGAGCGCCTATTGAAACGCCCGGAGCAATTGCCGCAATTAGCCCGCCTGAGGGCATTGAAACCCGATCACGGCATCAAGCGGCGCAAGGATGCTCTGCCGCAATTAGCCCGCCTGAGGGCATTGAAACCTTGCCATCGATTGCCGACTTATTTGTCATCGGCGCCGCAATTAGCCCGCCTGAGGGCATTGAAACTCTGGTGATACACAGCCGCTGCTCGCATAGCACACGCCGCAATTAGCCCGCCTGAGGGCATTGAAACAATTTATATACCGCCGCAACGGTCGGGTTGCATATGCCGCAATTAGCCCGCCTGAGGGCATTGAAACATTCCAAGCCGCAATTAGCCCGCCTGAGGGCATTGAAACACCCGAATCCGTTATAGATGTCCTCAAGGGTTGGCCGCAATTAGCCCGCCTGAGGGCATTGAAACTCAGGATGCTGGACTCCCGATGAGGAGAACCAGACGCCGCAATTAGCCCGCCTGAGGGCATTGAAGCAACGGGGCTATGCATTTGTTACCGCAAACGTGGCCTGGCAGTACTCCATTTTCGGGCTTTCCTTTCATGTCATCTGCCGAGGATGTCATCTTTGAAACAGAATCCCTAACGTCCATACAAAAAGATCAGGCAGTCATGATTAAGACGCTGAATCATAGATGCCTGATCTTTTGCTTTTGTGTTAAATATATGATGGTGCCTTAAAACGCAAGCTTGCCGGCTTATTTTACAAGAGGAGGAACATTGATGTATTACGTGCCTGAGGGAACAGACAAATGTGGCTATTATGAATGCAGCTGCTGTGGCAGCAGGTTTTTGGATGTGAGAGTGTACCCGACTCTGGTATGTCCGTATTGCGGCGAGGAAACCGATATGGAGCTTGGACCTGACGATGAAATGCCGGATGCGCCTGAGAATGCTAAACTGATCAAAACGCTTATCGGTGAAGAAGTGGAGAAGTATGACGCGCTTCTTAGCCTTGCTATCACAGGAGGAGATTTTAGCTGGATATGAATGGACGACATTCTGACAATAAAGGGTGGCTGACCATCCTTATCATCATCCTGTTCTGCGCAAACGGATTTGTCTGGTGGTATATAACACAAGAGGATGACCCGACACGACAGCAGATCAGCGAACACATTGATGATATGCTTCATAATGATCAGCAGCGTAATGTGGGCACGGAGCAAATAGTAGAAGAGTCCGATAATGAGATTGCCGGCACCAGTTATCATTATCAGCAGCTGTCCGCAGGCGAGAAGCTGGCATACAAGTCTATATACAATGGCTGCACAAAATATGCATCGGAGATCAAAATACCGCCCATATCCTCGGATGAGTGCAGCAGGGTTATATATGCATTACGTGTTGACCACCCGGAGTTTTTCTGGTTAAGAAACAATAGGGCCAGTGTCACGCATGTGAATGGGATAGCTGTTAGCTTTCAATGCGCGGTACCATCCGATGCGGATGAGAAGACGGCTCTCATTGAGAGGATAGCGGATGGGATTCTTGAGGCAGCTCCAGCGGATGAGTACGAAAAGGTGAAGTACATCTACGAGTACATAATCAACACGACAGATTATGACCTTATCTGGACGGACGATCCTGAGAACCAGAATGTCTACAGGACCTTGGTCGAGCATCTGGCTGTATGCGGAGGTTACGCAAACACCTTTTTATATCTCTGTGACAGAGCAGGGATATACTGTGGATATGTATCAGGTGATGTTAAGGGAAGGGGTTCGCATGCCTGGAACTTTGTGAAATTCGGGGATAAGTGCTACTGGGTGGATGTAACCTGGGGCGATCCTGTATTTGAGGGAAGCCTCAGTACAGCCGGCGTAAGCGAATATGAAAACGTAAACTATGACTATTTCTGTGTGACGGACGCGGATATCCTTACGAATAGAGTCCTGTCGAACGATCCTGCTTATTCTTCATATGAGCCGTATATGGCTTTTGCGTATCCTGAATGTTCGGATAATTCCCTGAATTATTATGTTCATGCCGGATGCTATTTCGATGTTTATGACAGACAGAGGGTGTATGATTATATTCTGGCGCAGGTTGGCGAAGGGAACATGAAGGTGACGCTGAAGTTCGCATCCGCTCCGGGGTATGATCAGGCTGTTTTGGATATTGTCAAGTCAGGCACGTATATTACGGAGCTAGCTCAGGATCTTAAGAATAAGTACGGTATCGTGATCATGCATGAGACCAGCTATATGTTTGAGGAAGGACGTAGGATGATGCTGGCGTTCTCATGAGGCAGTATGGCAGACTCATGCCTTAACGTACCCGGATATTGCGTACCCGGAAGTTAAAAATGTCTATTGACGGAACAGGTCCGGAAGGATGAAGGATGTCGGAACAAAAAAAGTCTGCCAAGCTATGCAATAACAGCCTGGCAGACATTTTGTCGTCGGATTATGTAGTATACTTACTCATTCCTTCTCATAGACGCAGAAGCGGTAGGTGGTGTTTCCGTCGCGCTGTTCCTCCGAGCGGCTGGTGAGAAGCCAGCCATCGGACATGCGAAGCTCAGGGAAAAACTGATCAGCGCGTTCGCCGCTGTCGTTGACTTCTGTGATATAGGCTTTATCGCAGTCGTTTAAGAACAGATAGTAGATCTGGGAGCCGCCGATGATCCACACGTCATCGGTAGGGATATCCTTCACCAGCTCAAGAGCCTCTTCCCGGCTGTGGCACACAGTGACGTCATCCTTCTGATAATCATCCTTCATGGTGAGCACGATATTTCTGCGGTTGGGCAGGGCTTTTCCACCGGGGAAGGACTCAAGTGTCTTCCGTCCCATGATGACCGTTTTGCCGGTCGTATGTTCTTTAAAATATTTCATGTCGCCGGGAAGGCTGAAGAGAAGCTGGTTTCCTCTGCCTATTCCCCGGTTTTTTGCTATTACGGCGATGCAGTTCATGGCATGATTTCTCCTTGTATAGTATAATGGTGTTCAAGCCATGCGCAGCAGGATGATGGTGTTCGGTCCTGCGTGGCATGACAGTGTTTATATGGCCACGGGTATCTTTTCGTTGAAGTCGTGATACTTGTACCCTTCCATAGTGAAATCGTCTTTCGTGAACTCGTAAAAATCCTTGACCTCCGGGTTGATGTGAACCTTAGGCGCGTCGAAGGGTTCCTTCTCAATGAGCTTCCGCACCATATCTACATGCCTGTCATAGATATGGGCGTCCGCGATCACGTGCACGAACTCGCCGGGTTCGAAGCCTGTCACCTGGGCGATAACCATGAGAAGCAGGGCGTATTGGCAGACGTTCCAGTTGTTTGCCGTGAGCATGTCCTGTGAACGCTGATTGAGTATCGCGTTCAGCTTCTTGCCCGAGACGTTGAAGGTCATGCTGTAGGCGCAAGGGTACAGGCGCATGTCGTGCAGGTCGGGGATGTTGTAAATATTGGAAAGAATGCGTCTGCTCGTTGGGTTGTTCTTGAGGTCGTAGAGGATGCGGTCGGTCTGATCGAACCAGCCTTCTTTGTATTCACTCTTAAGACCCATCTGATAACCGTAGGCTTTGCCGATGCTTCCGGTCTCATCAGCCCATTCGTCCCAGACCTTGCTGTTAAGATCTTTTATGTTGTTTGATTTTTTCTGCCAGATCCACAGGATCTCGTCTAAGGCGGATTTCCAGAAAATGCGCCTTAGAGTCATGATGGGAAATTCCTTCGACAGGTCGTAGCGGTTGACGATCCCGAAGCGTTTGATGGTGTGGGCGGGCTTGCCGTCCTCCCAGTGCGGCCTCACGTCATAATCCGTGTCCCATACGCCGTTATCCAGGATGTCCCGGCAGTTCTTTATGAACAGTTCATCTGCGTAGCTCATTTTATACCTCGCAAAGCTATGATATTATTATGCATGTTTTATGCTGCTCTATTATAAATGCATATTTGGTATAGATGGTTGCGTAACTGTAATCAAATATAGCAGGAACTATAGCCTTTCTCAAGTTTGTTTTTCACATTATAAGTCCCTGAGGGATGGTTACCGTCAGGCGAAAGCTTGCTTTCAGCCGGACGGTAACCATTCCGAAGGACAACCGGTATGAGCACGTGCCCGCGCAGCGGGCGGAAAGTGCGAATACCGGTTAGCGTGGCGGGAGTGCGAAGCACGGAGCCACGCGGGGACTTATATGCGTGGTGGCACCTGCAACGTAAGCATGCGGGTTTGCTCACGAAGAAGATCAGTTAAATAATATGCAGTCCGGCTCGTGAAGACCGGTTGAAGGAATGCAGTCCGGCTCGTGAAGACCGGTTGAAGGAATGCAGTCTGGCTCGTGAAGACCGGTTGAAAAAAGCCAATGAGAATCATGCAGGTCAAGCTTAAGAAAGATGATCTGAAGCATGTTAGTTTTGTCAGGAGGGGTATGATGTCAAAGGGAAAAGTGGTCGTCGGTATGTCAGGCGGAGTCGATTCATCTGCCGCCGCTTACATCTTAAAGCAAGAAGGTTACGATGTGACAGGAGTGACCATGAAGTTCTGGCAGGATGACACCGGGAATTATGATTCAGCTGCGGGAGATGCCGCCAGGGTTGCCGGACAGCTTGGAATTTCTCACTTCGTGGCTGATTTCAGAGAGACATTCAAGGAAAAGGTCGTGGATTACTTCACGAGAGAATATCTTGAAGGACGCACTCCGAATCCGTGTCTTGTATGCAACCGTTACCTCAAGTGGGAAGCCTTGCTTTCTTTCGCCCGATCTGTCGGAGCCGATGCCATAGGCACCGGGCATTACGCTAGGATACTCCGTCTGCCGAACGGCAGGCTGTCCGTAGCAAAGGCTTCATCCTCCTCAAAAGACCAGTCATACGCGCTATACAGGCTCACGCAGGAGCAGCTTTCGCGCACGATGATGCCTGTGGGCGACTACACAAAAGACGAGATAAGAGCTATGGCCATGAAGGCCGGCCTGGATGTAGCCTCGAAGCCGGACAGCCAGGAGATATGCTTTATTCCTGACAAGGATTACGCGGGCTTTATCGAAAGATACACAGGCGTCCGTTCTGAGCCTGGCAGCTATGTGGATGCCCAGGGAAATGTGCTTGGCAGGCACGCGGGGATCACCCATTACACGGTCGGTCAGAGAAAGGGATTGGGAGTTGCCTTCGGGGAACCCAGATTCGTGACCGCGCTGCGTCCTAAGACAAATGAGGTCGTGCTGGGAACCGACAGGGACGTCTGGTCAAACAGTCTGCGGTGCAAGGATATCTGTCTCATGTCCGTGGACAGGATAGAGGAGGACAGGCGGGTCACCGCGAAGATAAGGTACAATCATTCCGGTTCTGAGGCTGTCATCCACCCGATTCGGGAAGACGGCACGATGAGGGTAGATTTTCCGGAAGCCGTAAGAGCCGTGACCCCGGGACAGGCCGTGGTGTTCTATGAAGAAGGCCATGTGCTCGGAGGCGGCACGATCATATCCTCGTAAAATGCTTGCAGTATCAGAAGGTAACTATTCAGCACCCCAGGATTACAGCTAATAATACAGGATGAAGAGCTTGCACATCGGACGTATTTTAACAGTTATCCTGGGGCGGATAATCTTGGGGCGGATAATCTTGGGGCGGATAATTAAGTCTCCATCAGTTCGAGCTTCTCAAAAAGCTCGTCGATCTTCGCCTGACCCTCGTCACGCTCCTTAGTGAGCTCCATAAGTCGCTTTACGTCAGTGAATACATCTTCATGGGTCAGCAGCTCGTCTATCTGAGCGTTTCTTTCTTCAATAGAGGATATCATGTCCTCAAGCTTTCTTATCTCGTTGGCACGTTTCCTTTCTCTGGCCTGCTCCTCCTTCTGCTGTCTCCACATGTAGGCTCCGCTCAAGGCTGCTTCCTGTCCCGCGTCATCTGACCGGATGCCGGGAATAGAAACGCTGCGGGCAGTATTCGCGAAAGCGGAGCTGCTTTCTGAAGGATTCGAAATATTTTCACCTGAGATGCGCGACATCCCGGCTTTTCCGACAGCGGCTGCCCCGGCTTTTCCGACAGCGGCAGCCCCGGCTTTTCCGGCAGCGGCAGCCCCGCCATTTCCGGCAATGGACATCCCGGTTTTTCCGGCAGGGGACGGGCCGGGTGTCTTGAAGGCGGGGGTTCTGGAGGAGAATGCCACGGCAGCCCCGGTATTCGCTGCGGCAGCGGACTGTCCCTTCTTCTCCATGTAGTAGTCGTAGTTCCCTTGATATTCCACAAAATGCTCCCCGGTGAGCTCAAGTATCCTGTGGGCTGTACGATTGATGAAATACCTGTCGTGGGACACCGTGAGTATAGTGCCGGTGTATCCTGACAAGGCGTTCTCAAGTATTTCTTTTGAGACCATATCAAGATGGTTCGTCGGCTCATCAAGTATGAGGAAATTGCAGGGAGAGAGGATGAGCTTGGCGAGAGACAATCTGCCCCTCTCACCGCCCGAAAGATCCGAAACCATCTTGAAGACATCGTCTCCTGTGAAAAGGAAGGCCGCGAGCGTCTTCCTTATCTTACTGTCGTTAAGCTCGGGGTATGCCTCTCGAATTTCGTCAAATACTCGGTGCCCTTCTGTAAGCCTTTGCTGCTCCTGATCGTAGTAACCGACCTCGACCTTCGTCCCCAGTCTCACGGAACCCCTGTCGGGTTCCACGACGCCGTTGATGATCTTCATCAAGGTCGTCTTGCCGGTTCCGTTCGCTCCGATTATCGCTACGTGCTCAGAGCGGCGTATGAGGAAGCTGACATCGGAGAATAGAGTCTTTCCGTCATATGACTTGGCAAGCCCTTCAACCATGAGGACATCGTTGCCGCTGGTGACGCTGGGTTCGAGCGTGAAGAACATTGAATCCTTCACGTCGATAGGCTTTTCTATGCGCTCGAGCTTTTCCAGCTTCTTTTCACGGCTCTCCGCGCGTTTGATGGATTTTTCCCTGTTGAAGGATCTCAGCTTTGTGATGACCTCTTCCTGATGCTGTATCTCACGCTGCTGGTTGAGGTAAGCCGCCATGGCCGTCCGCCTCTGCTGGGCTTTTTTTTCGGCATATTGGCTGTAGTTGCCAAGATAGGTGGTCAGCTTTCCGTTATCAAGGTCAAAAACTTTGGTGACCAGCCTGTCAAGAAAATATCTGTCATGCGAAACCACAAGTACCGCGCCGGGATAGTTCTTAAGATAATTTTCAAGCCAGTTCACAGATTCGATGTCCAGATGGTTGGTCGGCTCGTCGAGGATCATCAGCTCGGGCTTTTCAAGGAGCAGCCTTCCCAGCGTGACACGGGTTTTCTGTCCGCCTGAAAGGGTGTTGAAGCTGCGGTCATAATCCTCCTCGCCGAAGCCAAGGCCGGTAAGTATGCCCCTCACCTCGCTCTCCCACGCGTAGCCGTTTATGCGATCGTATTCCTGCGTCAGGCGGGCATATTTTTCCATTAAGGCAGCAAGCTCATCTTTTTGGGCAGAATGCATCCTTGCTTCAGCGCTGCGGATCTCGCGCTCAAGCTTCAGCACGTCGGCTTTTGCAGTGAGTACTTCCTCGTAGACTGTGCAGTCAGCGGCTCTTTCCTGATACTGAGCGAGGTAACCATAGGATGTGTCCTTTTTAAATATGACATCTCCGTCGTCGGGCGGAAGCTCGCCGGTGATGATCTTCAAAAGAGTGGTCTTACCGGAGCCATTTATCCCGATCAAAGCAGCTTTTTCTCTTTCTTCGAGAAGAAAAGACACCCCGTTGAGGATGGGATTGTCTGAGAATGCTTTTGAAATGTTGTTGACTGAAAGAATCATGTACGGCCTCCGGTCTGAATGCATGGTGGTTTATAAAGCATCTAATCATTATAATCCAAAATGCACTTGTCGGCAACCTGAGACCTTGCCCTAGTTGAAATAGCCTTCGCGGGTATAGCCATCATAGGTATAGCCATCGCAAAAACAGCCGTCGTAGATATAGCCATCGTAGGTAAAGCTATCGTAGGTAAAGCTATCGCGGATATAACCATTGCGGAAATAGCCATCGCAAAAACAGCCATCGTAGGTAAAGTCATCGTAGGTAAAGCTATCATAGGTAAAGCTATCGTAGGTAAAGCCATCGTAGGTAAAGCTATCGCGGATATAGCCATCGCAAAAACAGCCATCGCGGAAATAACCATGGTAGCTATAGCTATCATAGGTATGACTGTCGTTGAAATAAGCTTAAGCGTAGTATGCGTGAAGAGAGTGGGCATGAGCATGAGCGCGAGCATCTGCGCGGTCGTCGCGGTTGACATAAATCATTCGGAATATTATACTCTATTATATTTGAAGTCAGGGTTCTGGGAAACTTGTTGGTATGAGATCGCCCCATAGACACGAGGCATCTTCACTCAGTGGCTATTATTTTATAGGAGATATTTTTGGAGAATAAAAAGATATCAACGGCTGTCATTAGGAGACTTCCTCGTTACTATCGCTTCCTGACTGACCTCCTTTGCGAAGGAGTCTGCAGGATTTCCTCGGATGAGCTGAGCCGCAGGATGCGGATGACTGCTTCTCAGATTCGTCAAGACCTTAACAATTTCGGCGGTTTCGGACAACAGGGGTATGGCTACAATGTTGAGAACCTGAAGAATGAGATCGGCAAGCTTCTCGGTCTGGACAAAAGCCATGGGCTGGTTATCATCGGTGCCGGCAACATCGGTAAAGCCCTCGCCGGATACAGTAATTTCGAAGGACAGGGATTTGCGGTCAGCGCCCTTTTTGACATCGATGAGAACCTTATTGGGAAGACGGTGAGAGGCGCAAGGATCATGCATGTCGACATGTTTGAAGCCTTCATGGAATATAGCGATGCCTCTATAGCGGTTATCGCCGTCCCGAGGGACGCAGCGCAGCAGACGGCAGAACTCATATGCAGATGCGGCATCAAGGCTATCTGGAATTTCGCCCACGTTGACCTCGTACTTCCTGAGGACGTGGCAGTGGAGAACGTACATCTGTCAGAGAGCCTTATGCAGCTGTCATACAGCCTGAATTTCGCGGGAAGCCTGTGACCATAGGATTCGTGGCCGTAGGATCTGTTATCGTAGAATTTGGTAACACCGAATCCGGAATTTTAGGATTTGGTATCACTGGATCTGGGATCACAAGATCTGGGATCACAGGATCGGGGATCGTAGGATTTGGTAACACTGGAGCTGGAATCGTGGGATCTGGAATCGTAGGATCTGGAATCGTAGGGTCTGAAATCATAGGATCTGGAGAGGAAAAGAGTATGAGATACCTTCCTGACAGTGATGAGATGAGGCGCATGGACGCGCACACTATACATACAATGGGGATACCATCCATCATACTGATGGAGCACGCCGCGCAAGGCGTCGTCTCCGAGATGGAGGACTGCCTTAGCCGGCAGTCCTTAATTCTTGTAATCTGCGGCTCCGGCAACAACGGCGCGGACGGACTTGCCGTTGCAAGGCTGCTGTCGCATAAGGGGCATCGTGTCGATATAGCTTTGGTTGGAAATGCGGCCCATGCCACAGAGGAATGGCATATTCAGAGAAAAATATGTGAGAAGCTGGAAATTCCGGTCTATGAAGGCGAGATGACAGGGGAAAGCCTGAAGGCTGCCGGATATACCCATCTGGTGGACTGTCTTTTCGGGACAGGACTTTCCAGAGAAGTGGTCGGGACATATGCCACAGCGATATCCGCGATAAACGACTCAGGCATTTTCACGGTGTCTGTGGACATTCCGAGCGGCATTTCGTCTGACACAGGAGCTGTCATGGGCTGCGCGGTTAAGGCGGCCATGACTGTTGCCGTTCACGCCGAGAAGCTTGGTATGGCCCTTTATCCCGGTCACGCGTACTGCGGCAGGACAGTCATCCGCGACATAGGCATAACCAAGGAGAGCACCGAATCCGTGGCGCCGAAGGCCTTCACCATGGACGCTTCAGATCTGGACAACCTTCCTCCTCGCCCTGCTTACTCGAACAAAGGAACCTTTGGAAAGCTTCTGGTCGTCGCCGGCACGAAGAACATGGCTGGAGCCGCATATCTTTCAGGTCTTGCCGCGTATCGCAGCGGAGCCGGGCTGGTGAAGGTGCTGACAGCTGAAAGCAACCGCGCGATAATACAGCAGCTGCTGCCGGAAGCTATTCTTGCCACATATCCCGATGATACGGCATATCAGGATGGCAAGGCATATCCGGATGGGAAGGCATGTCCGGATGGGAAGGCATGTCCGGATGGCAAGGCATATCAGGATGGCGAGGCATGTCCGGATGGTGAGGCATATCCGGATGGCAAGGCATGTCCGGATGGAAAGGCATGTCCGGATGGGAAGGCATGTCCGGATGGGAAGGCATATCCTGATGGTGAGGCATATTCGGATGACACGGAAGAAGAGGCCGTGTGTATCCTAAAAGAAGCCATATCCTGGGCAAGCGCTATTGTAGCAGGACCGGGGCTTGGAACCGGTCATATCTCTGTCAAGCTCATAGAGCATCTGCTGCGTCACGCCGTGCAGCCGATGCTCATAGATGCCGACGGGCTGAATATCATAGCAGGAAGGCCGGAGTTAATGGATCTTATCGGAAGCAATGTCATAATCACCCCGCATCTTGGGGAGATGAGCAGGCTGACAGGTTTTTCGATAGATGATATTAAGTCCGGTTTAGGGCGGGTTGCCGCCGGATTTACACGAGTCCACGGCTGCGTCACAGTGTTGAAAGACGCAAGGACAGTGGCGGCTCTCCCGGACGGCAGGCTGTATGTGAATACCTGCGGGAACAGCGGGATGGCGACAGGAGGCAGCGGAGACGTCCTGTCAGGCGCGATAGGAGGAATGCTCGCCGCCGGTTCAGGCCTTTGCGATGCTGCTTTGTATGGCACGCTAAGGCACAGTCTGGCAGGCGATCTGGCTGCCAAGGATTTAGGAGAGAGAGCGCTTTTGGCACGCGACATAGCATGGAGGCTGGTATGAAAAAATATATTAATCGTGTTGAATGTATTGTTGACTTGGGTTGTATATCGGCAAATATTGATTCGATCTGCGCCGGGCTTCCTGAGGGCACGAAGGTGTGCGCGGTTGTCAAGGCGGATGCCTACGGCCATGGAGCCGTCGCAGTCTCGCGCTATCTGAAAGACAGGGTCGATTTTTTCGCGGTCGCCACGGCCGGAGAGGCCATGGAGCTTCGCGAGTCAGGTGTAAATAACCCGATACTGATCCTGGGTTATGTGTGGCCGGAGGATTATCCTGAGCTGATACGAAACGAGATAAGGATACCCATATTTAAGGAAAAGGATGCCGAAAAGCTGGCGTTGGCGGCAAAAGCCGAGGGAAAGGCTGCTCTGGTGCATATTAAGATCGATACGGGCATGAACCGCATAGGCTTCAGACCGGATGAGGCAGCTGCCGACATAGTGAGGGACATCTGCAGGACCGATGGACTGAACGTCGAGGGCATTTTCACACATTTCGCGAGGGCAGATGAAGCGGACAAGGCATATGCGATGAGCCAGCTGAAGCTTTTTAAAGACTTCATCTCAATGGTGGAAAAAGACGGCATAAGCATACCTATACATCACTGCGCCAACAGCGCCGCATCCATGGAGCTTCCCGATGCCACGATGGATATGGTAAGGCTTGGCATCGCCATGTATGGGTATTATCCTTCGAATGAGGTCAGCCACGAGATAGAATTAAGGCCTGCTATGTCGATAACCAGCACCATAGTATTTATCAAGGAAGTGCCGGCCGGAAGCGGGATAAGCTACAACCATACCCACATACTCGATCGTCCTTGCAGGGTCGCGACCATCCCCGTAGGTTACGGAGACGGCTATCCGAGGCTGCTTTCGGACAAGGGCAGCGTCCTTATCTGCGGTAAGAGGGCTCCGATCCTTGGCCGCATCTGCATGGACCAGCTCATGGCGGATGTGACCGACATCCCTGAAGCTTCCGAGGGCAGCAAGGTGGTGCTCGTGGGTAAGGACGGCTGTGAGACGATCCCTGTCGAGGAGCTTTCGGACATCTGCGGAATATTTAACTATGAATTTCTGTGCAGGCTTTCGCTGAGGATACCGAGACTATATGTTTAAGGTCCCGCGACAGAGCTTGAAGCAGACAGAAAGCGTGGGTTGAGCGTGAGCCGAGCGCGGTCAGACCGAGTACAGTCAGACCGATTGAGCTCAGACCGAGTACAGTCAGACCGAGTACGGTCAGACCGATTGAGCTCAGACCGAGTACGCTCAGACCGAGTGCGGTCAGACCAGGTGCAGATGAGAGTAAGCTTTGCTGCTATTGACCGATAGAAAAGATGATGGTAAAATATTTCAGTTATTCGTGTTTATTTGGCTCTTCGCCTCAACAGGGGATACGCGCGTATGAATGTGATTAATAGTTTCTGCAAACGAGAATATTTTTCACATTAGAAGATGTGCGACATAGCTGATTGGAGTGATGAGCAGTTAAGCTTATATCAAAGCTGATACTTTTTAGAAACAGCAGTATTGAATAAATATATTATATACAGGAGATTCTTATGTCTGGACATTCAAAGTTCGCCAATATCAAGCACAAAAAAGAGAAGAACGATGCCGCGAAGGGCAAGATTTTCACCAGGATAGGCCGCGAGATAGCCGTCGCCGTTAAGGCCGGAGGTCCCGACCCCGCTAACAACAGCACGCTGAGGGACATCATCGCAAAGGCCAAGGCACAGAACATGCCCAACGATACCATCGACCGCAGCATCAAGAAGGCTGCCGGTTCAAACGACGGCGTGGATTATGTCTCAGCGATCTATGAGGGCTATGGCCCTTCCGGCACGGCCATCATAGTTGAGACCCTCACCGACAACAAGAACAGGACAGCGTCAAATGTCAGGAACTGCTTCTCCAAGGGTCAGGGAAATATCGGAACCCAGGGCTGTGTCTCCTTCATGTTTGACAAGAAAGGGCAGATCATCATCGATAAGGAAGAATGCGGTATGGATGCCGATGAGCTCATGATGCTCGCCCTCGATTCAGGCGCGGAAGATTTTTCTGATGAGGAGGACAGCTTCGAGGTGCTTACGGATCCCGATGATTTCACCGCCGTGCGCGAAGCTCTTGAGAAAGAGGGCATCCCGATGATAGAGGCGGAAGTCACTATGATCCCACAGACCTATGTTGACCTCAGCGAAGAAGCTGATATCAAGAACATGCGCCGCATCCTTGATTTCCTCGATGATGACGATGATGTCCAGAACGTATACCATAACTGGAACGAGCCGGATGAGGATTGACAGGAGGCTGCCATGGAAAAGACAACTCACATCCCGGAGGGCTATTGTTCGAAGCTTGACCTGTATGAAACTCAGGCGGCGATCAGCCTGATCAAGCAGACATTCACTGATGATCTGAGCAAGGCAGTCAACCTGAAGCGTGTTTCCGCCCCTCTTTTCGTCGATCCCGCTTCCGGAATGAATGACAATCTCAACGGTGTTGAGCATCCGGTTGACTTCATCGCTCCGGCTACCGGGATCCGTGCCGAGGTGGTCCAGTCGCTTGCGAAGTGGAAGAGATATGCCCTGTACAGATATCGCTTCTATATGGACAAGGGGCTTTATACCGACATGAACGCCATCAGGAGAGACGAGGAGCTCGACAACCTTCACTCTATTTATGTGGATCAGTGGGACTGGGAGAAGGTCATCTCCGCAGACGAGAGGAACATGGACTACCTGAAGCAGACCGTTCGCGCTATCGTTACCTGCATCTGCCACACGTTAGACTCCGTGAGGGTCCGTTTCCCGCAGATCGATCTTGAGCTTGCTAGGGAGGTCACATTTGTCTCTTCTCAGGAGCTTGAGGACAGATGGCCGGAGCTTGAGCCTTCGGAGAGGGAGAACCTGATAACGAAGGAACACGGCACGGTATTCATCACCGGTATCGGCGGGAAGCTGCGCTCCGGCAAGCCTCACGACGGCAGGTCTCCGGACTACGATGACTGGGATCTGAACGGAGACCTCTTGTTCTATGACGAAGTGCTGGGACGTGCCATAGAGATATCGTCCATGGGCATAAGGGTCAGCCCGGAGTCGCTTGACAGGCAGCTCACGCTGGCCGGCTGTGATGACCGCAGGGAGCTTCCCTATCACAGGATGCTTCTCGCGGGCGAGCTGCCCCTGACTATCGGGGGCGGTATCGGCCAGTCGAGGCTGTGCATGCTGCTCTTACAGAAGGCTCATGTCGGCGAGGTGCAGTCGTCTATCTGGGATAAGCATACAGTGGATGAGTGCGAGAGCAAGGGCGTTATCTTGCTGTGATGGACATTTAGAAGCCGGTCATAATAATTCATCAGGTTCATCCATGATGCATGATAAGATTATAATGAGATAACCGCTATGAGAGAATTATGATGAGAAAATAATCATAAGAAAACAATTGTGAGAAAATGATCATTATAAGCCGTCAATCGGGCAGGAACAGGAGATGGTCCTTGCCGGATTGGCGGCTTCGATCACAGATCGTCGGTATCGATCACAGATAGTCGGCTTCGATTATGCTTCGATTACGCGGCTATGATTTTTAAAAATGTCCTTGACATGTCATTAATAAAGTGCTAATATACCCATGCTTGTTAAAAACGTTCTGCGCGAGTGGCTCAGTGGTGGAGCATTACCTTGCCAAGGTAGGGGCCGCGGGTTCGAATCCCGTCTCGCGCTCTGGGGAGGGTCTTGGGACGTATGGTTTCCATCGTTTCGGGATCTTCTTTTTTATGTAATTAGTCAGCATAATGAGGGATGCGCAGCATTCCGAGTCTTGAGTGCTGAATAGTTACCTTTTTTGATTTAAGAACCCTGTATGATTTTTAACAGTTACTGTTTGGATAGCTGCCTGAAGGCTTTGCTTATGAAAGTGGTCTTAGTAAACTCGCTGTTTTTCTTCAATTCCTTCTTGAGTTTTCTCCTCAGGCGATAGCGGCTGATATTACCGGCGAGCTTCACGTATGAGGGAGAGCTTTGCGGAAAAATAGATGAAGCGAGGATATTGAACACGTCCACGCTGTCGAGCAGGCTTTTCTTCCTCTTGCTTAGACCGTTTTTCCTTACGATATGCTTGACCATCACCCACAATATAAAGACAATATTTGCCGTGAGGGCGTAGAAAGAGAAGAACAGCATGAAGGTCATGGGCATGACATATTTCTTGCGAAGACCGGCGTTCGCCTTCTTTTTTTCTATCCTTTTTTTATTGGTTTCAATGAGCTTGTCCTTCAGGCGGACTTCATTGACAATGGCTTTATTTATAATAGATTTTCCCTTGTCTTGTATCTGTGTCATGAAAACAGCACTCCTTTTATCATTATCGTGCAATTAATCTCACCGAATCATCTTACCAATAAATAAAAAATCGGTCAATAGATATTGTGCCTTAATGCTCTTTGGCCCGCCAGGATCGTATTAGATCCGCATCGAGTTTGCAGCTTTCTGCTGCATATGCAGTACCTGCCGGCAGAGTGGCTCAGAGCTGCTCTGAGACGTTCATAGCAGCAGTTTTATCTGAATATAGACAGCCAAATCGCCAATTAAAAAGATTTTTATTACTGCAACATTTTCTGGTTTTGATGCGTTATATTTGTAAAGAGGGAACGCTGAACCCCTGTGATGTCTCGCTTTGAAGCCATAGTTGCGCAGCCTTGGCATTCAAGCAGGTTCCTATTATGAATCAAGAAAGATAGGACTGAGCGAGACATCTTCGATCTGCTATTTTTTATCATCGGTGATTATATGGAATTTGGAATCGAAAATGGGTATGCGGAGGAGGAACCTGCGGCTAGCATTGCCGCGGAACTTTTCGACCGTTACGGAGACGGCATACTGCGTTTTGCTTTTTCGCATATGCACAATCTGTACGATGCGGAAGATGTGCTGCAAGAAACGCTTATCCGCTATCTTGAGAATAAGCCAAAATTTGCAGATATGCGTCAAGAAAAATGCTGGATGTTCAAGGTCGCCGCGAATGTTGCGAAGGATATGCTGCGCCGACGCAAAGTCCGAGAGACAGAAGAGCTGCATGAAAATATAGCTGCTGACAGCAATGAAGAGCTGGATTATATATGGGAGGCAGTAGCCATGTTACCCATGCCTTGTCGGGAGACCATTCATCTTTATTATCAAGAAGGCTATTCGACTGAAGAAATAGCGATGATCCTTGATATGAAAACATCCACTGTACGGTCGTATTTGAAAAGAGGGCGTGAACGCCTAAAAAAGTTACTCAGAAAGGATTATTTGGGATGAGCCGGTCAGAACGCGAGAAATCAGGTGTTACGGGGACTGGTATGGAGGAAGATAAGATTTTTGATGAATACCGCAGGGCAGCAGGACGCATACATGTCGATGATGATATGAAGCAGCGGGTTCTTGGCAAAGTGGAATTGAGGTTTTCGGGTACGGAAACTGTTGCGTATGGAGAACTCATCAAGAAAAGAAAAAGTGTACAGGATGCAATAGGCGTACAGGATGAGGCAGATGGACAGGATAGGATAGATGAACAGGATATAAACGATGTATTGCACAGAAAAGATGTCATTTTAAAAGAAGCCGTACTGGATACAAAAAAAGTACGTGTTTTTATTAGTCATCCGGTCGCAGCTATGGCAGCGTGTGCCGCAATATTTGTCCTCATTGCTTCGGGGACAAAGCTGCTGCGCTGGCACAGACCTTTCGGAGATGATATATATCTTACCTCCGCATTATCGGATATGAACTCATCCGAAGGAGAAATTAAGACAGGTAATTCATTAGTTGATTCATCGAGGGAAAGCGGTGAAGATGAAGGCAGCACGCCGGATAATACTGACGTAGACTTTAGTAACAGCTCTGAATACAGCAGTGGTGCAAATAGTGCCATAGCAGGGGATAACGGTAGCGTAGTTGTCAAAGGCAGCATGGCTGGCAACAGTAATGAAATCGTGGGCGCAGATATTCCATTATTTACAAAAGAAGATAAGAATAGGCAGTACACAGGAAGCAAGGACGATGGATATGAGGGCCATGGCGGAGCAAAAGAATCTTCCGATGAGACATATGCCGATGAACCTTCTCTCGAACCGATGACGCATGATGCAGCGGAGCCAGCCGGCCAGGGTGAGCCTGTGAATCATCATGAAAATGATCACGTACAGCATCCCACTGATGCCTTGGATACCGAAAATCATAAGCATACTATGTCCGACATTAATGAAACGTCCGGCATTAATGAAACAGAAAAGGACGATAAAATGGCCGGGGAAGCTCGATCTATCGACGCGGCTCCCGGTGAGGATTTGCCAGAGCTTACAATTCTCGAAAGTGCGGCAATAGATGACAAGGATAAAGAGAATGAGAGCCTGGCTCCCATTCATCAGGGGGATAAGTCATCAGATGAAACAATGCCGTCTGAAACTGCTCAGGACGACATACACGGTGATTCGCATCCACCTGCTTCACCCACTGACATACCAAAGACACCGTGGGAGTGCCTGGGACCGACTGTTGAGCCTGAGAATGTAGATTATGGAAAAGTGACAGAACATGGCTCTTTAGAAGAATTGTCTTCAGCGGTGCATCATCCTATATATGCCATCGGATGGCTGCCTTTTGAACCGGATAAGGTGATCTATCGAAGCATAACATATTGGTCGGAAATACAGTACAAGTGGTTGGGGCATACCGTGATACTGGCTCAGACCATGAGGCAGCCGCCTGAGGATGTCCTGTCGTCATATAATTACGGCACAGCACGGGTAGATGGATGCATGGTATGGCTTCATCATGATGATAATGGGTTCACAAGAGCATGCTGGAGCAAAGACGGATACTGGTTCTTTCTTTATACCACAAGAGAGCAGAGCATGGAGGGCATACAGAAGATGATCGCAAGCGTGGCGAGGTGAAAAAAGATGAATCAAGTTATCTAAGCGAGCTGAAATGTACCAATTAAAACAGAAATGCATCATAATATGAACAGGAGGTATGGTTATGAGGAACAAGAAGCTTTTTGTATCTTTAGTCTGTGTCCTGATTTTGATGTTCACAGGAGTGTGTTATGCTGATGTAGGTGGATTGTCCCCTGCTGAGGGCGGCGACGCATCACCAGACGCTAAAAAAGCGATGGTGACAGCCTTCATGGAGATATGGGGCGACGGCGAGGCAGAACCTGAGAAGGTCGTTTTTTCAGGAAGGTCGATTGATAAAGGCTCTGCCGGGCAGTTACTGTATTGGTATGATGATTATAAGTTTTATTTTGACGCTAAGACCGGGAAGCTTATTTCGGTGATGAACCTATCAGAAAACAGGCGGACCTTAAGCGAGGAAGAGGGGCTTGCTGACACTGACGCGACCTTGGCCCTGGTCTATGGCAGCGAACCTGAAGATTCTTATCAGAGAAGGATCAAAGCGTACCAGAGCACGACAGTATCCTATGACTTGTATAAAAATGACGTGTCATTCCCGGCAGCGGTATTCCATTTTGACCCGAACGACTCATTTACGAGCCTTGTGCTGTGTCATCCAAATATTGATGAGTACACCTTCGGTGATTTCATCTCAGAGGAGGACAGTCTGGCTTTGGCGAAAGCTGCCGTAAAAGAATATGCTGCGAAAAAATATCAGGGCATGGATGTGGATGCAAAGCTGGGCAAACCTGATACAGAAGGAAGGAAAGCCGGCATCGCTTGGGCGAAGCGCATAGCCTGGACCTGGAAAATTGAATATGAGGACAATGAAATCCTCGGCTATAATCTGGCTTTTCAGGTCGCAGTTGATGCCCTTGACGGGCATATACTAAGCCTTGCCAGCAATATAGGAGGTTACTCAGAACAGCCTGAAATCCATGATGACATAGAATACTTCCTGACAAGGCTGTATGAGAACTTCCTTGGACGTGAACCGGATGAAAAAGGCCTGAATGATTGGCTGAATGCGCTGCTGACAGGCTATGCGACCGGTTCGAAAGTGGTCTATGGCTTCGTGTACAGCCCGGAGTTTCAGGCGAACCCCTTGAATTACGAAGAGTATGTCACGGCTATGTACCACACGATTTTCGGGCGTGAGCCTGATGCGAATGGCCTTTCGGCATGGGTGTCAGTCCTTGAGCAGGGCTGCACCCGCAAGAAGATCCTTGAGGGCTTCCTGAACTCGAAGGAGATGAGGAACCTTTGCGTTGGAATGGGCGTTGAACCGGGAAGCTATCAGTCAGATGATGTGCTCGACAGGAACACGAAGCTGACCTTCTTCGTCAACCGTTTCTACAAGTACGGTCTGAGACGGCAGGCGGACGAAGCAGGACTTCGCGGCTGGGTCAGCAGCCTGGCTCGGCATGAGATCGATGGACATGATATAGCAAGGGCTTTTTTCACCGGAGATGAGTTCTGTGACATCGAAAGGAATAAAGGGCTATACGCAGCTCTTTCGGGCATGTACATGGCCATGGCAGAGAAAGAAATATCGGAGGAGGAATTCAAGTCCTGGGATTTCCCCGAATACTGGGTGATACTGGACAATAAATATGGCGGGGTTGGCGGAGATATAGATTCGACCCTCGGGAGTTTGCTTAGGTCGTCTGAATACCAGAATCTTTGTGAGTCATATGGAGTTGAATATGGGGGAAACGTCATCATTATCCATAACTGATCAATAACCCAATGGCGTTTAGTTAAAAAATCAGTCCGCCATGTGACCATTATACCCCATGCGTCATACGTATAGTTTATGACCTGCCCTGTAGATATATTCCTCTTTGTTGCGTGTCAACGAGAACCGTCCCCCTTGATATTGCCCCTTGACATTGTCGTTTCAATCGAGGTGATGATATATATGATCTGAGGTAGTTGGGAAAAGTATCATTAACAGAATATGTTTAATTCATTTGCGAGTTCGACAGCCTACTATAACATGGTAAGCGGGCTGGTCATAGGTCAGTGATAAGCAGATGCAAAAACAACATGACCGAAGCCTTGCAAATAATAACATCTGCTTTATGCATAAAATTGAAAGATGAGGTATTACCAATGAGAAGGATCAGAAGCTTTGCCATTTTGGTCGTTGTACTTGCATTAACGACATGTGGATTTGCCGCTGAAGTTTACGCTTTCACTAAAGATAGGTTCACATCTGCTTCCGCTGACGATTATGCTGTATGTGCAGGCGTAAGTGCGCAATATGATGATGATACGGACAGATGGTCTGCGGATATCGATATCTTGGTTAGCAACACCAGCGAAGAGGAATTGACGGACATACCAGTTCGGGCAGTGGCGCAGATCAGCGCCCTGAAAGAGGATATAGACGATAAAGAAGGGCTTCTGCGCCAGGAGCAAATACCCATAGATTATTGTTCCTTTGTTGAAGATCCCGGTTCGTGTACCTATCAGGGCTTCGATTGCTATGGGCTAGGCGCCGCGGAGGTCACCTTTGATGGAGACGCCTGCCGCATAACAAGGCTTGATAAAGGTACGGATGCCATCATTCACTGCCATATTTACAGCTCGGAATCATACGGCTATCTGAAATATGGCATATCTGTTGGCGGGGCAGAACCGGGGAGTGACAAGGACGGACAAAAAATCCTTTCGGACTACGATGAAGTACCGAATCCCGGCGGCTTTACAGACCAGATCCTCGGAAGGGTATGGATCGACAGCAATGCCGATTCCATAAGGCAGGATTCCGAAGAGAAGGTCTCAGGCGTTCTTGTAAAGCTGATTTCCAAAGCAGACAACTGTTGTCTGGGCTTTGCAGTGACCGACAATGCGGGTTCTTTTGCCATATCATGCGACGCGGCAAGCCATGAGATGGACCATGACAAACATGTATATGACGTCATAGGCGAACAGGACATAGTGAATGCCTATCTTGAAGCTGTCAACATCGACAGCGGCGCATATACATTTCCGGTTAAAAGATATGATCATATCGAAACCCATGATGAATTCATGAACCTGACGGAGAATCATCTGCTGTCGATAAGCGAAGTCACCCAAAACAATAGGAGCTGTATAATAGATTGCGTGCCGTTCAGTAAGGAAGCCGCCAATCCCATGCTGGTATATACATACATAGACGTACCGCTGAGGAAAAATCCGGATGCCCTGGTACGACGCCTGTACCGTGAGGTGCTTTCAAGGGAGGCGGAAGAAACTGAGGCAAGGATCTGGGTCGACCGGCTTTTGTCGGATGGAATCAGCGCTGAGAAGCTGGTCAAGTCGTTCTTTGGCAGTCAGGAGTTCCAGGCTAAGAACCTTTCGGACGATGTGTTCCTCGATATAGTCTATCAGGCTGTTTTGGGAAGAAAACCAGACGAAACAGGAAAAAACAGCTGGCGTTCGTGGTTGGAAAAGGGGCTCACGAGGGACATCGTGATCATACAATTTGTGAAATCTCTTGAATTTGGAAATTACTGTAAAGATAATGGGATTAATTGCATCGAAGAAGGAAGCCGTGCCTACCGTGAGAAAAACGCCGGCGTGACTGCTTTCGTCAACAGGCTGTACCAGGTTCTGCTCGGAAGAGCCGGGGAGCCTCAGGGTCTGGAATACTGGTGCAGGCTGCTGATAGAAAAAGAACAGACCGGAAGCCAGGTCGCAAGTGGCTTTGTGGAGTCAAAGGAGCTAAGACAGAGGGATCTGCCTAACACAGAGTACGTGACCCTGTTATACAAGTCAATTCTTGGAAGGGAACCTGACAGCAAGGGCATGGAGGATTGGGTCGCACAGCTTGAGCGCGGCGTGGGCAGGAACGCCATTTTCAAAGGCTTTGCCAACTCCGTTGAGTTTATGGAACTGTGCAAAGAGTATGGCATCAATGCCAATGGGGACGGTTCTCGTTGACACTTGCGTGTCCGTGTCTGTCAAGGTGTCGACGGAGACCGTCCCAATGGCGTTAAGTTAAGAAATCGGTTCGCCATATGATCATTGTACCCCATGATTCATAGCAATACCGCAGGGCGACAGCATCGGACTCGTTCACGAGCCTGATGTTGTCGCCCTGTATGTTCTTAAGGTATGCAAATCCCTCCCTGATATCCCAATTGACACTGCGTTATTGACAGTGCGGGAAATGAATGCAGGATTCCCTTCGGCATCATAATGGATGCAATAACTGTCAAAGGCAATGCCATCCATGACATTTGCCATGCAGATTGGCCTACTTTTGCCATGGCAGTGCTTCTTCCCACTGTTGCCTATCATCTTAGACAGGCGGAGACCGTCAGCGTCATACGTACGTACAGTTTATGTCCTGCTCTGTAGATAGATTCCTCTGTATTGCGTGTCACCAAGAACCGTCCCCATCGACATATAAAGAAATATATAGCCGAACAATACGAACGAGATCGGCTTGAGGGAGAACTTAGATAACGGTAATGCCGCTTTCAAGCGGCCACCAGTAACATGATGATCGGTTTGCTAGACCGCCTTTAGGCGGAATCACAACTTGCCCCGGAGGGGCTATCGCAAACCACCAGCAAGGCTGGTGGTACTGACTTTTTTTTATGAAAAAGTGTGAGGTTCTGGCAGCTGTGATCGTGTAATAAGTAAGGACGGTTAAAAAGGACAGATAGAATAGTGCGTGAAGGAGATCGGAAATTGGCAAATCCTGCAATCAGAATTGAAGAACTAACGAAGGTCTTTGGCGAAGATACGGTCCTTGATCATATCACCCGTGAATTTGAAGAAGGGAAGATACATGGGATCGTCGGAAACAATGGGAGCGGCAAGACCGTCATGATGAAATGCATCTGCGGTTTCCTTCAGCCCACGTCAGGGAGAGTCTATGTCCATTACCGGCAGGTTGGCAGGGACATGGATTTCCCTCCGGATATTGGCATCATTATCGAGACTCCCGGATTCCTTCCGAATATCAGCGGCATGAGGAATCTGGAGATACTTGCTTCGCTAAGACGTCAGATTGACAGGGCGACAATCCGAAGGACGATTAAGAAGGTGGGGCTTGACCCGGATTCACTTAAGCCAGTCGGAAAGTATTCGCTCGGAATGAGACAGAGGCTAGGAATAGCGCAGGCAATAATGGAAGATCCGTCAATATTGATTCTCGACGAGCCATTCAATGGCCTGGACAGGCATGGCGTTAAGGAGATGAGGGAACTTATTCGGGGACTCCGTGACAGGAAGAAGACGATACTGTTGGCAAGCCACAATCAGGCGGATATAGATGAACTCTGTGACACGGTATGCGAGATGGATGCTGGCGTGATGACAATGGTCAGGCAGACAGCATGGATCGTGTAATACAAAGGGCTGGGTTATGGGGGGAGGCATGAGTAACAAGATGTCATTGGATAGCGCTGAGGTTCCGGCCACAGGCAAGACGGATGTCAGTTTCAGCCGTATTAAAACCGAGACAGGTCCAGAAAATGGGACAATAAGCTACCGTCTTTTCAGGCAGTACGGTGATGAAAGCGGTTTGGTAGAGATAATCATGGAATACAAAGATGGACTTATATTGTTTCTGTCAAAGATAGTGGGTGATGCCTTGACGGCGGAGGAGCTGACCGAAGATACATTTGTGCTTTTAGGGACGAAGAAACCGAAGGATAAGGGCAAAGGATCTTTTAAGGCATGGCTGTACACAATCGGGCGAAATCTTGCGATCGACTATTTGCGGAAGAAGGCAAGAACGCCAGAGCTGTTATTAGGGAATATAGATGCTTTCGATATTCCAGACAATTTTCAAGACATTAGTGATGATGAGTGTCTTCTTGAAGAAAAATATATCTGTAAAGAAAGGGACATGACGATCCATAATGCCATGAGGAGGCTGAAACCGGTATACAGGCAGATATTGTGGCTGATATACTTCGAGGATCTCGACCATGAGGAATGTGCGCATATTATGCAAAAGAACGTACATGCCATAGATACATTGGTATACCGTTCGAGGATAGCATTAAAAAAAGAACTTGAATCGGAGGGCATATCATATGAAGACATATGAAGAGATGGCTGAAAGCGTTCTGCGGAGGATAAAGGAGAACGAGATAAAGAGGAGGCGGCGGCAGCGTAAAGTTGTTACAGCCCTTTTTGCGGTCATAGCATCAGTGCTGACTGCCGTCAATATCGGTTCGCCGGTGCTTGCCAGGAACCTGCCTTTTGTCGGCAGTGCTTTTGCATACGTGCAGGACAACCTTGATTTCTCTGGACTTTATTCAAAATATGCTTACAAGGTGGGTGACAAAGCAGAGAACAACGGCATATCGATCACCATGTCAGAGGTTTTTTTTGATGGGATCAACCTGTATGTCTCGTATGTGATTGAAAACGATAAGTTCCAGGATGAACTGGAGAGAACGGATTATCACATGAAGCAGCTGGATTACCACGCAGACAGTTATATCATGTGCGATGGAATAAGGCATGATCTGCTCTACAAGGATACGGGCATTGCGGGTTTGGAAGGTGATTTCCCGGATGAGAGAACTTTTGTGGGTATGGAGACATACTATCTGGAGGAAGAAGACATAATCTCGGACTTCAAATTGCACGTCAGCATAGATTCAGTCGGGTTATTTGACGGTGTTCAAGAGAGGGGGGAGTGGGTTTTTGATGTAGAAGTACACAACGATAAAGATAAACTGGAAACATATGAGATAAATCTTGAGAATGAAGGGCATTCCATCGACAAGGTTGTCGTGTCGCCGGTTATGGCAACAGTGTATACATCGTATCCTGATATCTATAAAGGGACGGTAAGATATGTGGTAGAGGTATACAGTGATGTTTCGCCTGATATGAACATAGGTTTGTCCGGGGCATATGCTGATACCGATGGCGTGACAAGAATCCCGGGGAATCTCATAGGAAAAAGGCTGGATATCTATGTTCTGGATGCCGCCTCTCTGGCTGACGGAGAAAAATTAGATCAGCGGGACGTAATTGAACGAAAGACTATTGTAAGTGCACATGTTGAACTGAATTGAAGAAGGAGGTTATATCAATGCCATTAAGTTAAGGCATAACCCACTCTGAAACATACGGCTTTCTATGATAAAGAGAGCCGTTTTTTATATGAAAAATGCATAAAAATTGTTACAAAAAAATACTTGATAAATCAGTCAAAATATGTTGCGGTGCCTTGATTGTAAATATACTTTCAAGGAGGTCGCAAAATGACTGATAATTACGCTTCTAAACTGAAGCAGACACTTACAGATTGCATTTCCGAGGTGAACAATGTCCGACATCTGTTCTGCAAGAATCCAAAGACTGATTTCACTCGCAGCAGGAAGATGCCCCTA
>CACXUY010000033.1 GCA_902770965.1 uncultured Lachnospiraceae bacterium | reverse complement strand
TCGGCCCCCTGCGAAGCACGGAGCCACGCGGGGACTTATAAAGTATGGTTGTGCCAAACCTGGCATGTAGGTTTAAAGGCGTGCAAAGAGCAAAGCTGTTCGCGTCAAAGCAAGCATGACTGAGACAACTATACTTTTGGCTCTGTAATCAGATTATAATAAAGAATTCCGCGCAATACAATAACCGCACCTATAAAAGAGAGCCGCCTTAAAAGATTTTCCACAGAAAAACGCAGCCAAAATAGGATTCAAGACAGGTTCAATCGAGTTGATGATAGAGGCGGTTACCGGAGCCGTGTGCTTCGTGCCGCATGGAATCTGTTCATCTAAAACCGCTGTTACTCATATTGCCCCTAAAGCCCATCCTGCCGCTGTTGCCGCGCTTCATGCCGCCGTTCCCTCCCATCATCTGATTAGGTATGGAACCGACCTGCTGACCATTGATAATAAGCGTGCCTCCGTTGTACTGGGCAGCACCATCGTAATCAAAGGCGGATTGAGCAGTCACATCTATAGTACCTCCGTTAATATAAAGCATACCGTTGGAGTCAATGCCGTCAGTATCGCCTGCGCCCATTACTATGGTGATAACTCCGCCATTTATTTCAACAGCCGGAGTATAGGCGGATGATTTAAACGCGGCATTGATCCCGTCATCTGAAGCGGAAATACTTACGGTGCCTTCATTGATGCGGATATAAGTCGCTTCCAATCCTTCTGCTGCCGTAATATCGAACGTTCCGCCGTCGATCTGAAGCAATGCAGTGGCATGGACGGCATCATCCGCGGCTTCAATTGAATAATCACCGTCAGCGATGTAAATATTGCCAAGGGTGTCATCATCGCCGTTTTCTGCATGGAGTCCATCCTCCCCCGCAGCTATGGCAAAGATGCCGTCCGCGATGGCGAGGCTATCCTTTGCGCGAATCGCGTGGTTCGCGGCAGAAATTTCATAGCTGCCTTCCGTTATCGTGACCTCATACTTGCCGGAGATGCCGTGTCCTGCCGGAGAGCTTATATCCAGTTTGCCGCTGCCGTTGAATGTAATGTCATCCTTAGAGAAAACCACCGCATCCACGTCATTGTCATCGATCTGAGTAAATCTGCCCCCATTGGAGAGGCTGTTTACAGAACCTTCCAAAAGCGTCACAAATACCTTATCAGCTTGCCTGACATAGATAGCGGCAAAATCGGCGGAATATATCGTCGAGCCGTTTAAAACCAGCTGTACCTTATCTTCCTTACCCGCGTCAACGATGATGCTGCCTTTCAAATTGCCGGTAAGAATATAGGTGCCGCCCGATGTTATTATTATATTTGAGCCTGAAATGTTCACGCCGGTTCCGTCACAGCTCGCGCCTGAGCCGTTCATCTGAATAGTAATCGCCTCGTCTGGATCATACTCCCCTGATAGGTCACGAGCCGAGAAAGCCGCGCTGTATATGTCTGACTCGCCCGACGCATACGTACCTGCGTTTGATCCATTCACGCTCCCTGTCGATGCAAAGGTACCCTCGTTTGATCCATTCGCGTTCTCTGTTGGCTCATCCGTTTTTTCGGTTGATATGTTCATATAGTTTTCATATGTTTTAGCGCCTGCAGCGGAAACAGAAGCCGCTGACGCGTGCTGCATAGAACAGCCTGTCAAAAAAACTGACGCGCTAAGAACGATCGGTAAAAGCATTATGTTTCTGAATTTCATAGTGAAATACTCCTCTCAGATAGAATTCAGGTTCTGTTTACTGCGCAAGTATAACTCGTTAAGAAAAGTATTTCCCCGAAAAGCACCGTCGAAATATACGAAAACCATACGAAAAGATAAAGATATTTGCTTGAGGCTTTTATGAAACGGAGATCACCCATGGAATCTTATCTCAAAGACTGCTCCCCCATCATTGAAGGCGGTCAGCTCCCCGTGATAGGCTTCCGCGACTGATTTTGCGATTGCAAGTCCGATACCATGTTTTCCGCCCTCTCCCTTATAGAAACGATCGAATATGTGAGGCATGTCTTCAGATGTGATACCAGGTCCGTCATCCGCGATGCGGACAAGGATATGATCGTTATCTGTCAGGCAGTCCAGTCTCACCTCAGCTTTTGCATAGCGGATAGCGTTTGATATCAGGTTTCCGAAGAGCCTCTGGGCATCCTGCTCGCGAATGTTCAGGATCACAGGCTCTTTCGCGAAACCAAATCTAAACAAGATGCCTTTTCTTTCTGCCTCCGCATGCTGCTCACTTACGCAAAGTGACAGAACGTCACGAAGATCCAACGGTTCGGTCACGGCCTTCGGTGCTTCTTTTCCTATCCGTGAGAGATAAAGGATGTCCTCCACCATACCCCCGAGCTTATCAGACTCCTCAAGAATGACTCTCGCCGCGCTCTGACTCTCCATAATACCATAAACACTACCTTCCGCGTTTCCGCGGATAGACGTGAGCGGTGTGCGCAATTCATGGGACACATTTTGAAAAAATGTTTCTTGTTTTTGCTTTGCTTCCTGCAGCTGCGAAGCCATATGGTTCATAGAGCTTGCGAGTTCAGTAAACTCTACGTCGCGAAAGCATAGGTCACGTGTATTAAAGTTCCCGTCTCCAATCTCATGAGCAAAAGCAGACAGCTCCTGTACCGGTTCGGCAAAAGCCTTTGCGAAATGGCGGCTCAGTAAAACTGAGAGCAAAATCGCGGAGAGGATAATTACCAACAAAACAGTATTTACCCTGGAGGCAAAGGCAAGGATTGCCGTAACATCAACAAAGGAAACAAGATAATAATCCTTTTGCACCGGATCATCGGATATAGACACAGCGTATTGGTCTTCGCCGACCGAAATCATCTTATATTTAACACTGCTGTCAAGATCGATGATGCCGAGAGAATCTGCTAATGACCTCGCGGCGTCCTCATCCCCGCGTAAAACAGAAATCAGACTCCCATCCTTATCCAAAACCGCGGCGCTGCCCATGGAACCAATGAGCCTGTCCGGACGTTCATCCGATCGTTTTTGGTGCTGCCCACGCATGCCCCTCCTGTCGAAGGAGGCGCTCTCAGATACGGAGGCGAGCTGGGACGTGACACGGCTGCGTATGGTCCCTCTGACTGTCAGGTTGAATGCCAGTCCGACTGCCAGAAGAATAGCCGTTGTCAGGCCTATCAGCGTTAAAAGAACCCGTGTACGTATGCGCAGCTGCCGTCTCATGAGTTTTTCTCCAATCTGAAGCCATAACCCCATACCGCTGATATATTCATGCTGCTGCCATCGAGCTTTTTCCTCAGCCGCCGTACAGTATCATCAGTGGCACGAGTTTCCACGGCGGTCTCGAATCCCCAGACCGCGTTCAGTAAATCCTCTCGCGAGACCGCCTGTCCATCATGCAGCATCAGATACCTCAAAACACCATATTCAGTTGGTGTTAGTGCCAGAGGCTGTCCCTTTTTTAAAATATGGCGGCTTACATCGTCTAACGTCAGATCGCCGACAGAAACAGCCGTGCTCTCATTCGCGGCGTGCTTTCTGCTTTCAAAATCAATGCGGCGAAATATGGCACGTATCCGCATAAGCAATGCCATAGCTGAAAAAGGCTTGGTGATATAGTCATCGCTGCCTAATCCCAGCCCCATCGCGTAATCATTCTCAGAGTCACGTGCTGTCAGCATTATAATCGGTACTGTACTCATCTTGCGCAGCTGTGTGCAGACAGCGAAGCCATCCATGCCTGGCATCATAACATCAAGGATTGCCAGATCACAAGGACTTTGCTTAAAACGTTCCAATAACAGATTCCCTGTCGGGAAATCTTCTACCTGAAATCCATCACTCTCAAGAAAGGACTTAACGATCTGACGAATATTGTCATCATCATCAGCGACATATATGTGCTTTGTTTCATTTGCCATATAAGCATCCTCCCATATTTATAATCATTCCACCCATACCGTATTTTACCTTTTTCATTTCTTAGTATATTCTATCAATCTGAATTTAGAAAAGCAATCTTGCGAGAGCCTTAATCTCCCGCAATACATACGATGCGTTCGTGAAATATTCGTAAATTCTGCCGCTGCTTGACGGAGATTTTTCATCGACACGCTGATATCATGACAGCAGCGGATGAAAATCAACCGCAAAAAATCAAAAAAGGAGTGACAGTCTATGAAAAGCAAGAAAATGTTAGCGCTTGCATTGTTCGTCGTCCTATCCGTCTCCACGTTTGCGACCTACGTTTCGGCTTCTGAGCCTGTAGATGACGGCAGCTCAGATGCCTCAAGCATCGAGACCACAATTAATGAGACGCGCAAAGGATGCCGTCACGGCAAACACGGCAGTAAGCAGGAGGTCAACGAGCCGGAAAATGCCATCGGTAAAGCTGCGGCTAAAGCGTCTGCTCTAGCCGATGCCGGTGTGACCGAGGAACAGACGATAAAGGTTAAAGCACGGATCTCCCAGCTTGATGACGGTACAGTTATTTACAAGATAGGTTTCATCTATAATGGTCAAAAATATTCCTATCAGATAAACGCTGAAACCGGCGTTGTGATCGAGAAGAGTGCGGAGGCGGTGTCAGAAGATGCCATGGCAGAACGCCGAGGACGTAAGGCATTTGTCGATGGAGAACAGGCCGAGAAGCCAGGACGCTCATCCGGCAGTGCTTCTGCTCAGCAGCAGGCGACTGATGCTCCTGGGGCGGAAACACAGAACGCCTCCGGAAAACATCGGCGCGGAAACACAAGCGGAACTAAGTCCGAATCCAATACTAAAGCAGAAACCAATACCGAAGAAGTAGTGATGCCTCTTTAATGAAAAATGCAGGAACCAGGATGGAAAGACCGTCCTGGTTCCTGTTCTCTCCTGTCCCATACGGAAGAAAAACATGCTTTAAACACGCGATACAAGAATCATATCGGAGAATGTGCCTGTCTCAGCCTTCCTCTGTTTTTTTCCGTATGTTTTCGATGTTCTCCGTGCTGCCGCCGCCATGGTCATCCGGGGCGCGGAACTCCCCCCGTTCCACCAGCCGCAGAAACGCGTCCACCACGTCCGGCGTAAGCTGTGTGCCTGATACCTCACGGATGATGGACACAGCCTTATCAAAGTTCATGCGTTTGCGATATGGACGGTTTGAGTACATGGCGTCAAAACAGTCTGCCACTGCTATTATCTGAGCCACACGGGGGATCTCATCCCCCTTCAAGTGATTAGGATATCCGCGGCCGTCCGGACGTTCGTGGTGCGCCTGTGCTCCGATGGACAATTCGGGCATGATGCTGATCTCCTTGAGTGCCTCATAGCCCTGTGACGTATGTGACTTAATTGTTTCATATTCCTCATCCGTCAGCTTACCGTTCTTGTTCAGCACCTCAGGCGGCACGCCGATCTTTCCTATATCATGCAGCAGGGCTATGCGGTAGTATTTCTCCACGGTTTCCTTGTCATAGCCCAGCTCCTCCGCCAGCCTGGCCGTGTACTGGGCGACTCTGGAGGAATGGCCGTTGGTATACTTGTCCTTCATATCGATGACCTTCGCGAAGGCTTCAGTGATCTCACGGATAAAGGTCATATTCTCCTGCTGCTTCTTTTCCAGCTTATAGGTCTTCCATCTGACGAACCACCGTACGACAACGGCAATGAGCAAAAATGCTGACAGCAGAATACCGATAAAGAACCAGGTCTGTTCATAGAAGGCTTTCTCCTTGACGATCCGAACGGACACATCTTTGTTGTCGCGTCCCATGGAATCGTGAAGCTGGATCACATAATAATATGTGCCTCCGCGCAGATTGGTGTAATCCTGTGGCTGCAGCTCGCTTCTGCTGACCGTGGTACTCTTCGTCTCTAAACCTTCCAGTTTATAACTCACCTGCGGGTTGCTCAGAGAATAACTGAAAATATAGCTGTATATGGTCAGCTTCTGCACATCGGAGGGGATCGTAAAGCTTCCATCCTCATCAGGATAGACACGTTTCTTGTCCGTCTCTATGAAAGGCACCGACACCTTCATGTCATTGATGTTTTCATGGGTTATATTTATGTTGACCTTGCATATGCCCGTACTTCCTGCTATGTACAGTACTCCATCCTCTGTCAGCTCGCTGTAAGAATTAGCGGTCGTAATACAAGGCAGGCCATTGGCGATGCTGTAATAAACAGGCTTGATCTCATCGTTAGCAAGCAGCTCCTCTGTAGGCACAACATAGATACCGTTGCTTGACAGTACCCACATATCGCCCTTATCATTTTCAAAAAGATCGAAGTTATTCGTATAGGGGAATTTCTCCACCGTTGACACCTGATAGTCGGGAGTCATATAGGCAATCGCGCTGCTGGTGATGATCCAGATCACGTCACGCTTTGGATCCCGCTTAAGGCGCATAACTATATCGGAGGGAAGTCCGTCTTCCACATTGATGTTCCGTACATTGCCGGATTTATTTATAATATAAAGACCGCCGCCATTGCTGCCAAGTAAGATTTCGCCGTCCGTACCTTCCTCGACACAGAGACTCTCTGTATGTGTGATGCCGTCAGCTTCACCATATGAGGCTATTATGCGGTCGTTCCTGATCACGTTCACCCCTCCGGTGAGAGCGACAAGTATCGTACCGTCATCTCGTTCGCAGACGGCGCGCATACTGTTGGATATCGAACCATCACTCTGTGAAAACGCGGTCAGAATGCCCCCGTCATAGCGCAGCAGACCATACTTTCGCCAAGTGGAGATCCAGAGCCGCCCCATGCTGTCCCGGATTATGGAGCGGATGCGCACACCGTCCAACAGCTTGATAAGATCATCAGCCTCCATGTCAACACCGGAGATAGTTTCCGCTCTCGTCAGAGGGATATCGGAAACAAGACCGTTTTTGTCAAGAACGATCAACCCAGAATCAGTTCCGACGAACAGCTTTCCCTCGCACATGCATGTAGAATTGACAACTGTTTCCGGCAGACCATAGCGATCAAACAGATTCGAGAATCGGTTCGGCACCACCTTCATAACGCCCTGGCGAGTGGAGGTAAACCAGAGATTGCCCATATAGTCCGTCATCACATGGCCGACATTGTTGTTCATCGGCAGGTTTTCAAGCATATGGAACTCTTCGCCGTCAAGCACCCCTATGCCATAAGCAGAGCAGAGCCAGACCTTGCCGTCTATGTATTCTATCTCCTGGATATAGCTCAAAGGCTGAATATCGATCGTCTCCATATCGGTGAGCGTCTCACCATAGGCAGCGTGATAAAAGTTGAAATCAGCCCCCTCAAAATATATCTTGCCCGGTTCTGCCGGATCGGGAAGAATTGAACCCGCGCCTTTTGCGGGATTGTCATCGATACTGATGAAACTAAGAAGCTTGCCATCCTGAATCTTCATCAGGTCTCCGAAATTGCTAAGTCCATATAGGATACCATCACTCCCCATCCGAATATCACGCATATTCGCCTCAGCGATGGTCTCATCCTCCATCATACTGAGATTTCCATTCGGATCGATCATAGTGATCCCACAGGTAGTGGCAACATATATCGTACCCTTATCGTCCTCGGCGATGGCACGGGTGTGGGCTGATTTCATCCCGTCGAGTTTTCCCCACTTCTTTAATTCTCCGCGCTCCATCACTGCTACGCCGTTATCGTTTGTTCCGACCCACAGGCGGTCCAGATGGTCAACATACAGGCACTTTACACTGCCGAGACCAGTAGTAGAATCCATTCGCACGAAGGTATTGCCATCGTAACGGATCAGGCCCCCATAACTGCCTATCCAGATAAAGCCTTCACCGGTCTCCGCGATGGCGTTAGCCTCTGAGGTAGGCAGTCCGTTCGTATTGTTGTAGAGAACTGCGGAAAAACCCTCGCTGCGCCCCGTAGGATCGACCGTAACAGCCCTGTTCTCAACGCCCGAGGCATTCAGCACGGTCTCCGATGCAGAAACAGGGCAAACTGCCTGCATCATTACCATAAGCGACAGAAGCACGCGAAGTAGGCAGCGTCTTAGTATTCCTGACATTATGTCCAAATGTCTTACATGGGATGTTTTCTCATTCATTGATACACCTTCCTGATATGTAATTATTCAGCACCCTAAGATAACTGTCAGAATACAGGACGAAGTGCTTGTACTTCGGACGTATTATAACAGTTATCTTGGGGCGGACAAGGCGCGCAGCGCCTCTGACCGCACCGCAACGAGGGATGCGAAGCATCACGAGTCTGGGGGATGAATAGTTATCCTGATATTATTGATCAGCCGTTTAATAACATAGATTACACTTAAAGACGAATATCCGTATAGGTTTGTGGATCAAGGGAAATAAAAATGGATTTGGGGCTTAACACAAATTAGATGATGTATAATAACACAAAGTGAATCAGATTACAATACTAATAAAAATGGGATTATTATTATATTTATCTTGTATTTATCTTGTTTTAATTCGTAAAAGACAGCCGAACATCATGAGGTGAGCGGCTGTCTTTTAGGCTTTCATATCAATCAGTATTCCGGGACCGGCAGCGGTCTTGAGTCATCAAATACATATGACACATCAAAGAACTGCGAGAGCTTTCCGGGGTGATAATACATCATATATCCGTCAGCGTCTATCCTGCCTTGACGCAGATAGTTGTCGCCAAGCTGCACCCAGGGCTGGTTAGAATCAACGTTGCAGAAATAATGGAAGCCGTGCTTATGAAGCCAGGCATATTTCTCATTGTCCATGGTATACTTGGACACGCTTCCGACATCAGTACCAAAAGGATAGATGACTATGTCCGTCTCACCGATGATAGTCTCTACTCGGTCAATCCATTTCTCCATGTCAATTATGAACTTCTCCATGGAGTTTTCCTTCATATCCCTGTGCCCCCAGCTGTGAGTGGCAAGCTCCCATCCGTCTTCACGAAGTGCACTGGCGACCTTTTTTGCCTCCGCTATGTCCTTCTCATAGTCAAAATCAGGATGCTTGTCGAGCCATTCCTGCTGATTTGACAGAAGGTGTTCCTTGAGGTAATAATCCTGATCCGTGCGATATCCAAAAACTCCGTCATAGCCGGTCAGGGCGATGGCACCTTTTGCGCCTCGATAAGAAAAGTCGGGGTGAAGCTCCACAAAATCATCCAGGAGCGGCACCACATCATAGCTCCCATAAACCTTCGTGCCGTCATTCTTCTCCATCTCATTGGTGAGGCGGCCGTCAGAATCTATAATAAGCTTCGTCGCAAAACCATCGGGCATCATATAGGCGTAGTAAGACATGTCATCAAGGGAAAGGACGAAGGGTTTCTTTCCCGGAGGGAGACTGATCTTACCTGCTGTCATCTTCCCGGTGCCATCAGCTGTCTCTGTGTACTGAGCCATCTGGTGAAGGCTCACGAGCACGTAGTCTTTGTCATACATCTGCTGCATCATCTTGTTAAACTCGTCGACAGTCGTCATGACCCTGTTATAGTCCTCGCCCCTTGCTTTGTCGTTATGGAAAGCCAGGGAAGTGTCAACGATAAGAGAATGGAAGAAAATATGGGGAATGGCAGTTATGTCAGCATCCACCAGAGTTTTCTTCACATCAGCTATCTCAGCAAGGAGCTTTTCGACCTCACCTGATTCGTCCTTGGATCTAATTGACTCCAGTCTGGAAACAGCTTCGTCATAATCATAGGAGGCGGCCAGCCTCTTTGCTTCCTCTATAGCTGAAGCCACTGCCGAGTCTGTCTGAGGTTCTGAAGACGAGATCACAGTGCCTGTCCCTTGGTCATCTGACACGTTCCCATTGCCTGAGGCCTCCGTCTCAACAGCCCCGGTGTTTTCGACTGAGGTTAAGAGCTGTGAATTATCGTTCTTTTTGCCTTCCGAATTGCCGGAGGTCACAAGCTTCAGGGCAAGTATGACGGCTGCCACCGCAAGCACGCCCACAACCGTGACCAGGGCATACCTCTCCCACATGGTTCTCCGCCTATGCCTCTCACGGATCCTTCTGGCTCTTCCTCCATTCATGTCATCTTTTTTTTCCAGCATATTTTATTCCTCTGTTTATCTATATTTATTGGGTCGGGAGACCATATCTTATCCCGACTGTCAATAAGCACTATATCATATCTGAGACAGCACTATGGCGGCAAACATTATCAGGCAGCCAGCTATCTCTCTCAAAGTCATGCTCTGGCCGAGGATTATCCATCCCGCCAAGGCACTGAACACGCTTTCAAGACTCATAACCAGGCTGGCTACGGACGGATTCACACCTTCCTGACCGACTATCTGAAGCGTGTAGCCGACGCCGCTGCTCAAAAAGCCGGCATAAAGAAGTGCCGGGGCCGCGGCTATAATGTCCTTGAAGGTGACTGTCTCGAAGAACAGCATAAGAAGAGTCGCTAGCAGTGCTTCCACAAGAAACTCAAATTCCGCGAGCAGGATGCCTTCCGTCTTCTTGACAAAATGATTGATGCTCATTATCTGGAAGCTGAAGGCGAAGGCACACAGCAGAATCAGCAAATCACCCCTGCCGAAGGCACTTCCGCCGGTCATGCACAAGAGATAAAGTCCTACAACGCTCATCACCATGCACACCCATGTCTTCCAGGTGGACTTGAGTCCGACGACGAGAGACAGGACAGGGACGAATACCACATACAATGCCGTGATGAAGCCTGCCTTGGCTGTTGTTGTATAAGCGATTCCTGCTTGCTGCAGCAGGCTTGCCACAAAAAGCAAGGTGCCGCAGAGCAGGCCTCCCATCAATGGCTCCTTGAACCTGTGTAGCGAAGGGATGCTCTTAGTCTCAAGACCCGACGAGGCTGACTGTTCCTTCTCATGAACCCCCACAGGATCGCCGCTCGCAGTTTTCTTGCCCTTGCGGCGGTCCATCACCATTATAACAGGTATCAACGAAAACGCACCCAGCCAGCTCCTTATGCTCAAAAATGTCAGCGGTCCCACATGTTCCGCGCCGACTGATTGCGCGACAAATGCCGCGCCCCATATTATCGAACCCAGGACAAGCAGCAGGATATGATGCAGCTCCTTGTTTCCTTCTCTCATCATATATTGATCTCCCTGAAGACAACTCATATATTTATAACACGATTTGTCTTCTGATTCAATCAAAACAGATTACTATTCAGGAATCTCAGGATTAAAATTGCGAGACAGCCATTGTTAAGAAGGCCATTTTGAGACGGTCTTTTTGAGATAGTCATTAGGTGAGGGTCTTTTTGAGACAGTCATTTCATAACCTCAGATCATAATAAGACTTCAGATAGCTATTGATCAGCAGACATCGGACTCATTCATCTTATCAAAAAATCGTTGTAACTGCCGCAGTAAGCCTACATGCCAGGTTTGGCACGACCATACTTTATAAGCTTCATGGATCGCTTGACTTCATGCTCTTCATTATATCATGAATTATCTAAAAAGAATATTGCAATAAACAAAAAACCGCACCGTTTATGGAAATGTTCCTGATTATGACGTAACTCACAACCCCTCACACAGCCTGACGATGCGGTCTGTCTCACTATTTTCTACATCCTTTTCTGAACAAATAAGCTCTTTGCCATCCCGTTCATGATCTACTGCTGCATTCATCTCCCGTATTGCATGACTCCTGTACTCTGTTGCATCTCGTTATTGCTTGATCGAAGATCCTCTCCGCCCACATATCATTCCTGCTATGTCAATCGATTTACGCTTATATTCATTCTTACGTTTTATTGTTGTGTATGTCAAATAAATCATATTCTTCTCGCTCAAAAAACTCACCATCGTATTCATCTGATTTCGTTTATCTGCTATCTGATAGCTATATTTATCTCCACCCTTATTAATCCCGTATAAATGAAATCCAGTCTTGCAGCTATCAGATCCCTGCTGATACGTAATGTATGAACGGTCTAATGCCGTATCAAGCATCACGAATCCGCTTTCAGCTTCTCATTTTTGTGATCACTATGCTCTTATCGCTGTCAAATATTTGCTGCTTGCCCTCATTCCGACGACCCTTTACGGCAGCCTCTGTATCCCTTTTCTGTTTGCGGAGATTCTTCTTATTAGACCATGTTAAATCATGCAATTGCAGGGTACTGACAAATCATCGCTTATCGCTCAAGCCATCTTCAGGCACTTGATCATCGTCATCTTCCGGTCCGTCAGAATCGGTCATCCTGCTCACATCTTCCGATTCATGCAATCCCTTCTCTCCAGATTCATACACCCCTTTCTCTTCCGCGACTTTCTGGCACATGAACGCCTCTTCCATTCGGAAGCTGTCCTCTAAGGCATCGATATAATCCCTATTGCTTCTGGAGCGAATAAAGGAGAAGATGTCCCCCGGAAATCTCAGCTGCCCAGAGTATTTCGCGCTGACCAGATCTTCAAGGCTTATCGATTCGCTGCACTCGTCAAGGGCATTTTGCAGCTCACAGAAAAAAGCTCTTGCACCGCAATGCCCCGCCCACCTTATGCTGCAATATGTATCCGGTTCCAGGCAGCGGCTTATCATCATAGTGTCCTCGAGAATGCCGAGGACTTCCCTCATGCTTATTGTACTTGCCGGGCGCGCGAGCATGTAACCCCCAAGGCTGCCTCTCGTGACTGTCAGCAAGCCCGCATTTCTCAGCTTCCTGAGTATCTTCTGCACATAATTCCTGTTCAGCATCAGAGCATTTCCAATCTCCAAAGAGCTGGTGGATTCCTCACACCTCGCTAAATACATCAGACAGCGGATCGCGTAGTCTGTCTCCATGTTTAGCTGCATATAATACCTCCTTCACCTTCTTTAGCGCCGTTATCCTGACTGCTTGCGATCATGTCACTGTCAAGGTAAACGTCAGTACATAGAGTCCTACCAAATCATGATACGTAATAAATATCATATTTTCAATTCTGTAACATGTTTTTTCCGAAAATGTAACAAATTGAAACAAAACTCATAGGATAACGCCCAGGGATATGTCAAAATGGCAATAAATGTGTCATGGAGTAACGAGGTACGAATTAAAAAACTATCGAATATGGGATATAAACCCGCATAGCACCGCACGTGCATCCCTATATGGCCACCCGCTTCGCGGGGGCCGACTTTCAATGTAATGTAAAAGGAAGCCTGTGTTGGAGGCTTCCTCTTTTCAACTGCTTTTATAAGATTGATGATAAATATACATGCTGCGACCAGCAGTACCGATCACATAAAAATCTGGAATGCTGGATAGTAATAATTATTTGTATGCTGCCAAGAGCTCCTCTGCCATCTTATCCAGAGCGGCCTTGTTCTCATCGGTCATTGCAGATTTGATGGTGACCGATGTCTCGGTTTCAACGACGTTCTTGCACTTTGAAAGCATCTCCCTCATAACCTTCAGAGCTGCCGGTGCCCAGGTGCCGTTCTCAATGAGAGCTACCTTTCGGTTCTGGTAATTCCTCTCTGTCAGATGGTCGATGAACTGACGCATAAACGGGAAAATGTCCATGTTATAGGTTGTAGTAGCAAGAACCATCTGATCATAGCGGAAGGCATCCTCCACATTCTCAGCCCAGTCACTCCTTGCAAGGTCAACAGCTTTGACCTTAGGGCAGCCACCCTCCTTAAGACGTTCCGCGACATATAAAGACGCTTCCTTCGTATGCCCATAAACAGAGGTGTACGCAACCAGCACTCCCTTGGTCTCAGGCGTATAGCCTGACCATTTGTCATACAGATCGATATAATAGCCGAGGTTCTCAGAGAGAACCGGACCATGAAGAGGACAAATGATGCTTATATCAAGTCCGGCGGCGGCTTTCAAAAGATTTTTTGCCTGCATGCCGTATTTACCGACAATACCAAAATAGTAACGTCTTGCCTCGCATGCCCATCCTTCAGGATCTTCCACATCGTTTGCTCCAAATTTACCAAAGGCATCAGCCGAGAACAAAACCTTATCAGTTTCATCATATGTCACCATGACTTCAGGCCAATGAACCATCGGAGCGAAGACGAATTTAAGAATATGCTTACCAAGTTCCAAGCTATCGCCGTTCTTCACGATGAGCTTCCTGGCATCGCCCAGACCGTAAAACTGTCCTATCATGGCAAAGGTTTTGGCGTTGCCCACCATGACAGCATCCGGAAACTCCTCGATCAGACGACCGATATTCGCAGAGTGATCCGGTTCAACATGCTGTACTATCAGATAGTCAGGTTTCCTTTCGCCAAGCTCAGCTTTAAGATTAGAGATCCACTCATCGCCGAACCTGACATCTACCGTATCCATCACAGCGATCTTCTCGTCCACTATGACATAGGAATTATATGCCATGCCGCGAGGAACGATATACTGTCCCTCGAAAAGATCAACCTGGTGATCATTCACGCCAATGTACTTGATATCATTTGTTACCTTCATTTCTTTTCTCCTTACATTTTTATGCAAATGTCAAAAGCATATCATAATCGTATCTGAACTTCTTTATGATGCTGATCACGCCTTAAGTACTCATCATTATTGTTTATTAAAGTCAGACATATTTACTCAGGAAATCTTTAGCTGCGGTACCGTATTTGTTCATAAAAATACCATGACCGACTCCTGATGTCTTCAGGAATTGAGCCTTGACATTGCCGCGAATCAGAGCGTTATAGAAGCTCTCGGCATTGCCAATAGGCACGACATTGTCCGAGCTGCTGTGCATGACCAGCGTAGGAGGCATAGATGATGTGATATAGCGCATCGGGTCTATCTTTTTGACTTCTTTCAAAAAGTCTACGTTTCGCCTTCCATCGATCATATATGAATAATAGTTGGGCATACGCATATAACTCATGTCGCAGTAACCGCAAAAATCCAGGATGGCCTTGATATTAAAATCATATTCGCCTGAGACAACCTGCTGAACCACTCTGACTGCCACCTGCGCACCCGAGGACATGCCCGCTATAGCGATCCTGCTGCGGTCTCCCTGATAATCAGATGCCGCCGAGGCGATAGCCTTAACTGCCTCCATGACTTCACTGATCTGACCGGTTATATAATTCCCATTGTTGAGCATCTCATACTCAACATTCGCCACGACATAACCCATGGGGACAAAATAATCAACAAGCGAATTCATACCGCTTTTATTACCGCTCCTCCATGTGCCGCCGTGAACCGCGATTATGATCGGCTTAAGATTACCGTCATCCACATATTTTACATCATATACGCACTTTTTGGAAGACGTATTCTTATAGACTATATTATTCTTACTTATAGTCTTGCCTGAATACTTAGTATCCTTATCATTCTTTGAAGAAGTATTTGAGTTAGTTGTCTTTGAGGATGAATTGGACTTGCCGAGCTTTAACAATGAAGAGAACGGATTAAACACAAGCGAGAACGAAATCTTATTAAAAACCTCTCTTGAATTCGCCGCGTACACTGACGCTGGCGCGAATGACATGATACCCAAGAAAACAGACAATAAAACAACTATCAGTTTTAGACCCTTGATTTTTTTTCTCATTTTGATTCTCCATTTTAGATAGATATAGTTATTGATGTGAAATGAACCTTTCGTCATTATAACATCATGACGGCAAAAAATCTACACTAAAAAATGAGGCAACTATCCGGCAGCTCAGACTCAGGATGCTGCGCATTCCTCGTTGCATGGCGTCCGAAGCGCTGTACACCTTGTCTGCCCCAAGATAACTGTTAAAATTCGTCCGAAGAGCAAGCACTTCGTCCTGTATTATTTAACAGTTATCTTGGTGTGCCGAATAATTACATAATATCATACCTTCATATGTTTTTTAGCGCAAAACTGCCTGAATTCATCGGAATCACAGATTTCGGCTATCTCAGCTGCCCTGCTAAGCCCCGATTTCAACTGTATTATTCTGGCATTTAGTTCAGCGTTGCTTGGAAGCCTCCCTAAAAGCACATAATACAGCAGTTTTACAAATGCTTCATCCGACTGTTTTAGATTACGGTACTCTTTTCCATCAAGAAAAGCTATGGCAACTCCTGACGGCGATCTGCTGCCTGTGACTATCACACGCGTCCATGTCTCAAGCTCGTCTCGTTTGAACTGACGATTCAGGCCAAACCTGTAAAGCCCCGCGACAAAAGAAGCAGCTCCATAGTTCTGATCGATATAGTCCTCTGAATTGAAGTCACCTGGCATAACGCCCATGAGCGCGCATAGATTCTTCATCTCGGAGGAATTAAGAAAACCTTCAAGTACCTTCTTTCTGCTGGCTCCGTTAGCGAGTACTTCCAGCCAGTCGTTGAAACCGCTTGAATCAGGGCTTCTCCTGAATACTATCTCGTACATCTGCTTTATGAATTCACTGTCCTCCAGCCTCAATAACTGGTATTCTGTGCTGTAAACGAAACCATATACAGCTTTCGCGCCTGAACATGAGTGAATCCTCAGCAGCTCTGACCAGTTTTCAAGTCCACTGGGATCGGGCTTTCGAAAGAGGAACGAACGATACATCATAGTAACATATAGTTCCGGGTCATCAAAAACCGGTCCCTCACCATACTGCCCATGCCTGATATAGTGATAGTACAGCATCTCTTTATTAGAGCCATACATCTGCTCCAGCTCCGGATATTTTTTCAAATAATCAGCCGGCGAGAATCTGCCATTTCCTGAATGGCCGTTGTACATCCCATAGATGACAAAATATCTCAGGACCATCCTGCGGTCATTCTTTGCGTAATCGGCCGCTTCTGCATAATTTCTTACATAATAATCATAATCGAAAACGGCGCCATAATAATTCCCTTCGAAAACATCCACGGGGTCATCATAAGATACGGAAAGGTTCTTCTTAAGCTGATCGATCTCAGCCTCAGTCATGCCCCCACGCTTAAGATAGGCTTCAGCAGCTTTAACCAGATCGACCTTGTCGAAATCCGTCTCGTTAGGCTGCCCTGTCACCACTCCCATAAGCGCACGGACATTCGTTCTGATTATAGTATCCTTCTGCTCGTCTGAGACCGAATGACCTGTCCTGGTAAAATCAACGAATGTACGGACATAGTCTTCGGCTATCGATTGAAAGTCGGCTCCCATCAGACACTCCAGCACAATACAGCTGATGCCCGAGCGGTCTTTGCCCTCCTTACAATGAATGTAATAAGGACCTGGCATCCTGGTCATGAACGCAAGCCTTGAAGTCAGCTCACGGCAGTATTTATCTGTCTCATAGCCGTTGGCCGGAATCTGAGCTATGAGTACCTTTCCTTGTGAAAGCAGTGACTCATAGTAATCAGAATGATAATATCTATAGGTCCTGTAGGAATCTATGTCTGACTGTGTGTCTGAAAGGTTTATGACAGCATTCACTTTATAAGCCCGAAGCAGCCTGTCCGCATAGGTACTCCTGTTAAGAGACGGATCAACCGGACTGGAGCCCCTGAACAATACGTTGTGGCCAAGCCGCCCGGTGTTTACGGCACGAAAATTGGCGAACACCTCATCGCTGTCATATTCGTCCCTGACGTTAACCCTGTCAAATCCATACATCGTATAGGTCTCAAATCCGGATGCCCAAGCTCTATCCGGCATGATAAAGCTTGAAATTACAAGAAAAAAAAGTACCGCCTGAAAAGACCTAAAATTGAATCTAAGTATCACCTTTTCATGTCACCCCCCCCCCGCGAAACTAAGTGCGTAATTTGGTATATCTGGCTCTTCCCATAAAAAGCTTCTTGCCTGTGTCTTGAAAAAAAACAGATGAAACCATGAATCAAATAAAATCCACACTGTTTCACCTGAGTTTTTGATACACATCCGACAATAATCCATCTGTCTGATATAATCAGAAATGATTTGATAATAAGACAAAACGGAGCGGGTGGGATTCGAACCCACGCACCGGAAACCGGTGACCGCATTTCGAGTGCGGCTCGTTATGACCACTTCGATACCGCTCCAAGGCAAGGAGTATTATAGCACATAAAAACGGAAGCTTTCAACCCGAAATTATAAACTTCTTAAAAGGTTTAAAAAACGCGATAAAAACGCAAAATTAAAAGGCATTGTGCTTTTTCACATTATAAAATAAAGAGTAACTATTCAGAACTCCGGATTCGGGATGTTCGTTTTTCTTCATTGTCAGATACTCCTTGCTCACAGCTGATCGTAAAACAGGTCTGGCAGATATCAGAGCTTAAGCCTGACGCCCTTTCCGGCGCGTTTTCCAAGCCTTATCCTGGTCGCCTCTACAGCTGCTCCTCCGGCGCAAGGCACCATTGAATCTTTGTTTGGCTGCACGGCAACGCAGGCTTTTACAAAATCGTCTTCACCCAAAGTGATACCCTTAACGCCGATACTGTTCTTCTTCAGTTCGCTTATCTCGCTAACGGGGAATCTCAGGAAAAATCCGTTTTGGGTGCGGAGCACCACCTGCGAATCCGTCTGTGGCGTGACGCAGACGAGTCTGTCGCCATCAGAAAGCTTTGTCGCAAGCACCGTCCTCTTGCTGCTGTCGAACTCAGCAGACGGCACTACTTTCACATATCCCTGCTTCGTGCAGAAAAGCAGCTTACTCCCGGCGCTTCCCGCGGCGGGGCAGACATATATAAAAGATTCAACGGAGCTGTCATAATTGCAGAGGTTATCTATGGGAATGCCCTTCTCCTTCGCCTTCACGAGCGGTATGTCCGCGACCTTGACCTGATGGACCTGTCCTGTATCCGTAAACACTCGGACGCGGTCCGTATTCAGGCAGCGGAACAGCCATACAGAATCCTTGTCCACACTGTCCTTGTTCCTTTCGTACACGGGAAGGTCAAGTATGCGCGAATATCCAAAGCGATCCATGGAGAAAACGACCTCCTGCTCCTTCACCTCCTCGACCACGTCATGAGCCTGCTCACGGTCCGTGATGAGCGTGCGGCGGGGAACGGAATATTTGTCCCTGATGCGAGTGAGTTCTTCGATGCATACGGCTCTTTTTTCCGCCTCACTGCCAAGTATCTTCCTGTATCTGGCTATCTTTTTTTTCGTCTCCTTGTATTCCTTCTGCAGCGCAAGGATCTCCAATCCTATCAGCCTTGCAAGCCTGAGATCAAGAATAGCCTGGGCCTGTTTCTCTGTAAAATGAAGCTCCTCCGCCAGCTTCTTTGATTCCTCCGACTTGAATGTCACTTTCGCGGGCTGTCCCATAAGGCAGGCTTTTGCTTCCTTAACATTTGGGCTGCCTCTCAGTATCTCTATTATCAAGTCGATGATGTCAACCGCCCGGATCAGGCCTTCCTGCACCTCAAGCCTGTCCTGCTCACGCTTTAACAGTGAAGTATATTTCCTCGTAGTGAGTTCTATCATGAAGTCCGTGTGGCAGCGCAGGATCGCCGGAAGGCTCATGGTCACGGGCCGCCCCTTGTCTATGGCGAGCATATTTACGCCATAAGTATTCTCCAGCTTTGTCTTGCGGTAAAGCAGGTTCATCAGCTTTTCAGGGTCTGCTCCCTTCTTCAGCTCGAACACGATGCGTATGCCGTTCTTGTCAGACTGGTTGCTGATGTCTGAGACATCAGACAGGAGTCTTCCGGCCGCGAGAGACGCGAGGTCGCTGAAGAGGGCCGGCAGGTTGCTCCCGACCATAGTCGGCGGTATCTCAGAAATGATCAGCCTGTCTTTGCCGCTTTTTTTATCTGCCGGGACATAGTCTATCTTCGCCCTGACCTTTATCTTGCCGCTGCCTGTCTCATAAATGCTCCACAGGTCGGAACCGTTTATGATGATGCCGCCGGTCGGCCAGTCAGGCCCCTTGAGCTCGAACATGAGCTCGGCAGTGGAAAGGGACGGATCTTTGAGGAAGGCTATCTCAGCGTTCAGCACCTCTCCAAGGTTATGTGTCGGTATGTTCGTCGCCATGCCTACGGCTATGCCTTCCGCTCCGCTCACGAGCAGGTTCGGTATCATCGCGGGAAGCACCCGTGGTTCCTTTTCAGTCTCATCAAAATTCGGTATGAAATCGACGGTGTCCTTGTCGATATCTTCCAGAAACACCTCTTCGGTGATCTCCTGAAGCCTGGCCTCGGTATAACGCATTGCTGCCGCGCCGTCTCCCTCGATGGAGCCGAAATTCCCGTGCCCGTCCACCAATGGCACTGTCCTCTTAAAGCTCTGCGCCATGTTCACAAGGCATTCATAGATGGAGCTGTCGCCGTGAGGATGGTATTTACCCATGGTGTCTCCCACTATGCGGGCACATTTTCTGTGGGGCTTATCATGGGAGTTGCCAAGCTCCTTCATCGCGTAGATGACGCGTCTTTGTACTGGCTTGAGACCGTCCCTGGCGTCAGGAAGCGCCCTCGCAACGATGACGCTCATGGAATAATCTATGTAGGATTTGCTCATCTCCTCGGAAAACTCCGTTCGGATGATGTTCTCCCTTATTTCCTCTGTACTATCTTTTTTTGCCATTATCAATCCTCGTTAAGCTGCCCTTTGCCGGCAGTGATCACAGTCACGAAAAGGAATCATTCACACATCAAGAGTGGCGTAGACCGCGTTTTCTTGTATGTACTGTCTGCGCGGTTCCACCTGGCTGCCCATGAGAAGCTCAGTGATGTGGTCTGCTGTCTGAACGTCTTCTATCTCGACCTGGCGCAGGAGCCTCGTCGCGGGGTTCATCGTCGTCTCCCAAAGCTGAGCGGAATCCATCTCGCCAAGGCCTTTGAAGCGCTGCAGGGTAAAATTCTTGTGGCTCTGGCGGTATTTCTCAAGCGCCGCGTCATCGTAGATGTATTCCTGCTCTCCCTTCGAGGGTATAGCCTTGTACAGCGGCGAAGTGGCTATGTAGACATGGCCTTCCCTTATGAGATCAGGCATGAATCGGTAGAAAAACGTGAGCAGCAGTACGCTGATATGCGAGCCGTCCACATCCGCATCCGTCATTATGATTATTTTGTCATACTTGAGCCTGGATATGTCGAAATCGTTTCCGTAGCCTTCCGAGAAGCCGCAGCCGAAGGCATTTATCATGGTCTTGATCTCAAGATTCGCAAGTACCTTGTCCATGGTCGCCTTCTCTACGTTCAGAATCTTGCCCCGGATGGGGAGTATGGCCTGGAACCTGCGATCCCTCGCGGTCTTCGCGGAGCCTCCCGCAGAGTCTCCCTCAACTATGAATATCTCGTTCCTTGAAGCGTCCCTGCTCTCGCAGTTGGCAAGCTTGCCGTTCCCGTCAAAGGAAAATGCCGGTTTTGAAAGCAGGTTCGACCTGGTTTTTTCCTCCGCCTTCCTTATCCTGGCGGACTTCTCAGCACAGCCTATGATCTTCCTGAGCGTCTCCAGATTCTTGTCCAGGAACAGTGTCAGCTGCTCGTTGACGACATTATTCACTGCCCTCGCCGCATCCGCGCTTCCAAGCTTGGTCTTCGTCTGTCCCTCGAACATTGGATCAGGGTGCTTCACCGCCACTATCGCGGTGAGACCTGACCTGGTATCCGCTCCGGTGAAATTGTCGTCCTTTTCCTTGAGGATGCCAAGCTCCCTGGCATATGAGTTGATCATTGTCGTAAAGCGGTTCTTGAACCCCGTGATATGCATGCCGCCCTCGACATTGTATATATTATTGCAAAAGCCAAGTATGGTCTCCTCGTAATTATTACAGAACTGCAGGGCGACCTCCACCTCGATATTGCTGTCTCTGCCCTTGAAGCGGATTATGTCGGTGACCTTCTCCTTTTCCTTGTCGAGATTCGAGATATAGGCACTGATCCCATCCGGCTCGTGATAGGTTCTTTTGATGGGTTCTTCGGGACGGTTGTCACAAAAATCGATTGTGAGACCGGGATTCAGATATGCTGTCTCATGTAGGCGGTGACGTATGGAGCTCTCTTTAAATGTGATGTCGCCGAAAATCTCGGGATCCGGCCGGAAGGAAATCTCCGTGCCCGTCTCCTTCGTGCGTCCGATTACCGGCAGCAGGCCATCGACGAGATCGGTCACAGGCTTACCTTGTTTATATTCGTCTCTGCTTATCTTGCCATCCTGCCTTATCGTGATCACAAGCTTTTCAGAAAGGGCGTTCACAACCGATGAGCCGACTCCGTGAAGTCCGCCTGACACCTTATAAGTGGAGCTGTCGAATTTCGCCCCGGAGTGGAGTGTCGTGAGCACGACCCTCTCTGCCGTTATGCCCTTCTTGTGCATGCCTACCGGGATGCCTCGGCCATCATCTCGGACAGTTGCGGAACCGTCCTTATTAAGGATGACCTCTATGTGCGTGCAGTGACCGGCGAGGTGCTCGTCCACGGAATTATCGACTATCTCATAAAGAAGATGGTTATAGCCCCTCGTCCCCGTCGAGCCTATATACATGCCCGGCCTGCGTCGCACGGCTTCAAGTCCTTCCAGAACGGTTATACTGTCGGCATTATATTGTTCCTTTGGCATATATCTATTTCCTTTCATCAAAATATCGCAGCTGCTCATCTACTCGTACTCGGAATGCCGAGCACAGCCTGTACTCAATAATCTTCCAAAAATGAGTGCGCCTCACCGTGCAGCTTGTATCCAAGAACCTTGTTCAGCACCACATTTTGTGTCGCCTTGAAGAGATTTGCTTCAACAAATGGATTCGTCTTCTTCAGTTCCGCTATGAGACGCTTCGTCTCAAGCCTTTTCGAATCTCCCTCCACGGCACTCCGCTCTGAGGCAGTCTTCTCCTGTGCTTCAGTGAAGCGGCAGGCACAGCGCAAGAAGGTGAGGCCATTGTAATCCCTCCAGCGCTCTACATCTGCTTCACGGACCAGATACATAGGCCTTATGAGCTCCATCCCCGGAAAATTAGTGCTGTGGAGCTTAGGCATCATCGACTGGTACTGTCCGCTGTAAAGCATGCCCATAAGTACAGTCTCAATGACATCGTCAAAATGGTGTCCAAGGGCTATCTTGTTGCAGCCAAGCTCCCGCGCCCTTCGGTAAAGATACCCCCGGCGCATCCTCGCACACAGATAGCAGGGCGACTTATCTATATTGTCAACCGCGTCAAAAATGCGCGTCTCAAAGATCTCGACCGGTATGCCCATAAGGGCTGCATTCGATTCTATCATCCTCCGGTTTTTATCATTATATCCGGGATCCATGACGAGAAAAACCAGTTCAAAAGGAAACTTGTCATGCTTTTTCAGCTCTTGGAAAAGCTTCGCCATGCACATCGAATCCTTGCCTCCGGAGATGCATACCGCGATTTTGTCTCCCTCTTCAACCAGCTCATACTCGACTATCGCCTTTGTGAATCTGCTGAAGATATCCTTCTTGAACTTCTTGCGCAGGCTCTTTTCTATCTGTTCCTGTCTTGTGCTGTTCGGGTAAATATTCTGATCTTCATGAACATCCATGTGGCTTTCGATCCCTTTCATTCATACGTGAAGCACAGAGCCACGCGATGACTTATAAAGAATGGTTGTGCCAAACTTGGCATGTAGGTTTACGATTGACGATACCGTTCTATGCATGTGATATTATGGTTCCGCATTACAAAGAAAAAGGATCGGACGCATAACGCCTGATCCTCTTACAAACTCTGCAGAATCTGATGAGATTCATAAGAGCTTCCAGCCGGATTTGAACCGGCGACCTACGCATTACGAGTGCGTCGCTCTACCAGCTGAGCCATGGAAGCCCGGAACACTGCGCCAAAGAGAAAAACGCTTATCGGCAGTCACAACGAACATATTACCTCAACATATAATATTTGTCAACATATTTTTAGTGTATAAGCGTGGCGGGAGTGCGGAGCACGGAGCCACGCAGAGACTTATAAAGTATGGTTGTGCCAAACTTGGCATGCAGGTTTCTTTAATACTGACCTATTCATTCTCTTACTAACCTTTCTGGCAATGTTACGTTTCTTGCTTACGGAAAAGCTTTAAGGACTGGCAAAATCAGCCATCAGCCTCCGCTTCAGTGTCCTTGCTCAGCAAGCCTTACCACTCTTTCATTACTATTTTCAATCAATATCAGTCTCCGCTTCAGTGTGCATCCTCAGCTCCTGATTCTTCACATTCACCTTGGTTCCGGACGGCACGGAATGCGTAAGGAAAACATTGCCCCCGATGACGGAATTCGCCCCGATCACGGTATCCCCTCCAAGAATTGATGCCCCCGAATAGATAGTGACGTTATCCTCTATAGTGGGATGCCTCTTCCTCCCGTTCAGCTTCCTTCCGCCCCGGGTAGAAAGCGCTCCGAGCGTCACTCCCTGATAGAGCTTCACATGCTCGCCGATCTCGGTAGTCTCGCCGATAACGATCCCCGTACCATGATCGATGAAGAAATATTTCCCTATGACCGCGCCGGGGTTTATGTCTATGCCGGTCACTGAATGCGCATGCTCAGACATTATCCTCGGAAGGATCGGAACCTTCATCAAATATAGCTCATGCGCGAAACGGTGCACAGAGACGGCGTATAAGCCAGGATATGAGATGATGACCTCCTCCTTGCTCTCTGCGGCGGGATCTCCGTCGAAGAGAGCGTCGATATCGGTATCCAGATACTCCCTGATCTTCGGAATCCTGCCCAAAAAATCAAGCGTTATCATCTGCGACCTCTCCCTTATCTTCTCCTCCTCAAGCCCGGCAAACTCAGGATCAAAGCGGAGCGCCCTCGCTATCTGTTCGTCAAGGTGATAAGCGACGTCCTCGGCTACGATAGAGATCATGGTGCGGATGCTGTATGTCTTATAAACACGGTCGATATGGTAGCCCGGAAAAACGAGCCTCATCAGCTTCTCGATGATTGCTATCACCGCGTCGCTGTCGGGCTGGCTGGACACATCAAGCTTATCGATAGCCCTGCCTTTGCCCACATCCTCAACCATGTCATCTATGATGGTATGTATTCTGTCAGAAATATAGTCTTTCATACTCCTTCTCCTTAAGCTGCGTCAAATGATGAGGCTTTGCATAGTTAACATTCATAGCACGCATGTGCTGCTGCTGCCACGACGTATAGAAGTCGTTGCAGCATACATGCGTGTATGAATGCATCCCTATATGGCCACCCTGCTTCGCAGGGGGCCGACTTCTAAAGTAATGCATTTGCAGACAAAAACGCGTAACGCCTTAGACTTCCCCTGTTCCATAGCTGTCAAGCGGCTTTACTTCAACCCTTGATATGATCAAATAGAAGTAAATCATAAATACCACAGCCGAGCCGGCGCACACCACTGCTATGCCAGCCGAAGACCCGACGATACCATCCAGAAAATGCGACTCGTTCTGCAGCACTGACAAAATATTCGCGGACATGTGGAAGATGAATGGAGCGAGCACAGTGCGGAACCTGAGGTACAGGAGGCCCGCAAGTATTCCGACCCCGAACGCGTATATGCCCTGAATCGAACTGCCATGCGCCAGAGAGAAAATGAACGAGGAGCCTATAAGCGCCCAGCGAGTATCAACGAATCGTTCGAAGCGGTGCAGCACAAGACCCCTGAAGGTTATCTCCTCGACCGCCGCGCTGAGGACGCCCACTCCAAGAAGCTCCAGGAATATTTTCCCGTCCCATATCCGAGCGACCGCCTCTGTAACCTCTTCTCCCTCAAGTAGGGTGTATATGCCGCTTATATGGATGAGGCAGTTCAGGAAAATGCTGCCCGCAACTCCAAGCACCGCGACATTTATGTAAGAGAGCGGATCCGGTTTTTCGTAGCTTACGTAAGTACCTTCCGCAAGCTCTTTCTGCTTTTCATCCCTTAGCATTCTGGTCATGACAGGCAGCACGGCGGCGGAAGCTATGAGCAGCATCTCATACCTGTATTTTATGGCAAGCTCCGCGGACGCGGTCAGCATCTCTTCATAATTCCCCATGCGGAGAATCTCCGGATGCTGAGACATAAGAGCCGTCATGAAAATAGTTTCAGCGATGAATGTGACCAGATAGTATATTATGAATGGCATAAAAATGCTGCTGATCTTTTTACCCGAAGTGTCCTTATTAATCATTCTTGTTCGTCTCTTTTCCATATTCTAATTATTGTGTTATTTCTAATCCTTCTATCCTGAAGCATCCTACATATATTATGGATTATCCAAGGCAAACAGTCAAGCCAATGTGCCACTGATCGATGCGCCATAAAAGAGAGCTTTTTAAACATTTCCGCATAAGCTGTATTAATCCTGACGATTAACCTTGCTTTGCTCCGATTAGTCCGTAATTGTCTGATTTAACTGATTGTTTGCAATCTGTCACCCTTCTATTTACGGCTTTTATCATTGACATATACCCCATCTATCTGTATAGTAGGCTTAATCTGAAGGTGTATACAATCGCCTTCAGAAATGTATTATAGAAATGGGGGAGGATAAATGTCCAAAGAACTCATTCGCCTGGTCGCTAACACCATGGCGTTTGATGGTGAGACTGTTTTAGACAGTATCGATCTTAGCATTAACGACAAAGAATTCCTTACGCTGCTCGGGCCTTCGGGCTGCGGCAAAACCACCACGCTCAGGATCATAGGCGGCTTTCTGACGCCTACCTCCGGAGACGTGTTTTTTGATGGCGAAAGGATCAACGACCTGCCGCCTCACAAGCGCAAGGTCAACACAGTATTCCAGCGATACGCGCTTTTCCCGCATCTGGATGTCTATGAGAACGTAGCTTTCGGACTGCGCATCGCCAAAGTCCCCGAAAAAGAGATCGACGACCGGGTCACTGAAATGCTTGAGATCGTCAGCTTGAAGGGCTTCGAGAACCGTGAGATCACGCAGCTTTCAGGCGGCCAGCAGCAGAGGGTAGCCATTGCCCGGGCCCTCGTGAACCGCCCCAAGGTATTGCTGCTTGATGAACCATTGGGAGCACTGGATCTCAGGCTTAGAAAGGACATGCAGCAGGAGCTCAAGAAGATACAGCAGACTTTGGGCATAACATTTATCTATGTCACACATGATCAGGAGGAGGCCCTGGCCATGTCCGACACAGTAGTCGTCATGAACCGAGGACGGATACAGCAGATAGGTACGCCTGAAGATATATATAACGAACCCAAGAACGCCTTCGTTGCGGATTTCATCGGCGAATCGAACATCCTTGACGGGATCATGCTCGAGGACCGCCTTGTGAAGTTCTTCGGAAGGAAATTCGTCTGTGTTGACACCGGATTTGAAAAGGACGAGCCTGTTGACGTGGTCATCCGCCCGGAGGACGTTGACATAGTTCCCGAAAAGGACGGTCAGCTCACAGGAAAAGTTACTTCTGTGACATTCAAGGGCGTGCACTATGACACTATAGTCGATTTCCACGGCTTCAAGTGGCTGATCCAGACCACCGATTACTACCCGGTGGATTCCATCATAGGAATACGCCTCAATCCGGACGACATACATATCATGAAGAAGAGCGAATACTCCGGGCTGTACGGCGACTACAGCTCATACAGCGAAGAGTACGAAGAACTCAACGATCCCGATCTCTTCCCCGAAGATATCTCCGAGGAACCTCAGGAGCTGTCACAATCAGCTGAGGGCGAGGAGGCCGGAAAAGATGAGAACTAAAAGACTTGCTGTCCCCTATCTTATATGGATGGTCATCTTCACCATCATCCCTCTGGGGATAGTGTTATACTTCGCCTTCACGGATTCTGTCAGCCATGCTTTCACGCTGGAAAATATCATCCGTATAAGCAACTATATGCCGGTATTCATTAATTCGATATGGCTTGCGCTCATATCCTCCCTGCTCTGCATAGTCATCGGCTATCCTGTGGCTTACTACATAGCGGGAAGGTCGCCGGCGATGCAGCGTTTCCTATATATGCTCATCATGCTGCCCATGTGCATCAGCTTCCTGCTCAGGACTATGGCATGGGTATCATTGCTTGATGACACAGGCATCATCAATGGCTTTATCAGGACGCTTGGCCTAAAGCCTCTGCCTCTGATAAGGAACAACGGCGCTGTCATACTGGGCATGGTTTACAACTACCTTCCTTACATGATAATGCCGCTCTACACAGTGCTGATAAAGATGGATCGAAGGCTAATCGAGGCAGCACAGGATCTTGGCTGCGATTCTGTGCAGGTATTCCAGCGGGTCATATTTCCGCTCTCGATACCTGGGATACTTTCAGGCTTCACTATGGTCTTCGTGCCTGCAGTCTCGACCTTCTACATCTCACAGAAGCTTGGTTCTTCAGGGACGACTCTGATAGGCGATGTGATAGAGAGCCAGTTCAAGGCAGCTTACAACCCTAACCTCGGAGCCGCGCTCTCACTGGTGCTTATGATCCTGGTCTTTATCTGCATAGGCATCACGAACAAGTTTTCCGACAATGACGAGGAGGTAGTGACAATATGAAGACATTTAACCGCGTTTTCACTATCCTTGTCCTTATATTCTTATATGTGCCCATGCTCGTGCTCGTCGTCGCGTCCTTCAACAACGGTACTGACCCGGCAGTTTTCAAGAGCTTCACGCTCAAGAATTACCGCTCGCTTTTTTCAGACAGCGTACTGCTTCCTTTGCTGATCAATTCTGTGATAATCGCGGTGCTGTCGGCCATTATCTCCACCGTACTTGGGACGATGGCCGCTCTGGGTATTCATTCCATGGGACCGAAGCTCCGCTCTGCCACTATGGCTGTCACGAATATTCCCCTGACGAACCCTGAGATCGTCACCGGTGTGTCGCTGGCTTTGCTCTTCGCCTTCATTGGAACGACGCTTAAGATCAACAACATACTGGGCTTCTTCACGCTGCTTATAGCCCATGTCACCTTCAACCTTCCTTACGTCATACTCTCGGTGATGCCTAAGCTTTACCAGATGGATCCCGACTTAAGGGAGGCGGCACTCGACCTTGGCTGTACGCCCATACAGGCTTTCTTCAAGGTGGTCATTCATGAGATCATGCCCGGCATTATTTCCGGCGCGATGATGGCTTTCACAATGTCACTTGACGATTTCGTCATCAGCTACTTCGTATACGGCGCGACATTCGTGACGCTTCCGGTCGAGATTTACAACTATACAAAGAAGCCTCTTCAGCCGAAGATCTACGCCCTGTTCACGCTGATGTTCATCATCATACTTCTCATGATGGTTGCCATGAACATTCTTCAGGCGAGAGACCTTCGCCTCTCGAAGGAGCGAAAGATGGCTCTTAACGCGGACAGGAGGAAGGCTGTATGAAGAAAATCTTCTGTATTCTCCTCTGTTCTGCCATGATCCTTACCTCTGCGCCTCTTCCCGCGGAGGCGGACAATGGGTATATCAACGTGTATAACTGGGGACAGTACATATCCGACGGCACTGATGATTACATCGACATCAACGCCGCCTTCACGAAGGCCACCGGCATTAAGGTCAATTACATGACCTTCGATTCAAATGAGAGCCTGTATACCAAGCTAAAGACCGGCGGAAGCACCTACGATGTCCTCTTCCCCTCCGACTACATGATAGCCAAGCTCATTGAAGAGAACATGCTCGCCGAACTGGATTTCTCGAACATACCAAATTATAGGTATATAGACGAAGCGTATAAAAACCAGGCTTTTGACCCAGAGAACCTCTACTCTGTCCCATATACCTGGGGCACTGTCGGAGTCATCTACAACGACAAATATGTCGATGAGGAAGATATCGGTTCATGGGATCTCCTCTGGAACGAGAAATACTCCGGGAAGATCCTCATGTTCGACAATCCCCGTGATGCCTTCGCCATAGCGGAGTCCCTACTCGGATTCGACATAAACACTGAGTATCCCGCCGATCTTCGTGCATCCGCCCAGAAGCTTTTGGAGCAGAAGCCGCTGGTACAGGCCTATGTCATGGACCAGATATACGACAAGATGGAACGCGAAGAAGCTTGGATCGCTCCATATTATGCCGGCGACTTTATGATGATGGTCGAGGAAAATGAGCATCTGCAGTACTATTTTCCAAAGGAAGGCTTCAACCTCTTCATCGATGCCATGGTCGTCCCGAGGAACGCCCAGAACAAGGCAGGCGCGGAGGCATATATCAATTTCCTCTGTGACCCTGCCATCTCAGGCGAAAACATGGACTATCTTGGCTACTCGACTCCTGAGACAGAAGCGAAGCAATACATGGACGAGGAGACAGCAAACAGTCCCATAGCTTATCCTTCGCAAGAGGTTCTGGCAAACGGCGGAAGCTTCCTCAACCTTGACGTTTCAGCCAATCAGGAGATGGACGCTTTGTGGCTTCAGGTGAAAACTATGGGCAGTCTGGACAGCTATGGCCATGTTAACGGCTTCGAGATCTGGGCGATGGCACTGCTGTTCGTGGGGCTTGCGGTTTATCTTACCGCCCACAGGATACGTCGCCGCCGCCGCATAGCTCAACGCTGCGCCAAGTGGAAGACATGAGTCAATCATAGATAAGACATAAAGAAATGCAGGTCGTCCAATTCAAGAATCACTCTTGATCTGGAGACCTGCATTTCTTATATGGGGCATACTTGCCCTGTTATCTTAATGTTAACCGGTCAAGGAAGCTTTGTTCAATCCTTGTACTCATAAGGTTTGAACTGGCGGACGACATCGATGATCGTGCCATCGCGGGCTTCGATGATACCGACGACCCTGTCGCCGAACTCGACGGGATCAGGCTCGCCGACCATGCTGTAAGCAAGGTCACGCAGCTCCTCGATGGTGGTGAAAGGAAGCTTGACGCCCTTCATCGCCTCGATGAGATCCTGCCTCTTCGGGTTGATCGCGATACCGTACTCGGTGATGATGACATCTACATCCTCGCCGGGAGTGGTGACGGTAGTGACATCGGTCTTGACGCAAGGGATGCGGCCCTGAAGCAAGGGGGTAATGACGATGGTGCACTTTGCGCCGGCAGCAGTATCGGGATGTCCGCCCTGAGCGCCTGTGATCATGCCGTTGGAGTCAACGACGACGTTGCAGTTGAAGTGTGTATCTACTTCAAGAGCGGCGAGGACGACGACATCGAGCCTGTTGACATAGGAACCCTTGTTCATCGGGTTGGCATATTCGGAGCCGGAAATCTCGATGTGGTTCGGATTCGTCTTGATGTTGTTGATAGCATCGATATCGAAATCCTGAGTATCAGCCAGCTTGCCGATCCATCCCTCGTCAAGCAGCTTGCACATGGCACTCGCCATGCCGCCGATGCCAACGCTCATGTGGATGTTGCGCTCCTTCATGACCTCGCCGAGCGAGATCGTGGATGCAAGCGATGCTCCGCCGACACCAGTCTGATAGGTGAAGCCTTCTTTGAAATAAGGGCTGTTCACGACGAACTGTGTGCAGTACTCCGCCATCATGATCTTGCGGACATCTGAGGTGGGCTTCGCGGCACCGGTAGCGATCTTCGCGGGATCGCCGATCTCATCGACGACTACAACATAATCGACATCTATCTGAGAGATGGATGCGGGCATATTCGGATAGGGTACGAGGGTATCGGTTATAGCTACGACCTTGTCAGCATACTTGGCATCGACGACAGCGTATGAAAGAACGCCGCAGTCAGACTTACCGCCGACAGCGCGGCAGTTGCCGTACTCATCGCAGGTAGGGGCGCCGATGAAGGAGATGTCGATGTGTACATCGCCGGACTCGATGGCGCGCACGCGGCCGCCGTGGGAGCGCATTATGGCGTAGCCCTTCAGCTTGCCGTTGGAGATAGCGTCACCGATCTTGCCGCGGACACCGGAGGACTGGATGCCGGTGACAGTGCCGTCCTCGATCATAGGAAGGATCGGGTTGTGGGCGGAACCTAAGGAGCTGGCGCAGATGGTGATGTCCTTGATGCCCATCTTATGGACTTCTTCCATGACCATATTGACAACCTTGTCGCCGTTGCGGAAATGATGATGGAAGCCGAGGGTCATGCCATCTTTGATGCCGCACTTCACGAGTGCTTCATGGATATCGGCAACCATCTTGGACTCAGTGGGGTCGATCCACGCGCGAACCTTCGGGGCTGCCTTAACATATTCTTCTGCGTTCCTGGCGCGAGAACCCTGGAACACCTTCATCCCGGTGTCTTTTAAGACCTGATCGGGAATATCTCTTCCAACACTATTAATCATTTTACAGATCCCCCTCATACACGCCGGCTGCTTTAGCCATGTCGATAGTTCTCTTGGCTCCATCATAGAAGGCGATATCGATCATCTTGCCGTTGACGGTGAAGACACCGATGCCCATGGCCTTCTTGCTGTCGATCTCCTTGACGACCTTCTCAGCGAAGTCGATCTCTTTCTCGGTGGGAGTGAAGATCTTGTGAGTGGGAGCGATCTGGCGAGGGTTGACGATGGACTTGCCGTCAAAGCCCATGAGCTTGATCATCTCAGTCTCTTTGATGAAACCTTCCATATCATCGAGATTCGTGAAAACGGTATCGAAGCACTGCTTCTTCGCCGCGCGGGCAGCTATGATCATCAGCTGACGCGCGCCGTTCAGCTCAACGCCGGTACCGGTGATCTTAGTCTGCAGATCCTTGGTGTAGTCGCCGCCTGAAAGGGCGCAGCCAAAAAGCAGCTCGGAGCTGGTGCAGATCTCGTATGCGTTGAGGATGCCGAGTGTGGACTCGAGAGCCGCCATAAGGAGAATGCGGCCATGCTCGCGGCCGAACTCATCCTCAGCCTTGCGGACTGCTTCTTCAATGATGTGGACATCCTTTGCATGTTCAACCTTAGGAATACGGATGGAATCGCAGCCGCCTGCCACGCAGACGCGGACATCCTCCTGCCAATGAGGAGTATCAAGTCCATTGATACGGACAACGCGCTCCACGCCATGATAATCGATCTCCTGCAGTGCATGGTACAGGGAGAAACGGGCGGCATCCTTCTGGTTCTCAGCGACAGCATCTTCAAGATCGAGCATGATGGAGTCGGGTTTGTAGATATAGGGATCCTTAATCAGGCCAGGCTTCTGGCAGTTAAGGAACATCATCGTCCTTCTAAGTCTCTTAAGATTAGGATTCATTACTTTATCGCACCTCCCCAAGGCAGTCCTTCAACGACTCCATTTGCACGGAAGACTGCTCCCTCAACTCTCGCCTTGAGAGTGCAGTCCAGAGCTCCTTTGTCGACTACGGTTACCTTAGCATTCTTGATCTCAAGATTCTCAAGAGTCTGCTTGACCGTAGCACGAATCTGTCTGCCGTACTGATTGATCACGCTGCTCTCGATCGACAGCTCGATACCGTTGGTGCCGGGTTCGACTGTGACCTGAGCATCGCTTGATTCAAGCGTTCCGGCCATTCCAGTGCCTTTCAGTTCCATGATGGCATCCTCCTTATAAAATATCCCGAACGTCTGAGCGGGATTTAGTACATAACATTATAATTATACACACACAACCTTTGAAAAGCAACCAATTGTGAAGGAATAAGCCAACGAAAATGATAAGAATGTCACGAATCTGTCACACCTTTCCGGGTGATATAAGCCTGCAATACTCAGATAATATCCGGGACACATTTTACTGAAAACCTGCTTTTCAGCCCTTCATCAATATCGTCTCATAATGAGTGTGATGACCACGCCAAGGATGATGACAGGTGCCAGCAGCCACGCGAGCTTCAATACAAAGGACAGCGCCATCACGGGCAGCAATATCGCAAAAATGACCAGCTTTCCTATGGCTTTTCCGACCCCCCACGTGAGCTTCAGCGCGAACATCGCGACAGACGCTATCACATATATAACGGCAAAGAACAGACACAATGATAAAAACGTCAGCATTTTATTTCCTCCTCGTCAATACAACATATATCTTGAATAACAGCCACAATCATATGTTATGATACCACAGCATTATTAATGATACAAACAAATATAATCTGGTTTTTGTAATAATTCAGCACAACGATGGATGCGCGGCATCGCGATTCTGGAGTACCGAATGGTTACGATTTTTTATTAAATATGACTTGCTCGGTTATGGAATCCGGTGCATTTTCATGGTAATATAGGGTGGTGTTATTTTTGTTATTATTCAGCACCTCTCAATAACTGTTAAAATGCAGGACGAAATACTTGAGCTTCGAACGTATTTTTATCAGTTATCTTAGGGCGGACAAGGGGCGCAGCGTCTCTTACCGACCACAACGAGTGATGCTCGGCATCCCGGGTCTGGGATGCTGAATGGTTACATCATTTTTTAGTTTCGATTAATCATCATATGGTTCTGCAACTGATAGACTCTTTGAACACATAGTAGTAAGACACATTGCTGAACGACCCATGCGGCCAAACCGAAATGGTGACGCCATCTTTCGTCACCTCGTCGGATTCCACACCAGTCCGTGACTGCACGCCCAGATCCTTGGAGGCCAAGAAAGTGGTACTCTTCGCCTCGACGGGCTCAATTTGGCCTACGGGAGGCTGAATGCCTATGACAGCATCCTGACGGGATGTGTATGAAGCCGTGTCGGCACCCGTGTCACCGATGCCAGCCCCCCCCGGAGAGAGAGCGCTGAGCGAGAAATAGTTGTCGCAATAGCCAGCCCATCCCCAGTTGATATGATACATGTCGGTGCTGGCCTCATATCCGTCGCAGATGAACTCATGG
>CACXUY010000032.1 GCA_902770965.1 uncultured Lachnospiraceae bacterium | reverse complement strand
AGGTATCATGCCAGTGCTATTGATATTGAGTCGCTCGACAAGAGGCAGAAATTTGTCGAACTGCCGGGTACATATATAATCTTTATAACGGAAGATGATCGTTACGGCTACGGAAGGGGTGTATACAGAATAGAGAGGGCGGTTCTGGGAACGGAACGTCTATTCGGCGACAGGCAGCACATCATTTATGTGAATGGACAGTATTGCGGAGATGATATGCTTGGAGATTTGATGCACGATTTCTGCTGTTCTGAGCCGGATGAGATGAAAATCAGCTTGATGGCAGAGAGCAGCAGGTACTGGAAGGAACATCCGAAAGGAGTTGAGGAAATGTGTAAGATACTGGAAGATATGCGCAGGGAGACTGCGGAGAAAGTATGCCTTGAGAAAATACGCATCGTGATGCGAAAGCTTAAGTACACAGCGCAGCAAGCGATGGAGTTTTTGGAAATACCGGATTCTGAACAAAAGAGGTACTTGGCAAAGCTGTGATAAGGTTATTTTTCATTATAAATCAATAATGGGGCGGTACGATGTGCCGCCCCATCTGGTATCGTGACACTCATATGCAAGGTTAAGGGCTAAAGGCAGTATAGCATTTGCCCTGCATTTTCTAAAAGAAAAGATTATGGACGGTGACGACGTCGGTTGTACCTATGCCGTCATATTAATCTTTTTGCAGTTAATGTGTTGCCTGTGTGTCATAGTTTCACATGTCTTTGACAAGACCTATATAAAGCTCTCTTTCAGACTGGGGGATCAACAGGAGATCCATTGCCTTATCGATGGTTACTCCCAGAGAATTCATCAAGCTTCTGATATGATTGGCAGAAGCATTTTTCAGACGTGCATCGGCTTCCTGCTGTTCCTTCTTCAGGCGTGCATCGGCCTCCTGCTGTTCTTTCTTCAGACGTGCATCGGCCTCCTGCTGTTCCTTCTTCAGGCGAGCGTCAGCTTCTTCTCTGACCTGCCTCACGTTTTCGTCCACGATTCTATCAATATCGTCTTTCATGATATCCAGTAATGGCTGTTTGTTCATTTCGCCTTTCCTTTAAGCCTCGCCATTGCCGTGGCGGTCAGCACGCACATGATCGCCTGAGCGGTGGCAGAGGAGATGTCAAGCACCCTTATGTCGTAAAGAAGCCACAGGGCGGTGTTAACAAGCAGGCCGGCCTTCTGCCCGAAGAGGGTCTTGGCGTAGTAGTTAACCAACGCAAGCTCCACGGTGGCTGCGATCCCGAACACTCCAGCGATGCCGACATTGTTCACCGCAAGGCCGGCAGCTATCGTAAGCGCGACAAAAAACCACATGACCTTCTTGGTGTAGCGATATTTGAGAACCATATAGTTTCTGGATGCCGCAAGCAGCAATGTGGTTATGCCCGCCCATGACCTGAAGCATACATTTGCGGCGCACAGCAGCAGGCTCTCACAGATCTGGTAGATAAAGGTCCTGTCTCTGTCCTTCGTCCAGCCACCGGCAAAAAGAAAGACGGCCGCGGCAAAGGAAATGATATTGCCGATGACCGTCAACTGAATCGTATTCATATGTCACTTCATCCTGTCATACATCGAATTCATATGTCACTTCGCCTGTCATATAGTATCCATATGCAGCTTCATCCGGCTGTACAGCGTGTACATATGTCACTTCATCCCATCATACATCTCTTTTATCATGGCCTGTGTCTGCCTGGCGAGACCCTTTTTCTGTTTGCGGTCAAGCTCCGATGTCTCTATCGGGACGCCGATCTGAACCTTGATCTTCGCGGGGCGAACACTGGGAAAATGGTTCTCCCATATGTCATCAGTGCCGCGCATGGCGATAGGGATGATGGGGCATCCGGTCTTCTCGGCGATGCGGAAGCTACCTTCCTTGAAAGGAAGCATTTCGCTCTTGTGATTCCTCGTGCCTTCAGGGAAAATCCACATGGAGGTTCCATGATTGACGTTCTCAATGGCGTCATTTATGGAACGAAGGGCAGCCTTAGGGTTCTCGCGGTCAATAAAGACGCATTCGATGGCATGCATCCATTGCACCAGCAGGGGGATGACGCGCATCTCCTTCTTAGCGACAAAGCCGGTCGGACAGCTGATGTACTGTGTGGCTATGATGATGTCGAAATTACTGCGGTGATTGCAGACATAAAGCACTGGGCGGTCGGATGGGATATTCTCCTTGCCGCGGATGTCGAGCTTCACGCCGCAGATGAACAGCAGCAGCCTGAAAATGGCCCTGACCAGCACGAAGCTTTGTTTAGTCTTGAGCTGTGGGTTGAACTGCTTCAGAATCAGCATCCACAAAAGCAGGGGGATGCCGGGGAATATCAGCAGCACCACGGCAGTCAATAGCGCAAGAATAAGTCTTATCATATATAACCTCTAATACCTCAATTATTGCCTTAGCCTGGACGATGCGACTGCAAAACACAACATGACAAACGCCATATAGCAAGCCGCCGGACCGGACGAGCGGATCATAAGCCATGCTCAAAGAGCCATATAGCAAGCTGTCCGACCGGGCGAGCGGATCATAAGCCATGCTCAAAGCGCCATATAGCAAGCCGCCGGACCGGACGAGCGGATCATAAGCCATGCTCAAATCGCCATATAGCAAGCCGCCGGACCGGACGTGACAATCGTAAAATGTGAATACACGCCAGAAGGCAAGCCTCAATCTTCCTTGTGTATATTGTCAAGCAGGCTCTTCTTCAAGTCATAGAGCTTGTCCGAGAGATCGATATAAACCATGTGAGGGTTCGAAAAACGGCGCGTCTCATCCCACAGGCTGTCGAGCTGGCTCGCGCAGAAATCACGTATCGCCATAGTTTCCGGCGATTCATAGACCTGGAAGCCTTTCTTGTAGATGGGGACAAGGAGCCTCCTTATTGTATAAGTCCCGGCCTTTAGAAGGGTCTTCTTCCAGGTATATACAGGGTCGAAGATAAGAAGATCCTCCTCATTGGTGAATTTCTCATCCGCGAGGGAAATGAGGTCGGCTATGATCTTGCCGTCATCCTTGCTGCAGATGCGCCACACCTCTTTGTTGCCTGGATTCGTGACCTTCTCAGGGTTGTCCGAGACCTTTATCTTAGGTATGTATTCGCCGGTCTCAGAGTCTTTTATAGCCGCGAGCTTGTACACTCCGCCCAGTGAAGGGCAGGTGAAGGAGGTGATCATCCTGGTGCCGACGCCCCAGGAGGTTATCTGTGCTCCCTGGCGCTTCAAGCTAAGTATAATATCCTCGTCAAGGTCGCAGGACGCGGAAATGACTGCATCCGGGAAACCGGCTTCGTCAAGCATCTTGCGTGCCTTCTTTGAGAGATAAGCCAAGTCGCCGGAGTCGAGGCGAATTCCGAAATAGCCGGGCTTGATGCCGGCATCCCTCATCTCGGTGAAGACCTTGATGGCATTCGGAACGCCCGAACGAAGGGTATCATAGGTGTCGACGAGAAGGATGCAGGCGTTGGGGAATTCCTTGGCATAGTTGCGGAATGCGGTGAGTTCATCGGGGAAGCTCATGATCCAACTGTGGGCGTGGGTGCCTTTCACAGGGATGTTGAACTTTCTGCCGGCGAGCACGTTGCTGGTGCCGATACAGCCGCCGATGACGGCCGCGCGAGCTCCGTATACCGCCGCGTCAGGACCCTGCGCCCTGCGCAGTCCGAACTCCATCACGCCGCCGCCGGCCGCATAGCAGACACGGCTGGCCTTCGTCGCGATCAAGGTCTGATGGTTGATGATGCACAGCAGAGCAGGTTCGATGAGCTGCGCTTCCATGATAGGCGCGATCACCTTCACAAGAGGCTCACCGGGGAATATTGCCGTGCCCTCGGGGACTGCGTAGATATCGCCGGAGAAATGAAAGCCGCGCAGGTATTCCAGAAAATCGTCCTTGAAGATACCGAGTCCTTTAAGGTACGCGATGTCATCATATCCGAACTGCAGATTGTGAATGTAGTCAATGAGCTGCGCGACGCCGCACATAACAGCATAGCCGCCGTCATCGGGGTTGCGTCGGAAAAACATATCAAAGACGACTTCCTCGCGGTTGCCGGACGAGAAATAGCCCTGCATCATAGTCAGCTCGTATAGATCGGTCATAAGAGATAATTTGTCCATGATCTCCTCCAGAATAATGTTCATCCGCAGCGGCTTCCCACATGAGACGCAGGCATCTGCGAAATGATATGCGCAATCGTCCGGCATCAGGTATTAAAACCGAAGTCTGCCTCGATTAGAATTGACAGTATTGTTAGATTATAGCATGACCGCATTATATTCGCAAGCAAGCTGAATGCTGCGCAGGTATTAGATAGTGCTTGCAATAGTGCTTATATAGGGCCGTATAGGAGCACTGTATAGAACGAAAAGAATGAAAAGAATGAATAGAAGTCCTGAATAAATGCTGATTAATCATGCTCTGTGATTGACACGATGTCTTCTGATTGTTATGATTGCTGTCAGAAACGACTTCTCATTGACTGGACAGCCTTGGATATGATATAAAAATAAGGTATACAATCAATATTATCGCAGATGCAGCTATTCTCGGGATATATCCGCATACATTCGTTGTTACCAGATTTTTACAGGAGGATCAACACAATGGCATGTTTTTTAGTATCAGCCGCTGAAGCGGTCGTGGTGACCGCAGTAGAAAAGGCAGAAGAGAAAAAAGAAGCGAAGGCACTTGAAGGAAGCGCAGTCAGCACTATCGAAGCCGCGAACGAGAAAGCCATTATTCCTTTCAGCAGGAAGCTGAAGTGGCTGTCGTGGATGCTATGGGGCGGTGTTCTGCTGCTTGCTTTTGAGCATGTTTGGCATGGGGAGGTAGTACCGTGGTTTCCTTTCCTGACCGCCATGTCCGATCAGGCATCCACGGCGGAAATGCTGCAGGAGATAGCCACCGTAGGAGTCGGTATGGCAGCCCTGATCACCTTGGTGTGGGTGGGGATCTGCATGGTGGCCGATTCGATTGTGAAGCGCGCGCGTATGATGGAGCCGACATGATGACGGAGCTTGAAGAGAGCTTGCCGATTCGATTGTGAAGCGCGCGCATATGATGGAGCCGACATGATGACGGAGCTTGAAATGGGCCTGACGATTCGATTGTGAAGCGCACGTATGATGGAAGCCGCGTAAGCGTGTTTTGTCAAGATGGTGACAGATTGAACAGCCGCATGGCAGCCGGTGAATCGGGTGGGGTATGCTCTCGCCCGATTTGCGTTTATACTTATGAGATGGCAGACATATAGACTGTGTCCGTAAGGAGGATGTTATTGCGGGAAACCAACATTCATATTAATGCAGGAGGATAGGACAGATGACCTTGCTTATAACGGTGTTTGCCGCTGTGTATGTAACTGTTAGATGGTACAGGCGAGAAGATGATACCATGCAACTGGGCTTTCTTGCGCTGATGTATTGGGGCGCTTCTTTGATGTGGCTGGTTGACGCGCTGTTTGAGTATGCCGAACTCAAGGCGGATTATTTTACTCCAGCTATAGAGGATATGGCAAATGACGCTTTCCTTGGTTTTTCCGCCGTGGCGCTCGGTCTGGTGATATGGCTTGTGAGGCTTCTCATCACCGATCCCAGAGGCAGCGTCCGGAAAGCACTGATAAAAAAGGATGTTTAAAAAATCCATGGCTGCTCGTGAAATCGGTTTACATGGACGGAAAGACGGGCAGTTGATCATTGGGATAGTGACATGGAAAAAACAATGAAGAAGAGCTTTTCACATTATGTGGCAAATAGAGATCCGAGGCACATATAACAAAGTGAATAGAGATCCGGGACACATATAATAAAGTGAATGAAGAGAGCGAAGCCGGATTATCAAGCTAATCGGCAAACAGACTGCCAATTGTGCTTCAGCGTCGTTCCTGAAAAGTTCTGAAAACTTCATTTGTGCATTTTTCTCCTTGACAAGGTCAAAAAAAGAACCTATTATATATCGAAAGTTGTATGACAGTGTCAGAGACAAAGACCTGACGAACAGCTTGGCAAGGAATATCTACATATTTATAAAGACGTTGATGAAGACAGTATGCCATGACAGAAAGCTTCAGCGAGCCGGGGGCGGTGGAAGCCCGGTGCCGGAGTTATGGCGGAAGATCACTTCGGAGTTTCTGGTTGAAAAGCAGACAAGAGCGGCGAGCCGCGGCTCTTTTAAGCATGAGTAGGCCAGACGGTTTCCTCCGTTATCGGGAGCGGGCATGCTCAGCCGTGCCATGTCATCAGGTGGTTGCGAAGATTTCGTCCTGTTGAGGACGGAGTCTTTATTTTTTCTATATGGTAATTATTCAGTACCACAAGATAATTGTTAGAATATATGAAAGGGGTACTTTATGTACAAAAAAGTAACGGCCGACATGAATTTCGTGACCCGCGAGAACGAGGTCGAAGAGTTCTGGAGGGCGAATGGCATCTTTCAGAAGAGCATGAAGGGACGTGAGGATGGCCCGGAGTACATGTTTTACGACGGTCCGCCCACAGCGAACGGCAAGCCTCATATCGGCCATGTCCTGACCCGTGTCATCAAGGACATGATACCTCGTTACCGCACTATGCGCGGGTTCAACGTCCCGCGCAAGGCCGGCTGGGACACTCACGGACTGCCCGTTGAGCTTGAGGTCGAGAAAAAGCTAGGTCTTGACGGTAAGGAACAGATCGAGGAATACGGCATTGAGCCTTTTATCAAAGAATGCAAAGAGAGCGTCTGGAAATATGAGGGCATGTGGCGTGAGTTTTCCGATAAGGTAGGCTTCTGGGCGGATATGGATCATCCCTATGTCACATACCACAACGATTTTATCGAGTCCGAGTGGTGGGCACTCAAGAAGATCTGGGATCGTAACCTTCTCTACAAGGGCTTCAAGATCGTGCCTTACTGCCCTCGCTGCGGCACTCCACTGTCCAGCCATGAGGTCGCCCAGGGCTACAGGGACGTGAAGGAGAAGTCAGTCATCGCCCGCTTCAAGGTCAAGGGTGAGGAGAACACATATTTCCTGGCATGGACGACGACTCCCTGGACCTTGCCTTCCAATGTCGCCCTCTGCGTTAATCCGAAAGAGACATATGTGGAGGTAGAGAACGAAGACCGTAACTATATCCTTGCCGAGGCGCTGCTCGACGTCGTGCTTGAAGGGGACTATACCATTACGCGTTCCTGGAAGGGCAAGGATCTTGAATACACAGAGTACGAGCCTCTTTTCCCTTACGCCAACTCAGTAGCTGAAAAGCAGCGCAAGAAAGCCTTCTTCGTCACCTGCGACAGCTATGTCACCATGGAGGATGGCACGGGCATCGTCCATATCGCCCCTGCTTTCGGTGAGGACGACGGACGTATCGGACGTGATTATGACCTTCCTTTCGTCCAGCTCGTCAATGCAAAGGGTGAGATGACCCCTGAGGTCACGCCTTGGGCCGGAATGTGGGTGAAGGATGTAGATCCCCTGGTCATCAAAGCCCTCGATGAGGCAGGCCTGCTGTTCAAGGCTCTTGACTTCGAGCACAGCTATCCTCATTGCTGGCGCTGCGACACGCCTCTGCTGTACTATGCCAGGGACAGCTGGTTCATAAAGATGACTGAGGTCCGCGATGACCTCATCGCCAACAATAACACTATCAACTGGATTCCTGAGAGCATCGGGAAAGGCCGTTTTGGCGACTGGCTGGAGAACGTTCAGGACTGGGGGCTTTCACGCAACCGTTACTGGGGAACTCCCCTGAACATCTGGGAGTGCGAGTGCGGCTGCCGTCACTCTGTCGGAAGCATAGCGGAGCTGAAGGCGATGTCTCCGAACTGCCCCGATGAGATCGAGCTGCATCGTCCCTTCATAGATGCCGTGACCATCACCTGCCCCGAGTGCGGCAAGCAGATGCACCGTGTTCCGGAGGTCATCGACTGCTGGTTCGACTCAGGCGCGATGCCTTTCGCCCAGTACCATTATCCATTTGAGAATGAGGAGACCTTCAAGAAGAATTTCCCTGCTGCCTTCATAAGCGAGGCAGTTGACCAGACCAGAGGATGGTTCTACTCATTGCTTGCGATCTCAACGCTCATTTTCAACAAGGCGCCCTATGAGAACGTCATAGTCCTGGGTCATGTTCTTGACCGGGACGGACAGAAGATGAGTAAGTCGAAGGGAAATGCGGTCGATCCCATGGACGCTTTGCAGGAGTTTGGAGCCGATGCGGTCCGTTGGTATTTCTATATCAACAGCGCGCCTTGGCTTCCCAGCCGCTGGAATCCGAAGGCTGTCAGGGAGTTCTCAGGAAAATTCCTTGGAACGCTGTGGAACACCTATGCCTTCTATATACTGTACGCGAACATCGACGAGTTCGATCCTACGGCACATGAGCTGGAGTACGACAAGCTGCCCGTCATGGATCGCTGGCTGCTTTCCCGCCTGACGACCTTGACGAAGGCTGTACAGACCAACCTTGACAGCTATCAGATTCCTGAGACAGCGAGGGCGCTGCAAGGCTTCATCGATGATCTCAGCAACTGGTATGTCCGCCGCTGCCGCGCACGTTTCTGGGCGAAGGGCATGGAGCAGGACAAGGTCAACGCATACATGACTCTCTATACGGCGCTCGACACCCTCTGCAAGCTTGCGGCTCCCATGGTGCCCTTCATCACCGAGGCGGTCTATCAGAATATGGTCCGTTCCGTGGACAAGGCAGCGCCTGAGAGCATCCATCTGTGTGATTTCCCCAAAGTCCATGAAGAGTGGGTGGACACGGAGCTCGAGCAGAATATGGATGAGGTCCTCAAGGCTGTAGCATTGGGCCGTGCCTGCCGCAACGCGGCTTCGATCAAGAACCGCCAGCCGGTCGCGAACATGTATGTGAAGGTAGCAAAGCCCTTGGATGAATTCTTCACTGCCATCATACGCGATGAGCTGAACGTCAAGAACGTTGAATTTACCGATGAAGTAAAGAACTTCGTATCTTATTCCTTCAAACCGCAGCTGCGTACCTTAGGACCGCGCTTTGGAAAGCGCATAGGCGAGCTGCGCAATCTGCTCACCGAGCTTAACGGGGTCAAGGCCATGGAAGAGCTCCGTGAGACCGGAGAGCTCCGCCTTACCATGAAGGCCGGCGATGTAGTCGTGCTGAACACCGAAGAGCTTCTCATAGAGCAGGAGCAGACCGAAGGTTATGAGACCCAGCTCTCAGGTGAGACCGCTGTCGTGATGGACACCACCCTCACGCCCGAGCTCATTGAGGAAGGCTTCGTCCGTGAGCTTATCAGCAAGATACAGACGATGCGCAAGGAAGCCGGCTTTGAGGTCATGGATCATATCGAGGTCTCTGTTTCCGGCAATGACAGGATCAGCGAGGTCATGAAGAAAAATGAGGAGCAGATCCGTGCAGAGGTTCTTGCTGAAGCGGCAGTCTACGGTGAGAGTACAGGATACAGTAAGGAATGGAACGTAAACGGTGAAAAAGTGATGATTGGAGTGAAGAAAATAGATGAAAAATCCTTATAATTTTAATAAAGACGTCTTCCGACGCAGGGTAGAGGAACTGGTTAAATATAACGAGAAGGTCGAGCTTGCAGACGCGTCTCCGGAGCAGATCTACAGGGCTGTCAGCGCCGCAGTGAAGGAGCAGGTCATGGATGCCTGGATCGACACCAGAAAATGCGCCATCAAGCAGGACGCGAAGATGGTCTACTATCTTTCCATGGAATTCCTGATGGGCCGCGCCCTTGGCAATGATATCCTCAACATTCAGGCCTTCAAGGAGGTCAAGGAGGTCCTCGAGGAGATGAACGTAGATATCAACCTCATCGAGGATCAGGAGCGTGACTGGGCTCTTGGGAACGGCGGCCTTGGCAGACTTGCCGCCTGCTTCCTGGAATCTCTCTCCACGCTTGGTTATCAGGCTTATGGCTGCGGCATCCGCTACAAGTACGGCATGTTCCGTCAGGAGATCGAGAACGGCTTCCAGAAAGAAGTCCCGGACAACTGGCTTCGCTCCGTTGAGCCCTTCGAGGTCCGCAGGGAGGGACATCACAAGATAGTCAGGTTCGGAGGCTATACCAGATGCGAGACCGACGAGACAGGAAGGCCTCATTTCATACAGGAGGGCTACCAGTCTGTCAAAGCTGTTCCCTATGACCTTCCTGTGGTAGGATACGGGAATGGAGTCGTCAACACTCTCCGCGTGTGGAGCGCGGAGCCCGCTGAGAATGAGTTCGTACTTTCTGCGTTTGACAGAGGCGACTATGATTCCGCCTACAAGCAGCAGAACCTCGCGGAGACGATTTGCAAGGTTCTCTATCCCAATGACAATCACTATGCGGGCAAGGAGCTTCGTCTGAAGCAGCAGTATTTCTTCATTTCCGCCACTCTTCAGCGCGCGGTTGAGAGATACAAGCAGTATCATGACGGAGACGTCAGGAAGATATACGAGAAGGTTGTCTTCCAGATGAATGACACTCACCCCACCATGACGGTTGCTGAGCTGATGCGTATCCTCCTTGACGAGGAGAAGCTTGAGTGGGATGAAGCATGGGCCATCACGACCAAGTGCTGCGCATATACCAACCACACGATCATGTCGGAGGCCCTGGAGCAGTGGCCTATAGATCTTTTCTCCAGGCTGCTCCCCCGCGTGTATCAGATCGTGGATGAGATCAACCGCCGTTTCGTGGATCAGATCCATCGCAAATATCCTAACCGCCCTGAGAAGGTGGCCAAGATGGCCATACTCTACGAGGGAAGGGTCCGCATGGCGAATCTTGCTATCGTGGGAAGCTTTTCGGTGAACGGCGTCGCCGCACTTCACACCGAGATATTGAAGAAGCGTGAGCTTAAGGATTTCTACGAGATGATGCCAGAGAAGTTCTCCAATAAGACCAATGGCATCACCCAGAGGCGTTTCCTGCTACACGGCAACCCTATGCTGTCGAACTGGATCACCAGAAGGATAGGTGATGGATGGATCACTGACCTTCCTCAGCTTGAGAAGCTGCTTCCGCTGGTCGACGACCCTGCCGCAAGAGCGGAGTTCCGTCAGATAAAGTATCAGAACAAGCTGCGCCTGGCAGAGTACATCAAGGAGCACAATCATATCGATGTCGATCCGGGCTCCATTTTCGACGTCCAGGTAAAGAGGCTTCACGAATACAAGAGACAGCTCCTCAACATCATCCATGTGATGTATCTTTACAATAAGCTGCGCAGCAATCCTGAGATGGATATGATCCCCAGGACGTTTATCTTCGGCGGAAAGGCTGCGGCCGGCTATCAGATCGCGAAGCTCACTATCAAGCTGATCAATGCCGTTGCGGAAGTCGTCAACAACGATCCTGCTATCGGCGGCAAGATCAAGGTCGTATTTATCGAAGATTACAGGGTAAGCAACGCGGAGCTCATCTATCCCGCGACAGATGTCAGCGAGCAGATCTCCACTGCTAGCCGTGAGGCAAGCGGCACCGGCAACATGAAATTCATGCTGAACGGAGCCATCACCCTCGGGACGATGGACGGCGCCAATGTCGAGATCGTAGAGGAAGTCGGCAAAGATAACGCCTTCATCTTTGGTATGTCCGCGGATGAGGTCATTGCTCTTGAGCGCGACGGCAACTATGACTCGAATGAGTTCTTTAACAATGACTGGGAGATCCATGAGGTTCTTATGCAGATGGTGAACGGTTTCTATTCACCTGAGAACCCTGACCTTTTCCGCCCGCTGTTCAACACGCTTGTAAACAACGGCAGCTACAAGTCGGATCCTTATTTCATCCTGAAGGATTTCCGCTCCTACGCGAAGGCGCAGGAGGAGATCGACCGCAAGTACCGCGATCAGGATTGGTGGACCCGCGCGGCCATGCTCAACATGGCACACAGCGGCAAGTTCTCCTCCGACCGCACCATCGAGCAGTATGTCGATGATATCTGGCATCTTGACAGGCTGGATATGGGTAAATACAGGAGAGAGAAGCATAAGGCAGAAAAGGCCGAAAAAGCAGAGAAGGCTGAAAAGGCAGGAAAGGCTGAAAAAGCTGAAAAAGGTTGAAAAGACCGTAAAAGCCGCAGCGGCAAAATCAGAGAAAAAGCCGCAGCGGCAAAATCAGATAAAAAGCATTGATAAAAAAGCTGACCTTGGGTTTCTACGTGACCAGGGGGGGAGGCAGCGGAAAGCCCGGTGGAGGCCAAAACAATGTGGTATCTATTCAGCACCCCATACTCGGGATACTGAGTAAACATTCATAGCACGCATGTGCTGCCACGACGTGTAGAAGTCGTTGCAGCATACATGCGTGTATGAATGCATCCCTATATGGCCACCCGCTTCGCGAGGGCCGACTTTCAAAGTGATTATAAACGTGCTTCAGGACAGGATCGCTCATCCGGGAGTTCTGACGGGAGGTAATTATCGTGTTTAACTTTTCAAACAGAAAAAACAAAAAGAATAAAGTCATGCTCCTGATCGTCGTGATTCTCCTGTGCGTCTGCATGGTGCTCCCGACGGCCTATGCCCTCATCTCGATGATCATCTCTACTGTCGGTTGATGAAACATTCATAGCACGCATGTGCTGCCACGGCTTGTTAAAGCCGTTGCGGCCGACGCTTGTGTATGCGTGCATCCCTTTTATGGTCACACCGCTTTGCGGTGAGTGACTCTCAAAGAATAACCTTCGGACGGAAAGCCTGCGTGGTTTTCTGACCGAAGGTTTTTGTTTATGTCTGTTCGGGCTGCGGCACGGGGAGGCGGAAGATGAACTCGGTGCCGATATTCAGTGTGCTGACCACGTCGATGGTAGTGTGATGAGCGTCAATGATGTCCTTGACGATGGATAGCCCGAGACCGGTGCCGCGTTTGTCCTTGCCTCTGGACTGGTCTGTCTTGTAGAAACGAGTCCATATCTTCTTTATGTCGTCCTTCGATATTCCTATGCCATGATCCTTGACTGATACGAAAACCATGTTGTTTCGCCGGTAGACCGAGATCTCGATCTCTGAGTTATCCGGGGAGAATTTTATGGCGTTGTCCAAAAGATTGTATATTACTTGCTGGATCCGTCCTATATCGGCCCGGACTGTGGTGTCCTCATCTGAGAAGAACAGGTCGAAGGTAATATTTCTCGAAGAGCATACTCCTTCGAAGGTCTCGCAGGTACTCCTGATGATCTTCCTGATATCGAAATCGCTCATGTCCAGCAGCATCTTGTTCTGTTCAAGAGCATTGATGGACAGCATGCTCTCGGTAAGCTTCGTGAGACGCTCGGTCTCTCCGAGGATCACCCTGATGTATTTGCCCTGCAGCTCAGGCGGGATGGTTCCGTCCTCGAAGGCGACGAGATACCCCCTGATGGAGGTCAGCGGCGACCGGAAGTCGTGCGAGACATTAGCTATGAATTTTCTCTGATACTCCTCCGACACAGCGAGCTCGCTGGCCATATAGTTCAGCGTCTCTGCCAGATAACCCATCTCATCGCTGGAATTTATCTCTATCTTGTGTTTGAGATTGCCTTGCGCGAATTCATCCGCTCCCTTCGTGATGGTCTTAAGGGGATTGGTCACAAAGACGCGTATCATGGCCAGTATAATGAATGAGAGCAAATATATGACCAGGAATGTTAGATATGTAGGCAGCAGGAGCGCGTCGGAGGTGCGTGACAGCCTTGAGGTAGTCTCATGGATAACAACGTATCCGATGGTACGGAAATTTCTGATCATTGGAACTGAGACACTGAGATAATCGTCGGATAATACGCCGTAGAAATTGCCGGTCCGGTAGGGTTTTCCTGTGTCTGCCGGATCGAAATCAGGGATCGATGAACCCTCCAGATTTGATTTTGAGCCGGAGGATGAGTCGTAGGTGATCATGCCGTCCGGGTTGATGAACCATATTCTGAGACCTGAATAGAAGCTCAGGCTGTCCAGCTGTTCGAAGGTAGAATAGCTGCTCCCGCCGCTTTTGCCGTAGCTGCCGCTCGCCATATCGGATATCAGCCCGGCCATATTTCTCAGATCGCCGGCCCTGCGTTCAAGGACGCGGTAATACGTGATCCTCGCGGTCACGAGGGCAATGAACAGGAATGAAAGGATGCCGAATATCAGGTATCCGGCTATCAGCTTAAAGGACAGAGAGCGGCGCATGTCATCTCACCTCAAAGCGGTAGCCGATGCCCCATACGGTGGTCAGCGCCCATGCGTCATGTTCGGTAAGCTTCTCTCGCAGACGCTTTATATGGACGTCGACGGTTCGGCTGTCGCCGACGTACTCATAGCCCCATATATGGTCCAGCAGCTGGTCGCGCGTGAAGACCTGGTTGGGAGAGGACGCGAGGAAGAAGAGAAGCTCGAGTTCCTTGGGAGGCATGTCCAGCGTCCTGCCGTCGCAGGTGACCGAATAGTTGGTCAGGTCAACGGTAAGACCGGGGAAGGTCACCACCTGGCGGTTCGTATTCTGCTGTGAGGAGTCGGAACCAGCCGTCCTGCGAAGGACTGCTTTGACTCTGGCTACCAGCTCTTTTGAGTCGAAGGGCTTGATCATGTAATCGTCCGCGCCAAGCTCAAGCCCAAGGACCTTGTCGAACACCTCTCCCTTGGCAGAGAGCATGATAATGGGCGTACTTGAGGATCTGCGGATGTTCCGGCAGACCTCGTAGCCGTCCATGCCGGGGAGCATCAGGTCGAGAAGGATAAGGTCGGGGGAAAAGCTGCGGAAGGCTGCCAGCGCGTCGATCCCGTTCTCAACGCATTTGGTCTCGAAGCATTCCTTCTGCAGATAAAGCGAGATCAACTCCGATATATTCGCGTCATCGTCTACTATCAATATTTTCTGCTTCTGCATGTCAGCTCCTTTCTCGCAGGGGGGCACAGGGACATGTTCAATGGCAGGTCGAGTGGCTTGAGTGGCCCGACGGGTCACGTATGATCAGGCGCTCTCATGAACAGCTGTCCCTGTGGACCTCCCAGAGGTCGGTCAGGTTTCTTTCATTACAGCGACCGTGACTCCATAGCCTCCCTCGTCAAATTCGCCGGGGCGGTATGAGGCCACGAGCTTGCTTGTGCGCAAATGGTTCCTCACGGCATTGCGTAGAGCGCCGGTGCCGCGTCCATGGATGATCCTGACCTTGGGCAGATGTGCGAGGTAGGCATCATCAAGGTATTTTTCAAGCATGGGCATGGCCTCGTCAACCGTCTTGCCGATGAGGTTCAATTCCGTGCTCACTTGGGTTGATTTGCTAAGCTTTATCCTTCCGGCGCCAGACACGGCATCCTTGCCCTCGATGGTCGCGGTGCTTTCTTCTATGAGTTCCAGATCCGTGAGCTTGACCTGCGTGTGCATGACGCCGCAGCGGACCGTGAGCTCGCCCTTTGAGTTCGCAAGTGCCTCTACCGTGCCGTCGAGGTTCAAGGAGTGGACATGCACTTTGTCGCCCACCACTATGGAACGTTTATGATGGCTCGTCTGTTTTACCGGAGCGGGTATGCCTGTCGACATGCCGTCTATGCTGCGGCGCAGGCTGTTCCTCTGCTCCTCGATATCCCTGCCGACGGACATTCCGTGTTTGCGCATATCCCTGATGGTCTGGTCGGCGAGGTCCTTTGCCTGCTGCAGTATGGCTCTCGCCTCCGCTTTGCTGTCTTGAAGGAGACGGTCTCTCTGAAGAGCCACCTTCTCCTCCTTAGCGGCAAGCTCCTTCTCCTGCTTTTCGATACGGCGGCGCAGCAGCTCTGCCTCAGCCTTCTCTGCCTCGACGGCCTTGCGCGCTTCATTCAGCTCGGCGATGACATCCTCGAAGGCCTTGTCCTGTCTGCCTATGGAGGCGCTCGCCTCGGCGATGATGTCGTCTGGCAGGCCCAGCCTTGAGGAGATGGCGAAAGCGTTGCTCTTTCCGGGGATGCCGATGAGCAGACGATAGGTGGGGCGCAGGGTGGCAACATCGAACTCACAGCTTGCGTTCTGAACCCCTTCTGTGGAAAGGGCGTACACCTTCAGCTCGCTGTAATGAGTGGTTGCGGCGGTGCGGATGCCCTGCCGGTGAAGCCGGTCAAGGATGGCTATGGCCAGGGCGGCTCCTTCGGTAGGATCAGTACCGGCTCCAAGCTCATCCACGAGCACCAGGGAACGCTTATCCGCGTGCTTGAAAATATTGACTATGTTCGTCATATGCGATGAGAAGGTTGAGAGGCTCTGCTCGATACTCTGCTCATCGCCAATGTCGGCAAATATTTCATTAAATACGGAGAGTCTGGAGTTGATGCCGGCCGGGATCAGCAGGCCGGATTGCCCCATCAGCGTAAGAAGTCCTATCGTCTTGAGCGTCACGGTCTTGCCGCCGGTGTTTGGACCGGTTATGACAAGAAGGTCGAAATCGATGCCAAGGCTTACATCGATCGGGACGACTGTCCTGGGATCAAGCAGCGGGTGGCGACCCTGCTTGATACTGATCTTCAGCTCATCGTTGAAGATTGGCTCTGTGCCTTTGTAGCTGCGGCCGAGCATGGCGCGGGCAAATATGAAGTCCAGCTCCGTCAGTATTTCAAAGTCTGTCACCAGCTCTTCGCTGTGCTCGGCGGCTTCATTTGACAGATTGGAAAGGATGGCCTCGATCTCCTTTCGTTCCTCTATCTCAAGCTCGCGTATCTCGTTGTTGAGCTGAACGACCGCCATAGGCTCGATGAAGACGGTGGAGCCGCTGCTTGAGTGGTCGTGTACCAGACCCGGGAAGCCTCTGCTGTACTCCATCTTGACAGGAACGCAGTAGCGGCCGTCCCTCATGGTCACAACGCCGTCTGAGAGCAGGGTCCTGGATGAATTTATGATGGAATTGAGCTGGGTATGTATGCGGTCATTGGCGGTCTTGATGCCCCGGCGTATGCGCCGGAGTCCCGGGCTGGCGTCGTCGCTGATCTCTTCCTCTGATAATATGCAGCGCTCGATCTCCTGCCTCAACGGAGTCAGCGGTTCGAGGGAGCGGAAATAACCGTCAAGGCTGTCGGCGGGGGCGGCATCATCGCCCCTGCGCCCGTAAGCCTTGACTCTTGAGGCGGCTCCAAGCGTCCTTCCGATCGCGAGCAGCTCGGAGGCGGACAGGGTGCTTCCTATCTCAAGGCGCTTGGCTGAGGCGCGGATGTCGCAGGTTCCTCCGAAGCTCACGCTGCCCTTCTCTATGATCCTCGACTCAGCGTCGGCGGTCTGGCGGACACAGGCGAGGATCTTGCCCGGCTCGGTCATGGGTTCAAGCCGCCGGCAAAGCTCCTTGCCGGAAGCCGTCCCCGCGTAGTCTGTGAGAAGCTTTATTATCTTATCGTATTCGAGTGTTCTTAATACTTTTTTGTTCATGATTAATTATCTGTTGTATCCTGACCGGCAGATGAATCCATATACCGGCGCATGGGAGTGTCACAACGTCTTTGAATGCATCTGGAACGCCGTTTGATCTGCGTTCAGGCAAACAGGTTTTGTATGATAAATGTCCATGCCGAGTGACACTTTTTGTGATATGTGGTTGCGTACAAGCAAAAGCCTGTACTCTATAGAATACCATATTTCGTTTGAACTGTCCATTCTATAACGGATGTATAAGTCTTTGCCGTAAATGCCTTTGTGAAGTTTTTTACGGGAACCGGAAGAGAACCGGCTTTGCGGGAACCGGCTTTGCGGGAACCGGAAGAGAACCGGCTCTGCGGGAACCGGCTTTGCGGGAACCGGAAGAGAACCGGAAGTACGAAATCAGGACAGGATATATGCATAACTCAGACACGGTACAGCTAAATAATCAAATAGGATTCATTTTATAGTTTATTGATGATGTTGGTGGTTTTTTGGCATTTTTGCTTTACAAAAAATAACGTGAGACATTATAATGGCAAGTGAGGCATTTTACTTGCCTTCATATCTCACAGAGCATCTGAGATACTGATCATTTCACAGAAGAGCATTTTGATTATGGAGGAGACGGTCATGCCGGACAGGCAATCCCGGGACCGACGCACCGGAGGTGCGAAAGCGGAAAAGAAAGAATTTATAAGAGAAACGATAGTCAGGGATGGCAGGCCGGATCAGAAGCTGATCGGTATTGGTGTTATCGTAGCTGTCGGTTTTGCTGTAGTCTTTGGCATCGTGGCGAGCCTGACTTTTGTCCTGTCCCGCCCTATGTGGGAGAGGCGTTTTCCCGGGATTTCCTCAGTGGAGCCGGTGACCATACCTAGAGATGATGAGACTGGCAGTCATGATTCCGAGCCGTCAGGAGATCAATCCGAGACAGCGGTAAATAATACTGATGGTCAGGCGCAGCTGCCCGAATCAAGAAGTGGGTCTGAAGAACTGATCGATAAAGTGAAGGCGATGATAGACGGACACAGACCCGGTATCAAGGATTACGAGTCCGTTTACGGGGAACTTGAGAACCTGGTACTCGGGTTTAATCATAGTCTGGTCATGCTGGGGCGTCCGGAAGAATCAGGGGATATTGTCGGTTCGTCGAATGAGAAGGTTCCTGGAATCATCATTGCGGTTACCTCGAACGAAGTAGTCATACTCACGGATACCAGGCTCATAGATGTGCAGGACGCGATGACGGTCACCTTCAGCAACCAGCAGAGCGTCAGCGCCTACCTTAAAGCGGCCGACAACACTGACAGGCTGGCTGTTTATGGCGTGGCTGTCGATCAGCTGAGCGAAGGTCTTGCCAGCTATATCGACGCGGCCGTTCTCGGCGATTCCTATTCGCTGAATTCCGGTGACCCCGTGATCGCCGTGGGCAGCGCGTATGGCATCCCGAAGTCCACCGGATTTGGAGTCGTGTCTTTCGTCAATACCGCGGTATCAGGTGTTGACCGACAGGTACGTCTGTATGTATCCAGCATCACAGGCTATCCGGATTCTTGCGGCTTCATTCTTAACCTCAAGGGCGAGGTAGTCGGACGCATAACTACAGAATATGACGAAGACGGACGCAGCGGACAGCTTTCTGCCGAGTCGGTCTCAGATTTGAAGGGTTATATAGAACGTCTGTCGAATGCATCATCAACGTCATTTCTTGGCATCATCGGTACGACCCTGACCAGGGGCATGATAGACAAGGATGGAATCGACAGAGGAGTATACGTGAATGACTGCGTTATCGACGGACCTGCTTATTCCGCCGGCCTTCAAAGAGGCGATATATTAATGAAAGTGAACGATGAGGAGATTTCCTCGCTCAAGGACCTGCAGGCTTGTCTTGAGAAGATGGATGTCGGCGGAGTGGTCGAGCTGGTTATACTCAGGGACAGCAGGGACGGATACCGCGAACTCTCATTTACTACTCAGGCCGCGCACAGGTGACAGGGACCTGTGCGGATGAGATTGAAGCTCCTGACGCGGAGCTCCTGACGCGGAGTTCGGGCCGCGCGCAGGTGACATAGACAGCACAGAGGTGGTATTTCCATATGAGGTATATTTCGACACTTAAAGAGGGGCAGAGGATCTCGGAGATCTATCTGTGCAAGACGAAGACAGTAGCGAATACGAAGACCGGGAAGACCTATTACAGCCTGACACTTCAGGACAAGACGGGCATCGTGAACGCCAAGATATGGGATCTGACCAACGCGATACATGATTTTGAAGCTTTGGACTATATCGCCATAGACGCTGACGTCACGGTCTTTATGAACGCGCTTCAGCTGAATATCAGGCGGCTGAGGCTGGCGGACAAGAGCGAATATGACACGGGTGACTACATGCCCGTATCGCCCTATGACAGGGAAGAGATGTACAGGGAGCTTGTCGGCTATGTCAACAGCATAGGAAACGACTGGCTGAGAAGTCTTGCGGCGAGCTTCTTCAAGAACGCGGACTTCGCGGAGAAATTCAAGCTCCATTCGGCGGCTAAGACGATCCACCATAGCTTCGTCGGTGGTCTTTTGCAGCACACCCTGCGCGTGACACAGATGTGCGATTATTACAGCAGCCGTTATCCGTTGATCAACAGGGATCTTCTCATCACAGGCGCCATGCTGCATGACGTGGGAAAGCTGGAGGAGCTTTCCGAGTTTCCGGAGAATGATTATACGGATGAGGGGCAGCTTGTAGGGCATCTCGTGATAGGATACCGCATGCTCCATGAGCGTATCGCGGAGATGGATGGATTTCCCAAGGCGTTGGCGTCACAGCTTGAGCATATGATCCTCGCCCATCATGGGGAACTGGAATACGGCTCGCCCAAGAAACCCGCGACACTTGAGGCTGTGGCGCTGCATTACGCGGATGACACGGATGCCAAATTCCAGATACTGAGCGAAGTATTTGATACGTCAGTTGGCACGGGTGAATGGCTGGGATATAATAAGATCCTCGACAGCAATGTGAGGAAGACCACAGTATGAACGGAGGGAAAGGGATATGAAAAAGAGTATGGGCAAGGCACTCTTGGTTTTTTCGACGCTGGCGCTGCTTTTTTCGTTGACTGCGTGTGCGGCGAAGAACCAGGAAAAAGAGACTGAAAGCCCGGAGACGAATATCCGGGAGACTGACAGTCAGGATTCAGGCACCGAGATCACCGGCAGCTTCACGTGGACCCGAGAGGGGATGTTTGCCGATGCTGATACTAACCTTGTCTCGATCTACCCTTCGGAGGATTCGGAGAATCCGGGCTGGAGGGTCGGATGCATGCTTGGATCGGGCGAGCACATGTACAGCAATATCATCCGGCAGGAGGGAGCTGTACTTCACGGCGATATCGCTGACCCTGCTATGGGGGACGATATTTCTTTTATCGTCACTGTATCAGAGGAGGGTGAGGACGGTCTGTTGGTTGAAGTAGAAAATGGCGGCACATATCACCTAACGCCATACGTCATCCCTGAGGCGGCTTTCGCGGTGACGGCAAACATCAAGGGCGATGGCATGATAGCATATGCCAAGGGAACTGAAAAGCCTGAGTTCGATGAGGGACAGCCTTATCAGTCTGCATATGTGGGTCTGGAAGGTCCTGAAACCTATACCTTCGCCGCGAAGCCGACCGAAGGCAATAAATTCATGAAGTGGACCTGCAACGGAGAGGATTATTCGAAGGATCCGCAGATCACGCTTGAGATCACCGGGGACACGGAGCTTGTTGCGGTATTTGGCATTTTAGGCTCTGACGAGACTCACGTTGAGCTCGATAAAGTCGCGACTCTCGGCGAGCTGCTCGGTCTTCCGAATTACGGAACTCTGGCTTATGACGGTAAGTATGTTTATGCCTTTGAGCAGGACGGAGACTACTACCAGGCGGTTGCCGATATGTCTCAGGAAGCATTTGACGAAGTAATGTCGCTCGACTATATGGACAAACAGTACGCCGACAAGCTCAAAGCCCTTATATCCCCGCTTTCGGTCATCAGCATCAGGAATCTCAGCGAATCAGAACCTACAGAAGAAGAGCTGGCCTCGCTTGTCGGAAAGACCGGCGAGGAACTGTTCAGCGAAGGATGGAGCAACAGCGGATGGGATCTTGATTCTATGACGTTCTTCATGAATCATGGCGCTTATTCATATAACATGGTCATGGAGGGGGAAGTGACGAAGGGTATTGGGGAATTTGAGGAGCAGGATATCGAGCCTCTTGTAGTTAAGTCCGTCACTTATGAAGGGATCGGAGATTATACTTCGCTCGATTGATGCCGTAACGCTTCGGCGATGCCGACTTGCGAGGCTGAGGATAAGCGACTAAGCCAAGAGCGGCTGTATTCTGGTAACGCTCCGACGACGCTCCGGCGACGCAGATATGTCAGTTCAGTGAACGAAGCTGCAAGGAAGATCTTATGACAAAAGAAAAAAGACCGATGGTTCCGGTAAGGAAGAACCAGGTCATAGAGGTTAGTATAGAAGATATGACAGAGGACGGAGAGGGGATAGGTAAGCTGGAGGGCTATCCCCTCTTTCTTTCGAATGCTGTAGTGGGCGACCGTGTTGAAGCGGTAGTGACGAAGCCGGGGAAGGGCTATGGTTACGCGAAAGTGCTTCGGATTATAGAACCGTCCCGCGACCGGATAAAGCCCCGCTGTCCTGTGGCCGGGCCTTGCGGCGGGTGTCAGCTGCAGAGCCTCACGTATGAGGCGCAGCTCAGGTTCAAGGAGCAGAAGGTCGCTGCCTGTCTTAGCAGGCTTGGCGGAATAGATGATCCGCCTGTGCTTCCCGTCATAGGCATGGATGAGCCGTGGGGATACAGGAACAAGGCTCAGTATCCGGTGACGGCCGCTGCTGACGGCAGGATAGTCTGTGGTTTTTACGGCGCGCGCAGCCACCGCGTGGTGGAGTCGGATGGCTGTCTGCTCGGGAGTCCACGGCAGACTGAGCTGTTAACCGCCGTCAGAGAATGGATGGAGGAGTGCGGGATCGCGCCCTACGATGAGGAGACAGGAAAAGGCGTGGTGCGCCATGTGCTGATCAGGGAAGCGTCTTCTGACGGCTCAGGCAGAGCTTCGGATGAAGCTTATCGTGATCATGATCGAAATAATGAGAGAAATCCAGCCATGGCAGCCTGTGAGAGTGGCTTGCATGACCGCGATCATGATCCTAATTATGTGAGCCAGGACCGAATATCTTCATCGGATATGCGCGGCAGACCGCAGTCCATGGTCTGTGTGGTATCTAACAAGAAGAAGCTGCCGGCAGCGGACGCGTTGGTCAAAAAGCTTTCGGAGCACGGCGTGAATTCTGTTTCATACAATATCAATACGGAAAAAACCAATGTGATCATGGGTGCTTCGACCTGCCTGCTTTCGGGTACTATGTATATTCAGGATCATATCGGCGGCAATACCTACAGGATATCCCCGGGATCTTTTTTCCAGGTGAATAAAAGGCAGACTTCACGTCTTTATGAAGAGGCGCTCAAGGCCGCCGGGCTGACAGGAAATGAGACAGTTTGGGATCTATATTGCGGCGCCGGTACTATTTCACTGTTCCTTGCGGCAAAAGCGGCTTTCGTCCATGGCGTCGAGGTCGTGGAGTCGGCAGTTGAGGACGCTAAGGTTAACGCGTCGCTGAATGGGATCACGAACGTGGATTTCACAGCCGCGCGCGCTGAGGAGCTGCTTCCGAAGCTGCACAGTGAAGGAAGGCTGAAGGCGGATGTCGTCGTCGTGGATCCGCCCAGAAAAGGCTGCGGCAGAGAGCTGATCGACACGCTGCTCTCGCTTCTCCCTGAGAAGATCGTGTACGTATCCTGCAATCCATCGACCCTGGCAAGGGACGTCAAACTGCTCTCCGGCGCGTATTCACTCGCCTATGTCCAGCCTGTGGATATGTTTCCGCAGACGGTCGGGGTAGAAGCTGTCGCTCAGCTGCTGAAACTCTGAAAGAAATATATCGGGGTTATACGGTGTCGCCTTGAATGATTGCCTTGAATGATCGCCTTGAATGATTGCTTTGAATGATTGCCTTGAATCAGGTTGGAGTAATTGAAAGAATATTGTCTTTACGATATAAGTAATATGCGCTATTATTAACAGGAATCTGCGTCATATCCCATGTGGTTTAGGAGCCATGGCAGACAAGACAAAAATGATATATCGCTCATCGTATGGAGACCAGAGCCGCTGCGCGGCTTGTCGTGTCGTGTTATTACAGATCAATGCCTTGTCGATCACTGATGAGGGATGCGAAGCAGCCTGAGCTGCAGGGCTTGTCAGTGACCGACTTTCAAAGTGATGAAAAGGAGTTTAGTGATATGCTTAATATTACCAAGACAATTGAAGATCAGTCTATGATGATCTCGCTGGAAGGCCGGTTGGACACTATCACCGCTGTGGAACTGGAACAGGCGATAAAAGAATCACTGGGAGGCATCAAGGAACTGACGCTCGATCTGGAAAAGCTGGATTATATCTCTTCGGCCGGTCTTCGCGTCCTGCTTGCCACTCAGAAAAGAATGAACAATCAGGGAACCATGAAGCTCATCCATGTTGGCGATGTAGTCATGGAGGTTTTTGAAGTTACCGGATTCACGGATATACTGACCATTGAGGCTTGATTACCTCGGTGGTCGTGCCTCGAATATGTCGAAGTCCTACAGAAGGACACAGAGCAGATCGGTGACTCGCGATATGCTGTACGGAGTATGGTCGGTTGGAGTATAGTGGATCGGAGTATAGTAGGTCGGAGTATAGAAGGACGGAGTATAGTGGATCGGAGCATAGTGGATCGGAGTATAGAAGGAGAACGCCTTTGTATGAGTTGAAGCTGGAAGCTGATTCGGGAAATCTGCCTGTATTGCAGGCTTTCATAGAGGATCATCTCGAAGCGGCAGGCTGTCCGATGAAAAAAATACCACAGATCAGCATGGCTGCAGAAGAGGTATTCATCAATATCTCAAGCTATGCCTATGCCCCATCGAAAGGGGATGCTACTATCTGTATGGAATTTGTTGATCGCCCTGCCTCAGTGATCATTACCTTCAAGGATCATGGGATTCCATATGATCCTTTGGCAAAGGCTGACCCGGACGTGTCGCTCCCTGCGGAGCAAAGAAAGATCGGTGGCCTGGGGATTTTTTTGACGAAGCAGGTCATGGACGACATTGCCTATAAGTATAAAGATGGACAGAACATTCTGACCATGAGGAAATCTATCATATGAATTTTGACGTAATAAAGAGCAGACGATATCCGATCGCTGTGATCATCATAGCAGCGGTGAATCTGCTTCTTTTCGTGGGACCGGATTTGTTAAATGTGCCCTGCAGCCTGGAAGAGCTGCTCATGGCAGGAGGAATGCATGGCTTTGTGGGAGAAGACGGGGAATATTATCGTCTTCTTACCGCTGCATTCATACACTTTTCATTTTCGCATGTCATGAACAATATGCTCGTGGGTGCTGTGCTTGGGCAGAGGCTTGAGAATTTAGTGGGATCGATACGGTTCGTCATTCTCTATCTGGTGAGCGCGGTAGGAGCGAATGTGGTGTCGATGCTTTATTACAGCCGCTTCGATCCCGCCAGCCTCTCGGCAGGCGCGTCGGGCGCGGTTTTCGGCATCGTGGGAGGTCTCTTGGGCATATCTTTGCGGAAACGTGATTCAGTAGATATAACGCCTAAGCAGATAGCGGTATACGCGCTCTTGAGCCTGTACTCAGGCTTCGCGACTACGGGGGTGAACAACATAGCCCACCTGTCAGGCATGGTGTTTGGATTCCTTCTCGGACTGGTGATATGACTAAGACTGCACAGAATGCGGCAGCGCATGGCAGGCAGTAGGTCTGTTTCATTTCCTGAAGCTTCGATTGCCTGTTTTGAGAGTGAGAAAATAGACGGCAATTACATGGATGCGCTCGAGGAGGATGGGTATCCTGAGACAGGAAGATATGGGATCTCATTTTTGGGGAAACGATGCCGTGTGCACTACCGCAAGGGATACCCGAAGTAGGATTCAGGAGCTTCAGTGGGTATTGTCCGCACGAATACCATCCTTCTTGAACTCATTATATAACCACAAATACAAACAAGATTGCGGCAGCTCGAAGAGAGCAGCAATCTTGTTTTTCTTTTGTTCTTTGAAACAAAATTATCAAGATGTTTATTTTCGGTGAGCAGACTTATATAAATGAAAAGATCTCTATAAAAATTAAGGTAACTATTCAGCACCCCAGACTCGGGAGTAACTATTCAGCACCCCAGACTCGGGATGCTGCGCATCCCTCGTTGTGGGGCGGCCAGAGGCGCTGCGCGCCTTGTCCGCCCCAAGATAACTGTTATATAATACGTCCGAAGTGCAAGCACTTCGTCCTGTATTCTAACAGTTATCTTGGGGTGCTGAATAATTACAAATTAAGATGGAATTAAGGTTGGCTTTATTTAAACATAAGAAAGCCCACTTATAATGATTGTCGATAAAGCAAAACCAAGAGAACATAAGGAGTTGTAAACATGAAAAAAGTGTCGAAATTTAAAGGTTTGGCAGCAATCTTTGCAATGATAATGATGCTTACTTTAGAAGTCGGCCCCCTGCGAAGCAGGGTGGCCATATAGGGATGCATTCATACACGCATGTATGCTGCAACGACTTCTATACGTCGTGGCAGCA
>CACXUY010000031.1 GCA_902770965.1 uncultured Lachnospiraceae bacterium | reverse complement strand
AATTTATAAATATCAACCATGAGTTGGTAAATAGCCATTACATTATATCCCTTGAGCAATATGAATGCAAGGAGTAGTATTAAATAAAATGCCATGATATCAGATATATGACAGAAGCGTTAAAAAAAATACGCAGAATGGGTTATAAAAATCTATTGACAGCACGGTTGGGTTGCAGTATTATACTTCGTAACTGTAGCAGTTTAAAGGGCTGTCTTGTTAAAGAGGCGGTTTGGCTTATGGCTGACAGCTGCATATGACCTGCGGGCCAGCGCAGCGGGCGGAAAGTGCGAATACCGGTTAGCGTGGCGGGAGTGCGAAGCACGGAGCCACGCGGAGACTTATAAAGTATGGTTGTGCCAAGCTTGGCATGTAGGTTTACTTAGAGGTCGAATGAATTCATTTATCATTTATAGGAAGGTTTCAAGATGAACAAGACTCATAGCTTCGCATTTAGCTTTAGCTTTTTCTTTAGCTTTACCGACGATGACGGTAGGGTTGATTTGCGATGCTAAAGTGTGATGCGGCAGATTGAGACCATTCACACAGGGTGTGGCACTTCAACCGGTGCCGCACCCTGTTTCGTTTTGCGGACATGGGCTGCTGCGCAATATCATTCCTGAAAAGTTCTTTCATATTTGTGAAACGAGAGGAGAAGTAAAAAGATGGGAAACTATTATCAACAGGAAATCGAGACAGCTTCACGGGAAAAGATTCTGGAGATCCAGAACGAGAAGATCGTGCGTCAGGTAAAGCATGTGTACGAGAATGTTCCTTACTACAAGAAGCTAATGGACAAAAAGGGCGTTAAGCCTTCTGATATCAAGAGCATTGACGATATCAAGAAGCTTCCGTTCTTGTCTAAGGACGACCTGAGGGAGGCTTATCCTTACGGACTTCTGGGAACGGACATCAAGAACTGTGTCCGAATACAGTCGACATCGGGGACGACCGGCAAAAGAGTCGTTGCCTTCTACACCCAGCATGACATCGATATCTGGGAAGAGTGCTGCGCAAGGGCGATCATGGCTGCAGGCGGAACAAATGAAGACGTATGCCAGGTATGCTATGGCTATGGTCTTTTCACCGGCGGTCCCGGCCTGAACGGCGGCTCGCATAAGGTCGGCTGTCTGACACTGCCCATGTCATCCGGCAACACCGACCGGCAGATTCAGTTCATGATGGACTTGAACGCGACGATCCTCTGCTGCACTCCCTCATATGCTGCTTATATAGGTGAGACTCTCGCGGAGAAGGGCTATCGTCCTGAGGACAACAAGCTGAAGGCGGGCATATTCGGCGCAGAGCCCTGGACTGAGGAGATGAGACAGAGCATACAGAAGAGCCTGGGAATCAAGGCCTATGATATTTATGGCCTGACAGAGATCTCCGGTCCGGGCGTCGCTTTCGAGTGCGAGGAGCAGACAGGTATGCATATCAACGAGGACCACTTCTATGTTGAAGTAATAGATCCTAAGACGGGCGAGGTTCTGCCGGAGGGAGCGAAGGGAGAACTGGTCTTCACCTCTCTTGACAAGGAAGGCTTCCCTCTCCTTCGCTACAGGACTAAAGACATCTGCATACTATCCAGGGAGAAGTGTTCTTGCGGAAGGACGCATGTCAAGATGACGAAGCCGCTCGGAAGGAGCGACGACATGATGATCATCCGCGGCGTCAACGTCTTCCCGAGCCAGATAGAAGCCGTCCTTCTGAACGAGGGCTATACGCCGAACTATCAGATCGTGCTCGACAGGGTGAACAATACGGATACCTTCGATATCTATGTTGAGCTTTCGCCTGAGATGTTCTCGGATAAGATCGCCGACATCCAGCGCCGTGAGATCGGGCTCAACGCGGCCATGCGCTCCATGCTTGGCATTGGACCGAAGATCCATCTGGTGGCTCCGAAGTCCATAGCACGCTCCGAGGGCAAGGCAGTGCGCATGATAGACAAACGCAGGCTGCACTGAAAGCTTAGCGGAAGCCGCACTAAAGCTTAACTGAAACTGCACTGAAAGATTCGAGGAGGCTGTACATAAAAGATATGTTTAAGCTGTATAATAAGGTACTCGGAAGTTGCACAGCTCATAGAACAAGATATGCACAGCTCATAGAACAAGATATAATAGCTATATAACCTGTAAGAAAGCATGAGATTATTAAAGGAGGAAACGTTATGGCGATTACTCAGATATCGGCTTTTTTGGAGAACAGACCCGGTACGCTTCTTAAAGCCATATCCGCTGTCACAGACGCGGGAGTAAATATGAGGGCGTTGAGCGTTGCTGAGACCAAGGACTTTGGAATACTCAGGGTTATCGTCTCTGATGTAGAGAAGACTAAAGCTGCGCTCGGAGCGGACACTATGATAAGGGAGACCCCGGTCATAGCTGTCAAGATGAATGACAAAACAGGGGCATTGAAAGGCATACTTGGGATATTAGGGGACGCAGATGTGAACATAGAATATGTCTATGCCTTCACCGGTGCCATAATGGGAAGCGCTTATGTGGTGTTCAGGGTCGATGACGTTGAAAACGCGGAGAAGATCCTCGCGGAGAACGGTATTATAACGTTGAACGACGCGGACCTGGAAGGATTCCTCGCCTAAAGCCTATAAAAACCGGTCTGTTGAACTTGCAGCAGACCGGTTTTCTTTCATACATGTAATATCTGATAAGACGTGTTATCGTAGGCTGAAATGTCTTCTCGGGGCGGATACATAATACCAGGCTGAACGTATTATCTACGACCGACGATTTTATATCAAGCCGGACATAGCGCCTCAGAATTTCATCAGATTCAGCCCTATGGCATCACTGAATTCTCTTTCGACTGAGCCGGGAATAAGGCTGACTACTATCTCTGCCGTCGCGCTGACATTGGCACTGTTGAGATGACCTCCGAAGACCTTCCCGTCCTTGTCGCCCGCGCTCAGATGCACGTGCAGGTAAGGTTTGCCTTCTTGTCTTGTCAAGGTGCCGGTCAAAGATACTATCTCGAATGCGCCTTCAAAATGATTTGAATGATAGATTTTTTTCTTGGTGTCGAACACCCCGACTGTAAAGTCGTCAATGGCGCCTAGCCCGGATATTATCGCAAGGGCGATATCCTCTTTTGCGGCCAGATGTAAAAGTGATTGGACGATATCTTCATTCGGATCTAGTCTGAGAACAATGGCATTGTCATATCTTTTGTATTCCATATTGATTACCCCCCGTTAAATTAGATGATCACTTGCTTTTTCAAAATGATGTACCAGCTATGTAAGGTAATGTATATCATGAATAACTAGTTTATACAAGAGCAAATGCATTTTTAAACGATGCAATCCTCAGGGCTTTATATGCATGGTGGTACTTGGAACGTAAGCATGTGGGTTTACTTTAAAAGTCCCTGTGGCGGGAGTGCGAAGCACGGAGCCATGCGGAGACTTATATACATGGTGTTGCCAGCTGCCTGGCATGCAGGTTTACTTAGGGCATAGCATGAGAAAAAGCATGAGAAAAAATAAGGAGGAAGCATTATGGCTATTACACAGATATCGGCTTTTTTGGAAAATAAACCCGGTACGCTTTTTAAGGCAATATCCGCCGTTACGGAAGCCGGGGTCAATATGAGGGCGCTGAGCGTTGCCGAGACCAAGGATTTTGGGATTCTGAGGCTCATCGTATCTGACGTGGAGAAGACAAAAGCTTCGCTAGGCAGGGACACTATCATCAGGGAGACTCCGGTCATAGCGGTAAAAATGAATGACGAAACAGGGGCTCTGAAGGGCATATTGGAGATTTTGGGGAATGCGAACGTCAACATCGAGTATGTCTACGCTTTTACCGGGGCACTGCAGGGAAGCGCCTATGTGGTATTCAGGGTTGATGATGTGGAAGGAGCGGAGAAGATACTGTTGGAGAATGGGATCATAACGTTGGAAGATGAGGATATGGAAGGGCTTCTTGCCTGACCAAGCAGCAATTTGGCACCATCAATTATGGTTTCACACTCTCGCAATAATGGGGTGGCCAGATTTGAAGTGCATGGGCATATGCCAGATTGGATGATGTATGGCGCAAGGATAACGATAGAATGGCTCGAAATCGTTTGCAGTGATGCCTCCGACGTGGCGAATTCCGTCAATACGTTTCGGGGAATCCGTGTTTTGGAGGAGTGATAGCTAAGGGATGAATGTAACATTTGGAGAGCTTTTGTCAAGGGATGGCAAGCTGGTTTACAAGACTTGCGGCGTGAGCATGGAGCCTATGCTTAGGCAAAACCGCGATCTGGTGGTAATCGAGGTTCCAGCCGGCCGCCTTAAGCCCATGGACGTGGCGTTCTACAAACGCGGCGACAAGTACGTGCTTCACAGAGTGATAAAAACGGCCGATGGCCACTATCTTATCCGCGGCGACAACACATATGTTTTTGAAAATGTGCCGGACAGTGCCGTCATCGGGGTGCTGACCGGGTTTCAGCGAAAAGGCAGGCAGTATGCTGTTACGGACCGGAGGTATCTGATGTATGCCCGGTTTTGGAATGCAATCTATCCGCTTCGGTCGTTTCTCTTTCGTGTTCGCCGTTTCGCAATCTTAATTGCCCGCAAGCTGGGAATACTTCCCCTGATCAAGAAGTATCTAAAGAAGGCGTGAAGGGGAAAGGTTGGTTGCGGTTGTGAGCAGGGTTCGGCTACGTCGCCCATACTCTATGGTATGGCGGGCATGCCGCCAGTTTGTGGTGAAAGTCCGCGAGGGCGTAGCTGCCGACTAACCATATAGTGATTCCCGATGCTTATATATCGTTGAGCGTATGAGAGGTACATGGTATTGTAATAGCAAAGGCATAATTTCATAACGTATGTTGACAAAAAGGCGGCCTGGCCCAATTGGGAGGACAGGCCGCCAGTATTGTGCTGTTTTGTGCAGTTTTCGTGATTTCTTCTAACTTGTTCTAATACAGCATTTTATCCAGCAGTTCAACAAGGTATAAGCCGTATTTATCCACGCCTTCTTCGATATTGTCTTTCATGTCGTTCCAGAAGAAACGCTACGCAACGTATAACATAGCCAACAACGAAGTATTTCACAATATTGGCAACAATAGCGGCACGTTCGAGATCCACGCCCCTTGTTTTCGCCATCTGATAAATATAGTTGTAAATGGAATCGTCAGTCCTGTTGAACAAATATTGCTCTTGGCGGTCACGGGAAAGGGAGTGGTATATATGATAGACCTTTCTTTTATTTTCCCGGCATGCATATAAAAGAGCCTTCATCACACTCTTCTGGTCTCAGTCCTCTATGGCATTTTCGTATTGTCCGAGTGCTTTTATGAGCATGTCATCAAGAAGGACATAGATATCTTCATAGTGGTAATAAAACGTATTCCGCCCTATATTGCACTCTTTGATCAGTGCAGTCACGGTGATCTTTTCCAAGGGCATACGTTCCGGCATGTTCTCAAAAGTTTCTATTATCAGCTTTTGCGTGTAGTTGGCCATTGTCGCCAACCGTATTTTTTTCAGGCATAAGCCCACTTGGAATATAATACTCTCCTTTGCGCCGAAAGAACAGGAACAAAAGCGCCGGTTTGTACCAATCTCAAATGAAAACCATTAAGAAGATGTCAGCTGTCCTATAAAATGCTATGATTAATCAATGCTGTAAACAGTAAGGGTGCTGTCACATTAAAAATAGTTGCGGCAGCTCTTTCTATTCTGCGGGAATCAGGCCGATGGCTGGATTTCTGCATGATTACTGCAATAAAACGGGGATGCATCACCATGAAGACGGAGAACCGTCCTCGCGTCTGCTTCATACCAAAAACATTCAAAGCGTGCAACAAAACGTCATCCTGAGGTGTTTCCTATATGGAGGTTGACAGATCTATGTTTACACAACAAGAGATGGAATTGAAATACAAGCAGTATTCCGGAACTCTCCATAGGTTATGCTACTCCTTCTTGAAAAACAAGGCGGATGCCGAAGACGCCGTACATGATACTTTTATCAAATTGTTCAAGAAGGAGAATGAGTTCGAATCGTCTGAGCATGAACGTGGATGGCTGATAACTACTGCTTCAAACATATGTAAGAATATTCTAAGGCGCAAGGACAGGATACACGAGAGAATCGAAGATCATGAGGTTATGGTAGAGGCGCAGACGGAATATAGCGAAGTCGCTGACGCTATTCTTGCTCTTCCGGACAAATATAAGGAAGTCGTGTACTTGTACTACTACGACGGATTGACAACGGATGAAATCGCTCGGCTCTTGTCACTTAGTCCTTCAACTGTGCGCTCGCAATTGCTGCGGGCCAGAAAGCTAATGAGAAATATATTGGAATCATGAGGCATGCAAAAGGGATGATTTTTTGCGTACATGCTCGTACTTAGCGCGGCGGGATTGCGAAGCATGGAGCCATGCGGAGACTTATATACTTGGTGGCGCCTGCGACGTAAGCATGTGGTTTACAACAAATAACTATATTAGGAAAAAGATATCGGAGGTAATCAGCAATATGGAAAAATGGGAATCTAAGATGCGGGATGCCTATGATTCATTCAATATGGACGAGGAGGAGAGTAAGATTCTGTGGGAACGCATCCGCAAAACTATGGAAGGGCAGGAGTATGCCGTCGAAACGTTCGTTGTTCTACCCATACAAAAGAAGCATCCGCACGCCATAAAGAGAAGGCTTATTGCTGCTGCATCTGCTGCCGCTGTACTTGGCATCTTCGGGATAGCAGCTTATGCAACCGGATTCTTGGGGTTTAGGGCAGCATCTGGAGGCCATACACTGGAGTCCGAGGAGAAAACGGTTACGGTCTGGCCAACCAACGAGTACGGCGGTGATGTGGAACCTAAAGAAGGCGAGACAGTACCTTTACCTCATGAAGAGGTGGTCAATGTAGTGACAGAAAGAGAATATATCTCCCTTGCTGGATATAGGGGATCGCCTGAGTATGAGGCTCAGATGGAATGGGTGGATTTTTACTGGGATTATATCTCTGAGCATCCAGTTTTATGTGCAGTGTGTCCGAATGGTGAGGCGGAATGGTATCAGGAATGGTGTGATTTGTATGATTGTACAGATGAAGCAATGGAAGATAAGCTCGATGATATACTGGAAAGATATGGTTTGGAACATCATAATACCATGACAATAGTTTGCAACTCTGAAGAACTGTGTGCGCTTTTGGGGGCAGAAACCCTACTGTATAAGGAAGACGAAGGGATATTTAGTGGCTATTATTATGATGATGGGTCGTTTCATATCGAAACCATTGTGCGCCTAAATAGTGGTGAAGATATCTTGTTTTCGCTTGATCGGTGTCAGAAAGGCGTGTTAAACACTGCTATGATAAACGTTGGCGATGCCTCTGATTTTGAGGAAAGTGAATATATAAGTGGACAGGGGATCACCGCAAATATTGCCATTCGTCCATGTATATACAATGATGCAGCAGGAAATGAATTAGGACCGACAACTATTATATTGATTGATAACCCAAAAGCCATGTTGTCAATACACGCACATATATATAAGGAGTCTGGCGAGCAGTCTGCCCTTACGGAAGCTCAGGCGAAAGAATTGATAGAGATGATACGATGGGACGCACTTATCGGTTGATATTGTTGGGATGAAATAGTGCCTTTTGAAAATGAAAATGCCAATATCTTGAACATGAAGGGGGCTCTTGAGCCTTTCAAGGATCAAATATCTGTGATGTATACCGCAAATAAAACATACAAATATCCAGCGTAGAATTTGTACATAAAGAAAACGGCTTCACAGGAGCGTTTCTGCTCCCATGAGGCTGTTTTCCGTTGTTCCCGCCCGAAGAATGCCAGTTCAAATTAGCTTGCTTCCGAAATCCTCAATTTGAACTGACTTTATACCGTCCCCGTTTTGCGCTGATTTGGCTTTTTGCGATTTGAATTGTACAGGTGGATAAAAATTCTGAGGGGGCGCAACAATTTGGCTTGCTGGTGCGTATACAATATAGAGGCCTCAAAAAATGAAAAGGAGATAGTTGTGATTATGAAAATTCAAAAAAGGGCAGTAACTATTATTTTAATCATGTGTATGGTTGTTCTTGGAGGGTCGAATATTGTATTCGCTGGCACGGGATACCATTCTACTTGGACTGGTTTTCCACAAGTTACTATTGGCAGTAGTGGTGCTTACGTGAAGTGCGTCCAAAGAATCATGTTCGATTACAGCGACTATACCAGATGTTTGATTGATGGAAGTGGAGGGGTTGACGGCTCCTTTGGTGATGCTACTTTTAATGCTGTAGTCTATTATCAAACACAAAAAGGCATTACTTCAAATGGCTGGGTTGGTCCGCAAACATGGGGTAAGATTGATGATGATATGAGTTATGATTCAACGGTTTATTTCTCGTCAGACGGTTACTTTGATATGTACAAAGGAACTGGCTTATATTATAAGAATTATGTTGTTAGAAGGGGAGCAGTTAGTGGAGTTTGGAGCGTTCGCACTTCTCATCCAACTGGGGCATCTTATGCCACAAATGGTACATATCAGGTGTTTCACTCATAAAACGTTAGCTAGTTAAGTTGTAAATATAATGTTTATTTCCCCGCTGTACGTTTGGTGCAGCGGGGAAACTTTGGAGACAGATATGGGGAAGATAATTCGTGGAGTATTATTGATCATTTTGGTCGCTATGCTCTCAGGCTGCCAGTCAACGCCGGAGGATTCTGTGGTAGTTGGAAAGGATGCGGCTGCATTTGAAGAAAAGCTTAAAGAGAAGGCTTCAGTTTCAGGTGGTGAAACGCAAATATATGGCGATACCGCTGACGCGTCACTCAAATTCACATCTGAAAAATTAAAAGACGAGTTTCTGTTGAACGACGGACACCTAATCATCAAATTGGATGCAGAGGTATCAAGCATTAACGGCAGCACGCCGGTATACCGTGTAGTTCCAGACATGTTCACGAGCGAGAAGGTAAAGGCATGGGCTGACGTGCTTTTTCAAGGCAATACGGCCTATGACGCAAAGAAAATCATGACTAAGACAGAGATAAGCCAAAAGATTCTCAAGCTGCAAAAAGAATTGGATAGTGATGAACTATATGATGAATTTGGTTCTGATCCGACTATATGGGAGAAGGTAAAGGCAGATTATGAACAAAGAATCACATATTATAAGTCGATTTATGAAGATGCTCCGGAAGAGGCGGAAATAAGCGTGACAGACTGGAAATTCCATCCATGGTCTTATTATTATGGTGAAGGAGATGCTGACGCCTTACAAGACAAGACAATGGAGACCCAAGGCTATGCGGACATTGGCGGTGTGGAATACACCCTTAATTGCGCGGTCCGGAATCAAGCTGATTATATGATAAACAACCTCGCTTTTTATCATTATGACCAAAAAGAAACAATTGACAAAGAGCCTGACCAGGTAAGTGAAGAAGAAGCCAAAGCGTTGGTTCAGGAGATTTTAGATGATTTAGGGTTAGTTGATTGGAAGATCGATACGGTTGGGAGAGCGAATATTTGCAGTGATGACAATGCGAAGATAGTCGTGTGCAGGCGATATTACAACGGGATACCGTGTGCTGTTTTGCCGCAGTTGACAACTGTAAAAGGAGAGAATGATTATGCGGCGAAGTACTATTATGAAGATCTAGAGTTCAATGTAGTATATGGAGAGATTGATAGCATATGGTATTATAGCCCGATGAAGATAAAAACGGTTGAGGCGGAGAATGCAGATGTCCTTGATCTGGACGGAGCCCTTGGGCGTTTTAAGGAGCATATTTCTCTCATGTATGCGGACATAGAGCAAGCAACTTCAGTTCGGATACGAAGAATTGAGCAGAGCCTTGTGAGGATAAAGGTTCCTAACGCTGAAGGTGAGTTCTACCTTGTTCCGTCTTGGAGTTTTTATGGACATGTAGCAGGGGAGGCAGCTGAATCCGAGGGCGGAGACTATCTCTTATCTCCAATCCTGTGTATCAACGGCATTGATGGTTCAGTGATCAATACGGTTTTAGGGTATTGATAAATAGATACAGCAATTTGATGTGTCGATATGTATGCATTGTTGTGCATGCATTATAGAGACCTAAAACGAGATATAAAATAGGGGAATAGTTTTTCGCAGGAGGGGCATCTGGCGGAAGAGAAAGAGTGTATTCGCAGGAGGGGCATTTGGCGGAAGCGGCAGAGTGTTTTTGTAGGAGGGTATATGGCGGAAGCGGCGATCAAGATAGAGGGCTTGACCAAGGTGTTCGGTGAGGATACGGTGCTGGATCATGTGAGTCGGGATTTTGAAGAAGGACAGATCCACGGCATCGTTGGGAACAACGGCAGCGGCAAGACAGTAATGATGAAATGTATCTGCGGCTTCCTGCAGCCGACATCCGGCAGGGTACTGGTCCGCCGCCTTCAAGTTGGACGCGATATGGATTTCCCGCCCGATATGGGTATAATCATCGAGACTCCCGGCTTCCTGCCGATGTTAAGCGGCTACAAGAACTTGGAGCTTCTGGCATCGCTGAGGCGCAAGATTGACAAGGAAACAATCCGCCATGCGATACTACAGGTGGGGCTTGATCCTGATTCCAGCAAACCGGTAGGAAAATATTCGCTAGGTATGCGTCAGCGTCTGGGCATCGCCCAAGCGATCATGGAGGATCCGTCCATCCTGATCTTGGACGAGCCATTTAACGGACTTGACAAGTACGGAGTCCGTGAAATGAGGGAGCTGATCCTCTGGCTTTGCGATAAGAAGAAAACGATACTGCTGGCCAGCCATAATCAGGTGGACATCGATGAACTGTGCGACACGGTTTGTGAGATGGATGCCGGAGTGATGACGATGGTGAGGTGAATTTTGTATACTTCGCAGGGTGCCGAATTCTAAGGTAAACCCACATAGCACGCATGTGCTGCCACAACGTGTAAAAGTCGTGCCAGCGTACATGCGTGTATGGGTGTATACCTGAACTTAATCGCCTTCGGCGATAAGGACTTTTAAAGTAAGGCTGCGAGGAGAGAGGAACAAGCGAGAATGAATGGAAAGAGCCGTGAAAATCTATTCAATTGGCGGGTGATAAAACCATTACTTGCCGCCATTGCTTCCGTTGCTGTAATGGCGGGTTCGGCATCAATGAATTCTGTAGCGTATGGAGCCGCCTTGGTTTCTTGGCAGGTTATGGGGAAAACGAATATTAGCAGTAAGCTGGCAACTGTAATAGGGACAGGAGTGCAGTCTTATTTCTCATACGAAGCGTTGCAGGGGATACAGCCAGGCTCTTCGCAGTCAACGCAGCTGGATTCTTTGCAGTCAACGCAGCAGGAAAAGCAGCTGTATGCCCTACAGCCATCGCAGCCAGATTCCACGCAACCAATGCAGCCAGACTCTCCGCAACCCACGCAGCAGGATACCCAGCCAGATTCTCCGCAACCCACGCAGCAGAGTACCCAGCCAGATTCTCAGCAGTCGGATTCTTCCCAGCCTACGCAGCCGGATTCTTCCCAGTCTACGCAGCCGGATTCTACGCAGCAAGATGTTTCTTTACATCTTGGAGATGACGAGGAAACAGGAGGAATGCCATCATTGACCATAGAGGATTCAGGGCGTTATGAAGGCATGGGGAGAAGCTACTACAACGGTTACTTGCCTTCCGCTTCAGGCGGCTATGCGGTCATCGTCCTGCCCTTGGTTGCCGATGGTGAGATCTCAGACAACCGTATCACGGTGACTCCTCAGCTTGGCACTACGGATAGGTCTCCGTTTGTATACCGAAATTATCAGAGGACCTTTGAAGAGACGGAGGTCGTCCCTCTTGATGGAGGTGAAGCGGAGCGGCTCTACTTGGTCCACATCGAGTTGGAGCTTTCAAAGGATCGTTACAATGGCATCTATCCTGTGACTCTGACAGTGGCAGGACAGTCTGCGGCCGGTATCGCATTTTCCCAGATATTTACCTCATACGTAACCATAAAAGATGGAAAGAGCACGGAATCGGTGATAGAAGAACCAGTTGTAGAGGAACCGACAAAGCCTGAATCGCAGCCGCTCTTGTACATCTCTTCATACACCGTGACGCCTCAGATTCCTGTGGCAGGGCAGCCTTTTGTCATGAAGGCGAGCGTGCGGAACACCAGTCCCACGCGGCCTGTGCGAAATATGGCGATCAGAGTTAGCTGTGACAGCCCGGAGCTGACCTTGCAGGAGGAAAGCGCGACGGTGTACTGGGATCGACTCGAAGCTGATTCCACGCGGGAGCTGACGCTGCATTTTAAGGTGGAAAATGGTATCTCGGTTGGAAAATACAACGTAATTTTGGACATGTCCTTTGATAATGAGGAGGCGGTGACGCTCTCTGCATCCGGAAGCGTGCCAGTGATAGTGACGCAGCCGATGGAATTGGAAGCCTCTTTCCCGGATCTTGCGTCCAGAGTAAATGCCGGGGACACGGTGTCGTTGGCGTTTCAGGCTCTCAATTTGGGGAAGAGCCGCGCCTACAATGTACGTTTTGAACTGGATGCGGCGGGACTGGTACCGAACGGTCTTGCTTACATAGGCAACCTGGAGGCTGGATCTTCTGGTAATGCTGACATGAAGGTCTTTGTAGGTTCAAAGGACATGAACCGATCTTTAGATAAGGATGCGGAACGCTATGGATCTACATCGGGCCTGATAACTATGATTTATGAGGATGAGAATGGCAACGAGTTTAAAGAAGAGCATCCATTTAATACTTACATAGAAGAGTTGGTTATCCGCGGTGTTGCAGAGGAAGAACCTCATGAGTCAGGCAGTGGGCAGTGGTTCATCGCCACAGGGGTAGGTATCGCAGCTGCAGCGGGGCTTACCGGGTGGCTCATTTATCACAGCAGAGCAAGGAAGCTGTCTGGAAACTCTCGCACGAAATTGTCTTGGAAATACCGGATAAAGGAGGAAGTCTGATGGGATGTCTTGCCCGGATATCTCTGATCCTGCGAAGAATCCCGCTTGGGCGAAAGCTCTGGGCGGTCAGTTTTCTGGCAGTGGGCATCATTCTGAACGCCATGGGAGGAGCTTTGCTGACAGATGTGCAGCGCAGGCAAAATGCTGCTTGTGAGGTGGCGGCGGTATTTCAGAATATAGGTAACCTGTCCGAATTTGGAGTAATGCAATTTGCAGACGGGCAGACAGACGTGCAATCAGATAGTACTGCTGTCTATGGGCAGAGCATCTCACAGGGACAAATATTGGATGCGGCGGCGAGGATGGACGGCATCTTGGAAGTGACCAGGGCTTGGTCTATGCCAGGGCGGATCATCTATGGCGATTATCAGGCCGAGGTGAACCTTGTCGGGCTTTCGCCAGAATATCTTCAGGGGGAGTGGATTATCGGAGGGACATTTTCCGAGGATTCTGCGATGCCGCAGTGCGTTCTTTCGACTACGGCCGCAGAGGCTTTCAGAGATGGTGATGGAAAAGCAATGAAGCTGCCGCTAGATGTGGATTGGACAAGCGCGCAGGTTGAAATTGACTGCGACTCCGCCGTTAACCTGAGAGTGACTGGAGTGTTATTTCCTTTTGGCCAGAGCAGAAAACTACAAAGAGAGAGCGGTGAGGCGAGTGGCCAGTCATCTCTAGCAGAAGTCTTCATGAGCAGTCAGGAGGTGCGAAGGCTGGCCGTTGCTATTGGAAGCGGGAGTACAGAGGGCGAGCTGAGGCTGTTGTTCGCGCACCGAAAGGATTTGGAGAAAAACCTCGGCGCTCTTGCGAGGCTTGGAATCAAGGTCGCTTCATCGGATGGGCAGGAGGCAACCATCGCTCAGCATCAGGAAAGAGCCAGACTGTATCTCGTCTGCGGAGGCGTGTGCATCGCAGCCGCTGTAGTGCTGATGTATTATTTGAAAAAGCTCTATGACAGAGAAAAAAACGCCTTTGAAGCTCAGCTGGAAGTTGGAATCGGGGGCGGTCGTATGGAAGATTTTTACAACTGCTTTTCGCGGGTGTTTGCGTCTAACCTGCGGCAGTGTTTGTTTTCCACCGTTGGGGCGGCGGTGATCATAGCGGTTCCGGTGATAATCGGGATCTCTGGATCGGATCAGATTTTGGACGCAGTACGAAAGGGGACGAAGTTCTCCTACGGTTTTCCCTTGCAGTATGTGCTGGACGGTTTAGGCGGTGATGCCACGACCTTCCTGATCCCGCTGCTAAGCGCCCTGCCGAGCGCAGCAGGTTATGTGGATGATTTGAAATGCGGAGTTATCCGCCTGATCCTGACAAGATCTACAAAGAAAGACTATCTGCTAGGGAAAATAATCTCTTCCATGGCTATCGGCGGCCTTATCATGGGCTGCGGAATAGCAATATCAGCTGCGGCCGCGCTGGCGCTTCTTCAACCTCTGGAGTCGCCTACGGTCGCAGTGGGCGCGATGTCTGCCTCAAGTGCCGGAGCCGCGCAGCTTGGCGGTCTCGCCATACAACTCCTGTGGAAATCGCTGCTTTGCATCCTGTCCGGCATGGTCTGGGCGGGGTTCGGCATGCTGGCATCGAGCTTCATCGGGAGTCGCTATGTGGCTTACCTCGCGCCTTTTATTTTGTATTATCTGCTGGTCATATTGTGCGAAAGGTATATCACAGGAGTCCGTATCCTGTACCCCAAGGAATGGCTTTCACCGGGAGGCTGGTGGCCTCTGGGAAACCTTGGCGCAGCGGCATGGCTTTTGGAGCTGGCAGTATTGATCGTGCTTGGATTTCTGGTACGGGGTATGAAAAGGCTGGAGAGTATATAAATATGGCAATGGACTTCTTGACAAAGATTGCGGTTGGGTTGAGGCAGGTTGTCTCTGTGGCGTGTTACAATTTTCGGCAATGGAGCAGGAATCCGCGCGTGATCATAACATTTTTCCTCGCATTTATCCTCTGCTTCCTGCTGACCGACAAGGCTGTGCGCTTCGCACAGGAGCATGGCACCGTCATGCAGGTCATGGAACCCTTCATCTGGACCTTCGGCGACAGCAATTCCATCCTGCTAACCTCGCTGCTTCTGATATTGCTGTTTGCGGACATGCCGTTTCTATCGCCAGGCACGCCTTTTTTTCTGATGCGTATCAACCGCAGGATCTGGATGCTCGGGCAAATGCTGTATGCTGCGGCTGCAACATGCATATATATGGTGTTCATCCTGCTATCCACAGGTATGGTATGCATGACGAATGCTTATCCGGGAAATGTGTGGAGCAGGACGGCGGCGATTCTCGGATATTCAGGCGAGGGGGACAAGATCGCACTCCCGGCCTTTGTCAAAACGCTGGAGATGAGCAAGCCATTTAAATGTACGGCGACCATCTTTTTGCTCATGCTTCTATATACCCTTGCAATGGTCTTCCTCATGCTCTTTTTTAATATCTGGAAAGGGCAGGCCGCCGGAGTGGTCAGCGTCTTTGCCTTCACGGTTTTTGGATTCCTGCTGAATCCGGAGAACCTGGTCAGCATCTTCCAGCTTCCGCAGGAGCTTGCCTATAAGGCGCGGGTCTGGGTGGGGTGGATTTCGCCGCTAAACCATGCAACCTATCACATGCACAATTTCGGATATGACCGCTTGCCTCGGTTGTGGCAAAGCTGCGCAATCTTCGCCGCATTTTTCGCAGTGCTTTCGATGCTGAGCCTGCTTGCAATACGCCGATACAGCTTCCAGTTCAGAGGGACAGAGACGTGAAAGAATAATCGCTTGACATCTGCCGATTCAAACAGATGGAAATGACCACTGGAAAAGGCTCTGCCGATGTGGTCTATATTCCTGACAAAACCAGCCAGCTGGCGTTGATCATTGAGCTGAAGCGTAACAAATGTGCAGAGAGTGCAATTGCCCAGATTCGAGAGAAACAGTACTTCCAATCTCTCTCCCATTATCGGGGCAATCTCCTTTTAACCACTCCGCCAGTAACAAGCCTTGGTCCTGAAGCGGCAATGTTAAGTACAAGCGTAGACAGTTAGGTGGCAGGGACGGCTATTGAGTTAAGTAAGCGTTAAACTCGGAGAGGAAAAAGAGCTTGATTTTCGCTTGATTTTTGAACATGGAGCTAATCAAAAGAGGGTGGCATGCCATTCTCTTTTTTGCTAGAATAAGAACAAAACACAGCTGTCTTTCATATCCTATGTTCGGTGAAACGGAGGAATTGGCCGTGGGAAGGATTTGCAATGTCTGTCTTTTATGAGAAATTGAAGATGATGAGAGAAAAAGCCAGTCTGAGGCAGGGGCAGATAGTGGATTATTTTGGAGTGACACAGACGTTTATCTCGAAGGTTGAAACTGGTGAGCGAAACTTAACGATTGAACAAGTGGAGAAACTGAGGCAAAAGATTTGGTGTTATTAGTAAAGATAGATGAATTACTGCTCGATGCTTTCCGTGATGATATTGCGTTTGGATTAGAGGAAGAGGATCCGGAAGGAGAGGCTTTTGACTGATAAGTATTTCTTTGATACGGACTGCCTCTCTGCTTATCTTTGGGTTCGAGAGGAGAGCATTCTGGCAAGATTACACCCAGAAGAAATCTAACACCATAATTTGAACAAAGGAACAATGACCTACGCAAGGGAGGTGCTATGGATGACTTTTGAAGACATTATGAGTCTGACACCTGCAAATAAAACAAATTATGAGGCTTTGAGAGAAGCGATAAAAAAGCATACCGTTGTTCCTTTTGTAGGTGCCGGTATGTCGTATCCGTATTACCCTTTATGGAATAAGGCTCTGCAAAAACTTCAAGAAAAGATCGCTCCTGAGCGGATGGATGCCGTTAATAAAGAACTCGCATCTGTAACTACGGAGATAGAACGTTGCGACATTCTCGAACGGAATCTTGGTAAGAGAGCTACCTGCCGTGAACTTTGCAACCTGTTCAGTCTTTCGAAGTTTGATGTGAAGAAAGCCGGGGTTGACACTCAGGCAGCTTCTCTTTTACCGCGATTATTTCCTAGAGAGCCGCTCCTAACTACAAATCTGGAAAGGATGCAGGAAGAGATTTTTCGGCATTACGACGTTCCTTTTGATAGTGTTCTTAATCCCACGGATTCAGACATCTTGACCGTTTTAAAACAGAAGCGTGCCCATGGAATCCTTTACCTTCATGGCTGTGTTTCTGGAGATTTGACCGATTATTCCAGACTTGTTTTTTCTAAATCTCAATATGACAAGCACTATCAAGATAATACGCCTTTGGTGAAGGAATTGAGAAATTGGATGAATGGGGCACAGCTTCTCTTCCTTGGTTGTAGTTTGAGAAATGACCGTACACTGGAGATTCTGAAAAAGATTTTTGGCACCAATAATCGGTTGGAACATTTTGCAATTCTCGACGTGAAAGACGAGGATCTCGATTATACGGAGAGAATGATTCAGTTAGAGCACGACTATGGAATTCGTGCGATTCTTTACCCTAAAGATCAGCACGAAGCGGTTCGAATTCTGCTGCAGCGACTTATTGATGACATAAGATCAGATGGTGTTTTGCCATATCCTGGCGTTCGAAAAAAGGATACAGATGCAACTAAGTATCAAGGTGCCAGCTTTTTAGTTGGCAGAGAGGAACAGGTTGATAATGTCATCAGAGAGATGCGGAGTCCTGGAGTCCCGATACTTATTGTTCAAGGAGTCGCTGGAATCGGAAAAACAGAAATATGTAAAGCTGCGTTTCGTAAAATACGTATGGAAGATCCAGGGTTTGAAATGCCATTTCATGACTTGACAGGCGTGGATGGCATCTTGAAGTTTTATGAGTTGTTGGCTAAGAGCCTAGGCATTTCATTCTCGGAAATATCGGGGGAAGATGTGGATGAATACCTTCTTTCAGCAGTTTCATTGCATATGAATGGAAGAGTTCGTTGGTTCTATCTGGACAACTTTGAAGCTCTTTGGCTACCTTTGGCAAAATCAGAGCGGAGAAGCCTGTCAGACTTTCTCTGTCGGTTTTCTCAGGCTGGGATTAGGCTGTTGATATCCAGCCAAGTGTCTATCCCTCCTTTCAAAACGATACCAGTTGGTCCCCTGGACGGAGAGATAGAACTCAATTTCAAATCATCGAAGGAATTCGTCAATTTGCATAGAGCAAAACTCTTTCAAGATGTCCTTGGACGAAATGTCAGGGAAAATGAACAGAAAGCTTTTGTTACTTTGCTTGAAGAAACGAGTGGACATCCGCTCTCAATCGTGCTGACAGCAAGCTATGGAAGGGATTGCGGCAGTTTGGAAGAACTGTTGGAGTCTTGGCATAAAGTTGAGCAGCATATTCCGGGCGAGCCGGAATCCCATGACAGTTTGACACGCGCTTTGGCTTTGGCATGGAGTAGTGTTGAAAAACAAAAAGCTGCCGTGCGGCGTTGGGCATTGCATAACAACAGTATGTTTGCGCTTGATGGGGATACCTTGCGAGATCTTCGGGACGGTCTCCCTACGCGGTTTTCTGATTCGGAATGGACGGATGGAGGACGCCTCCTACGAGGAATGGGGCTGATCAGTACAGGCGAAGACGGAGAGGAGCGTATGCTGCTGGCCGTTAAGAAGGCGTTTAGCTCTCTCTTGACAGATAAAGCAGTGGAGGATGAGGCTCTGGATGCCTGGGTGTCTTGGGGGAATAAACTATTAACCCAAGGCGATGATAGGCATAGTAAGGATTATTATGCGTTTCATGATCACGCATTGAAATGGTTCCCTCAGTGCCTCCACTTGGCGGATATGTGTCTGGAGAAGAGAGCTTATGACAGTCTTGCCAGATTGTTGAATAAAGCTGGGAACTTCTATAAATTTGATAGCCTCTCTTCCTTAGAGCTTTTGGGCAAAATACTTCGTGAAGTACCAGGGGATTTTCCTTTACGAGATGAATTAAATAATTATATTGGCGACCTGCTGAGCCGAACTGGGAAACTGGAGGAAGCGCTGGAGGCCTACGGAGAGGCGGAGGAGCTGCGCCGAACTGGGAAGCTGGAGGAAGCGCTGGAGGCCTACGGAGAGGCGGAGGAGCTGTATCAGTCCGAGAAGTCTAACCTAGGCCTTGCGAACGTGCTGAGATCGCGTGGCGACCTGCTGAGCCGAACTGGGAAGCTGGAGGAAGCGCTGGAGGCCTACGGAGAGGCGGAGGAGCTGTATCAGTCCGAGAAGGATAACCTAGGCCTTGCGAACGTGCTGCAATCGCGTGGCGACCTGCGACAGACAGAAAAAGAATGGGATAGTGCGATTGCAAGTTATGAAAAGGCCTTGAAATTATACATAGGGGAGCATGATTCTATGGATGTTTGTTATGTTCTCGCAGAACTTCAATTCTGTGAGAAAAGAATTGGGAAAGAGTCCGAAGCTTTGAACCATACTCAAATGTTGATGGAATTGTTACCTAGCCAGCCTGAGCCAGTTCAGAAATATTGTAGAAGAAAAATTATTTGAAAGTGAGGGTGAATGAAATCCCTAATCCCCCAGCTATGCTGGGGAGAATAGAGTAAGCAGTAGCGTGACATATAGTAATAAAAAGCCTCCTATCATATAATAAACTTGGTGTCGTAAGCCAGTTTAAGAATAGGAGGCGGTCCAAATGGACAAAAAAAGTTTATCACATACGGCGTGGAAATGCCAGTATCATATCGTGTTCATTCCTAAATATCGGAAGAAGAAATTGTATGGAACGGTGCGCACCGATGTGAGAAACATAATAAAAACATTATGCCAGTACAAAAACGTAGAAATAATAGAAGGCGCAGTATGCACCGATCACGTACATCTGTGCGTAAGCATACCCCCATAGATCAGTGTCTCAAGCTTTATGGGGTATCTCAAAGGAAAGAGCGCACTGATGATCTTCGACAGACACCCTGAGCTACAGAACAAATGGAATAAGGCATTCTGGGCCAGAGGCTACTATGTATCTACAGTGGGTAATGTAACGGAAGAAGCGATCAAACGTTACATACAGGAACAGGAAGAAGAATCGAAACAAGAAGAAGCCGCTTTTCAGCGGCAGTAGGTAATAGTGCCTACGACACCCGCCCTTTGGGCGTGCATGTAATCGCCCTTTTAGGGCGAATCCCAAACCACCAGTTGAACTGGTGGTTGGTGATTCAGATCAGCTGCAAAATCAGAACAGCCGCAAAAACAGATCAGTTGCAAAAACAGATGAGCTGCAAAATCAGATCAGCCGCAAAAGCAGATCAATTGCAGATCAGATCAGCTGCAAAATCAGATCAGCTGAGGTGGGGTGCGCCATGTGGATAATGCCTCGCCATGGAGGTGCGAGGGTTATTCTCCGCGCATCTCCTTCTTTTCATTGCTTATTTCCCAGTGGATCAGGAAGGTCAGCAGGCCTCTCAGCACGATGATCGCGCCAAGTATGCCGAGTTCCGACCATTCGCGCACGACGACGGTGCGGAGCACCTCACCGCCCATCTTGAACTCCAGGGCGAGCGCAATCCCCTGTGCCAGATCGAGCCGTATGTTAGTATCGCTTTTGCGTATCCAGTTCAAGAAGCTTTTCAGGGCAGTAAAGACCAGGACGCAGACACCGAAAAGCTCCATCAGAACTGTGCTGAACTGTACGATTCCGGTGAGTATATGTTCCGAGAATTCGATAAATGATCCCATTGATTCGGCCTCCAAAATGTGTCTTGTATGTTATTCTAACGAATTCTGTATAAAAACGCAACACATGTGTTATGTTTTCACGATGCAGCCAACATTCAGTGTAGATTATTTTTTCGGCTTATGATAATATAACATAGATAAATTAAGTAAATGTAACATGAGGGCAGTTTGCGCTTCAAGAGCGTGACGGCATCGGTCCTGGCATGCAGGCTTTTTATAAGCCGAGCTGTGACCTGCCCATGGAGCATTTGCGAGTACATGACAGTTACTCATGTTATAAGCCGTGCCCGGGAGGGGCGCTTTTAACCGGAGCGATCTGTTTCGCCCGGTATTAAACACAGGAGGTTGAGATATGGCTTGTAAAATGAAAAACGTTCCCTTTAAGGGAACGCCAGAGCAGGAAGCTGCTCTGAAGGTCGTCATTGCTGAGCTTAAGGACGAGAAGGGCTCTTTGATGCCGATTATGCAGAAGGCCCAGGATATCTATGGATATCTTCCTATCGAGGTTCAGTGCATAATCGCGAACGAAACCGGCATCCCGTTGGAGAAGATCTATGGAATTGCCACGTTTTACGCTCAGTTTGCCCTGCAGCCGAAGGGACAGTACCAGATTTCTGTCTGCCTCGGAACTGCTTGCTACGTCAAGGGTTCTGGCGATGTCTTTAACAAGCTCTCAGAGGAACTCGGGATCGGAGCGGGAGAGTGTACGCCTGACGGCAAATTCTCACTTGAGTCCTGCCGCTGCGTAGGCGCCTGCGGACTTGCCCCCGTTGTCATGATCAACGATGCTGTATACGGACGTCTTACTCCGGATATGGTGCCTGAGATTCTGGCGAAGTATTAAACTATGATGACGGAGATATCCCTGAACATACTCGATGTCGCCGAGAACTCCACCAGGGCGAAGGCATCACTTGTCACGATCATCGTGGATGCCAACACGGCAGAGGACAGGCTGGCAGTCACCATTTCTGATGACGGCTGCGGTATGACTCAGGAGCAGATCGAGCATGTAACCGACCCTTTTTTCACCACTCGCAAGACCAGGAAGGTAGGTCTCGGAGTGCCTTTCTTCAAGCAGGCAGCCGAGCTTACGGGCGGAAGCTTCAACATCACGTCTGAGGTCGGGGTTGGAACCACTACAAAAGCAGAATTTGTGCTTTCAAGCGTTGACAGAGTTCCGCTCGGAGATATGGACAGCACCATCCACACGCTTATTACCTGCCATCAGGACACAGATTTTCTCTATATTTATCGGTATAATGGACGCGAGTTTCAGCTTGACACCCGCGAGATCCGCATGATTTTGGGAGACGTGCCTTTTGACAGTCCGGATGTCTCGGCATTTATCATGCAGTACCTGCAGGCGAACCGGATAGAGACGGATGGGGGAGCCGCATATTAAAGAACAGCCGCGTGATATTATTGCTTTTGCCAGAACATTGACGCAGCCTTTCGTATGTTGGCTATAAGCTGTATTTTTGCTGACAGCGCCAGTCAGGATATATAAGCCTTGCCAACGGCGTATGGCTGCAGTGAAAGTTTATTGCATGAGAACTGATATGTCGGGTCGGAGCTCCCGCCGCGAGAACAGGTCACGGAACCTGGCGCGGGAATCAGGGACCGAAATACTTATTTTTGGAGGAACAGATCACTATGATGACTCTAGACGAACTGAAAAAGATACGTGAAAAAATGCAGAATGAGGTCAATATCCGTCAGGAAGCCGGAGACCGCATACGCGTCCTTGTCGGCATGGCCACCTGCGGTATCGCCAGCGGTGCACGTCCCGTGCTGCGCACTCTGGCGGATGGAGTGCAGAACAAGAACCTTACTGACAAAATCGTTGTTTCCCAGACTGGCTGCATCGGACTTTGCCAGTATGAACCTATCGTGGAAGTGATCAAGCCCGGTGAGCCCAAGGTCACCTATGTCCATATGAATCCCGAGAAGGCTGAGGAGGTCCTTACCCGCCATCTTATCGGCGGACATGTCGTCCGCGACTATACCCTCGAATCGTCCAATCTCAAATAATTAAGGAGGAGCCTCAAATATGTATCGTTCAACAGTATTGGTTTGCGGCGGAACGGGATGTACTTCCTCCGGCAGCATCCAGGTTATGGATAACCTGAAGGAAGAGATCAAGAAACATGGTCTTGCAGAGGAAGTCGAAGTCGTCCAGACCGGATGTCATGGTCTCTGCGCGTTAGGACCGATCGTCATTGTCTATCCCGATGCAACCTATTATGCAAACGTCCAGCCCGAAGACGCTGCCGAGATCGTTGCCGAGCATCTGCTCAAGGGCCGTCCGGTCGAGCGCTTGATCTATAGAGAAGAAGAGAAGAAGGAACTCAAGACACTCAACGATACTGCTTTTTATAAAAAGCAGATGCGTATTGCCCTCCGTAACTGCGGTGTTATCGACCCTGAGAAGATCGAGGAGTACATCGGCCGCGGCGGTTATCAGGCCCTCGGCAAAGTTCTCACCGAGATGACCCCCGAAGAGGTCATTCAGACCATCCTTGATTCCGGTCTTCGCGGCCGAGGCGGCGCCGGCTTCCCTACCGGCCTGAAGTGGCGGTTCTGCGCGGTCAATAAGGTGGATCCTGAGTACAAGTATGTATGCTGCAACGCCGATGAAGGCGACCCCGGCGCTTTCATGGATCGTTCCGTCCTTGAAGGCGATCCTCACGCCCTGCTCGAGGCCATGGCCATCGCCGGCTATGCTATCGGCTCCGCTCACGGTTTTGTTTATGTCCGTGCGGAGTATCCGCTGGCTGTCAAGCGTCTTGAGATCGCCATCGCTCAGGCTGAGGAGTACGGTCTGCTCGGCAAGAACATTTTCGGCACAGATTTCAGCTTCGACATCAAGCTCCGCCTCGGCGCGGGTGCTTTCGTCTGCGGCGAAGAGACAGCCCTTATGACTTCCATCGAGGGCAAGCGCGGCGAGCCTCGTCCTCGTCCTCCTTTCCCTGCCAACAAAGGCCTGTTCCAGAGGCCTACCATCCTGAACAACGTTGAGACTTACGCCAACGTCACTCAGATCATCCTCAAAGGCGCTGATTGGTTCAAGAGCATCGGCACAGAAACCTCAAAGGGCACCAAGGTTTTCGCTCTCGGCGGAAAGATCACTAATACCGGACTCGTGGAAGTTCCCATGGGCACCACCCTCCGTGAGATCGTCGAGGAGATCGGCGGCGGAGTTCCCAACGGCAAGAAGTTCAAGGCCGCCCAGACCGGCGGACCTTCAGGCGGATGTATCCCTATGTCCGAGATCGATGTTCCTATCGACTATGAGAACCTGCTAGCCATCGGCTCGATGATGGGTTCCGGCGGCATGATCATCATGGATGAGGACAACTGTATGGTCGATATCGCAAAGTTCTTCATGGAGTTCTGCGTCGACGAGTCCTGCGGAAAGTGCACTCCTTGCCGTATCGGCACGAAGAGGATGCTTGAGATCCTCAACAAGATCACGGATGGCAAGGGTACTCTCGAAGACATACAGAAGCTCGAAGAACTTGGCAACTACATCAAGGACAACGCTCTCTGCGGCCTTGGCCAGACAGCTCCCAACCCTGTGCTTTCTACCCTTCATTATTTCAGGGATGAGTACATCGCCCATGTCACTGAGAAGAAGTGCATAGCCGGAGTCTGCAAGGCACTCCTGTCCTATGTCATCGATCCTGATAAGTGCAAGGGCTGCACGCTCTGCGCGCGTCAGTGCCCGGCGAAAGCAATCACCGGTACGGTGAAGCAGCCTCATGTCATCGATCAGGAGAAGTGCATCAAGTGCGGTGCCTGTATGGATGCTTGTAAGTTCAAGGCAATCTATAAGAAATGATGGAGAAGGAGACAATAAAGATGGAAAATGTCAATATTAAGATAAATGGCCTCGCCGTCAGCGCTCCTGCTGGTTCCACCATTCTGGATGCCGCGCGCCTGGCTGGTATCAGAATCCCTACGCTTTGCTTCATGAAGGAGATCAACGAGATCGGCGCCTGCCGCATGTGCGTCGTTGAGGTCAAGGGCGCGAGGTCACTCGTCACGGCCTGTGTATATCCGGTCAACGAGGGCATGGAAGTATTCACCAACACCCCCCGCGTCATCGAGTCCCGCAAGAAGACCATGCAGCTCCTTCTTTCAAATCACAACCGCTCCTGCCTGTCCTGCGTCCGCTCCGGAGCTTGCGAGTTCCAGACCATGGCTGTCGAGCTTGGCATCGAGGATGAGGGCTATTACGATGGAGACAAGACTCCTTCGGTGATCGATGACAGCGCGGTTCATATGTACCGTGATAACAGCAAGTGCATACTTTGCCGCCGCTGTACAGCAGTCTGTGAAGCCACTCAGGGTATCGCCTGCATCGGTGCGAACCACCGTGGATTCAAGACTGACATCGGCTCTCCCTTCGAGATGCCTCTTGCGGACACCACCTGCATACATTGCGGCCAGTGTATAGCCGTCTGTCCTACTGGTGCTCTTTCCGAGCGTGACGATACAGCCAAGGTCATTGCCGCACTGAATGATCCCTCAAAGACGGTTGTCGTCCAGACTGCTCCTTCAGTCCGCGCCGGCCTCGGTGAGGAGTTTGGCTATCCCATCGGAACCAATGTAGACGGCAAGATGGTAGCGGCTCTCCGCCGCATCGGCTTCGATCAGGTATTCAACACTGACTGGGGCGCCGACCTCACTATCATGGAAGAAGCTAACGAGCTCATCGAGCGCGTCACAAAGGGCGGCGTGCTTCCGATGTTCACTTCCTGCTCACCCGGCTGGGTTAAGTTCTGCGAGAATTATTTCCCGGATCTGACCGAGCATCTGTCATCCTGTAAGTCGCCTGCCCAGATGCAGGGCGCGATGATCAAGTCCTACTGGGCACAAAAGAAGGGCATAGATCCAAAGGATATCGTCATGGTCGACGTCATGCCTTGTACCGCGAAGAAGTTCGAGTGCACCCGTGACGACCAGGATGCCAACGGCGTACCGGATGTCGACATCAGCATCACCACAAGGGAGCTTGCCAAGCTCATCAAGGGCTTCGCGATTGATTTCACTATCCTTCCCGATGAGAAGTTCGATGATCCCTTCGGCATTGGCTCCGGCGCAGGCACGATCTTCGGAGCGACCGGCGGCGTCATGGAAGCTGCTCTCCGTACCGCTGTCGAAACCATAACCGGAGCAGAGCTTCCGAAGCTTGAGTTCGACGACGTCCGCGGCACCAAGGGCATTAAGACCGCCTCTTATGAGGTCGGCGGCATGACCGTCAAGGTATGTGTCGCTTCCGGCCTGTCAAATGCCCGCGAGGTCATGGAGAAGGTTCGCAACGGCGAGATGAACGATTATCAGTTCATCGAGATCATGGCCTGCCCCGGTGGCTGCGTCAATGGCGGCGGACAGCCTCGCCAGCCCGGTTACGTCCGTGACACAGTTGATATCCGCGCCCTCCGCGCGAAAGTCCTCTATGACATGGACAATTCCGAGTCCCTGCGCAAGTCTCACGACAACCCTTGCATCAAGGCTGTCTATGATGAGTACCTGGGCAAGCCCGGAGGAGAGAAGGCTCACCATCTGCTTCATACCTCATATGTGAAGAGAGAGATCAACAACTATACATCAGATTGATGGTTTGTGGAGCATGTTTTGTTCGTTCATCAGATTGACGGCTTGTGAGCCGGGCTGTTCAGTCAGAAGGTTGATGGTTCTCAGCTTTGGCTTATCAACCGGATAGAGATTATCAGCTTAGGCTCTTCAATCAGATAGAGATCAGAATATGTATGAAGGGCTTCTGTGGGGTTTTGTTCCGGCAGAAGCCCTTCGGGTCTGTCAAGCATTTGAATTACATTCGGCATAGTTACCATTATTTTTCTGATCATCATCACTTTTTTCATGTTTGTTTAATGTTCGGGTTGTATTTTGTTTGCAGGTCAGGGGTTTTTATTCTTCTATATAAAGGCGGCAGGCTGTAAGCTTCACCCGGAGGCTTAGCTGCGGATGAGGCTTATGTCTTGCCTGATAGTTTACCCGGCCAACACTTTAGGAGGTTATGTGATAAATGAAGAAAAGTAGGATAGTAATGGCAGTTGTGCTTGCTTCCGCTATGATGCTGTCGGCCTGCGGACAGAAGAATCAAGATGGGGCGAATTCAAGGGATGGGAATATCTTGAGTGGTATCGGTTCTCAGTCGGCATCGCGGGACAATGGCCAGTCAGTTTATGAGGATGCCACCGCAAGTCCCCTTGAAGACATGAGGAACGACTCGAAGATGGCTCAAGGGGAATTCATGATAACTTCGTCCAGCTCCGGAGCGAAGTTAGATATAGATAATGATATCTATACAGTGAAGGCAGCCGGTGAATATGTAGTATCAGGCAAGCTTCAGGAAGGGCAGATAGTCGTTGACGCAAGTGAAAAAGATGAGGTCAGGCTGATATTAAACGGAGCTGTGATCACGAACTCCCAAAATGCTCCGATACTCATACTTAATGCTGATAAGGTCGATATTGAAGCGGTGAAAGGTTCTTATAACGTAGTGAAAGATACCAGAATCAGGACAGCCGACGACACCGCACCCTCTGGCTCGTCAGATAATACAGATGCTGATGATCCTGCCGCCATGCCTGACTTGTATGACGATGAGTCAGAGACAGCCCTCTATAACTCCGCTATATACGCGAAGTGCGACCTCAAGGTAACAGGGCTGGGGACACTTATCGTCAGCTCTGACGCATACCATGGCATAAAGACAAAGGACGATCTGTCGTTGAAGGAGGTCAATCTCCAGGTCAACTCCGCTGGGAATGCCCTGAGGGGAAATGACACGCTGACGATCAAGTCCGGCAGGCTCTTGCTGGTTTCTTCCGAGTCTGATGGTATAAAGACCTCGAACTCGGACATTTCCTCAAAGGGAAATCAGCGAGGAATCATAACGATCGCAGGCGGACAGGTGGATATTTACTCCGCCCAGGATGGAATAAGCGCGGCATACAACGTGGATATCTCAAACTCCGAGAACTGCCTGGTCAACATTTTTACATCCACATATGCGAAAAACCCTGAGGATGGTACCGAGCAGGCTAATGACATATATCTCATTGTGCCGCAGACTATCTACTCTGAGGGTACGGCCTATTACGCATATTACTACAATAACGACGACTCTGAGGGGCAGTGGGTGCAGCTCACGTTCGAGGCTATGGTATATGGCGGAAGGTCGGTGTATTATGGCCTTCATGGGAAAGCCGCAGCGGGGTATGAGAACATCCTGTTCAATACACTGGAGGCCGGCACGGTTCCGGATGGGGATAACTATTCTGCCACCAGCGGCGGAGAGACGGTGAATGGCACGCTCAACGCGTTTCTGGTCGACTCCGTAGAGGGCGGTTTTATATCAGGAGACTGGGTGCAGCTAAGTGCCGGCAGCGGCAACAGTACGAGCAAGACCACATATTCCTCTAAGGGGATCAAAGCAGGTAATGATGTCTATATCACGGGCGGTTCTATAGTCATTAACAGTATGGATGACGGCATTCATGCCAACAGCGGTGAGATGCTTGATAACGGCACGGTCAGCACCGGCAATATCCATATAGGCGGAGGCAGCCTGACCATATACGCTGCTGATGACGGTATACACGCGGACAACGAGATGGCCATATCGGGCGGTCTGATCAGGGTCGTAGATTCTCATGAGGGTCTGGAAGGAAATGTTATTACCGTCAGCGGCGGACGGACTTATATATATGGAGAGGATGACGGAGTGAATGCTTTCAAGGGAAGGCAGACCCCTCTCCTCAATGTCACCGGAGGTTATCTTGAGGTCATCACCCCTTCGGGAGATACAGACGCAGTTGATTCCAATGGAAATGTATCCGTTTCGGGAGGCATGCTTCTGGTAAAGGCTGGAGCGGTATCCGGCAGCATGGCTGGTTCCATTGACGTGGATGGCAGCGTCTCAGTCACAGGCGGAGACGTGGTGGCGCTGGGAGGCCTGGTATCCGTCCCCACCGAGGGTTCTGTTAATACTTATGTGAGCAACGGAACCAGCTTCGCTGAGGGCAGGTATGCCCTGACGGATGCCAGCGGCAACGTTATCTGCAATTTCACTCTTGAACAAACCTACACTTCGGGCTGGTTCGCGTCTGCCAGTATGGAGCTGAACGGAAGCTATAAGCTCATGAAGGACGGCAAAGAAGTCCTGAGCTGGACTCAGTCTCAGGCTGTATCGGGACTCAGCCGTTAATGTCGGAACGTGCGCCATGGATCAGAGGAACCATGTGAGATGAGATGGAGGACGAAGCCGGCAGTATAACAGTAAAGATGAGCTGCGTCCTTCGGCATAGATGGACCGGCTTAGGACAAAAGCTCGAAGCGTCAGAAAATGATGAAAAAACGTTTAAGACCGGGTACATCTGAAGGATCATCCCGGTCTTTTTTCAATGTGATTTATATGTAGGCGCATGTAATCCTATGATGATTTATTGTGGGTTGACAAGTACAGAAAAAACACGTAATATATATAGATGTATTATTATTTCGTACTTAAAGCCATACATGTACAATGAAAACAGAATAGGGGAGGTGCTCCTGTGACACAATTCATTATTCCCATAGTGATAGCGGTCATAGTAGGCGTCGTCACCTGGTTTGCATCCATCGCTTATCATAAAGGCGTTTATGAAAAGAAAGTGGGTTCTGCTGAAGAGAGATCAAGAGAGATTATCGAACAGGCACATAAGGATGCGGAGACCAAAAAGCGTGAGGCGCTTCTGGAAGCTAAGGAAGAGTCACTAAAGACGAAGAATGAACTGGAACGCGAGACAAAGGAACGCAGGCAGGAATTGCAGAGGACAGAGAGACGTCTGCAGAACAAGGAAGAAAACCTTGATAGGAAGACTGAAGCTCTCGAACGCCGAGAGGCGAGCTACGCAGCCAAGGAAGACAGCCTGAACAAGAAGCATGCAGAGATAGACTGCATGATTGCGAAGGAGAAGACAGAGCTTGAGCGCATTTCCGGACTTTCGACCGATGAGGCGAAAGAGATCCTCTTGAAGAGTGTTGAGGATGAGGTCAAGCACGACACCGCAAAGCTCATTAAGGAGATGGAAGCGCAGGCCAAGCTCGAGGCAGAGCAGAGAGCCAAGGAGCACATAGTCACGGCCATTCAAAAGTGCGCGGCTGATTATGTCGCGGAATCCACAATTTCCGTAGTACAGCTTCCTAGCGACGAGATGAAGGGCAGGATCATAGGCCGCGAGGGCAGGAATATCCGTACTCTTGAGACTCTCACCGGCGTAGACCTTATCATCGATGACACGCCGGAGGCTGTCATTATTTCGGGTTTCGATCCCATGAGGAGAGAAGTAGCCAAGATCGCCATTGAGAAGCTGATACTTGACGGAAGGATTCATCCCGCCCGTATCGAGGAGATGGTCGAGAAGGCAAAGAAGGAAGTTGAGAGCATGATCCGTGAGGAAGGTGAGTCGGCGGTCCTCGAGGTAGGGCTGCACGGAATTCATCCGGAGCTGGTCAGGCTTCTCGGCAAGATGAAATTCCGCTCAAGCTATGGACAGAATGCGCTGAAGCATTCTATCGAGGTGGCGAATCTGGCCGGTATATTGGCCGGCGAGATGGGACTCGATGTCCGTATCGCCAAGAGGGCAGGTTTGCTGCATGACATCGGCAAGAGCATAGACCATGACATGGAAGGTTCTCATGTTCAGCTCGGTGTAGAACTATGCAAGAAGTACAAGGAGTCGGCTATAGTCGTCAACGCGGTCGCCGCGCATCACGGTGATACCGAAGCGACAAGCCTTGTGGCATGTCTGGTACAGGCCGCCGATACGATCTCGGCTGCGAGACCAGGCGCGAGAAGAGAGACGCTTGAGGCTTATACCAACAGGCTCAAGCAGCTCGAAGAGATTACTAATTCCTATAAAGGGGTCGAGAAGTCATTTGCTATTCAGGCAGGCCGCGAAGTCAGAGTCATGGTCATTCCTGAACAGGTAAGCGATGACGACATGGTGCTTATGGCGAAGAATATCGCCACACAGATTGAATCAGAGATGGAATATCCGGGTCTTATTAAGGTGAATGTTATACGCGAATCTCGTGTTTCAGAGTATGCGAAGTGACACTTGCGCGATGAGATGACATCAATTCACGCTGGATAACACTGGCAGATAGATTCATGTCGTGTTTCAATTGCCAGCAATCAGCCGGACGGAACGATATCCGTCCGGCTTTTTAAGAATAATGGTAATTATTCAGCACCCTAAGTCTGGAGAGCCGGATAGTTATACAGTAACAGTCATAGCACGCACGTGCTGTCACAACGTGTGAAGGTCGTAGCAGCTTACGTGCGTGTATGCGTGCATCCCTATATGGCCACCCGCTTCGCGGGGGCTGACTTTCAAAGTAAGGAGGATTTTATGCCCACAACTATTTCTGAAAAAGCCAGGAAAGTAAAGAGCTCGTCTACTCTTGCCATCACGGCAAGGGCGAAGGAGCTTCGCGTTCAGGGGTATGATATAGTGAGTTTCGGCGCAGGCGAGCCTGATTTTCCTACGCCCAAGAACATCTGCGAAGCAGGAAAGAAAGCCATCGATGATGGTTTTACTCGCTATACTCCGGCCGCAGGTACCGCAGAGCTGAGAAAGGCAGTCAGCACGAAATTCAAGTATGTCAATCGTCTTCACTATGAACCCAAGCAGGTCGTCATCAGCAACGGCGGAAAACAGTCATTGATGAACGCCTTTGAGGCCATTATTAATCCGGGAGATGAGGTCATTCTTCCAGCGCCTTATTGGCTGAGCTACCCCGAGCTCATCAGGCTTGCGGGCGGAGTCCCTGTCATCGTGAACTGCGGAAAGGACGTGGGATACAAGCTTACAGCCGAGGCACTCAGCGCGGCAGTCACCCCTAATACGAAGGCCTTGGTTCTCAACGACCCCAACAACCCCACTGGCGCCGTCTATACGAAGAACGAGCTTTCTGCTATAGCGCAGGTCGTAGTTGAGAAGGATTTCTACGTCATCGCCGATGAGATGTATGAGTCACTTGTTTATGGAGACGCGAAGCATGTGAGCATCGCCTCGCTTGGCGCTGAGATCTACCAGAGAACGATTACCGTGTGCGGACTTTCTAAGTCCTACGCCATGACAGGCTGGCGTATCGGCTACACGGGTTCGAACGCCGAGATAGCGAAGCTGATGGGCAGCATTCAGAGCCATCAGACCTCGAATCCTTGCTCTATTTCCCAGGCGGCGGCGCTTGAGGCACTGACAGGACCTCAGAACGACGTTGAAGCTATGCTTGTTGAGTTCGGAAAGCGCAACAGATTTATCTGTGATTGCCTCAGCCGCATACCTCACCTCTCCGCGATCGAGCCTCAGGGGGCGTTCTATCTTTTCGTGGATTGCAGTGAGCTCATCGGCAAGGCCTATAAGGGAAAGACGATCACCAGCGCTGCAGACATTGCAGAGATACTGATAAATGATTTCCTTGTCGCGGTTATTCCTTGCGCGGACTTCGGCTATCCCGATCACATCCGCCTCTCCTATGCCATTTCCCAAAGCGATATCGCGAAGGGTATGGAAAGGATAGGGGATTTTGTGAAAGCGGTAGAGTGAACCGCTGCGAGGTGAATTGCCGACGCTACAAAGAAAAGGAAGGCGTTTATGGATGAGATCAAGAGAGTAGGACGGAAGCTGATGTACCATGGCGTGGTGATCGATGCATACAGGGACACTATGCTCATGCCAAACGGCAACACTGAGGAATGGGACTTCATACAGCACCATGGCGCGGCGGCCGTAGTAGCTGTCATGGATGACGGCCGCATTATAATGGTGAGGCAGCATCGCCCCGCGATCGGTCGTTTTACACTTGAGCTTCCGGCAGGCAAGCTGGATTTTAAGGGTGAGTCAAAGGCTGATTGCGCCGCGAGAGAACTCGAAGAGGAGACGGGCTACAAGGCCGGGAAGCTTGAACTTCTGGTGACGGTTGACACGACTGTGGCCATCTGTGATGAGGAGATCGAGATCTACCTTGCGACCGAGCTTATGAAGACAGAGCAGCATCTTGACGAGGATGAGGACATCAACGTTGAGGCTTATGATGTCGATGAACTTATGGGGATGATCGCGAGGCAGGAGATAAGAGACAGTAAGACCGTCGCCGGCATCCTGGCTTACAAGGCGTTCAGGCAGAGCTAAGACAGGTTGTTTGAGTATAGTATATCTTTGATGCCTGCGAACTTATGTGCTCTCCTAAATGAACGCGCAAGAGGAGCTTGTCCTTGGTATTATATTCATGATGATGTCATGTGGGTCATGTAGGTTTAGCTGATAAGATGTATGTGATTAGGGGGCGCGGAGAATTCATATGGGTTTACAGATAACAAGAGTATTGGTGAGATCCGCGAAAATCCCGACGGATATGGACGGATACCGCGCTGCTGTCCTCGCTGACCTTCATGACTGCACGCTGGGCGATAATAACAGGATACTGCGGGATGCTCTTTACAGAGAGGATCCCGCAGCCCTGTTGATCGCAGGCGACATGATAACCGAGAGCCATACAGGCGTGCATATGTCCAATGCATATCGGCTTCTCTGTGAATTGTCGGACTCTTTCGACATTTATTATGCCATGGGAAACCATGAGCTTCGATGGAAAAACAAGGAAAAAGCCCGGCCGGCATTCGAAAAATACAAAGAATCGCTGATTAATAATGGCATAATCTTTCTTGAAAACAGTTCTGTATGTCTTTGCCGCAAAGGATGTGGAGGAGAAGATAAGTGCGTCAAATACAGCGAAGGCACGGATGGCATAGGCAATGAAAGCAGGAGCGCGGATGACAGCCGTGAGGCTTGCATGGGCGGATACGGCAGCAGTACGATCCGCGAGGACAGTAAGGACTGCGAGGGCAGCAAGGTCTGGGAAGGCAGTAAGGTCAGCGAGGACGGTAAGGACTGCGAGGGCAGCAAGGTCTGGGAAGGCAGTAAGGTCAGCAAGGACAGTAAGGACTGCGAGGACAGCAAAAGCAATAAGGATAATAAGGGCATGGGGATCAGACTGATCGGCCTGGACCTGCCGCCCATTTATTATAGGAAGAAAAAGATAACCGGTCTCGATGCTCTGGCTGTGGAGGGCATGGTAGGAGCTGCTGACAGGGAGCGATTCAATGTGCTTCTCGCACACTCCCCTCAGTATTTTGAGGCGTACTCTGAGTGGGGCGCGGATCTTACGCTGTCCGGTCATTTCCATGGCGGGATCATCAGGCTTCCGCTTCTCGGAGGCGTCATTTCTCCATACCTTCGGTTATTTCCAAAATACGACAAAGGCATTTACCGATCAGGCAGGGGCGAAGGCCGCATGGTCCTTGCTGCCGGGCTTGGCACGCATACATTTCCCAGAATAAATAATCCGGCCGAGTTGGTACTTCTGACATTCAAGCACGGCGAATCGAAAGCCACGGAAGTGATATGCATTTGACGTGAGTCAGGTAAGTGTATGATAATACCTGATAAAAAACCAGACAGACGAGCTTCGTGGATTCTTTGAAAGGAAAACTTCATGGACGTCTGTAAAAACGGCTTACATGGACGGAATCATGTAAGCAGTTTTTGCGCTTGAACCATTTTATGGACGGTTGATATATGGATTTGGAAGTTAAGCTGCAGGCATTTGAGGGTCCCCTCGATTTGCTGCTGCATTTGATTGATAAAAACAAAGTAAGCATATACGATATACCGATCACTGAGATCACTGCCCAGTATTTGGAGTATGTGCGGCAGATGGACAGAACGGACATGGATATCGTCAGCGAATTCCTTGTCGTGGCGGCAACCTTGCTTGACATAAAGTCGAGGATGCTGCTTCCTGTCGAGAAGAATGAGGACGGCGAGGAGGAGGATCCTCGCAAGGAACTGGTAGAACGGCTTTTGGAATACCGCAAATACAAGTATCTCAGTGAGGAGCTGCACGATCTGTCTGTCGGCAGTGAACGCCGTCTTTATAAGGAGCCGACCGTACCGAAGGATGTTCTGGCATATAAGCCCCCTGTCAATCTGGAATCATTGCTTCAGGACGTGACGTTGGAGAAGATGAAGCGCATCTTTGAGGACGTGATGAAGCGGCGTTCTGATATGGAGGATCCTGTACGCAGCAGGTTCGGGACGATTAAGCGTGAGAAGGTGCAGATAGGCGAGAGGATCGCGTCTGTAAGGAAACGGCTTTCAAAGGGCGGTAAATATTCATTTAGAAAGCTTCTGGGAGAGAATCGGACGAAGCTTGATGTCATCGTTACATTTATGGCGGTACTGGAATTGATACATACCGGGGATATTTTTCTTACGGACGAAAGCACCAGGGACGATATTATAGTTGAGATATCGCCTGCGAAGGAAAATGGAGGTGATGGCGATGGGGCAGCAGGGCGACCTGGAATATAATGAGGGCGAAGTTATAGACGAGGCGGCTGAGGATTCTGCGGAGGACAAGTACACTGAAACGCAGATGAAAGCCATCATAGAGGGCGTGCTTTTTACCATGGGCAGATCCGTGAGCAAGGATGATCTTGCTATTGCGCTGAAGACTTCTCCGGCGAGGGCGGTTGAGCTTGCGGAGGAGCTGAAGAGGGAATACGATTCGTATGACAGAGGGCTTGCCATAATCAGGCTTGACAATAGCTTTCAGATGTGTACGAAGGAATTTTGCTTTGAGCCGCTGGTCAGGGTAGCCGCCCATCCCAAGAAGCCCGTGCTCACCGAGGTGGTTTTGGAGACATTGTCCATTATAGCTTACAGGCAGCCGGTCACGAAGCTTGAGATATCGAAGATCAGGGGTGTGAGCTCCGACCATGCAGTCAATAAACTGGTGGAGTACGGCCTGATATCTGAGCAGGGCAGGCTGAACGCGCCGGGACGGCCTATCCTTTTTGGGACAACCGAGGAATTTCTTCGCCAGTTTAAGATGGAGAGCCTGGATGACCTTCCGATCCCTGCGCCGGAGAGGATAGCTGAGATCCAGAACGAGGTGGCTCAGGAATATCCCGATGAAGAGAACGCTGCGAACGGAGAGAATACGAATCAGCCAATGGCAGAGCATGTGCCGGTATAAAAGAGAATATTTGAAATGATTAAGCACCCCAGGATAACTGTTAGAATACAGGACGAGGTGCTTGCGCTTCAGACGTATTATAACAGCTATCTTGGGGCGGACAAGGCGCGCAGCGCCTCTGGCCGCCCCACAACGAGGGATGCGCAGCATCCTGAGTCTGGGGTGCTGAATAGCTACAAACGATATATGATCAGTACAAAGCAGCTGTGATGATGGGATCGGCTTTTCAGAACAGATTCTGTCAGGACGGCGGCTTAACAAAGACCAGGGCAAAATCGCTCTGGTCTTTTTGCTATTCATCAATATGAATACGAAGGGAAAAACAGTAAAAAGGCTTTACAAATAACGAAATACCCACTATAATACACTATACAAATAGTGGACTAAAATATTAGTATACTACCAAACAAGGTGGATATGAAATGCCGTACCTTGAAGGTACAATAAGGTTTTTGGAAACATATGGAGCATGAATGGGATAATGGGATGCTGGGTCGATGGAAGTATATCTGGCATGGCAAGGGAGTTAAAAAGGCGCTGTAAGGGCGCTGAAAGGGCAGGCGCAAGGTCATAGGAAAGGGCAGGCGCAAGGTCATCGGAAAGGGCAGGCGCAAGGTCATAGGAAAGGGCAGGCGCAAGGTCATCGGAAAGGGTATGTGGCATGGCAATGATGCTGGAAGGATGCTGGAAGGGCACAGAGCCTGAATAGCATGGTTGGCTTTTAAGCGTATAAGGTATAGATCACAGGGAAGGAACTAAATGACAGGTCAGGGTGCATGCTTGCAGGGAAAGGAGATTAAAAGAGGATAGGACATGTACAGCAAGGTTAAGACTTTGATGATAGTCGGGATCGAGGGGCTGGTGGTCTCGGTTGAGACAGATGTCTCCGCGGGATTGCCAGATTTCTCTATGGTGGGCTATCTTTCATCGGAATCAAAGGAGGCAAAGGAGCGGGTTCGTATATCTCTGAAGAATTCGGGTTTTCAATTAGCTCCCCGAAGGATAACGGTGAATATCGCTCCTGCGGACATCAGGAAGGATGGAACGGCTTTTGATCTGGCTATAGCAGTCGGGATATTGATATCATACGGAATCATCTCATCTGATCGTTGTAAGGACATAGCCTTTCTGGGAGAGTTGGGTCTTGATGGACGGCTTTGCCCCGTGCATGGAGTGATATCCATGGTTGCCGCGGCGAAAGACGAGGGCTTTCATGGTGTGATAGTACCAAAGGAGAACGCACGGGAGGGCTCCGCTGTTGAAGGCATCAAGGTATATCCGGCGGCTTCTTTGGGAAACGTCGTCGAGATGCTTTCAGGTAATGAAGAACTCGACAGCTATGCCGCGGAACACTGGGTGGCCGGACAGGAAGAGAGGAAGTATGATGTGGATTTCTCGGAAATAACCGGGCAGGCGGCAGTGAAAAGAGCAGCTGAAGTAGCGGCTGCGGGGATGCACAACATCATCATGGTCGGACCTCCGGGATCCGGCAAGACCATGACAGCGAGGCGGCTGCCCACTATCCTGCCGGAGCTGACACAAGAAGAGAGCATGGAGGTCACAAAGATCTACAGTATCTGCGGGCTCCTTCCTCCCGGCCGGCCTATGATGTTGACAAGGCCGTTCCGCTCCCCTCATCACACCATATCTGCGTCAGCGCTTGCGGGCGGCGGCGCGGTGCCTCGTCCGGGCGAGATTTCCCTGGCTAACCGTGGGGTTTTATTTCTGGATGAATTTCCTGAGTTCTCGCGGGCATCTCTCGAGGTGCTTCGCCAGCCGCTTGAGGACAGGAGGGTGACGATTTCACGCGTGAAGGGTTCATACAGCTTTCCATCAGACTGCATGGTGGTGGCCGCTATGAATCCATGTCCGTGCGGCTATTATCCCGACAGAGACAAATGCCGCTGCACCGACTATGCGGTGAGGAAATATTTGCAGAAGATCAGCAGACCGCTCCTGGACAGGATGGATATATGTGTTGATATGCCTGCCGTGGCTTACAGCGATATCATAATGAGCAGGAGCGTGGACGTGAAGCAGGAGGATTCGGCGGCAATTCGCGGACGAGTCATGGCTGCATGGGAGCGGCAGAAGTCACGGTATAAGGATGAAGGAATTTTCTTTAATTCGCAGCTGACAAACAGCCAGATGGAGAGATTTTGCCACTTGAGTCCTGCCGCGGAGAGTATGATGGCCGAGGTATACCGCAGGATGGAGCTGACGGCGAGGGCTTATCACCGTATTCTCAAGGTGGCAAGAACCATCTCGGATTTGTCCGGCGAGGCGGTGATAAGTGAGTACTCCCTGGCGGAAGCTGTGGGATACCGAGGGCTGGAACAGAAATACTGGGGGTGAGCTTTTGACGGCATATCAGAATGATGAATGTAAAACTGAGACGTTGGAGGTGATGCTTTGGAAGATAGAAGCAGAGACAGATATGGAGGTTTGAGCAGCAGGGAGCTGTGGTTTTGGCTGAGCACGCTTGATGTCATAGGTCCTGTCAGCCTGAACAGGCTGTTGGGTGTGTTTGGAAGTCCTGAAGGGATATGGACGCACCATGCATGGAGTGGGGCAGATGCCTGGAACGGAGATCATGACATGCCTTGTGTTGAACTGAACCCGAAGCAGATAAAAGAGCTAGGTGACAGCAAGCTTGAACCGGAGAAGATAGCCAAGAAGCTCGCAGCCATAGAAAAGGACGGCATAGCATTCATAGGACGGAATGAGGCGGATTTTCCCGGCAAGCTTCGGAGCTTGCCTGACTGTCCTGCGGGTCTGTTTGTAAAGGGGAGTCTGCCGATGCCTGACATGCCAATGGTCGCGATAGTAGGGGCGAGGAGCTGCGATGAATATGGACGGCAGATGGCGGAATATTTTGGAAGAGAGCTGGCAAGCCACGGAATTGGAGTGGTAAGCGGGATGGCGGCAGGAATTGACGGGGAGAGCCAGTGGGCAGCTCTGAGGAGCGGAGGCTATTCATTGGCGGTTTTGGGCAGTGGAGTGGATATATGTTATCCGAGGTCGAATTATAATCTTTATGAGCAGTTGATCCGCGACGGAGGGGTGGTGTCGGAAAATGTTCCGGGTACTATTCCGCAAGCGTTTCGTTTTCCGATGAGGAACAGGCTTGTCAGTGCGTTTTCTGATGCGGTGCTGGTAGTTGAAGCCAGGGAGAGGAGCGGTTCGCTCATCACTGCGGATCATGCTCTAGAGCAGGGGCGCGACGTGATGGCGGTGCCCGGCAGGGTTGGGGATCAGCTGAGCGAAGGCTGCAACAGGCTTATCAGGCAGGGGGCAGTCATGGTCACATGCTTTGAAGATGTCTGCGAGGTACTAGGCATGGATTTTTCAGAACCGAAAAATCTCAGAGAAGCGGAAGATGAGGAGCGAAAGGATCATGATGCCGAGTGGATGAAAATAATTGAGGCATTATCATCCACTCCGTCGCATATTGACAATATCTCAGAGAAGACAGGGATAGCCATATCGGAGCTGATGCATGACTTGCTTTTGATGGAGATGAGAGGTGTGGTCAGGCAGGTTTGTCAAGGTCAATATGTCAAGCTGCTTTTTCCGGACCGATGACAGTTCCGGACCGGGCGGTATCATTTGAAGCATTGCAGCGATCCTGCTGTAAAGGCAGCGTCATTTAAGCATTGCAGCGATCCTGCTGTAAAGGCAGCGTCATTTAAGCATCGCAGCGATCTTGTTGTTCGGACAGGAGTATTTGAGGTAGAGCCGCAATCCAAGTGATAAGACAGACCATCGTTGCTGTCATGGCCGCGGCCATGCAGGTCATTTTCACAGGCGGCCATGAAAGATGCCTTTTATACTCCCGTCCATGTAAGCCGGTTTCGCAGACGGCTATGAAAGTGTTTTACAGCTGACACATCCTTGAGTTATGAAGCGCTGATCCATTTTTTGTGGGAATGTTGACAGTTTACGTGGTTTAGCTGTCTTGACAGCATTTAAAAAGTGTGATACCTTGACAATCGCAATAGGCAACCGAGTTTGACAGAGATTATGACTCAGGATAACTATTCAGGACATCGGAGCTTAGGATTGAGAAGATCATCGAATAATCGTTGGTGATTATTACGAGGCATATTCCGCTCAGGGCACGACGGCAGGGCAGTGCTGAATAGTGTCAACTCAGGATATTATCAAGGAGGATAATATGCAGGAATTACAGCTGAAGTATGGATGCAACCCGAATCAGAAACCGGCCAGGATATTTGCTGCTGACAGTGAGCTTCCGTTCAAGGTTCTGAACGGACGTCCCGGATACATCAATCTCATGGATGCGCTCAACAGCTGGCAGCTGGTTAAGGAATTGAAGAAGGCTACAGGGCTTCCTGCCGCGGCATCTTTCAAGCATGTGAGTCCGGCCGGAGCGGCCGTGGCAGTGCCGATGGATGAGACGCTTCAGAAGATTTATTTCGTGGAAGGCGTGGAGCTTACTCCCATGTCAACCGCTTATATCAGGGCTCGCGGCGCTGACCGCATGTCCTCATACGGAGATTTTGCCGCTCTTTCTGATGAGTGCGACGCAGCTACCGCTTCTTATCTCAGGCGAGAGGTCTCAGATGGCATCATCGCCCCTTCATACAGTCCTGAAGCCCTTGAGATCCTCAAGGAGAAGAGGAAGGGCGGTTATCTCGTCATTCAGATGGATCCGGATTATGAGCCGGATCCGATAGAGACGAAGCAGATCTTCGGACTCTACCTCGAGCAGGGGCACAACAATCTGGAACTCACCCCTGACTGCCTCAGGAACATCCCTACTAAGAATAAGAATTTCCCTGAGAGTGCTGTGAGGGATCTGCTTATCGCGCTGATCACACTGAAGTATACTCAGTCGAATTCCGTGGGATACGCGGTCGGAGGACAGATGATAGGCATCGGAGCCGGACAGCAGTCCAGGATACACTGCACGAGGCTTGCCGGAAGCAAGGCTGACAACTGGTTCCTCAGGCAGCATCCCAGAGTCCTTGAGCTGCCTTTCCGCTCTGACGTGCGCCGCCCTGACCGCGACAATGCCATTGATGTATTTGTTTCCGACAGCCCCGAAGAAGTCCTCGCGGACGGAGCGTGGCAGCGTGTCTTCACCGAGTGTCCCGAGCCTCTGACTGCCCAGGAGAAGAAGGAGTGGATCGGGAAGCAGACCGGCGTCAGCCTTGGCTCGGATGCATTCTTCCCCTTTGGCGACAACATCGAGAGAGCACATCGCAGCGGTGTGAGCTACATCGCCGAAGCCGGCGGCTCCATACGCGATGACAACGTCATAGAGACATGTGACAAGTACGGCATCGCCATGGCGTTCACCGGTATCCGCCTGTTCCATCATTGATGATATGGCATAACTGTTTTGCGCAGCGTTATTTGGAGAATGCATCTTTAAGCCCAGAAAACTGATTGATTCTCTGTATCGCAGTGAAGAATTAAGTTATGTCCATGATGGACAGCTGCTATTTCGCTTTTCCGTCAGTTTATGATATCGGCCGCCGGGTTTTACGCATGTGATATGCGGCGGGAGCCTCAGCGGTCGATATCATGACAGACAAACCCATGGGCGGTTTCATATTTCACAGTCATTTGATATCATTTATCATCGCTTCTTTTGCGCAGCGGATGACTGCGCCCATGTTATAAATATTTCCTAAGGAGTTCAGAGTTGAATCAGAATCTTATCATCGTGGAATCTCCTGCGAAGGTTAAAACCATCAAGAAATTCCTCGGTTCTAATTATAATGTAGAAGCTTCCGGCGGCCATGTCCGCGACCTCCCCAAGAGCCAGCTGGGGATAGATGTGGAGCATGAGTATGAGCCTAAATATATAACGATACGTGGAAAAGGCGAGGTGCTCGCCAATCTCAGAAAGAAAGTCAAAAAAGCGAAGAATATATATCTTGCGACTGACCCAGACAGGGAAGGGGAAGCTATAGCCTGGCATCTAACACAGGCACTCAAGCTTGATGATAAAGAAGTACAGAGGATCACATTTAATGAGATAACAAAGAGTGCCGTCAAGGAGTCACTTGCCCGTCCCAGAAGCATAGACATGAATCTCGTGGACGCGCAGCAGACACGACGCATACTTGACCGCATAGTGGGTTATACCATCAGTCCCCTTCTCTGGCAGAAGGTGAAGAGAGGGCTGTCTGCCGGACGAGTCCAGTCCGCCGCGCTGGCCATGGTATGCAGGCGCGAGGAGGAGATCAGTTCCTTCATCCCCGAAGAATTCTGGACATTGGATGTCAAGCTCACTGATGAAGGCGGCAAGAAAGAATTCATGGCTCGTTACTGCGGAAAGGCTCCGCTGGCCTGCAAGGAGGACGCGGATAAGCTTATAGCAGGTTTCCGGGATGAGAGATTTTACGTATGCGACGTAAAGAAGACCCGGCGGGTCAGAAAGGCGCCGCTTCCCTTTACCACGAGCACGCTTCAGCAGGAGGCTTCAAGGAGACTGAATTACTCGACTCAGAAGACCATGAGGATAGCCCAGCAGCTTTACGAGGGCATCGATATCATGGGAAATGGAACCGTCGGCATCATTACATATCTTCGTACGGATTCCACCCGCGTCGCCGAGGAAGCAAAGAGCATGGCGAGGGACTATATTTTACAGAAGTATGGTCCTGAATATGTGCCGGATGAGGCAAAGGACAGCCAGGTCAAGAGGAAGATACAGGATGCCCATGAAGCGATAAGGCCTACCGACCTGGTCAGGACGCCTGAGAGCCTCAAGGATTCGTTGAACCGCGATCAGCTAAGACTCTATAAGCTTATATGGGAGAGATTCGCGGCCAGCCAGATGAGGGACGCGACCTACGATAACACCACGGTTAAGATAAAAGCGGGTGAAGCGGTGTTCTCCATGTCCGCAAACGTGAAGACCTTTGACGGCTATCTTAGCGTGTACGAGGATGGAGAGAAGCTTGAGAAAAAGGACACCCTGGGCGGCTTTGAGAAGGACATGCAGCTGGAGCTGAAGGATATCGATCCTAAGCAGCATTTCACGCAGCCCCCTGCGCACTATACGGAAGCGTCTCTGGTTCGCTCCATGGAGGAATGCGGCATCGGAAGGCCCAGCACCTATGCTCCCACGATAACAACGCTGCTTGCAAGGCATTATATAACTAAGGAGAGCAAGAACATATTCACTACTGAGATCGGTGAGACCGTGAATAACATTATGAAGGGTTCCTTCCCTGACATAGTTGATGAGGGTTTCACGGCCGAGATGGAGGAGGAGCTTGACAAGATCGCCGATGGGCAGGAAGAGTGGAAGCAGGTTGTAGCGGATTTCTACCCTGGCTTTAAGCGGGAGGTAGACAAGGCAGAATCGGAGCTGGACAGGGTTACGATAGCAGACGAGGTCTCTGACACCGTATGCGAGCTTTGCGGAAGAAATATGGTGATCAAATATGGCCCGCATGGGAAGTTCCTTGCATGTCCCGGTTTCCCCGAGTGCCGCAACACAAAGCCTTATCTGGAAAGGACAGGTATGACCTGCCCCGAGTGCGGAGGAGAACTCATCATAAGAAGGACCCGCAAGGGGCGTCGTTACTTCGGCTGTGAGAATTATCCGGAATGTGAGTACATGAGTTGGTCGGTTAATACGAAAACTGACAATGACACGGATAAAATGACGGACGATAAGGGCGATTCTCAGGCAGCTTTTGAGCAGACTGTTATGACAGGTACATTTTAAACATACTGTTTTGACATTTGGTCTTTGATCACCCGGAAGAATTAAATGCGGACCTATTTTTGGAATAATTTAAGAAAAAAATCAAAAACAGCAATAAAAACACTTGCAATTACTCTAGACTGGCGGTATTATTAAGTAGAAGCATAACCTATACATAGGAGGCAGACTATGAGCGTGCAATTGCTGGACAAGACTCGCAAGATCAACAAACTGCTGCATAACAATTCTTCCAAGGTTTTCGTATTCAACGACATTTGCTCCGTGCTGGCAGAGGTTCTGGAATCCAATATTCTTGTTATCAGCAAAAAGGGCAAGATTCTTGGTCTGGGCGAGTACTTGAAGGACAACACAGACGATTGGAAAGCTGCTCATGTGGGTGAGTTCATCGACGGGCAGCTGAACGAAAGGTTACTGAACATACTCTCGACGAAGGAGAACGTCCATCTCGAGACGCTGGGCTTTGAGGGCGAAGACCTGAGGGAGTATCATGTTATTGTCACCCCCATCGACATAGCCGGCGAGCGCTTGGGCACATTGTTCACCTATAAGTTCGGGAGCAAGCCCTATGAGATTGATGATATCATTCTTGCAGAGTATGGCAACGCTGTGGTCGGACTTGAGATGCTGCGTTCGCTGAATGAAGAGAGTGCCGAGGAGATCCGTAAGCTCCAGATCGTCAAGTCGGCCATCAGCACTCTTTCAGCATCTGAGCTGGATGCGGTACAGCATATTTTCGATGAGCTGAAGGGCAATGAAGGCATCCTCGTAGCGAGTAAGGTCGCTGACCGCGTGGGTATCACGCGCTCGGTAATCGTCAACGCGCTGCGTAAGCTGGAAAGCGCGGGAGTCATAGAGTCTCGTTCCTCCGGCATGAAGGGCACCTACATCAAGATTCAGAACGAGCTCATCCTTGACGAGTTGGCGGCAAATAAGACTGATTTTTAAAGTTATCGTCGCCACTGCGTTTGCGTGTGATGATGTATTCGATTTAAAGTTCGAAGTAACTAATGGCAGGATTTATTTAACCAGAACTGATCATAAGAGCACGGAAAAGAAAAGAGGTTCGCTTTGCTTTATACAAGGGCGAGCCTCTTTTCTGTATCATCATTGCATCCCGTTGGTTTTTATGAGCAGCGGCGCTTATAACGTAAACATTCCTAGCACGCCTGTGCTGCCACGACGTGCTGCCACGACGTGTAGAAGTCGTTGCAGCATACATGCGTGTATGAATGCATCCCTATATGGCCACCCTGCTTCGCAGGGGGCCGACTTCTAAAGTAACGGACCAGACTGATAGCTTAAGGACTATTGCCTGGACTTATTGCCTTAAGGACTATTCGATAAAACCTCTTGCGTACAGTTGGTTGCTGTGTTATACTATACAGGTTTCTGAGCAAACACCTGGTCGGATCTCCGGGCCGGTGCCGAAAGGTCGCCCGGTGAGAAGAAGGTCAGGGAAGCACACCGATGCGTCTATATTATTTGCGGCGCGTCGAAAAAACCAAAAAGGAGAAGAACAATGAGCGTTATTTCCATGAAGCAGCTGCTCGAGGCCGGCGTACATTTCGGTCACCAGACTCGCCGCTGGAACCCCAAGATGGCTCCCTACATTTACACGGAGCGCAACGGCATCTATATCATCGACCTGCAGCAGTCCGTAGGCAAGGTTGACGAGGCTTACAACGCAGTCAACCAGATCGTAGCTGACGGAGGCACGATCCTTTTCGTCGGTACGAAGAAGCAGGCTCAGGATGCTATCCAGCAGGAGGCTGAGCGCTGCGGCATGTACTACGTCAACCAGAGATGGCTTGGCGGCATGCTTACCAACTTTAAGACCATCCAGAGCCGTATCGCCCGCCTGCGCGAGATCGAGAAGATGTCTGATGACGGCACATTTGAAGTCCTTCCCAAGAAGGAAGTCGCCGCTCTTCGCAAGGAGTGGGATAAGCTTGAGAAGAACCTCGGCGGAATCAAGGATATGAAGCAGATCCCTGACGCCATTTTCATCGTCGATCCCAAGAAGGAGAGGATCTGCGTGCAGGAAGCACATGCACTCGGTATCACTCTTATCGGCATAGCTGACACCAACTGCGACCCTGAAGAGCTTGACTATGTCATCCCCGGCAACGATGATGCCATCCGCGCAGTCAGGCTGATCGTTTCCAAGATGGCTGACGCAGTCATCGAGGCGAAGCAGGGACAGGCAGAGGAAGCTGTTGAGGCAGAGAGTGCCGAAGCAGATATACAAGAGGAGGAATAAAGATATGGCTATCACAGCAGCACAGGTTAAGCAGTTAAGAGAGATGACAGGTTCCGGCATGATGGCCTGCAAGAAGGCTCTTGAGGCTACTGACGGAGATATGGATAAGGCTATCGAGTACCTTCGCGAGAAGGGTCTTGCGGCAGCTCAGAAGAAAGCTGCCCGCATCGCAGCCGAGGGTATGTCTTTTACCGAAGTCGTTGATGGCGACAAGAAGGGCGTCATCCTTGAGGTCAACAGCGAGAGCGATTTTGTTGCCAAGAACGAGAAATTCCAGAACTATGTCAAGGCAGTCGCTGATCAGCTCCTCGAGTCCGAGGCAGCCGACGTCGAAGCTTTTCTGGAAGAGCCCTGGAAGCTTGATCCTCAGCTCACTGTTTCTCAGGAGCTTTCCGAACAGATTTCTGTTATCGGAGAGAAGCTTTCCATCCGCCGTTTCGAGAAGCTTACCGCTGAGAACGGCTGTGTAGTCGCGTATCTTCACGGCGGCGGACGTATCGCGGTGCTTGTACAGGCTGACACCGAGGTCGTGAACGATGAGGTCAAGGAAGCTCTTAAGAACGTCGCTATGCAGATCGCAGCTCTTAAGCCTCTGTACATCGGCCGCGAGGATGTTGATCAGGATTTCATCGAGAAGGAGAGGGCGATCCTGAAGCAGCAGGCCATGAATGAGAACCCCGGCAAGCCCGAGAACATTATCGACAAGATGATCATCGGCCGCCTGAACAAGGAACTCAAGGATTTCTGTCTGCTTGAGCAGCCTTATGTCAAGGACAACGAACTCACAGTGGCCAAGTACCTCCAGAAGGTCGGCAAGGACAACGGCACTGCTATCGTCCTGAAGAAGTATTTCAGGTTCGAGACCGGCGAGGGCATGCAGCACCGTGAAGAGAACTTCGCTGAGGAAGTCGCGAAGCAGATGAACAAGTGACCATCTGAATCATACGCGATGGAACAGTCATATACGAACAAGTAATAGTAAGGACCGATGCGAGCTTCGCATCGGTCCTTTTTGTTCATGGACATGTACGTGCCAGTAATTATCCCGGCTTTGCCGGGCACAGGCCGCGCGGCGAGCAGGACTCGAATTGAAAGTAGACTCGCATGCCGGGCAGCCGACAACACCATGCATATAAGACTCCGCATGGCTCCGTGCTTCGCGTGGGCGGACTTTTAAAGTAACCGAACCTATAGATATCAAGAAAACCGGTGCCCACCACAGCACCGGTTTCCTTATGTTGTTAAGAAAGGAAGAAAAATATGAAAAAGTTTGATTGAACCTTAGCACGTCTCGCTTTGGCTAATTAAAACTATACAGGGTCTTCATGAACACAATATGTGGAATAAATGAACAAAATGTAAACATTTTACGCATTGGTTTTTTGGGTGTTGAAGGCTTTATATGAAGAAAATCACAGTTTTTTCATTGATTTTGGCTCTTCAGACGGAGAAAACTCGGAGTTATAAAGAATCCTCAACACATAAAAATACATATGATGATACATAATGACAAATGAAAAGACGAAAAGCGAAAATGCTGTTGACAGAACCTTCATAATATTTAGACTAGATAGTGTATTGACCGGAAAGATGATCAGGAGATGGTGGTTATGAATTCAAGAAGGAATCAGAGGGACGAGAAATGAAGAAAGTAAGCGGAATTATAGGTAAATACATGGCGGTCATCGTTGTGGTTGTTGCGGCCTGTGCACTTTTTATACCTGCATCATGTCTGTGGATACAGACCGGATGGATCAATTATCTCCTGATGGTCGTGATGTTTGGCATGGGGCTCACGATGAAGCTGAGTGACTTTGCCGTGGTATTCACTAAGCCTAGGGACATCATCATAGGGTGTACGGCGCAGTTCATAGTTATGCCGGTACTCGCATTTGGACTGGGGAGGTTGTTCGGATTGAGCGATGAGCTCCTGGTAGGGGTTGTTCTTGTCGGGACATGCCCAGGCGGGACAGCAAGCAACGTCATAACCTATCTTTCCGGAGGTGACACGGCAATGTCCGTCGGGATGACAAGTGTTAACACCTTGCTTGCCCCGTTTCTTACCCCATCGCTCACATACTTATATCTTCGGACATCCGTGAGCGTCGATGTCAAGGCGATGTTCATCTCTATCGTGCAGGTAGTCATTGTCCCGATAGGGCTTGGGCTGCTGATAAATAAGCTCTTCGAAAAAGAGGCAGAAAAGGTAAAAGATGTCCTGCCCTCGGTTTCTGTCGCCGCCATTTGCCTGATCGTTGGGGCGGTGGTATCACACAACAGTGGGAAAATATTGTCAACAGGCATGATAATTTTTGTCGTTGTCGTGCTCCATAATCTTTTGGGTTACCTCTTCGGCTTCCTGACGGGTGTGATATTCAGGATGTCAGTGCCCAGAAAGAAAGCTGTAGCGGTTGAAATAGGAATGCAGAATTCGGGATTGGCCACAACACTCGCCATGAGAGCGTTTCCTGATATGGCTATGGCGACTGTGCCCGGCGCGGTATTCTCAGTGTGGCATAATATCTCAGGCGCCGTGATCGCCGCAATTCTGAGAAGGTATGAAGAGAGGGGATAAAGAGGTCAAGCGGAACGCGTCGGAACTGATGAAAAAGGCACTGAGATCGAAAAGACGGAAGTGCATGATCAGAACCGACGCGATGTCGGATCCAGACTTACTTTGAAGGGAAAACCTGTCTTTGGCAAGACAATGCTTGAAAGTCGTCTTGCAGTATGGCTTCGGAGCGACTGTGCGACTGTATGACTGTACAGACGAAATCGGACCGCATCCTTCAGGGCATTGACCTGCTGGATGAGATAAACCGTTACGCGAGATGCTAATGAGCTGCCGAGTCGAAACGCGGGTGAGATGAAAAATACATGCAAAGCTGTATATGTTGCGCTGATACGATCGCTGCTTGAGTACTTACCTGTATTGTGATAGAATTCTGTTAATGAAATGTTTAGACAACTATTCAGCACCACAGACTCGGGGCGCTGTGCACTCCAGACTCGGAACGCCGCGCATCCCTCGTTGTGGAGCGTCAGAGGCGCTGTGCGCCTTGTCCGTCCAGAGACAACTGTTATAATACGTGTCCTAAGTGCAAGCACTTCGTCCTGCGCTTTAACAGTTGACCTAGGGCGCTGAATGATCACATGTTCGGTAAGGATTGGTGAAAGGGAGCTAAATTATGAAGCTTAACGAGTTGAAGGTTCTTGTGGATGTCGCCGCGGGCAGGAAAGCCGCGGAGCTTGTGATCAAGAACGTCAAGGTTGTTGATGTATTTTCCGGCGGTCTCATCGATGGGGATATAGCGATCGTGAATGGCATGATAGCCGGAGTGGGTTCTTATTCCGGCGAAAAAGAGATCGATGGAGAGGGTATGTACGCTTCTCCAGGCCTTATAGATTCTCATATACACATCGAGTCATCCTATCTGACTCCCGAGGAATTCGGCCGTATCGCCCTGCCTCATGGTACGACCACAGTGATCGCGGATCCTCATGAGATAGTCAATGTCTGCGGACTCGAAGGCTTGAGGTACATGCAGCGTGCTGCTGATAAGACCGCGATGGATATACGCTTCGCCGTGCCCTCGTGCGTTCCGGCTACACCTTTTGAGCATGCCGGAGCGACAGTCGGAGCGGATGATATGGCTGAACCTCTTAAGGAGGAAAATATCGCAAGCCTCGGCGAATTCATGAATTTCGTGGGAGTTATCAACAACGATGAAGAATGCCTTCGTAAAATAATAGCGGCGAAGAACGCCGGCAAGGTCATCGATGGTCACAGCCCGAACCTGGAGGGCAAGGAATTGAACGCATACTCTGCAGTGGGCATTCAGGACGACCATGAATGCTCCACGATCAAGGAAATGGAGGATCGCATAGCCAGAGGCATGTACGTGATCGTGCGCCAGGGTTCTGCCTGTCATGACCTGGATACTCTCGTTGCGGGGGTAACTCCCGCGAATGAACGGCGCGTGCTTCTCTGCTCCGATGACCGTCAGGCGGAGACTCTTTTCACACACGGTCATATGGAAGAGCATCTGAGAAAATGCGTCAGATCAGGACTTTCGGCCGTCAGCGCCATACGTATGGCTTCTTTGAACGCGTCGGAGTGCTTCCGCATGTACGACAGGGGCGCGATTGCTCCCGGACGCAGAGCGGATATAGTCATTTTCAAAGATCTGAAGGATTTCGAAGTGGACAAGGTATTCGCGCAGGGCGTGCTTGCCGCGGAAAAAGGACGGTACCTGCTGCCCTTTGAGAGGGCGGACTTCTCATCGGTCACCGGTAGCTTCCATGTTAAGGACTTCTCCGCAGATCGCCTGAAGCTGAAGCTTGCATCGGACAGGGTGAACACCATAGGCATCATTCCGGGCGGAGTGTTGACCGCCAAAAAAGTCATGGATGTCAGGCTGGCTGATGACGGTGATTTCAGGTTCGATACAGACATCGATGTGGTCAAGGCCGCAGTCATAGAGAGGCATCACGAGACGGGAAACGTCGGCATAGGTTTGCTGTCAGGCTACGGCATGAAAAGCGGCGCTATCGCTGTATCGATATCCCATGACTCTCACAACATCATCGTTGCGGGCGTGAACAATGATGAGATGGCCGCGGCTGTCAAAGAACTCATTCGTCAGGGCGGCGGCATGGTGCTCGTCAAGGACGGCGAGGTGCTGGACAGAATACCCATGCCGGTGGGCGGAATAATGTGTGACCGCAGCGGTGAGTGGGTGGCCGAGCATCTTCGCAAGTTCCATGAGACTTCATGGAAGGAGCTTGGAATCTCACGCGATGTGGAACCGGTCATGACGCTGACATTCATGGCACTCCCGGTAATCCCTGAACTGAAGCTCACAGACATGGGATTGTTCGATGTCATGGCGTTTAAATTTATCGATGTGGAGGCGTAAAACATAAAGCCTCATCGAAATAAGGTGGGTTGAGAAGGATATGTCAAGGAATTTATTGTTCATATGCAATCCATATGCGGGAAAATCAGGAATAAAGCATAACATCGCCGAGATACTTGACGTGTTTATCAAGTCCGGATACAGAGTGGAAGTCCATCTTACCCAATCGGCGGGCGATGCGACAAATATAGTGTCCGAACGAGGAACGCAGTTTTCGCGTATAGTATGCGGCGGCGGGGACGGAACGTTGAACGAGACAGTCAGCGGTCTGATGCGTATACCGAAAGAGCTTCGCCCGCCGCTGGGTTATATTCCGGCCGGCACTCAGAACGACTTCGCAAGGAATCTAAGCATCCCATTTGTACACAGCCAGGCGGCAGCCATCGCGTGCGGTGAAGAGACGCACATGATAGACGTAGGCAAGATAAACAGCGGATTCTTCAACTATGTCTGCGGCTTCGGCGCATTTACCGAGGTTTCATACGAGACCCGCCAGGAAATAAAGAAGCTGCTCGGAGTCCCTGCCTACGGAATAGAAGCTGTGAAGAGCTTCATGCATCTGAAGCCGTATCATCTCACCGTCAGCTTCAACGGAAGGGAGATGACAGATGATTTCATGATAATCCTTGTGGGCAATTCCATTAGTATCGGTGGGATAAAGGGCCTTCTCGGAGACAAAATCGTCATGGACGATGGACTCTTCGAGGTCTTTATGGTCACTAATCCGTCTGGTATAGCGGGCTGGAATGATGTGATAGGAAATGTTTTTCAAGATCATGGGAAGAATCCCACCGTACATCGCTTTAAGACAAGCCAGATAGAATTCTTCTCGGAGGAGAGGCTTAAATGGGTCAAGGACGGCGAGTACGCGGGCGACTTGAATTATGTGAAGATAACCAATGAACACAAAGCGCTGGAGATCGCATGCCGAATATAGATTGGCGCGCGATGGCCTGATAACTGATGGGGATGAAAACCGCAAATACGGAGCAGGCTTTAGAATAAGAAAAGTATAATATAAAAACATATAAAAAAACCATGTATGAGCATGGGTCGGCGAAGCCGACGAAAAATGCGAATACATGTTGTGGATTGCGAGAGCGCACAGCGCGGAGCAATCCGCAGGGCATTATATGCGTGGCGCTGCCATGTAGACCATGCAGTCTCAGAAGGGCAGCTTCCTGCCCTGTTTCTTCCACTCGTAATACTCAGCGGTTGCAGTAAAGATAGCATCGCCTGAAGAGTTAAGCATCGTCTCAAGCGAATCCTGGATGACGCTTATGATGAAGCCGACCCCGACGAGCTGCATGGCTATATCGTTCGAGATGCCGAAAAGCGAGCAACCGAGAGGGATGAGAAGCAGAGAGCCGCCGGCGACTCCTGACGTGCCGCAAGCAGAGAACGTTGAGATGATGCTGAGGAAGATCGCCATAGGAAGAGTGACATGGACTCCAACAGTATAGGCAGCTGCCAGCGAAAATACGGTGATCGTAACTGCCGCGCCATCCATGTTGATGGTGCTTCCGAGAGGGATGGACACGGAATACAGGTCCTTATCAAGTCCCAGATCCTTGCAAAGCTCCATGTTGACGGGAATATTTGCCGCAGAGCTGCGGGTGAAGAAAGCCGTCACACCGCTTGAACGGATGCAGCGAAGAACCAACGGATAAGGATTGGTGCGCAGCAGGACAAAGATAATGATAGGATTTACCACCAGAGCCACTATTAGCATGGTTACTACAAGCACAGCGAGAAGCCTGCCGTAGGTCTTGAATATATCCAGACCGCTTGAGGATACTGCGCTGAAGGAAAGGCCAAGGATTCCGAAGGGAGCGCATGAGATGACTAGCCTGACGACCTCGGAGAAAGCATCGGCAAAATCAGACATAACCTTTTTAGTGCCTTCCGATGCCTTCTTCAAAGCCAGACCGACGATTACAGCCCAGAAAAGGATGGCAATATAGTTGCCCTTTGCCATGGAATCAACGGGGTTGGCTACGATGCTCTTGAGGAAGTTCATGATGACTTCCGAAAGAGCCTGAGGAGCGCTGTAGCCTTCTACGGCATCGAGCCCTGTGAGTGGAATGCTGACAGGGAAAAGCATGCTGACAAACACCGATACGATGGCGGCACACAGCGTTGAAAACATGTAGAGAATGATGACAGTGCGGAACTTGCTGAGATTGCCGCCCTTCGCATTGGCAAGAGACGATGCAACCAGGATAAATACCAGAATGGGCGCGATGCCCTTGAGGGCTCCGACGAAGAGGTCGCCGAGAATGCCTATCCATGTGGCGCCGGGTACAGCTACGCCGAGGATGACGCCGATCACCAGGCCGATCACTATGCGGAGGATCAGGCTTAGTGAGTTCCATTTTTTGATGATGTTCATGTTGTTCTCCCTTTTTGTGATCATCCGGCGAGGTTCATTACGTCAGGATTTTAAAACAGCTTCATAGATGCTTCGTCATGCAGAACGCCGAATAATCACCCTTTTGATTATATTTTATAGTTTTTCGTGCGTAAGACAGTCCTGAATACAGCTGCGCACTAATATGTTTGATTTTATCATAAAACAGAAGACATGTCTATTTGGTCTTCATTTCGTCACAGGCTTGTGCTATCATTGGGCTATTGTCGGGCTTATGCATCTGTAATTATTCAGCACCACTGGCCGTCTTGCAACGAGGGATGCGCAGCATCCCGAGTCTGGGGTGATGAATAATTACCATAACATTTCAGATAGGAGTTGCAGGATAAATGGTGAAGGAAAAGTATGGTGAGAAGTCGGCTTCGGCTCGTTCCGCTTATGATGGCGGCATTAAAAGCGGCAATATTGCCGAAGACGGCGCAAGAATGACAAAAGACGGCGGGAAAGGGGCTAAGAAAACAGGCGAGAGAGGAGATCGGAGAAAGAAGGGAGGTCTGGGCACCGTAATCCTGGACATTCTTCTCGTCGTGTTTTTATGCTCTGCTATATTTTCCGGATACAAAGTGGTGAGCCAGCTTGTCACGGACAAGCAGGGCGAGGATGTATACGATGACATAGCTTCCATCGCTGAAGTGCAGGAGACGATGGTGATAAAAGTGACCAGACCTGCGCCATCGGCCACCAGGAATGCAGATGGGGCTGGCATAGCAGCGGTTATGGAGACTGAGCCGGGCGAGTCGGAACCGAGCGGCAGTGAGGACAGTAATGAGGATAACAGCAATGCTTCCGATATTGTGACAGAGGCGCATATGGAAGACGAAGGGGTCGATTCCGGCGAGGATGATTACTATGAAGAAGAGCCTGAGCAGATTGTGATACGACAGCTTGACTGGGCAGCTCTGCGCTCGGAGAATTCGGACTGCGTCGGATGGCTGGAGTGCGATGACACCGTTATCAACTATCCGATAGTTCAGGGGAAGGACAATTCGTATTACCTTAACCATCTGTTCAACGGAAAACAGCAAAGGTACGGCACGCTCTTTATCGATGCACAGAATTCGCCGGGTTTTTCCGATGAAAACACGATAATTTACGGACATCACCTGAAGAACGGAAAGATGTTCGGAACGCTTATGTATTACGGTGATGGCAACAAGTATTACCGCAAGCACCCGGTATTTAAGCTTTACACGCCGGATCACATCTATCTAGTGGAGCTTTTCGCAAATGCATATGTTGACGGAGCGAAGGGCATCCCGATGACGTTCTCCACTAAGGAGGAGTATGCCGCATGGATAGACAGGATGTACAGGTTATCTACCTTTGACAGCGATGTGGTGATGACGACCGAAGATCGTATGGTGACGCTGTACACCTGTTCCTATGACTATGATACGCAGAGGCAGCTTCTGGTGGGCAAGCTCGTACCGCTTACCTGAAGGAAGCGTTTCTTATGGGTGCAGCAAAGGCCGCCATCTACTGTGGTTTCAGTCGATGGCGGCCTTAAGAGGCAGTTTGGTTCGATTTGTGTATTGCTGACGAAAAAGCAATTCTCGATTGCGTTTTCCCCTGCCCGCTCCACAAACGAGGGATGCGCGGCATCACGAGTCTGGGGTGCTGAATTAGTTACGGAATATTTATGTAATGTGGTCTGCGTTAACATCAGCCTGCAGGCTCAACTGATGGCTGAAGAGATGTATCAGGAAGGGCACCGCGATGAAGAATGTGAGCAGGTCGGCTCCGGGCTGAAGCATCTCTACTCCCGTCAGACCGAGGATGCGCGGCAATGTCAGGGCGAGGGGCACGAAGCACACTCCCTGACGGCAGCTTGCGAGGAACGTGGCGGGTATTCTCAGACCGATGCACTGGAAAACCTGATTCACATATGTGGAAAATGCCATGAATGGCATGACTGCGCAGGCAAAATACAGGGCCCGTGTTCCTATCTTTATGACATCAGGGTCGTTGCGGAACCAGGTGATCACGGCAGGCGCGTTCATGCTGATTATAACAGTTGCGATGATATTTATGACAGTGCCAAGCTTGGTTGCAAACCAGAATGCTTCCCTGGTCCGGCGATAATTCTTCGCTCCATAGTTGTAACCCGCGACCGGCTGGAAACCCTGGCCGATTCCGATGATGATATTCCTCACGAGAAGGTATATCTTGTTGGAAATGGTGACAGCGGCCACGGCGGCATCGCCGAAGGCTGAGGCTGCTACGTTCAGCATGGCAGATGCAAGGCTTGCGAGTCCCTGACGAGTGAAGGTGGGCGCGCCTGTGGTCACGATCAGCACATAATCTGACGCTTTGCCACTGATGCTCCTGGGTTTGAGCAGGACTATGCTCTTGCCCCTGACGAAGAAGCTCGCGAGGATGATGAAGCTGATGAACTGGCTCAGCACCGTCGCAAGAGCTGCGCCGGCGATGCCCATGTGGAAGCTGAATATGAAGATCGGATCGAGTATCATGTTAAGGATGCCGCCGGTGCACAGCCCCCACATTGCCAGGAAGGCCTCGCCCTCCGCGCGGAGGATGCCGTTGAGTGTAAACGCGACGCACATGACAGGCGCTCCCATCAGAATGATCCTTCCGTAAGACGCCGAGTAAGGCAGCATGGTCTCGGTCGAACCCAAAAGTCTCATGAGAGGGTTCAGCATCGTAAGTCCAATAATCATGACCGTGCAGCCGGCCACGAATGCCGCAGCGACCGCGGAGCTGGCGTATTTGTTCGCCTCATCGTTCTGTTTCGCTCCCAGGCGGCGGCTGATAAGGCTGCTCGCGCCCATGCCGAGGCCAAAACCCAGAGCCTGGATAATGGACATTAAGGCGAACACCACTCCGACTGCGGCAGACGCGCTCGTACCGATCTGAGAGACGAAATATGTGTCCGCGGTATTGTAGATGGTGGAGATAAGCTGCGATGCCGTCGTAGGGATAGCGAGAGTGCATATCAGTTTCGGGATTGGCGTGGTCAACATCCGCTGGCGCTGTACTTCAGGATCTATAGTCATGGTGTAACCTCTAAATAAAGGAACTGCCGTCCGTGGTCGGCAGGTTGATTGGCAGGCCGGTCATCAGGTTACATTTTAACCTATCTACTTCTTCATAGCAAGCTGATAATATGAATGGAATGAAAGCATGATGTTGGGAGCTGTCACTTGAATGAAAGCTGAAATCATGATAAAGTGTAGTAGCGAATACATTGCCTCAATATATAGCCATTGATATCGGAGAATAGATAATGCGTATGGCACATGGGAGTGCTTGAACAGGATATTATGAAGGCAGTATTGAAGTGGAGGGAAATGATATGAACGGAAAAATCGTTCTTGTGGATGGACATAGCATCCTGAACCGCGCATTCTATGCCATCCCTGAGATGACGGACTCACAAGGAAGGCATACTAACGCCGTGTACGGTTTCCTTAATATATTATTCAAGGTTCTCGATGATGAGAAGCCGGGTTATCTTGCGGTCGCGTTTGACCGCAGGGAACCGACATTTCGTCATGATATGTATTCGGATTATAAAGGAACACGCAAGGGCATGCCGGAAGAGCTGCATGAACAGGTCCCGCTCACTAAGGATCTGCTGAAAGCCTGCGGGATACCGGTGCTGGAGCTTCCGGGGTACGAGGCTGACGACATACTCGGCACAATAGCGGCCCGTTCAGAGAGAGAAGGCCTCGATGTGGTCATCTTATCCGGCGACCGCGATCTGCTGCAGCTGGCTTCCGAAAAGGTGCGTATCTGCATACCCAAGACGAAAAAAGGACAGACAATATATGAGAATTATTTCGCGGACGATGTGAAGGAGACCTATGGCGTCACGCCTGAGGAATTCATCGAGCTTAAGGCACTTATGGGCGACTCGTCGGACAATATTCCCGGTGTGCCCGGCATAGGTGAGAAGACGGGAACTGCCCTTATTCAGGCATATCACAGCGTAGATGGTGTGTATGAAAGCCTGGATGAGGTGAAACCACCGAGAGCGAAGAAAAATCTCGAGGCGAACAAAGAGCTTGCCCTTCTCAGCCTGAAGCTTGCCCGGATCTGTCAGGACGCGCCGGTGGATTTTGACTATGAAAATGCCGCGTTCACCAGTCCATATACGGAAAAAGCATATGAATTCATAAAGACCTTGGGCATGAAATCTTTTCTGCGGCGTTTTTCGAATATATCGAAGTCCTCTGATGGTTCCGGCGTCGGCTCGGTGAATGAGGGTTCTGCCGGGATCAAGAGCCAAGCCGGGGCGGAATATGAAACGGGTACTCAAGGCGGTTCTGAGGCTGTAAGCCACGGTGAAGAGGGAGGATTCTTGTCAGCGGGAGCATGTCCGGTCAGGATAGTGGCTGACGTGTCCGAAGCCAAAGCAGAGCTGGAGAAGCTGGCGCAAAGGCTGGAGCAAGGCAGACAGGACAGGCAGCCGCAAGACCTATCGCAAGACCGGCGACAAGACCAGCCTCAAAACCAATCGCAAGACCAGCCGCAAGACCAGCCGCAAGACCAGCCGCAAGACCAGCCTCAAAACCAATCGCAAGACCAGCCGCAAGACCTATCGCTTGGCCGGCCGCGGAATACTATGGTTGCTATTCAGTCCGTGAACGTGGCGGATACTTATCTTGGAACCGCTGTATGTGATGGGCAAAAAGCAATATTTATTCCCGATACGGTGATAGAAGCCTTTGATCTGCTTCCGCTGCTAGAGAAGGCTGCGGAGAAAGCCGAGCATCTGGCAGCCCTGAATCTCAAGGATATGCTGAAAGTCCTTCCTTTCAAAGAAGACTCACGATGGCTGGATGTCAGCGTCGCGGCATATTTGATAAATCCTTTGAAGCATAGCTATGGATGGGACGATGTCGCGGTGGATTTCCTTGGGGAGATGCTGCCTGCAGAGAAGGAGATCGTAGGTAAGACGAGGCCGAAGGACATAGGAAGAGACGGGCTTGAGATGCTCGCCCGCTGCGCGGCTGCCGTGCCATTTTCGGCTGCGCCGCTGTTGACATCGAAGCTTGCGGAGCTTGGCATGGACAAGCTGTTTTATGAAATAGAGATGCCCCTCATTTTCAGTCTCGACAGGATGGAAAAGGCCGGAATACGTGTCGATGGCGCGGCGCTTGAGGAATATGGACGCAGCATGAGCGAGAGGATAGAGGAGCTTGAGGCGGACATATACGAACAGGCGGGGCATAAATTCAACATCAATTCTCCAAAGCAGCTGGGCGAGGTGCTCTTTGAAGAGATGGCACTGCCCGGAGGCAAAAAGACAAAGACGGGTTATTCGACTGCGGCGGACGTGTTGGAGAAGCTCGCTCCATTTGTCCCGGTCATAAGCCAGATTTTGGAATACAGGACGCATGCGAAGCTGAAATCTACTTACGCGGATGGCCTGAGAAACTATATAGATGAAGATGGGCGCATCAGAGGCACATTTAATCAGACGGTGACGGCTACCGGACGCATCAGCAGCACAGAGCCTAACCTTCAGAATATCCCTGTTCGCACAGACCTGGGGCGTGAGATACGCGCTATGTTCGTGCCGGAGGACGGCTGCGTCTTCGTAGATGCGGATTACAGCCAGATAGAGCTGAGGATTCTGGCGGCTATGTCGCAGGATGAGAGGCTGATATCCGCCTACAACGAGGCAAGGGACATACATGCGATCACTGCGTCTCAGGTTTTCCACGTTCCTCTTGAGGATGTGACGCCCGAGCTTCGGCGCAACGCGAAGGCAGTAAATTTCGGGATCGTCTACGGCATCAGCTCCTTTGGTCTCAGCGAAGGCCTGTCCATCACAAGGCAGGAAGCCGCCGATTATATACAGCGATATTTCGCGACCTATCCCGGCGTGAAAGCATTCCTGGACAGTCAGGTGGCGAAGGCGAGACAGCAAGGATTTGTTGAGACCCTGTATGGGAGAAGGCGGCCGGTGCCGGAGATAAAGTCCTCCAATTTTAATATGAGGTCATTTGGCGAGCGCGTCGCCATGAACAGTCCTATTCAGGGCACCGCTGCAGACATCATGAAGATCGCGATGCTGCGCGTGGACAGGCGGCTTCGTAAAGAGAAGCTCGATGCCCGTATCGTACTGCAGGTTCACGATGAGCTGCTGATCGAGGCTCCGGCTGACGAAGCTGAGCTTGCCGGGAAGATACTTGAGCAGGAAATGACAGCTGCGGCGAGCCTGGCGGTTCCGCTGGTCGTCGAAGTCCACAGCGGCGGCAACTGGATGGAAGCGAAATAACACAGGATGGATGCCGCGATAGTCATGTGACTTCGGGGGGGGCTGTGGTGGACATGTGATTGACAGTAACCGGATGGAAGCGAAATAACGCGGGATGGATGCTGCATTTGTCATGTGGTTCGCGATGGACAATAACCGGATGAAAGCGCTGTAAATGCGGAAATAACCGTGTAATTTTGATGACAGATGGCACGTCATCAGTATCGAAGAAAAATGGATAAGGAATATGTCATAGGGATAATAGGGGGCATCGGGACAGGAAAGAGCACCGTGCTTGGCATTTTGAGGGATAAATATGAGGCCGAGATCATAGAGGCGGATGCTGTCGGTCACGACCTCATGAAGCGGGGAGAAATGCTTTACCGCAAGGAAGTGGCTTTTTTTGGAGAGGAAATACTCGATGCGTCAGGAGAGATTGACAGGAAAAAGCTCGGAGAGATAGTATTTTCCGACAAAGACAAGTTAAAAGCCCTGAACGAGATGGCTCATCCCGCCATCAGGATGGAGATCGCGAGACGGCTTGCGGCATGGAGAGAGCGGGGCGCACAGCAGAAAGAAAATCAGTATGTGGACAGCGGTTCCGCGAAACCGGGACAGTCAACGGAAGGAAAGGCTGAAGCTGAGAAGGCTGAAGCCGGGCGGGAAGCATGGCAGTTGATCAGCGATTCCGCGAGACCGGGACAGTCAACGGAAGGAAAGGCTGAAGCTGAGAAGGTGGATGCGGAGCAGGATGATCGGCAAAGCAGACGCGAGGCTGATTTATGTAAAGGGCTCCGTCTGGCAGTTCTGGAGGCTGCTCTCCCGAAGGAAGCCGGGATGCTGGATTTTTGCGATAAGCTCTGGGTCGTTACCGCTTCTCTCGAAGCCAGGATAAAACGCCTTATGGACGGACGCGGATACACCAGAGAAAAATGCATCGGCATTATTTCCAGTCAGAGAAGTGACAAGGAATTTGCGGCGATGGCGGACGCTGTTATCGATAATGGCGGAAGCCTGGAGGATACTGAGAGTCAGCTGGACGCGCTTGTCAATGCGCTGAAGATTGTTGACGACGTCTGATATATTTGCTCGTACCATATTGTATTTATTCCAAAAAATCGCTACTATTCAGCACCATAGACTCGGGATGCTGCGCATCCCTCGTTGCGGGGGCGGTCAGAGGCGCTGCGCGCCTTGCCCGCCCCAAGATAACTGTTATAATACGTCCGAAGCGCAAGCACTTCGTCCTGTATTCTAACAGCTATCTTGGGGCGCTGAATAATTACAAAATATCGAAGAAAAGTGATGCTGTGAAATTCATCACGGCTGCACAAACAAGAAGGAAATGGGAGAATGATAGTTGAGACTTTGGCCAGCGGCAGCAGCGGCAACTGTACCCTGGTCGCAGAAGGAAACAGCCGGGTGCTTATTGATGCCGGTATATCATACAAAAAGATAACGCAGGGCTTGTCCGAGCTGGGTCTCACCATTTCGGACATAGACGCAGTGATGATGACCCACGAACACAAGGATCATATCAAGGGATTAGGTGTTCTTGAGAGGAAACGCTGCATACCTGTATATGGGACTTCAGGGACTATAGCTGCCGTGAAAGCAGACTGCTCGCTTGGAAAAATGCCGGAGGATATATTTTACCAGATAGAAGCGGACAGCAGCTTCAGCCTGGGCGAGCTGACTTTTTGCCCGTTTGGCATTGATCACGACGCGGCGGAACCGGTTGCCTATCGAATAGAGGCAGGCGGCCGAAAAGCTGCCGTGGCGACGGATCTTGGCACCTACAACGATTATACGGTCAGGAATTTAAGCGGGCTTGATGCCATTTTGCTTGAGGCTAACCATGATGTCCGTATGCTTGAGGCGGGACCTTATCCGTATCAGTTAAAGCAGCGGATAAGGTCGGACAGAGGGCATTTGTCGAACGACGCGGCCGGAGGACTGCTGGCAAGGATCGCGCACGAGGGCTTGAAGCAGGTGATGCTGGGACATCTTAGCAAGGAAAACAATATGGTCGAGCTGGCTGCGCTGACAGTCAGGCAGACGATCGAGGATGAAGCTCCCCAATATATGGGAATCCGTATTGCCGTAGCTCCGAGGGAGAAGATGTCCGTGGTTATGGAAGTGTGAAGGAATATATTTATCAGGAGGCTGTAATGGAAAGAGCAATTATCACCGTCGTGGGAGTGGACAAGGTAGGTATTATCGCAGGCGTCTGCAACGTCCTTGCGGCACATAATGTCAACATAAGAAGCATTTCACAGACGATAGTCGATGAATATTTCAACATGATGATGATCGTGGACATCTCGAAGGCAGATATGAAGGCCGGCGAGCTGGCAGATGTCATGGCCGGGCTCGGAGAGGAGATGGGTCTGCGCATCAGGCTGCAGAAATCGGAGATATTTTCCCAGATGCACAGAATTTGAAAAAACTCCCGGACGCATAGAATCCGGGAGATGATCAGCCAGATCATGCAGCGTTTGAGAAAAATCTGCCAGGCGCACAGGATTCGGGTATTACTTTAGAAGCGAAGCAGGGTGGCCATATAGGGATGCATTCATACACGCATGTATGCTGCAACGACTTCTACACGTCGTGGCAGCACAGGCGTGCTATGAATGTTTACTATATCGGGTGTATAAAATCTGAGGCCTTATACCGCAAATATCAGTGCAGAGTTCAAGGCAGGTTCTGACAGGAGGTTATTGATATGATTACGTTCAGCGAGGTCTATGAGACCAACCAGATGATACAGCAGGAGAATCTTGATGTCAGGACTATTACTATGGGCATCAGCCTCTTGGACTGTATTGACAGCAGTCTTCAAAAAACGTGTGACAACATCTACGACAAGATAACAAGGCTGGCGAGAGATCTCGTGAGGGTCGGGGAGGAAATATCGAAGGATTACGGCATCCCTATCGTCAACAAGCGTGTTTCCGTGACTCCCATTTCATTGGTGGGAGCCGCATGCAAGTCGCCTGAGGATTTTTACCGGATCGCGGCGGCTCTGGACAGGGCGGCGAAGGAAATAGGGGTAAATTTTCTTGGAGGTTATACCGCTCTTGTACAGAAGAGCATGACTGCGGCGGACAGGATGCTTATTGAATCGATCCCGGCAGTGCTCCGCGACACGGAGAGGGTGTGCAGCTCAGTTTGTGTCGGCTCGACCAAGACGGGAATGGACATGGATGCCCGGCGCGTTTCACGGAGTCACGGAAGGCGATTCCGTTATAAATGTCGGCGTAAGTGGTCCCGGAGTGGTCAAGACCGCGCTTGAGAAGATCAAGGGGGAGGACTTTGAGGTTCTTTGCGAGACGGTCAAGAAGACAGCCTTCAAGATAACGAGGGTGGGGCAGCTGGTCGCCCGTGAGGCGGCGGCAAGGCTGAACGTGCCTTTCGGAATCATCGACCTTTCATTGGCCCCGACTCCGGCGGTCGGGGACAGCGTGGCGGATATTCTGGAGGCCATGGGCCTTGAGGCAGTGGGTGCTCCCGGCACGACCGCAGCACTGGCGCTTTTAAACGACCAGGTAAAGAAGGGCGGCGTCATGGCGTCATCCTATGTCGGAGGGCTGTCCGGCGCATTTATCCCTGTCAGTGAGGACAGAGGCATGATAGCGGGAGTCGAGAGAGGTTCACTGACGCTGGAGAAGCTGGAAGCCATGACCTGTGTCTGCTCTGTCGGACTAGACATGATAGCGATTCCGGGAGATACGCCG
>CACXUY010000030.1 GCA_902770965.1 uncultured Lachnospiraceae bacterium | reverse complement strand
AAACCTCGCTAAATCTGATGGTTCTATTATACCAGATGTAGCGGGAACTTTGGCTTAAATCAGCTACATGCAACAGGTTACTTTTGACACCTTAACCAAACTTGCTTTTCCGTATAGTCACAGGTGGGGTAATTAGAGCATCCGTAGAAAGCTCCCCATTTCCCTTTGCGTTTGACCAGGAAACCGCCGCATTTCGGGCAATACCGTGTATCGTTCATGATCGCTGTATCCCTGACGGTGTAGTCGCATTGCGGATAATTGGAGCAGCCCACGAAATATTTGTTGCTGCTTTCATTCTTCCTGACTGTCAGGTGGCCGGTCTTACACTTGGGGCATGCAACGGATTCCGTTTCCGAGCGGTTGTCCCGGTTAAGGATGAGCACAGATTTTGACAGCTTAAACTCCTGCATGAATTCCGAAGGACGGTATTCATCTACCAGCACAAAGACGCTGTTTCGGGTCCGGGTCAAGGCGACATAGAGCAGCCTCCGTTCTTCCGCATATTTGAAATCATCCCCATCCGTCAGCACCAGCTCCAGCAGGGGGTCGTCGGCGATCTTGTTTGGGAAGCCCAGTGTCGCATTCTGAAAGTTCAGGAGCACCACGTTATCGGCCTCCAGCCCCTTGGACCGATGGACCGTCAGAAATGAAATAGGCGTGGACGGGGATGCGTTATAGGTCAGCTCCCCATTTTTCTTGATATGGAACAGCTTTGATTCCCGAAGCATCTCCAAATCGTAGTTCGTGCGGCCCAGGAGCAGAATGGAAGCATCGGGACCAGAATTCTGAATGATCTTGTCGACCGTCCGCTGCAGCATTGAGAAGGGATTGTCCTTGTAGCACATAAAGGTGATGGGATAATCCAGGCTCTTGGAAGAACGCAGGTTCTTTTCATACTGCTGCGGATTTCTCATGACAAAGGCTCCGGCCTCATCAATCAACTGCTGCGAATTGCGGTACGTCTGCTCAAGACGCATTATCGCAGGGAAGCCGAAATAGCGGTCGAAGTGTGTAAACAGACTAATATCGCTTCCCGTGAAGCGGTATATGGATTGCCAGTCATCGCCGACACACAGGAGCTTTGCCCCGGTCTGATCCAGAATGGCCTTCAACAATTTGTATCGGGCAACGGAGATGTCCTGATACTCATCCACAATAACCCATTTGTACGGGCGCACCCTGAAGCCGTCTGCGACCAGGTTTGCTGCCTTGTTAATCATATCGGAGAAGTCAATGGCACCCTGCTCCTCCAAGTTCGCATTGTACGCATGGAGAATTGGTGCGATGAGCATCAGGAAAAGAGCGGTCCTTTTCCAGTAGTACGGCTTTTGATATGCGGGATTCGTGCTGCGCAGGCTCCGAATCTCAGAGGAATCATAGCCGCCCGATTTGAAAAGCGTAATGAACGTACAGCAGAGACCGATGAATTCAGAGAAATACTTGTCGCTTTCCGAAGCGTAGACCGTTTCATAGATGTCAATGAAATCGGGTTCTTTAAATTCGACTCCGTTTGCCTTGAGCAGTTTTTCAAGCTCATCCTCAAGGCGCCCTTCAGAGGAATAGTAGGAAAATGTCTCCAGCAGTTTGGTCCCATTGTGCTTATGGAACGCCCGCTTCCACGCCATTCCTTCTTGGTATTTCTTCTCCTCAACCGCAGAGAGCCAAGGCAGCTTGCCTTCGCGGTTTATGCCGAAATGCTCAATGTAAATATCATAGTCTGGCAGATAGAAGTCGGGCCGGTATGCTTTCCGCTTAGGGTCATCAGCCTCAAATGGGTACAAGCGCTCATACTCATATTTGATCCCATTGAGGAACAGAAAGTTTGCAATACTGACTTCATCCAGACTCTTGACCTGTTCGTTTTGTAAGGTGCGCTTGCCGGAACGTCGGTCCTCTGCGACATCGGTCACAAACTTTGCCCTCTCGTATTTTCCGCGCAGGGTCTCGAAGTCTGCACCCTTCTCAGCTTCATAGGCGGCCCCCAGAGATTCGTACTTGTCCATGTCGGCGGGGATTTTTAGGTAATAGGCAAAATACTCGATCAGGTTTTTTACCGCCTTACGATCGCCGATTATCTTATCCTCAAAGTAATCCCGCACAAAATCAGTGAGATCGTCCTGAACGTCAGGCCGCTTACCGCTTGCCTCGGTGATGATGTCCAAGCCCAGCTTGTGGAAGGTGGTAGCCTGGACCGGGAGGCCGAGCTTCCCGCTGATACGCTCACTCATCTCCTCCGCTGATTTTCGGGTAAATGCAATCAGCAGAATGTCCTCCGGCGCGATGCCCTTCGCATCACACAGATACTTCACCTTGCCAGCGATAGTGAGGGTTTTTCCGCTGCCCGCTCCGGCGATGACGAGGTTTCGATCCTCATCGGTGACCACCACGGTCCGCTGCTGGTCATCCAGAGACTTTCCATCAATCGAGGACAGCAAGCCATCATACCGCTTCTTCTCCTCAGAGACGAAGGCGGCATTGCTGGACGTTATGATCTCGCCAATATGTTCAAAATCACGCAGAAACTTCTGGACGCTGGAGAAGAGTTCATGCTTCTTCGGTACCCGGATGCCCCTGACCTCTTTATAGGCAGCTCCCCATACCTGCGAAAACTCCTCGGCCTTAGCCTTGTTGGTGTATATTTCAGAGAGCTTGGATACTGCAAGGTTAAAGTCGTTGACATACTGGATGATATTTTGTTCTTGCTCCGGCCCCAGGCGGTGGCCAAAGAGCCCATCGAAAAAGCCCATACACATTGCCTCCATGAGGTATTATTTCCCGGCCTCCGCATTCCAGGTTGCGAGTTCCCACCGGAAGGGAGAGAAAGCTGTGATCCGTTCACGGCACAGTGGTGACTGTCCAATAAAGCGGGCTTATGGTGCAGGATCAGGGAAATGAATTTGCCGGTATTCTTTGTCCGCTTATCGAAGCTCTCTCTGCTCACCGATGCTCTCTCTGTTCATCGATGCTCTCTCTGTTCATCGAAGCTCTCTCTGTTCATCGATGATTTCCGCCTCCGAATTCTCTTCCATAAAAAGGGAGATTTCCTCCATCAAACTGTCTGCCAGTGCACTATGCGGCACGATTGCTGCAACGCCAATGACAATAATCTGATGTTTGTCCTGCTCATCAATCTCAGCCGAAGAGACATGGAGTATCTTGGAAAATCTGTATTCTTTCTTCTCTTGTAGACATCGTTACGTTCTCGTTTCCATCACTTGTTTTTCATTGAGGCCTTGTGCTCACAGTACTCAGCCTATATTTCATTCCTCAAATATCATTCAACTGATAGGCTCCTTTGTAAAAATCTCATTCCACGGAGTTTCCAGAAAGACCTTTATCAGATCACTGTAAAGCTTTTCCCGTTCTGGATGTATCACAAATATATAACTTCGCTGCGTACCACGGTGAAATGTGATGCCCATCAGCACCGCGCTGGGACATTGTTCCTTCATGATATGCTTGGCCTTTTCCCATTGGACGTCTGTCCGTCTGCCCTTGTGACAGTAATAGACTACATCCTGACCACGCTCATAATAATCAGCAGCCTCAGTAGAATAGACGAACTTCATCGCATCTTTCTTTGCCGTGGGATTTCCTGCTTTCAGACCATTATCCGGATCTAAAAACACGAGATCACACCCGTCACAAGCTGCGAGTGCTTCCTGATGCCACTGGTTACGCGCTGACCGTTTTTCCGAAAATGTCAGTGTCGACAATACCGGCTCAACTATTCTATCATAGTATTTCGCACCGGGAATCATTCCAAGTGCCGCAAATTCATGAACATCCTTTTTGTTTTGGGCACACATTTTCTTTAGCACATCGAACAGAACGGGATCATATTTCAGATTCTCCTCTTTTGTGAGATACTCTCGTTTGTTCCCGTCATTGGTTTGATCTTTTTCCGTCAGATACCAATTGACTGCAACGGTCACCTCATGTCCCGCCAGGAATCGTAACAATCCATATTTTCCATAGTCGCCTATATCTCCAAAATACTGATTTTTCATGTTTCAGGTCTCTTTCTTTGAATTGATGGACTCTATAAACAATACTTCATGGTGATAGGCACGGAAATCCCTTATCTTCCGTAATATACTGCAATAGGGTGGATTATGCAAAGATTGCTTTCTATCGTAGGAAGGAGCTTCCTAAGTGCCTCATTAGCCATATATTGTATTGTTGCAAAAATGTTTTTATGATATGCCGGAGCTGTACTCTCTCCAATGATGTTTGTTATCATTCCTACGCAAGTGATTTCGCCACCATACTTGAAACCGAGGTTTGATGGATCAATTCTAAAAATACTTATCATCCAGTGGAATGAGGTAGCCATCATGAGAGATCAACATTCTATTGTATGGTATTAGACCGCGTAAAGCCCTAATAATTGCTGCGAAATCATTATATTGTTTGTCATTTGCTATTTTTGCCTTTTTGATTTCTTGCTTACTGATGTTTCCTGTTTTGCGTGATTGCTCTCTGTTATAGCCGGAAAGCAGTTTCTCGGCATTTTCTTCGATTTGTTCGGATGACGACTTTTTTATAAAATCCGTAATAGGAGTCATATAGTTCATCAATATCATGCTGAGTCGTAACAGTTTTCCATGAGTTCATAATCATTTCCTTTGCCATATCATCATTAGTTTCCTGTCCTGATGTCCGCTACCTCGTTTTCAATGCCTTCAAGGTCATGATCGTCTACCATCTGGATCAAAACCGTTCCGACATCCGAGCTTTCATATCTACTTGCGTTCATAAATCTCTCCCCATCAAGATCACTTTGGTCCACTTTAACCCCATGCTTCTCACAGAAACCGCAAACCTTATGCTTGTCACCGTGAACGAGCTATTTTCATGAATGCTGCCAGCGCCAACTGTTACCGTTCACTGCAATGACATCGTCGGTTTCCCAAACATCATCCAAATCTTTCGGAGCAATCCAATCCAAATGGTACTGATCCAACGGGCGGCTCAATGTGCCAAATGGCAGATGTAGGCGTGTACCCACTCTGTAAACTGACACGGACGTGCTCCCACCCAACGCTCCCTCATCGACAATTCTCACTTCCGCTTCATACATACCTCCGGGCGATACAAAGATTCTTGATGAGATGCTCCCAAAACTCCCAAACAGCATGCCGAATAAAAAAAAGATCAGCGTCGGAACCGCAAGAAACGCAGTGAATATTTCAATACAGACTTTCCATCTTTTTGTGCCGTTTGCCCTGTAAAACAGGATACCAGATAATACCAATACCGCAGCCGCAAGCAAATATCCAAACCAATTCATGCCCGCTGAGCCTACGATAATAATAAGTATTGCGGGGTAAGCAATGAGATGGATCAGGAGCCAAATTTTTTCCCTCTGGGAAGTCAGCCTGTCCACAATCAGCGCAACAGCCAGCAGCGCGGACGAAAGCGCCAACCAAGCCATCCTCCTTCCCGGATTATAATCCAGCTCCGAAACAAGGTCGATTATGCTGAAAACCAAGTTGAAGGAAATAACCGCATAGACGCAAGCAACCAGGCTCTTATGGATCAACGTCTTAAAACTTTGTTTGTTCATCCTATCAACCTCACTTCGTGCAGGGTCAGGTCCTCGATTGAAATCTCGATCTGTCATTCCTTTGTGGAAACAGGCACGGAAATTTCCCGGTCAGTGCCTCGTCCTTGTTCCAAAGGTTGGTGGTGCCTGTCAAAGCGAACTTCTCACCTGACTTCTACCAGTTCTATCCTGAAATTCAGTTCCTTACCGGCCATCTCGTGGTTCGCATCAAAGGTGACAGTTTTCTCATCCTTTTTGATCACTTTTACAGGAACCGGCTGACCGTCCATGGTCTGCAAATATACCTGCTGTCCGATGGATACATTTTCAGCTCCTGGCATCTGCGCAATCTCAACGCTGAAAATAGCCCTGGGATCTGCCTCCCCATAAGCTTCTGCCGGCATGAGGTGGATGTCTACCACCTCTCCTACTTCCATGTTGGCCACAGCCGCGTCAAAGCCTCTGATCATCATGCCTGCTCCGCAGACAAATTCCAATGGCTCACCCCGGTCGTAAGATGAATCAAACTGAGTGCCGTCATTGAAGGTCCCCCGGTAATGGGTGCGGCAGGTCTTTCCTACATTCTTGCCGGAAATAGTATTGCTGCCACATCCGCCACAGGAATGGTCTTCATGATCTCCACAGGAATGCCCTCCGCAGGAATGGTCCTCGCCATGATGGCCGCAATTAGCTCCTGTATTTACCAGCTTACCGTCCAGGTATGCTTTCACTGCTTCATCAGCATTCCCGGATGCGCCTGCGCATAGCTCAATCCTGCGCTCTGCAAGAGCAGCCTGTGCTCCGCCGCCGATCCCGCCACAGATCAGGACATCGATGTTCTTCTCGTCAAGAAGACCTGCAAGAGCACCATGGCCGCTCCCGTTTGATCCAATGATTTCACTGTTCATGATTTTTCCGTCTTCTACTTCATAGACCTTAAATTCTTCCGTACGTCCGAAATGCTGGAATATTTCACCGTTTTCGTAAGCTACTGCGATTCTCTTCATATACTGCTCCTTATTATTATTATCATTATTTGCATTAATAATTTTCACCGTAATCTCACCGTGATGGTGTAACCAAACACGTGAAATGTCAGAGTAATAGGCATACACATCACCTCCTTTCGGAAAATGATGGCCAACCGCCTGCCTCGCAGCTTGCTGCAAGCAGTGCTCCTCTGCCGCGCCGTTTCCGGCACTGCCCGCATAAATGTGGGTATTGCATATAATATAGCACTAGCAATGTAATGTCAACAAGCCAATGCCCGATGTGACAAAATGATACATTACCAATGAAACATTATGCGAGAACACCAGCATTAGTACCCAACCGGCACGGTCATACCCTCGCTTTCATCACCCATGCGAACGCAGCCGCTGTTCTCCGCTATCTTCGCCTGAGTGGTTGATTTCTCTATGCACCGAATTTCACGTCCATTTCGATATTATTCTTCAGCATAATCCTCTCTCGCACCTCTCAATTACTTGAATAGTAACTCAATTGAGTATAACACGCAATCATCAATTGTGAATAGTTGTGAAAATAAAAAACAATTCCCAGTTTCTGATATGATTCGATGCCCAGGAACATCTGCTTATGTTTTATTGTGCACATTGGTACCTGTCATCGTTAAGATTATTGAAAAAAGAAGAATTCTAAATCTTACCAATTTAGCATAAATTAAATTATACTTGTAAATATTCTGGAAAGGTAGTATCATTCTTACATGGGGAGTTTTTCCCGGAGCCTGGGCGGCTGCCCTTCGTTTTTGACGAAGGGTTCTTCCCTTCGATCTTCGGAAAGGAGGGTGTGTCGATGGTTACTTATTCGGATTTATTCCAACTAGGTATTTTCATTGTCGCTCTGATTGGTCTCTTATACAAGATCTTTCAGAAAAGATAAAAGCCGCCACTGCCCTACAGTGACGGCTGCCGCGTAAGCGGTAAGCATTATATGAGGGTGGCCGCTTCGGGCTCCCCTTTTTTATATGATATCATAATCATGTTTCAGAGACAACATGATTTTTTCTTTCGTTGTTCGAGTGGACAGGACCCTATTATCTTCTCCATCCAGATCATGTTATACCAGCGGCCAAATTTATAACCGCATTTATGAAAGGTCCCAACCTTGGCAAACCCTAGATGCTTATGAAACTGTTCACTGTTCCGGGTCAGGTATTCATCCTCTACTATGGGATCACCTATGCATGCATACAGGTTACGAATTCCTTGTGTTTTCAAGCATTCCTACAGTGCTTCATAGAGCCTTCTTCCATAACCATGCCTTTTTGCATTATGATCCACGTAGATGGACACTTCACACGAGTGGCCATACGCAGCCCTTTCTATGAAGGCTCCCGCATACGCATAGCCTTGAATCATACCATCCTCTTCAAGAACGAGATAAGGGTACTTTTTCAGCGTGCTATCGATGCGGGTTCGGAACTCCTCCAAAGACGGTACATCATATTCAAAGGAAATAGCCGTGTTCTTCACGTAGTAGGCGTATATTTCAAGCAGCTGATTGGCATCGTCTATTGTTGCATTTCGTATCATAAAGTTTGTCTCCTGGGCTTTTATCACTACATGCTGCTGCCGATCCGTATTGTCTCTTGCAGACGGGGCAGACCCTCTGGTAGGTATCAGTTTTCCTTTGTAACTATTCAGAACCCCCTACGACAGCATAGTTTTACAAAATAGCGATACAATATAAGAAATAAGTAACACTATTTAAGGAGATGGATTCATGGCTATCGTAAAGGTTCACAATAAAACTCGTAATATAACATACGTTTATGAGTCCATTTCCTACTGGGATAAGGAACTCAAACAGCCTCATTCACGCCGCAAGCTGATCGGCCGCCTTGACCCTGCTACAGGCGATGTCGTCCCGACAGGCAAGCGAGGAAGATCAGATACTGTCGCTGTCACGCCAACCCATAGTGATACAGACTATAAGGCATTGTGTGAACAGGCTCTTGCAATAATAGCGCAAAAAGATGCACTGATTGCAGAACTCCGCAATCAGCTTACCGTTTCGGAGAGCGACAATCGTTCCTGTCGGCGTTTGATGAAAAAGGCTTGTGATATCCTTATGGATACCGCTTTCGGGAAGGAGCGGATCAATGGATAACAAGGATCTCATCATCGAAACAATTACAAAGCAGAACGCAAATCTCACTGCTCTTGTACAAATGCTGACGGAGTCCAACGCTGCCCTGACGGAAACTATTAAGGAGCTGCAGGAAACCATCAAGGAGCTTCAGCGCCAGCTGAACCAGAACTCCCAGAATAGTTCCAAACCGCCTTCCAGCGATGGCTTCAACAAGCCAAATCCACAGAGCCAGCGTCAGAAATCCGGCAAAAAGCAGGGCGGGCAGAAAGGGCATCCTGGTTCTCATATGGTGATCCCGCATGAGCCAGATAAGTACAACAGACATCTGCCCAAAAAGTGTCTCACATGCCCTCACCTGAATGAATGTATTATGAAAGGCAACGTATTCACCTGTGGTGAAAAGCGTTATGAGGTGAATGCAGTCATCACAACCAAGGTGACAGAGCACCAGTCTATCCTGGTGGATTCATGTCCCTGCACAGGGGAAAACCTGTCTGGGGAATTCCCCGAAGGGATCCGGGCATATATACAGTATGGTGATTCTGTTTCTGTACTGGCCGGTCTCCTGAGCACATATGGCGCTGTCAGCGTAATGAGGATCCATGTCCTTCTTGGAAGCCTGCTCTGTGTCAGTCTTTCCACAGGAACGATCACATCTATGGTGTCAAAGTGTGCAAAAAAGGTAGGAGGCACGCTTCAGACCATAAAGTCTATGCTTATCGGGGCCAAAGTCGCTAACTTCGATGAGACCGGCACTGATGTGAACGGGAAAACCATCTGGGTGCACAATGCCGCCCTTGTCGCCAAGAGGATGTCATGATCCTTCTTAAAGAAGCAGATAAGAAGTCAGAGATTCGGGTAAGAATAATCACACTAAGCAAAAAATGGGACAGCTCTCAACATGGGCTGTCCCATTTTTTGCTTACTCACTCTGCTCTACGAAATTATAGTTTTAATCAACATTATTAAGTTTAATGTCTACAAATATACAAAGGTAAAAAATATGCCGGTTGTTTTCCCACCAGCTATTGTTTATAATTACAAATAACAAAACCGCCTATCCTGAAAGGATTTTGTTAGCAAAGTGGGTATTCTATATCTCAGGAGCTTTGATGTAACTCTGATGGTATGATTTATCCAAGGTACTATTTTATCCCATGGATAATATGCTTTGGCTCAAAAGATATATTATTCCATGAGGTATATTCTATTACCCGAATAATCATCTTTGGATTTGCGGACTCGTTATGGGGAGGAAACAAGAATGGAGTGGAACATTATAGCCGATTCTAGCTGTGATACATTTGAACTGGAGAAGCAATATTCTGACATTCGTTTTTCAACTATTCCTTTTGTGATCAGTGTCGACTCAAAAGACTATGTGGATGATGAGACTCTGGACACAGCCCGGATGGTTTCAGCCATGGAAGAGAGCAAAAAAACAAGCCATACGTCCTGTCCTTCTCCTAATGCATGGTATGAGCAATTCTTAAAACCAGGGTATACAATCGCTGTGACAATATCCAGCAGGCTTTCCGGCAGCTTCAACAGCGCGACTACAGCGATGAACATGATCCACGAAAAATATCCTGATAAAAAGATCGCTCTGATCGATTCTCACTCGACCGGACCGGAGATGATCATGATCATCCGCAAGCTATGTGAATGGATTAACAGCGGGGCCGATTTCGATGATGTAGTAAGAAATGCCATTGAATACGAGAAACGTACACACATCGTCTTTGCACTCTCGTCGTTCAATAACCTGATAAAAAACGGACGAATGAGCAGGATCGCGGGCTTTCTTGCGGGAAGGCTTCATATGTGGGGCATAGGGATCGGCAGCGAAGAAGGCACGATCATCATAAAGCACAAAGTACGCGGACAAAAAAAGGCTCTCGAAACGATCATCTCTGACATCAAAGAACGCAGGGTCAAGCCCGTCGAGGTCGTGATCAGCTATTGCCAGAATCTGGAGCTAGCTGAAACACTGAAAGCAGCTATAGAGAAGCTATGGAACGAAGCGAAGGTTACTATCGTTCCGACGAGAGGTCTCTGCAGCTACTACGCCGAACGAAATGGGCTGATCGTGGCTTTTTAAAGTCGGAAGATGCCGCATATACAACAACAGGTGGCCATCAGAACGAAAGCTAGCGAGCTTTCGCCTGATGGCCGCCTGTCCTCTTCACATCCTAATCCACTTCTATCTCGCATCTGTTGTGGAATGAATATATGCGGATCGCTTTGACCGGCTTTCCTGTTATGCGGGCGAGCGCCATCGCGTAGCATCTGAGCTGTACCTCGTATGCCTCAAGGATGTGCTTCGGGGAAGCCGCGTCTGTCTTGTAATCTATCAAGGTTATGCCGTCATCCTCCTCCAGATAGAGGTCTATGATGCCCTGGATGAGTATGATTTCTTCGTCTTTGTAACGAAGGTTATCCGCATCTGTGAGCTTTCGTTTCCAGTCGGCAAAGCCTGTTCTCCTGCTTTCGCGGAATTCACTCTCCGGAATGCCCAGCACAAAGGGCTGTTCGGCATGTCTTTTTACATCCGGCTTAAGACATAAGCTCCCGGACCTCGAACGATAGAAAGCCGCGATGTCTTCCGGGTCTGCCATCGCCGCCTGATCCGGCGGCAGGTTCTGTTTAATCCATGATCGGACAGACGATACATCCTTGGTCGGCGGCATATTCTGAAGTATCCGATGGTATACTGTTCCCCTCAGGGCACCGCCCGCTTGGGTTACGGCTCCATCCTTTGGAATTCCGGTTTTTTCAGATTCATCCTCTGTCTTCTCGGAGCTTGCCGGCTTCTGAACAACCGATTCGTCTCTTATAGACCCTTCTTTCTTTCTTTTCTTTTTAAGAGCTTTGTCGTGTATTCCTGCCTCTTCCTTCAGCTCGCTGACGGTCCATATGCCTTTCATCTCTGTGGCAGCTTCATGCTCATACCCACAGTCAAGCTGCTGTTCCCACCGCGAAAGAGCCTCTGTTGTTGCCGACGGAATGGCCGCCAACGCGCTGCGGAGAAGCCCGCTCTCTCCTATCCGCGTCAACGATTCCTCTTCCAGATCCTCCTTTCGCCTGATCGTAACAGGAACAAGCTCCCTCGCGTCGCCAAATGCCATCAGCAGCCAGTCAAGAAAGCTTGACGCGCCTGCGATGTACCACGTAGGAAGCTTTTTTGCCGATAGCTGTCCACTTTCTTTGCCTGGAGTTATTTCACTTGAACGACTGGAAGCATCCGATGCCGTCATCTCCATAAGCTCTTCGGCTTCAGTAAGCTTCATCCGCACGTCCGCTATCAGCTCCTCTTCTTCCTTGTTTGCCCTCTCCTTGAGTACCCCGGACAGCACGAGCTTCTCCTTCGCCCTCGTCATGGCGACATACAGGACTCTCAGCTCCTCGCCCCTGTTGTCGCGGCGTATACGGTCGGCGACAAATGATTTCCAGAGGCTCTTTCTTCTCTGCGAATTCTCTATGTCTATAAAATCCGAGGCTGCCCCTAGATCATCGTGAAGGATGACCGTCCCGGACGAGTCGCGGTTGTCAAAAGCCCCATCGCAGCCGCAGACAAAGACGACCGGATACTCCAATCCCTTGCTCTTATGGATGCTCATGATCCGCACCACATCGTCCTGCTCCGACTCCGTACTGGCTTCCCCGAAATCGACATCATATTTGCGAAGCTTCTCTATGTACCTGTTAAACTGAAAAATCCCATGGTAGCTGGTCTTCTCAAACGCTGCTGCCCGCTCCTTCAGCATCTCGATGTTCAGACGGCGTACATTCCCTGCCGGGAGCGCGGAAAGATAAAGGTCGTAACCGGTTCTGCGAAGTATCTCTCCGATGAGATCGTATATCGTATTGTGAATCGCATATTCCCTAAGCTTATTGAGCTTTTCAAGAAATGCGGCAAGACGGTTTCGCAGATCCGGCTCATCACCCTCAGCGGCATATTCCTTTACTGCGGCATAAAATGCGCCCGCGCCTTCTATGACCGGCTTTCTGCTTTCAAGGATATTCTCATCAGTTTTACTCTCGCCATCTGTATTCTTACTGTTTCTTTTTTTGTCCTTGTACCAGGCGACTGCGATAGAGAGATCGTCCTCGTCAAATGATGACATTGGCGAGAGCATGACGGACGCAAGCGGAATATCCTGAGCAGGATTGTCTATCACGGCAAGCGCGTTCAGCAGGACCTGAACCTCGACCGCGTCAAAATATCCTGTGCTCTGTCGGCTGACCGCCGGTATGCCGCAGCCTCTCAGTGTCTCTTCGAAGATTCCCGCGCTGCCGCGCACCCTTCGCATCAGTACCGCGATGTCAGAGTATTTTGCGGCACGGAATTCACCCTTCGCGGCATCCCATAGCTTCAGGCCCTCTGCGGGGTCGGTCATCTGACGAATCTTCTGAGCGACCGCCCTCGCTTCTGTCTCTGTGCGCTCCTGCCCCTGCCCACAGACAGTCAGCAGCAGCTCGACGGATGCCTGGTCTTTACATGTTTTATGATATATGCGGTTTTCAGTCATCCTGTCGCCATTTGGCACAGAAGCGTGCAGCTGTTCCTCAGATGAACTGCTGCTATCAAATCCGGTTTTTTCCTGTACGCTGTCTTGTATCCTGCTTTCAGGCGGTTGGACACAATCTTCCTCTGTCCTGTTTGCCGACAGCTGGCCGCCCCCCGGCTCAATCCTGCTCTCCGGCAGACTGGCGGCATCCACAGCCTCGTTCATTTCATTATAATCCGGATACTCCGCTCCCGGGTACAAGGCGCAGTCCTTGCTGTACTCCACCCCTCCCAGCTCGCGCCTCATTATCCTGAAAAAAACATGATTGATCACTTCTAATACAGAAGCCCTTGTCCGGAAATTTCTGGAAAGCTCGATCAGTCTCTCGCCGCCTTCGTCGGGCTTGGAATCATTTTTGACATTCTCATATCCATCGCCATGCTTCGGATAGCGGTCGTATTTTCCCATGAACAGCTCAGGCTTCGCCATCCTGAATTTATAGATGCTCTGCTTGACGTCGCCTACCATGAACATGTTCCGATCGCCGCGCCCCGCCCCCGATACAGCGGTAAGGATCTCCTCCTGTATCAGATTGCTGTCCTGATACTCATCGATGGCTATTTCATCGAACTGAAGGCTGAGCTCTCTTGCCAACTCCTCGTTGTCCTTCAAAAGGCCGAGGGCCCAGTGCTCCACGTCAGAAAAATCTGCCAGATTCTTTTCCTTTTTCTCTGACTCATAGCGGCGTGAGAACTCCCTCGTCAGCTCGATGAGTTCTGAGAGCGGACCGCCTGCTTCGCGAAGAACCTCGCACATTTCCTCCGGGTCGGCAAAGGCAAAGCCTTTCTTCAGCTCCTTCCATTCATCGGAAAATGCCTTGTGCATCCGTTTAATGAATTCCTTCGCCTCAGGCTCCTCGTCATGTATCTTCCTGTGGGTCATCCTCCCTGTTTTGAAGCCACGCATGCTGTTGATCACAGAGTCCAGGCTTTTCTCCTCACATATGGCCAAGAGCGACCTTGATTCGGCTTCACATACCTCGCGCAGAGATTCCAAGCAATCGTAATCCGCGATCATGGCTGCGGCAGATGACAGAAAACCGGCTTGCTCCTTGATCCGTGAATGTAACATCTCCGAAAGCATACCCGCCCAGGGATAAGCATCTATACTGCCTGTTTTTGTATTGACTTCATCGCCTTGCTCAGTACCAACATTTTCGACACGGCTGCTGCCGGCATTCACCTTCGCTCTGACGCTTGAACGGCATTCTGTCAGCCATCTGTCGGGGTCAGGGGCGCTCTGCGAGAAATGATACAGGTTCAGTATAAGCTCGCTGACGGCGTCATCATCCTTCCCCCTCGAATAGCGGTCTATGAGGTTGAGAAACTCCTCTGAACCTTCTTCGTATTTTTCTTCGAGCAGCTCGTCCATGACGTCCGCCCTCATGAGCCTGCCCTCGCCCTCCTCCGCTATACGGAAATCAGGGTCAATATCGAGCTTATGGAAATTGTTGCGGACAAGCCACATGCAGAAGCTGTCGATGGTCTGTATATGGGCCTTCGGAACCCTTGAAATCTGATCCGCGATCCTGGCATTGTCCGGTTCGGCATCCAGCGCCTGATCGAGAGCACGGAGAAGACGGTCTCTCATCTCTGCGGCCGCAGCCTCGGTAAATGTGACCAGCAGGAGTCGGCTGATATCGAGTGGCTTCTCATCGTCCATGATTCTGGATATGATATGAGCGACGAGCACCGCGGTCTTGCCGGAGCCTGCCGCCGCCGAAACGAGAAGATCGCCGCCGCGATGGCTGATCACCTGTTGTTGTTCGTCAGTCCATTTTACGCCCATCGCCCGCTCCTTCTGCTTTTGCTGTCATATCTTTTTCTTTCATATCTTCAGCTGCCATATCCTTTGCTGACGTATCCTCTGCTGACGTATCTTTTACTGCTGTATCTTTTGCTGACGTATATTTTGCTGACGTATCTTCTGCTGACATATCTACGTCCAAGAGGCACTCATCTGTTTTATTGCTTTTTACGCCGGCTGCCCCTTCAGCAGCTTCCACTTCCGTATTTTCACCCTCTCCGGGCTTTTTATCGTCCTCAGCCTCCCATTTCGCCCATATATCCTCCGGCTTCTGATGGGCAGCCTTCTGGAAACGGTAGCCGGGCAGCTTTGGATCGAAGCCGCAGACCGAGCGGAAAGCGCACCAGTCGCAGCCGGTCTCATTTCCCTTGCGGTAGGGCACAGCTTCAATACGGCCTGACAATATGTCTTCGCCAAGCTCCGCTGCCTTATCTCTTGCCTTGTCCGTGAGAAGCTTCATGCGATTCGTGTCAGCGAGAAGCTCCTGCCGCCTGCTATTGTCTCCGGAGGCAGAGATATTGTCGTCAGGATTCCTGATTCCCTTCAGCTTCAGCTCCCCTTTAAGCTTTTTGTAAAGATCATCCTCGTCAAGCAGCGCATCGGCGGCTATCAGAGGTTCTTTTACCTTAAAATAGTACGCGCCTGAGGGCAGCAGCTCGCTGCATATCTTAGACACATCACGGATCAGCTTTCCGCCATCCGGCTGGTCGTCAAGGCTCACCGTTCCATCGCCCGCGCGGCGGATTATTTCCTCTGCCGCCGAGAGATAAATAGGGAGCTGAAGGCTTCTGCCGCTATCGATCTCAGTTAAGTCGAGCGTTTTCTCACCTGTCTTGTAATCAACTATTCTGTAAGCAGCCCTTCCGCCCTCGGCGCAGACGTCCAGCCTGTCGATCCGCCCTCTGAGAATCATGCTGTGCTTAGCGAACCGCCAGCGTAGGCTGTCAAGCTCCCTCCCGGTAAAGGCAAGCTCTGCCCCCGCGGGACGAAAGCCGGTATCCAGCATTTCCTCGATGACTGCCCACAGTGTCCTGTCAGCTATGCGCCTCCAGCGTTTCACGAAATAACGTGTCCTCGCTGTCTCCTTCAGCATAAGCGGGTCGGTTCTTGATATCGCTTCGAGGATGCTCTCCTCGGTCAGGCGGTTGCGAGTCTCTTCATCTATGCGTTCGGGAGAGAGCCCTTCCTTTTCCATCAGGGCAAAGAATACCTGCATCGCGATGTGGAAGAAATTGCCCCTGTCCATCGGATCGAATTCATGGACGGAGCGCGGCTTCAGACGCAGGTCATAATTGAGGAAATATGAGTAGGGACAGCCCGCAAAGCTTTCCAGCTGGCTGATGCTGCCGGGGAGCACTCTGCCATATACCAGCTCCAGCGCCCTTTCCAGCTTCCTGTCGCTGCCCTTCGGGGAAAGCGCGGCAGCGATACGATCAAGCGCCATCGCGTCTGCGGCAGCGACTGCGTCTACGGCGGCCATCGCGTCTGCCGCGGCGACTGCGTCTGCGGCGGCCATCGCGTCTGATGTGGCGACCGCATTTGCAGTATCAACAGGATACGCGGCATTATTTCCCGGGGCAGCTGTATGCTGTTTTAAGGCACTGTGCTTTAGAACGGAAAAAAGCTCCGCCCATTCTTTATCAAGACCGATGACACGAAGGCTGTCCGCCCCATCTGCCAGAAGCCTTCTCGCCGCCCCATGGCTTACGGCCGGAATATGATCTGACTTTTCTATATGTATTTCCGGAAATACCTTGGTGATCTGTGAAATGTATCTTGAGGGGCGGTTCTCCGAGCCATCACTCGTAAAACGACTCCACGACAGAAGCAGATACTCAGATGGCTTCGTCAGAATCCGATAAAGATAGTATTTTTCCTGATCGGCGAGTTCCCTCTCATCGGGCGCTATGCCTATTCCGTTGTCGCGAAGAAAAGATCTTTCGTCTTCAGTGAGGATTCCGCCGTTCCCGCCCTTTGCAGGAAGGATATCGTCGTTCATCCCGATAAAGATCAATGCTTTCAGCTCCGTAAGGCGACTCCTGTTGATGTCTCCGACCTGTACCTGATCAAGATAATGAGGCACCGCGCCGGCCTTGTATTCATTGATCCCGGCATCCAGCATCTCGGCAAATTCGCGGACAGACATCCGCTCATCGCCAAGAAGCTCGTCCGCCTTGTCAAGCAGCTCAAAAAGCGCGTCTTTCGAACCGGCATATTCCCTCGCCAAGAGAGCGTCCCCTGCTGATTCGAACTGTTCCGCCCACTTCTCCATGGGGATGGAGGCCTCCAGTTCCTCGACCAAGGTTCTTATACCTGACGTGAAGCTGGCCACCTTCCCTTTCTCATTCTGCCTGAACCGGATGAGCGGAGCTATGGCACGGCCGCGGATATCATTTAACAACGCGAAATCAATCTCGCCAGAATTCTTAAAGCTTCGGGTGAAATCGGACTGCCAGGCTGAGGCGCCGCGGATCCCGGCGCCATGGACGTAATTGTCGAGGATGTCCGTCTCGTCCTGATTCAGGCCGGACAGGCCGCATCTTAAGAATCTGATGACAGAGTCATAGGAAAAATTCTGAAGCAGGACCTGGAGGGCGCTCCTTACAAGCTCGATAAGGGGATTCGACATGATACCTTTCTTCCTGTCCATATAAAAGGATATGTCGGCTTCGTCAAACGCTTCCGCAAGACAGGGGCGGTATCTGTCGAGGTCAGGCACTATCACCGCTATATCGCGATACCTGAATCCGTGCCTGCGGACCATAGTACGTATCTCAGCTGCTGCCCATCGAGCCTCACAAGAAGGATCCCGAAGCTCCCTTAGAACTACGCGGTTCTTGTTCGCCGCCGTATTTCCCGTCGCTGACGTATCTGCTGATGCTGCTTTGTCCGCCGTAACTGCATTCGCTGCCGCATGAACTGCCGTATTTACTGCGGCCGCCGCGCTGCTTGCCGCCGGTTTTCCCTGGCGCATGAAATATTTCTCGAGCAGCGCGAGCTCTTCATTTGTCCGGAAACGATAGGGTAAGCCAGCATCCTTCGGCAGCGCGGTGAGCTTGGCTGTGACACGGCACTCATCGGCTAATTTGAAGAGTTCCTGAGCGGTCCTCTTGCTGAGGGAGAAAAGCTCCCCAGGTCTCACGGTATGGATGTTATATCCTTTTGGAAGGGTCAGCGCGACTGAGAAGCTGCGGCACTGTGACATGGCATTCTTTAGAATTCCGAACTGGACATCCGTAAAGCCTGTGAAATCATCTGCGGCGATCACCGAGCCTTGCAGATAGCTTGATGACGGCATGACCTTCATGAGTAAAGGCAAGAGCTCCTCGGCCGGTATGGTGCGGGTGTCGAGCTTCTCCTCAAAGGCATCATAAATCACGGAGAGATCCTTCAGCTTGTCCCTTAAGACAGGCCGCGCCTCCAGTCGTTCAGCGATCTCCCTGAGTTTTCCTGATGTCACGTCATATTCATAAAGCTCGGAGATCATGGAGCGCATGCGGGAAATGAAGCCGTTTCTCGATAGATTTCCCGAAAATATGCCAAGCTTACTGCGGTGTTCTCCAGCGGATCTTCTCAGCAGCATGCTCTTCCCGATATCATCGAGCAGCTGGTAGCTGCCGGTGCCGGTCTCCTCAAATATACGGAAAGCCAGACGGTCGAAGCTCACTACGTCAATATTAAGAAGCCCGTGCCCGGGATGTCGGCTCACCAGGCGGCGCTGAGTCTGCATGGTGAACTGCTCGGGCACGAGCATGATATGGCGCACCTCAGGATTGCTGACCGCGGAATCGATCAGCCTCCTGTAGATGTATTCTGTTTTTCCGGTGCCTGAAGCGCCGATCACTAGTTCAAATGACAAATGCCTATCCTCCAGATAAGGTAACTCTTTTGAAGTGACTCCAGACTCACAGCTCGATCTCGTCAAGCTCCTTAATCCATGCCGAAGCAGCCGCGTCGCTCGGCATCCTCCAGCCTGTACGGGGAGATAGACCGACCGAACCAACCTTCGGACCATCGGGGAGGCATGACCGCTTGAACTGCTGTGTAAAGAATCTGCGGCAGAACGTCCTCAGCCACTTCAAGATGGTCTCCTTGTCATACTGTCCCTCAAAAGCACAGCATGCGAGCGCAAATATTTTCCTCGGCGCGAAGCTGAATCTCAGCATATAATATAGGAAGAAATCATGAAGCTCATAAGGTCCCACGAGATCCTCGGTCTTCTGAGCTATGTGACCGTCCTTAGGAGGCAATAGTTCAGGGCTTACAGGCGTGTCAAGCACGTCATAGAGCGCACTGGCGAGCACCTTGTCATCAGTGGAGTCCGCATAGTATCTCACCAGATGGCGGACGAGTGTCTTCGGCACATCGCCGTTCACTCCATACATAGACATATGGTCGCCGTTATACGTGGCCCAGCCGAGCGCCAGCTCAGACAAGTCGCCGGTTCCGATGACCATGCCGCCGATGTCGTTCGCTATGTCCATGAGGACTTGTGTCCTCTCGCGGGCCTGGGCGTTCTCATAAGTGACGTTGTGGTCTGCCTCATCATGTCCAATATCGATAAAATGCTGCCTGACGCTTGCTTTTATATTGACCTCAAGAAGATTGGCGCCCACTGCCCTGGACATCGCGCAGGCATTGTTGTAGGTGCGGTCCGTGGTTCCGAAGCAGGGCATGGTGACAGCATATATATCCCTGCGGGGGAGTTCCAGCATGTCGAAGGCTTTGGCAGTGACCAGAAGCGCAAGCGTGGAATCGAGTCCGCCGGAGATTCCGACCACGGCCTTTTTGCTCCCCGCGGCTTTCATCCTCTTTCTAAGTCCCAGAGCCTGTATGGTGAGTATCTCCTCACACCTGACCGAGCGATCCTCATCCCCGGAAGGAATAAAGGGTGATGGGTCATACCTGGGTATGCGTACATTATCGATTCCGTCAAGTGAAAAATCAACCCTCTCGTAGTCATCGTTCTCGATAGGACCGAATGTCGTATTCTTGAGCCTCTCGGAGCTCAATTTCTCCACATCGATGGTTCCATAGATGATATCGCTGCGAAATCTGGCTGACTCAGCAAGAACCTTGCCATTCTCAGCGATGATGCTGTGTCCGCCGAAAACCATATCCGTGGTAGATTCATCTATGCCCGCTCCAGCCATGATATAGGCTGCGTTCAGCTTCGCCGACTGGACGTTCACGAGGCTTCGCCTCTTCTCCGCTGCCCCTACTGCCTCGACTCCGGCACAGCCGTTGACTATGACGGTGGCGCCTGCCAGGGCATGGCGGATACCGGGACCATGCGGAGCGCAAAGGTCTTCTCCTATCTCAACGCCTATGAGAAGCTCCCTCAGCTCGTTGCATGAGAAGAGCAGGTCCGTTCCGAAGGGCACGTTCTCCACATCCCCCTCTCCATACGCAAGCTCCACATCGATGACCTTACCGTTCTCCGGCCAGAAATACCTTGATTCACAGAAATCTCCTTTATCGGAGAGGTACGATTTTGGTATCAAGCCCAGCAGCATGCCTCTGCTTATGGCAGCCATGCAGTTGTACAGCTTGCCGTATACCCTCCAGGGAAGACCGATGAAGACAAGAGCGTCTATGCTTATGGACGCGTCAAGTACTTCGAGCAGCGCATCTATGGTCTCATCGAGCAGCCTGGTCTGCGTTAAAAGGTCCCCGCAGGTACAGCCCGTTAGAGAAAGCTCGGGGAAGACGATCAGCTTCGCGCCGGCCAATGCGGCTTCCTCCATGGCTTCGATGATCTTAGCGGCGTTAAATGCCGGATCCGCCACGACAAGCTCGGGCGTCACGGCGGCAACCTGTACAAATCCAAAGTTCATCTGTCTTCCCCCTTTTATAATTAGGTGATGCCTATTCATCGTGCCGGATGTTATCTATATGTCCCGGCGAAGTTCAATATCTTTGCTCAACCGCCATAAATACTCTATGCGTCCTTGAGGAACGCGGAATAGCATTTCCTGCCCTCATATATATCTGCCTTGCTTGAAATCTCAAATGGAGCGTGCATGTTCAGCACCGCGATCCCACAGTCTATTACCTCCATGCCGTAGTTGCCCATGATGTAGGCTATGGTTCCGCCGCCGCCCTTATCGACCTTTCCGATCTCAGCGGTCTGCCAGGTGACGTTGTTGTCATTCATGATCCTGCGGACTGCGCCCATGTATTCTGCCGAAGCGTCGTTGCTGCCTGATTTGCCGCGGGCACCGTTATACTTGTTGAATACAACACCTCTGCCCAGAAATGCGGTATTTTTCTTCTCAAAAACAGAAGGATAATTCGGATCAAAACCGGCGCTTACGTCCGAGGAAAGCATGCGCGAATTCGCCAGAGCGCGGCGCAGACCTATCTCAGTATACTGACCGGCGAGCTCCATGACCTCGGCCAAAGTGTTCTCAAAGAATCGTGAATGCATGCCAGTAGCTCCGACGCTGCCGATCTCTTCCTTGTCAACAAAGATGCAGGCACAGGTTTTCTTCAGCTTCTCTGCCTTCATCATGGCATCGAGTGAGGTATATACGCAAATGCGGTCATCCTGACCATAAGCCATGACCATGCTGCGGTCAATACCGCAGTCGCGTGCCGGACCTGCCGGGACGATCTCAAGCTCTGCTGAGACAAAATCCTCTTCTTCGATATCATACATGTCCTTAAGGATGGCGAGGATGTTGTCGCGGACAGCGTCTTTGTCCTTCTTGTCTATATTGCCTTTATTATCTTTCTTGCCTTTATTATCCTTATTCTCTGCTGCTCCATCAGCCTGAGATAACACGGCAGCGCCATCTGCCGCAGTATCATCTGCTGCTTCAGCTATGTCTGTGCTTTCTTTCTCTTCCACAGCCGGCCTGTTGCCGACAAGAAGGTTCAGATCCTCGCCTTCGACGACGAACCTGCCCTTCTTGTCCATCTGGTCTGAAGCAAGATGGATGAGAAGGTCTGTGATCACAAACACAGGGTCGGAAGGATCCTCGCCTATGCAGACCTCCAACTTACTGCCGTCCCTGCGAATTACAACCCCATGCATGGACAGAGGCATCGCCACCCACTGATACTTCTTGATCCCGCCGTAATAATGGGTGTCAAGGAGCGCAAGACCGCTGTCCTCATACAGAGGATTCTGCTTCAGGTCGAGACGGGGGGAATCCATATGCGCTCCAAGGATGTTCATTCCTTTCTCAAATGGTTCTTCGCCTATCTGAAACAGCGCGAGACTCTTCCCCATGTAATCCGCCATGACGCAATCGCCCGCCGCAAGCTTCTTACCCTTTGCGCGGGCTTCGTCAAGCGTGATATAACCGCTTCCCCTTGCGATCTCCATGATGAGGCGAACGCACTCCCGCTCGGTCTTAGCCCTCGTCATGAAGCTCTTGTAGTTCTCGCAGAGGATCTCCATCTGTCTGATATCATCCTCTCCATACTTCTTCCATGCATTCTCACGTTCCATGATCCATCTCCATGTCAGGCAGAAGGTCTGCCCGTTTTCTGACTCGTACTATGTTCCTTAGAATTATGACTTGGTTTAATTAAACAGAGACTCTGTCACCTTGATAATTCTGTCTATAACACAGCAGGCTGCCGCAAAAAGAATCGCGGCAGCCTCGCAATGTATCTTCGGCATGTATAATAGTTCCTACATGCCATGCAGGAGCGCAGCGCAAGCGCGTCATCCTGTCCAATATTCAATTACAATCAACAAATGGTTTGCGAGATCAAATGACCGCATACGGGATCATCCGATCACACGCGCGACAAATACTCCCCGGTTCTTGTATCGATCTTGATGACATCCCCCTCATTGACGAAGAGCGGGACCGCGACCTGGGCGCCGGTCTCAACAATGGCGGGCTTAGTGGCGCCGGTGGCGGTGTTGCCCTTGAAACCGGGTTCGGTGTTGGTGATGGCAAGCTCCACGAAAAGCGGAGGCTCAACGGCAAAAACATTACCCTTGTGCGAGCAGATCTTGACCATCTCGTTCTCCTTGACGAACTTCAGCTTGTCGCCGATCTGATCCTGATTAAGCGGGATCTGCTCATAGGTATCCAGATCCATGAAATAGAAAAGGTCTCCGTCCGAGTACAGGTACTGCATGTCCTTGCGGTCAATACGGGCTTCCTCAAACTTCTCGGTGGGACGGAAAGATTTCTCGATGACGCCGCCGCTGACGATATTCTTCAGCTTGGTGCGGACGAAAGCAGCGCCCTTGCCCGGTTTGACGTGCTGGAACTCAATGATCTGCCAGATAGCGTTCTCATACTCTAATGTGATACCGTTCTTAAATTCACCTGCAGAAAGCATACTCGTGCTCCTCTCTTTTATAAATACTTAGCGGGCATAGACCCTGTCGCAGGTTTTGGCGCAGGATGACCATGCATTAAGGATTCACTGCTCCCCGCTTCCTAATAAAAAGATGCTTTAACTCATTAAGTGTAATATATCTACGACTCCTTTTCAACTGCTTTTTATGATTAGCTTAAGAAAAAGTGGAGCGAAATCTATCGAAGGTCTTTTGTATGATACGATCATTCAAAGGACTGCTTTTCAGCTGTTGTTTAAAAGCTCCTTCACCACAGCGCCCGCAATCAGAAGACCTGCGGCAGGAGGAACGAACGCTGTGGATCCCGGCACCGAGCGCCTGGATGACCCTTCCCCAAGCTCTTCCATGCACATTTTTTCAAGCTCAGCGTTCGGCGTCATCGGCTCTTCTTCCGAACAGATCACCTTCAACGAAGTAATCCCTCTCTTCCTCAGCTCCTTGCGCATCACCCTGGCCAGAGGGTCTCCCTTCGTATCGAACAGCTCACTGACACGGAGCGCGGATGGGTCGGTCTTATTTCCTGTGCCCATGCAGGAAATGACGGGCACCCCGCATGACACAGCCTGACAGATGATCTCAAGCTTCCCTGTAACCGTGTCGATCGCGTCGACGACATAGTCATACTGGGAGAAATCAAACTGATCCGCCGTATCAGGCAGGAAAAAGCATCTGTACGTCCTGACGACGGCAAAAGGATTGATGTCATGTATCCTCTCTGCCGCGACATCAACTTTGTACCTTCCGACCGTGGAATGCAGGGCAAAGAGCTGACGATTAATGTTCGAAATGCTTATCGTGTCGTTGTCTATCAGATCCAGAGCTCCTATGCCGCTTCTTGCCAGAGCTTCGACAACATTGCCGCCCACGCCTCCAAGTCCGAATACCGCGACGCGGCAGCCGGCCAGCCTTTCTATGCCTTCTCTGCCAAACAACAACGCGCTCCTGATAAACTGTCCGTTGTAACCGGTTAAATCTCCATTATTATATTCCGACTGCATCTTCCTGGATTGTTGCATTTCACATTTCCTCATGCTATCATGATTGCGTCAAAAATATCGTACATTGCTATAAGAAAGGACATTTACAATGTGGATCGCCGACCAATGGAAGGATTATGAGCTCCTTGACACGAGCAGCGGTGAGAAGCTGGAGCGATGGGGAAAATACCAGCTCGTCCGCCCCGACCCTCAGGTAATATGGAAGACAGATCGTGTCCTTCCCGGATGGAGAAAGCCTAACGCAAGATACCACCGCAGCTCAAGGGGCGGCGGCGAATGGGAGTTCTTCGACCTGCCTGAACAATGGAGCATTCATTACCGTGACCTCACCTTCCAGCTCAAGCCCTTTTCCTTCAAGCATACGGGCCTTTTCCCTGAACAGGCAGTCAACTGGGACTGGATGTCGGATAAGATAAAGACAGCCTCACGAGGAGGCCGCCAGATAAAGGTCTTGAATCTTTTTGCCTACACCGGAGGGGCAACCGCGTCCTGCGCGGCCGCAGGGGCTGCTGTCACCCATGTCGACGCCTCGAAGGGCATGGTCGGCTGGGCAAGGGAAAACGCCCGCTCGAGCGGTCTTGAGGACGCGCCGATCCGCTGGATAGTCGATGACTGCATGAAATTCGTGGAGCGCGAGAACAGACGGCTAAACCACTACGATGGCATCCTCATGGATCCGCCCTCCTACGGCAGGGGACCGAAAGGGGAGATATGGAAGATCGAGGACACGATCCACGACCTGGTGAAGGCATGCGCCTCCCTCTTAAGCGATGATCCCATATTTTTCCTTATTAATTCTTACACGACCGGCCTTGCGCCATCAGTACTTTCCTACCTGCTGCGTCTTGAGATCCAGCCACGTTTCGGTGGCAATGTTATCTCAGATGAGATCGGGCTTCCAGTGAAGGATACGGGACTGGTGCTGCCCTGCGGTTCCAGCGGCCGCTGGGAGAGATAACTGCTTGGCACATAACTGACGCTGTCCTGCGGTCCCGGCTACAGCTGGGAGAGATAACTGCTTGGCACATAACTGACGCTGCCCTGCGTTCCCGGCTACAGCTGGGAGAGATAAGCGCATCACTTTAGCAGACGATACAGCATCAGCACCGGCAGCTCAAGCAGCCTCTTCAGCCTGATATGGAAGAGTTCCCTGGGATTCACAGGGGCGACGAGTATGGAGAACACGCCCGCATTGTTGGCTCCCCAGATGTCTGTGTAGATCTGGTCGCCCACGAATACGGTCGAACTCCTGTCTGTTCCCATCATCTCCATGGCGCGGACATAGCCCTTCGCCAAAGGCTTTTTTGCCTCAAAGATATATCTCGCGCCGACAGCCTCAGCGAAAAGCCTAACCCGCTCCTCATGATTGTTTGAGAGGATGAAAGACTGCATTCCGATGCGGTGGATCTTGTCAATAAGATCCACCGCGTTTTTTGTCGCCTCCTGCTGGTCCTCTACCAAGGTGTTGTCTATGTCAAATATGACCCCCCGGCAGCCTTCTTCATACAGCCCTTCATAATCGATGTCATAGGCCGACTCACAATATGCTCTCGGAAACAGTCTCATTTCGATGACCCTTTCTTCTTGGCGAGCTTCTCGATCTCCCTGAGGAAGGTGTCAACATCCTTGAATTCACGGTATACTGACGCGAAACGCACGTATGCGACGTCGTCTAGGTCGCGAAGCTTCTCCATAACCAGTTCGCCGATAACGCTGCTGTCTATCTCTTTCTCCTCGCGGCCCATGATCTCATTTTCTACATCATCGATCAGCTTGTCCACGTCGGAGATGGGGATGGGACGCTTATGGATGGCCTGCATGACTCCTTTTTCTATCTTCGAGCGGTCATAAGGCTCTCGGCTCTGGTCCTTCTTGATTATATCTTCTCATAAGTTGTGAAACGCTTGCCGCAGGCTTCGCACTGGCGACGTCTGCGAATAGTGTTGTCAGCAGGTCTCGAATCTATGACCCTTGTATCTTCCGCGTTGCAATAAGGACATCTCATGCCTGTTTCCTCCTATATAGACATCAATTCTTTCCAAATTCCGACAGCTTCAAACCCGGATTCCTGTCCTCGACCATCCTCACGCTCCAGCTGTTGATGAAGAGCAGCAGCGGCCTGCCCTTGAGATCCTTGATGCGCTTCATATCCGAAGTACCTGAGATCTTCGAGACGTCGATATCCTCGTTCTCTATCCAGCGGATATATTCATAAGGAAGCTGCTCGATGCCCGCTTCGACGTTGTATTCGTTCTTGAGCCTGAACATCAGGACATCGAACTGCAGCACGCCGACCGCGCCGACTATTATCTCCTCCATGCCGGTGTTATATTCCTGAAATATCTGGATCGCACCCTCCTGGGCGATCTGAGAGACACCCTTGAGGAACTGCTTGCGCTTCATGGTGTCTATCTGCCTCAGCCTCGCGAAATGCTCCGGCGCGAAGGTCGGGATTCCCTCAAAGCGGAAGGGCTTTGAACCACAGCACAGGGTATCGCCTATCGAGAAAATGCCGGGGTCGAATACTCCTATGACATCTCCCGCGTACGCCTTCTCGACGATCTTCCTCTCCTGCGCCATCATCTGGGTGGACTGGGACAGGCGGAGCTTCTTGCCCTGCTGGACGTGGAACGCTTCCATGCCGGCGCTGTACTCACCTGAACAGATCCTCAGGAAAGCCATGCGGTCAAAATGCGCCTTGTTCATGTTCGCCTGAATCTTGAATACGAATGCCGAGAAGGGATCCTTCACCGGATCAACTTCACCTTCATCGGATATGCGGGGTGTGGGCGGCATCGTCATGTTCAGGAAATGCTTCAGGAAGGTCTCGACACCAAAGTTGGTCAGCGCCGACCCGAAAAACACGGGCGACAGCCGTCCTTCAAGCACTTCCTTCAAGTCAAATTCCTGTCCCGCGCCGTCAAGAAGCTCGATGTCCTCCCTGAGCTTATCCATGGCAAGGTCTCCGATGGCAAGCACGGCTTCGTCCCCTTCCGCGGGGATACGGTCGACATCGATCTCCTTCATGCCGGCGCCTTCCGCGTGGAAGATGTCGATCATTCCTTCCTTGCGCTCCAGTACACCCCTGAAGCTCTTCCCGGAACCGATAGGCCAGGTGATGGGGCAGGTATCTATGCCAAGCACGTCCTCTATCTCGGACATCAGGTCAAACGGATCCCGTGTCTCTCTGTCCATCTTGTTGACAAATGTGAAGATCGGGATGTGACGCATCACGCAGACCTTAAAGAGCTTGATGGTCTGCGCCTCAACGCCTTTGCTGCCGTCTATGACCATGACCGCGGAATCCGCCGCCATCAGGGTACGATATGTGTCCTCCGAGAAGTCCTGATGACCCGGCGTGTCAAGAATATTTATGCAGTAGCCGTCATATTCGAACTGCAGCACGGATGACGTGACGGAGATACCTCTCTGCTTCTCGATTTCCATCCAGTCTGAGACCGCATGGCGGTTGGTCTTTTTGCCCTTAACCGAACCTGCCTGATTGATCGCTCCGCCGTAGAGCAGGAATTTCTCAGTGAGCGTAGTTTTGCCGGCATCCGGGTGTGAAATTATAGCGAACGTACGCCGGCGGTTTATTTCTTTTTCAAGTATACTTTCTGCCACTTTAAGTGTTCTCCTATCCTTCTCCTCTATTGATACCGGTTCTGACGCCGGTTCTGACACCGGTTCTGACGCAGGTTCTGACGCAGGTTCTGATACCGGTTCTGACGCCAGTTCTGATGCCGGTTCTGACGCTGGTTCTGACGCCGGTTCTGATGCCGGTTCGCCGCGCTGATCCGCTCCCGGCTTAATACCCCAGCCTCATATTCATAATATGATCAAATATCTCGTTCGCGGCATCATCCTTTGACATGAGAGGAAGCTGCGCTTCTTCTCTGGCGGAGATAAGCGTTATTACGTTGGTATCGACGCCGAAGCCTGCCCCCGCGACTCTTATACTGTTCGCCGCTATCATGTCTATATTCTTTCTGGCAAGCTTCCCTCTGGCGTTCTCAAGAAGGTTTTCCGTCTCCATAGCAAAACCGCAGAGGAACTGGCCGGGACGCCTGACGGCTCCCAGCTCCGCGAGTATGTCCGATGTCCGCTCAAGCTCTATGTTAAGCCCGCCGTCGTCCTTCTTGATCTTCTGATTCGCGACGTAAGCCGGCCTGTAATCCGCCACTGCAGCCGCCATGACTATGATGTCGCTCATGTCAGCGCGGATCATGATCTCTTCTCTCATATCGGCCGCGCTGATAACATCAACAGTCTCAACACCAAAAGGCTTCTCAAGATTGCACGGACCTGAAACCAGCGTCACGGTGGCTCCGCGCCTTGCGGCGGCCTTTGCCAGTGCATAGCCCATCTTGCCGCTGGAGTGGTTGGTTATGAACCTCACGGGGTCGATGCTCTCCTGTGTTGGACCTGCGGATATCAGCACCCTCTGCCCATACATGTCCTTATCTGTCACAGCCTGTTCGATAGCTTCTATGATCTCCGCTTCCTCTGCGAGCTTCCCCCTTCCGGTATCGCCGCAGGCAAGCAGCCCGACCGCGGGTTCGATGATCTGGTAACCATAGTCCCTGAGGCGGTCCAGGTTCCTCTGCGTGACCGGATTCTCATACATCGCCGTGTTCATTGATGGAGCCACGAGCCTGGGACACCTGCAGGCGAGCGCCGTGGTGGACAGCATGTCGTCGGCGATGCCATTGGCGAATTTCGCTATGATGTTCGCTGTGGCGGGCGCCGTAATAAAAACGTCAGCCCATTGAGCTGCCGCAATATGCTCGACCTTCATCTCCGGACTGGGCGCGAAAGTATCGGTAAGACATCTTTTCTTAGTCAAATGCTCGAACAACATGGGGCTGATGAGCTTTGTTGCGTTCGCGCTCATTATAACCTGGACCTCAGCGCCGCTCTTCACCAGAGTACGCGCGATATCAGCCGCTTTGTAACAGGCTATGCTGCTTGTGACACCGAAAAGAACCTTTTTACCTTGAAGCATCGTAAAACCTCCTGGCTGACATTTGATTATAATTTCACATTTATTATCGTAACCTTTTCTCTTCATCTTGTCAAATACAATAAAAGCCCATTGCCCTGAAGCCTTTCAAAAAAGGCCATCAAAAATATCTGGCAGAATCGTATATGATTTGTTAAGATAATAATATCATTTGTCACCACAGACCAACTTCACAGGGAGGACAGGACATGATACTCGCAGTTGACGTAGGAAATACCAATATTGTCGTTGGCACTGTCGGGAGAGCAGGAGTCGCGTTCGTAGAGCGTATCTCTACCGACCATAAAAAGACTGATCTGGAATATGCCGTCATGTTCCGCACGATACTTGAGCTGCATGGGATAAACGGCGAAGACCTCTGCGGAAGCGTGATCTCCTCCGTGGTTCCAAATATCAACAACACTCTCTGCACAGCCATACGCAAGGTGACCGGTGAGGAATCCATGATCGTCTCAAGGGATCTGGATCTCGGACTCGACATACGCATAGACAAAGGGGCTCTTCTTGGAAGCGACCTCATAGTGGATGCCGTAGCCGGAATCGCCGAATACCCGCTTCCCCTGATAATCATAGACATGGGCACAGCGACGACTATATCCGCCATTGATGCTGAAGGTCGGTATCTGGGAGGAGCCATCATACCGGGTGCGAGCGTAGCCCTTGAGAGCATGGTCAGCCGCACCGCCCAGCTTCCCCGCATCAGCTTCGAAGCTCCCCCGAAGGCTATCGGCAAGAACACCATCGACTGCATGAAAAGCGGCTCCGTCTTCGGCAGCGCCGCTATGCTTGACGGCATGATACTGCGCTTTGAGGAAGAGATGGGACATGAAGCCACCGTCATAGCCACAGGCGGCCTTGCACGCTTCATCGTACCTCACTGCCGAAGGAAGATCATCTTCGATGACACCCTGCTTCTGAAGGGACTCTATCTTATTTATAAGAAAAATGGGGGGATGATCTGATACTCAGAAGAGATGCTGCTTAATGAGTCTGGGGTACTGAATAATACGATCATTCATCAAAAGCTGTCTCCTCTTGAATATCCATCAACAGCTGTCTCCTCTTAAATGCTCACCATAAAACCAGAACGGCGGATCGCATTGATCCGCCGTTCATTTTAATATTCATATTTCGTGACCATTCAGCATCCCGAATCCGGAGTTCTGAATAATTACCATTACATTATTTTTTCACAACGATATTGACGATCTTGCCGGGTACATAGATCTCTTTGACTATGGTGCCGGCGACCTTATTCCCCAGAGCCTCCTTCGCGGCAGCTATGACTTCGTCCTTCGCTGCGTCAGCTGCAACGCTGACCGTACCCTTGAGCTTGCCGTTGACCTGAAGAGCGATCTCTATCGTGTCCTCTTTCATCTTCTCGGTATCAAATACGGGCCAAGGATTATCGGTGAAGACACTCTTGTCATGTCCAAGATGCTCCCACATCTCCTCCGCGATATGGGGAGCAAAAGGCGCAAGCATGGTGACGACAGCCTCGAGGGTCGCCTGATCGATGCCGCCCTCAGCCCTCGCTACCTCATTCATCTTGTTGGTATACTCCATGAAGCCCGAAACAGCGGTGTTCATGCTGAAGTTCTCAAGCCTCTCGGAGATATCGTGGATCATGTTGTGGCGAAGCTTCTCCATCCTGGAAGTCTCTGCGACCACATTTCCATTGATGACAAGATTCCACAGGCGGGTGAGGAAACGGTACACGCCGTCGATGCCCCTCTCGTCCCATTCGGAATCGAGCTCGGGCGGTCCCACAAAGAGTTCATAAAGCCTGAGCGAATCACAGCCGTAATTCTCAACGAGGTCGTCAGGGGAAATAACGTTGCCCTTCGACTTGCTCATCTTGATTCCGTTCTTGCCTGTGATCATGCCCTGATTGAAGAGGCGGTGGAAAGGCTCATCGAAGCCGACGACTCCTATGTCGTACAGGAACTTGGTGTAGAAACGCGAGTAAAGCAGGTGCAGAACCGCGTGCTCTACTCCACCGATATACATGTCAACAGGGAGCATGCTGTCCGCGATCTTGCGGTCAACGAGGGCTTCCTTGTTTTTGTTGTCCACATAGCGGAGGAAATACCAGGATGACCCTGCCCACTGAGGCATGGTATTGGTCTCCCTCTTCGCGGGACCGCCGCACTTAGGGCAGGTGGTGTTTACCCAGCTGTCGATGGCAGCCAAAGGTGACTCGCCGGTGCCGGTCGGTTCATAGGATTCGACCTCGGGAAGCAGAACGGGCAGCTGGTCCTCAGGAACCGCAACCGCTCCGCAGCAATCACAGTGTACGATCGGAATAGGCTCGCCCCAGTAACGCTGACGGCTGAAGACCCAGTCGCGGAACTTATAGTTCTTTTTCTTGCGACCAAGACCTCTCTCCTCCATGATATGCGGAGCCTCCGCCTTCATTTCCTCTGACTTGCGGCCGTTCCACGAACCGGAATTGATCATGATACCCGCGCCGACATAGGCTTCGGTCAGATCAGGATTCTCCACTCCGTCAGGCGAGATGACCTGAATGATGGGAAGATCGAATTTCTTGGCGAACTCAAAGTCACGGTCGTCATGCGCGGGGACGCACATGATGGCTCCGGTGCCGTAGTCGATAAGGACATAATCGGAGAGCCAGATAGGTATCAGAGCACCGTTAAGCGGATTAACCGCGTAGCTTCCTGTAAAGACGCCTGTCTTCTCCTTATCCTGCATACGATCTACTGATGACCGGCTGGCGGATCTCTTTATGTATGCGTCAACCTCTTCCGCATGATCCGGAGTGGCAAGCTTCTTCGCAAGCTCATGCTCAGGCGCGAGAACCATGAATGTGGCGCCATAAAGAGTGTCAGGGCGGGTCGTGTATACCGTTATGACATCATCAGAACCGGAGACCTTGAACTCCACCTCTGCACCATAGCTTCTTCCGATCCAATCTGTCTGCATCTTCTTGACCTTCTCAGGCCATTCAAGCTTGTCAAGGTCGTCAAGCAGACGGTCCGCATATGCCGTGATCTTAAGCATCCACTGGCGGAGATCCTTCTTCGTGACCTCGCTGCCGCAGCGTTCGCACTTTCCGCCGACAACTTCCTCGTTCGCAAGACCGGTCTTGCATGAAGGACACCAGTTGATAGGCATCTCCTTCTCATAAGCGAGGCCATTCTCGAACATCTTGACAAAGATCCACTGTGTCCACTTGTAATAATCAGGGTCGGTGGTGTTGACTTCCATGTCCCAGTCATAGAGCGCCGCGATCTGATTGATCTGGCGCTTGATGTTCTCGATATTCTTTCTGGTCGAGATCTCAGGATGGACATGGTTCTTGATGGCGTAGTTCTCTGCCGGCAGACCAAAAGCATCCCAGCCCATGGGATGTATCAAATAGTATCCATTGAGCAGCTTATAGCGGCTCCACACGTCGCTTATGACGTAACCACGCCAATGTCCTACATGAAGACCGCTGCCCGACGGATAAGGGAACATGTCAAGGCAGTAATACTTGGGTTTTTTCTCGTCCTTAGGATTGACCGGGACTTCTTCCCAACGTCTTCTCCATTTCTCTTCAACTTCCTTATGATTATAAAGAACCGGCATTTCTACTCCTCCTGCTTTCTGTCTAATAGCCTTTAATATATGCCAATGCTTAAATAACGGTAACTATTCAGCTTTCTTCACCGCTATCAATCCGCAAAAACCACGTTCTTGATCTCTTTCCAGATCTCCTCATCAATTGTGTGCTGTGATGCTTCCTCCCACTGTTTGTAGAGGTCGGAGAAATGAGCCTGTGCCTTTGTGGTGCGGATGGCTTCCTTCGTAGCTTCGAGGGATTCAGGTTTATTCACCGCGTCACAAATGATACCATAAACGGAATTGTTGTCCTCATCCTTGAACACGGTGGACTCACCCTCACCCAGCGCCAGGATAGCGTCAAGCAAAGGGTTGCTGCTGTATTGGGAAGCGTAAAGAGTGTCCTGGCTGATTGAAGTTCCGATCTCGGTCATGACAGTGTTCGCGTCCTCACCTGACTTGATCCTCTGAAGCGCAAGCTCAGCGCTCTGAACAGCTTCATCAATAGTGGGCAGCCCGTCAGGTTCATCCGTATCCTTCTGACCGGAAGTAGTGCTCAGAGCAAAGATACGGATATCCAAAGTCTTGGATTCTTCCGGCGTGGGTTCATATGTGAAGTCGTTTATGATCCTCTGCCTGACAATGTATGAATTGTAGTACATAGTCTTGAGATCTTCAAAAGAACCCAGAGTGATGCCCGCCTTTTTGAGGTTATCCTCGCCTATGGAACTAAACATGTTGTCAACGGCTGCCTGTGCGTCTGTAAGCAGGCTCTCACCAAGTCCTTCCGGACCGTACTCCGAAATGTGCTCATCAAGTATCGCGGTCTGAAGCAGCGTCAGCCTTACCTCATCCAGCGCAGCATCAGCGTAAGTAAGTCCGTTCTCCTCATCAGCGAGCGAACCCCAGAATGACGAATCAAGCTCCATGCCATACATATTATAGTACTGCTTGTAATAGTCGCGAGCTGTCATAGCGAAAAACGCTGCGGCGGGGAAAGAAATATTCCTTCCGTTTACCGTCATGGCGATACGCTCATCGTTGGCTCCTTCTTCATATACAGGCGCTTCGTAGGTCTCAACAACCTCAGGAACGAGTGAACTGTCATCGGCTGCGCTGCCATCTACACTGCCATCTGCGCCGCCATCTGTATCCGTCGCGCTGTCTGAAGAGCCGCTTCCATCTTCCTCGGCGACCTGTGCTGATACACTGCCTGAATTATTGCCCGAAGAGCCGTCCGTGCCTCCGTCAGCCGTATTATTCTTCGTGCAGCCCGCAAAAAGCATGCTCGCGGCGATCATGCCGGTCATTGACAAAGCGGCGGCTTTCCGCAGCTTGTAAGAACGTACAGCTTTTCTATCTTCTTTGGAATAAGCGTTGTTTTTGATCATGTGAATCCTGACCTCCTTAGGGTTATCTAGCTTCTATCAAAAAAACCATACCGCTCTAATATACCACCGTTTTTTGTTTGCGTAAAGGAAAAGTACCCGTGCTATAAGATGAAAATACAGTGAACATATGATGAATGAGCAGTGTTATGGCAGGACCGCAAGCATCATAAAACAATCGAGTCCTGCTCGCCGCGCGGCCCGTGCCCGGCAAAGCCGGGGTGATACCCTGCACAGACCTGTACATAAAGAAGCGGAGACGGTATATAATATACCATCTCCGCTTGAACAATCTCATCTCCTGGTTTGGAGCTCTGTTGGTTTGATACCCACAGAGTATGTTTTTTGCTTTTATAGCTGCTATATAGATTTAATCTATATGGCAGTTCAATGATGAAGCTGCCAGTCGCGCTTTAGCTGATGCCTATCCCCTGAGCATCAATCCTCATCCTTGAGAGCTGCGCGCTCTTCGATCTCCTTAGCCTGGACATCAGCAGGTGCCTGCTCATATCTGTTGAATTCATAGGAGAAGCTTCCGATGCCGCCTGTCATGGAACGAAGATCGGTGTTGTAACCATAAAGCTCAGACATGGGAACGTCCGCCTGTACGACCTGGTTGCCATGATGGTCGGGATCCATGCCAAGCACGCGTCCGCGGCGCTTGTTGAGGTCGCCCATGACATCACCTGTGAACTTGTCCGGAACCTTGACCTTGACCGAGGCGATGGGCTCCAACAGGCAGGGCTTGCTGGCCTTGTCCGCGAAAGCAGCCTTAACGGCAAGAATAGTCGCAAGCTTGAAGGCGACTTCCGATGAGTCAACAGGATGATATGAACCAAAGACCAGTGTGGCCTTCATGCCAACGATGGGATATCCGGCAAGCGGGCCCTTCTTTACCATCTCCTGGATGCCCTTCTCAACAGCCGGGAAGTAGTTTTTAGGAACTACGCCGCCTACGATCTGCTCCTCGAAGACGTAAGGTGTGTCAAGATCTCCCGAAGGCTCGAATACTATGGTGACATCGCCGTACTGACCATGTCCGCCGGACTGCTTCTTATGCTTGCCCTGTACCCTGACGCTGCCGCGGATAGTCTCGCGGAACGCGATCTTGGGCTTGCTAAGCTGTGCCTTGACTTTGTAACGATTCTCAAGCTTGCTCATGACAACCTCGAGCTGCTGATCGCCGATTCCGTACAGAAGAAGCTGGCGGTTCTCCTTGTCATTGACTGACTTAAGTGTCATATCCTCTTCCATCAACTTGGAAAGCGCCTGATTGATCTTATCATCATCACCCTTGTTGACAGCGGAGTATGCCTGATAGGTGTAAGGAGTGGAGATATCCGGAAGCTCATAGCGGATAGGGCAATCCTTCGTCGCTAGAGAATCGCCGGTCTTTGTGACGTCAAGCTTCGCGATGGCTCCGATATCGCCTGCATGCAGCTCGGGAACCTCGATAGCGTCCTTGCCTCTGAGCACGAAGACCTTACCAACCTTCTCGTCACTCTCTTTGTTGACATTATACAGAGGCGAATCAGACTTGAGAACGCCTGAGCAGACCTTGAAGATAGAGTACTTGCCGATAAACGGATCCATGAGCGTCTTGAAAACCTTGAGGGAAAGAGGCTTGGCATCCTGATAATCAGCGTCAAAAGTCTCGCCGGTCTTGATATTGATACCGGAGATCTTGTGCTCTGCGGGGCTGGGGAAATATGCCTCAAGAACTTCGAGCAATGTCCTGCCGCCGTTTCCGTTGATTCCTGTGCCGCAAAGTACAGGAATGATGTCACCGGTGCGGACGCTGCCGCGAAGAGCGTCACGGACCTCTTCGTATGTGAATTCATCACCGGAGAAGAAACGCTCCATGAACTCCTCATCGGTCTCCGCAACTGCCTCCATAAGGGCGTCACGGTACTTGTCCAGGTTATCCTGGCATGAAGCAGGGATATCACAGTCTGTAGTCGTACTCTTGTCGCCGAAGCGGTTGCCTTTGACCTTCACGACGTTGACATATCCGACAAACTTCTCGTTCTCAATGATCGGAAGGTGGAAGGGAGCGATCTCGCTGCCGTACATCTCCTCAAGAGTTGAGACGACGTTATCATAGTTTGCGTTGACATCGTCCATGCCCGTCACATAGAACATACGAGGGATGTTGTTCTTGACACAGTAATCCCAGGACTTCTGTGTTCCAACTTCCACGCCCGACTTAGCATTCACAACGATGATAGCGGCATCAGCAACGCTCAAGGCTTCTTCCACTTCGCCCACGAAGTCAAAGTATCCGGGTGTATCAAGGAAGTTGTATTTCGTGCCATTGTATTCAACCGGGACTATACTGGTGCCGATTGAAAACTGTCTCTTGGTCTCTTCTTTATCAAAGTCACTGATCGTGTTGCCATCGACGACTTTGCCCATGCGATTGGTGACACCAGTGATATATGCAAGCGACTCAACCAGTGTAGTCTTTCCGCAGCTGCCATGTCCTAACACAGCGACGTTGCGGATCTGTTTGGTTTGATAGACTTTCATTTGAAATATCCTCCTTATATTACTTAGGCAAATGCTGTCTTCCATTTTACTAAATAATCAAGCTTAATTCAACATTTAATTAAAATAATATGTAATTATCCAGTGGCTGACAAGGTGCGCAGCGCCTTTGAACCGTCCCGCAGATAGCGCACGGTCCATCCCCCGGCAAAGTAAACATCCATAGCACGCCTGTGCTGCCACGACGTATAGAAGTCGTTGCAGCATACATGCGTGTATGAATGCATCCCTATATGGCCACCCGCTTCGCGGGGGCCGACTCTCAATGTAAGAGATAATTCCTTGCATGGGCATAAAAAGCAGCCCGGCATCCTGAAGGGATAATCCTCATAGATGCCGGGCTTATAATGCTTTTACCAGAATCCGCTTCTACCGGATTCAAAGGAAATGCTCTTGTCCAGATTTATGTCTGCTGCCTGTCTCAGCCTCTCCTTCTGCGAAGGACGAGAACTGTGGCAATTGCCGCGACAGAAACAACCATGATCGCAAACCAGATAACCATCTTGGTATTGTCGCCGGTCTTGACAGACTTACCAGGGTTGGTAGGCTTGCTAGGGCTCTCAGTAGTGGACTCTTTGGGAGCAGTCGTAGACTCTTTGGGAGTCTCGGTCGTCTCCTGAGGAGCAGATGTTGACTCATCGGGAGCAGTGGTCTCGTTAGGACCCTTTGACTCCTCTACACCAGGGGTCGACTCTTCGGGAGCCTCAGTGGTCTCCTCCACAGGAGCAGTCGTCTCTTCGACGGGAGCGGTGGTCTCCTCCACAGGAGCAGTCGTCTCTTCGACGGGAGCGGTGGTCTCCTCTGCGGGAGCAGTCGTCCGGTGGTCTCCTCCACAGGTGCAGTCGTCTCTTCGACGGGAGCGGTGGTCTCCTCTGCGGGAGCAGTCGTCTCTTCGACGGGAGCGGTGGTCTCCTCTACAGGTGCTGTCGTCTCTTCAACGGGAGCGGTGGTCTCCTCCGGAACATGAGTGTTGATGATATCATACTCATTGATCGAGGTGGTGTACCCATCAATGGCATCCTCGCTGATCGAATAATCGATCAATGTGCCATAGCAGTACTTCGGGCAATCCTTGAAGCAGTATCTCCATCCGGTCTCGGCAGTGACAGTTCTGCTTGTCGCATACTTGCCAAACGCGTAGAGACGAACAGTGATGCTTCCAGGACGGATACCGTCAGCATCGTTAGCATCATCCCAGACCTTTACGCCGCAGATGTCGACCTTCTCAGGTGAGCGGAAGTGATAGGCGATGCAGCCAACGATCTTCGTGAGGTAACCCTTAACCGTGGAGCAGCTTACTGAATACTGAATCCTGTTGCCATTCGCATCATACTCGTTGAGGTCAGTGACCGTGAGCTGCCATCCGTCATTCTCGGTTACGCAGACAACCTTTACAGGAACGCCGTTCGCGTAAACTGTCATGTAAACGGTACCGGGACGCATGCCATCCTGATCCTGAGAATCAATCCAACCGCACTTTACAGTCAGATTGGTCTTTCCAGTCTTCAAAACGGGAACGAAGCCAACGGCATCAAGTCCAGCTTCAGGAGCCTCAGTCTCAGGGGTTTCTTCAACCGTTGTCTCCTCAGCGGGTTCTTCCTCTGCAGGTTCTTCTTCGGTGGGTTCTTCCTCAGCAGGAACTGCCTCAGTCGCGGGCCTTGCCTTACCACCATTCGTATTCGCAGGCTTCTTCTCCTCTTCGGTCTTGGTTGAAGGCTGAGTGTTCTTGACTGGTTCTGATGCAGGCTCCTCATCTTCAGGCGCCTCTGTCTCCTCATCCTGAGGCTCGGTAACGGCAGCGGGCTTCTCCTCCTTCTCAGTGGTCTCTTCGGAAGAAGATTCCTCATCCTCGTCAGGCTCTGCAACCTCTGTCTGAGGGACAGTTACCTCTTCGGGTTCCTCATCCTTTACCTTCTCGACTTCGGGTGCGGACAGAGCGATGATCAGCTTCTGGAGATCGACCTCCTCTGCGCCATCATCATCCTTCTTGGATGACTCCTGTTCAGTCGCAGCACCTGTGTTTGAAGTCTCACCCTCATCGGGTTCAGCAAACGCAACAGTGGTGGCGACCATGCTAAGTACCATGACCAGAGCCAGCAGGCTCATGAGTCCGCCTTTTCTCCTTTTCTTCTGCATTTTTTTCTCCTTATTTAGTTTTTGTAAAAGAAATATTGTTTTCGGTTTCTAAAAGATTGTTTCTCTTCTTGGCACCCCTTCCCTCTTACAAAAAAACAAGCAAGAATGTTGGATCGCAGATAACTCATAAAGCATATAATCCAACATACTGTAACCATTTTCGCACACCATTGAATGATACCACACTATCCATAAACTGTCAACGTAGCTTTGCGTAGTTCTAAAATATTTATTAACTTTTTTTTACAGATATTGCGGTATTTCCTTTAACATGTCCAATTCCTCCATATTCAAAGCCCGCCATTGCCCCGGCATCAGGTCATCAGGAAGCTCTAAAGACCCCATGGACACCCTCTTAAGGTAAATCACGTTACGCCCTATGGCATTGAAAAGGCGCTTCACTTCGTGATAACGTCCTTCTGTCAAGGTTACCATCGCGGAGGATCGTGATCCCCCTCTATCCATGATACACAATATAGCCGGCTTGGCGGGCTTATCATCACCTATATCTAGACCTGACGCAAATGCTTCCACGGAATCCTCATCGAGCATCCCGTCCACGACCGCATAATATCTCTTAGGCACATGTTTTTTAGGGGATAGCAGCCTGTGCGCAAGCTTCCCGTCATTTGATATCAGCAGAAGTCCTTCCGTGTCCCTGTCAAGCCTGCCCACCGGGAACAGTCCTCTTCTAATCTCCTCAGGAAGCAGGTCTACAACTGTCTGATCATTTCGTTCTTCCGTGGACGATATCACACCTGCGGGCTTGTTCATCATTATATATATGAAGCCTTGGCGCGATATTGGTTTTCCGTCGAAAAGGACCTTGGCCGTTTCCGCGTCAATCTTCATTCCATAATCTTTTGCCTGTACTCCGTTAACGTTTATCCGTCCCGCCTTGACCAGGCTTTTGACCTGAGAGCGCGTGCCTGCGCCGGCATCGGCAAGGTACTTATCCAGTCTGATAATGGACATATACATGACCTCATTATATATTGTTTTTCAGGTTGATAAAAGATCTTTTTCCATAATCCGCGACATTAAGATGGGCATACTCAATGTGGACATTTGAACATAACGGATTTATCCAAAGCTTTCAGCGTCGGCAGCAGCTTTAAGTCCGCCGTACCTGTTCAGCAACAAGCTTATCCTCTCATCATCTGTCCGGAAGCTTCCGCCATAGAGGCTGTCCACCGCCTCATCGAGCCGTCGGTGAACATCCCTAAGCGATTCAGGCATGCCGTCGGCACTGTAGAGCCTGCCAAGAGACATGGTCGGGAAGCAGCGTCTGACACGAAGCACTTCCTCAGCCATTTCTTCCACTCCTGCCGATCTGGCAGCTTCTATGTCCGGAAACGGGAAATTGTTGTATACTATCGAAGCAGAATAACGGTAATCACTTTTAAGCCTGCCTCCCACGGTTTTCACCCACGCCATATGCATAGCTGACATGATTACTCCGAACAGCGCCAGGTCTCCGCCCGGGATGATCAATGCCGAATCACCCGCGATCCATGTGACCGGAACAAATCCTGCCGGAATATAGGGTCTTGAACACGAGGAAACCCTGGGAACAATGATGTAAGGCTTATCCGGCTGCCTTATCTCTCCGAAAAGCTCAGGTTTTTCGGCCAGCCTGTTTGTGGCCTTTCTTGAACTCAAAGACCGATATTGCCTGACGGCCTCGACTCGCGAAGACACTTCAGGGACGGCGCGCCATTTGTCCTCATCGACCCCTTTCAGCCAAAGGCAATAGCGCTCCTTTCCATTTATGTAGTCCTCCGAGCCAACAAAAGGAAATACCCATGGTTCTGCTTCCGGAGCCTTCATGATCAGCTCACGCATCTCTTCCCCATCAAGAATGAGATGACCGCCATCGTTGGGCATACTGCCGAAGTTCATCTTCGCCACATCGACGATGGGAGCGGTTCTTGCCGTCACATAGATATCAGGAGCCGGGACAAGATAACCGTTGATGTGAGGGACGTACTGCTTATCGTTCCCATCGTACAGCACCTTGCCCCTGCTGTTCGCCGCGGAAAAGCCTATGATAACACAGTGCACCCTTGCTTTTGTCTGTGAATCCGTGTTCCAGATAAACGTCCTGACCGCAAACTGTATCTCTACATGGAAGTTAATCGCCAGCTGATTCCACAGGATTCCCGCCTGCTTCCCTTGAGTAATGCTGTTGGTTGAAACAAAAGCAGCCTTGATATGCCGGGAAGGAGGCACAGTCATATACTCCGCGGCCTTTCTGTACCATGCCGCGACATAGTCAAGGTCCCCCGCGGAAGGAGTGTCAGAAAAGACAAGCCTCATATCATTTTTCTGCTCGGTATTCATGAGCCTTGCTCCTACAAAAGGAGGATTACCCATCACATATGAGCAGCCGGCCGCGGGAACGATATCGTTCCAATCCACGGTGAGGGCATCAGCGCAGATTATGTGCGCTCCTTTCCCATCGCGCTCTGTCATCCGGCCGGCCTGCTGAAGGTTATCTGTCTGTTTTTCAGCCATCCACAGGCTCAGGCGGGCTATCTCCGCCTGAAACGGTTCGTATTCGATACCGTAGAACTGTCCCAAGGACACAGTCCTGTAGGCTCCTATATCGATCATCTGTCCATCCAGAGCCTGTATGGCACGTATGGCCTTCTCCTCAAGTTCCCTTAGCTTGACATAAGCCACGATGAGGAAGTTTCCGCAGCCACAGGCAGGATCCAGATAAGTAAGTCTGCCGAGATGTTTTAAAAATGATAAGAGTTTCTGTCGATTCGTGCCGCAGCGCCTGAAATCCCCCTCCAGCTCATCCAAAAAAAGCGGACGGATCACACGCATTATGTTCTCTTCAGATGTATAATACGCCCCCCATTCCCTGCGTCTGTTCTGATTCATGAACTGCTGGAACATCGCTCCGAATATCACCGTAGGGATGCGCAGCCATTCAAGCGAGCGGCATTCCTCAAGCTTATCCTCGTATTCCTCAGGAAACGAGCGCCCGGGCAGCTCTTTCCACAGGAGCTCAGATTCCCATAAAGGGGATGCCCATGAATCCTCATATGAAGCAGACGGCAAGCCGGAAGCCTCTCCGATCAAAGCTATAAGTACACGGATAATGCGTATCTCAGACTCCTGCTTAGGACAGCCTGAGCGCTCCATGATCTCTTTCAGCTCGGACAGCTTCTCAAGCGCTATAATGCTGGACTCCATTTCCTTGTTCATATCACCGACCACCATCATCCTCGTAAGGCGAGTCCCACATCAGCCCGTTGCCGTCTGTGCTGATGCTTCATAATAATCAGAGTGCAGCTTCTTACGAGACTCTTCTTTGCCGTCCACTGTCACGACCTTCTCAAGATAGACCTCCATCTCAGGAGTGCCCCCCGGATTCTCTATCTCATATACCACCGTCACCGGATATGTGACTTTTCTGTTGGCCGGACGCGTCTCAACTCCATATACCGTAAATGTGACATTAACCCCATCCGAATCACTGAAAATATAGATTGGATTATCTAAATTATTGGTGAATTTCAGGTCTTTGTAATCCTCAGAAATCGTGGCATCCCTGCCCGGTTTTATATATGAGACTACCATAGAATGGTTATGCCGCTCATCCACCTGTATCTCGGCCAATAGCAGGGCATTGTACAGAGTTGAGGCAACCTGGCAGACTCCTCCGCCTATCCCGTTTTCGACAGCGCCATTAAGATAAATATTGCCGACCTTGTAGCCGTTCTCCACTGTTCTCTCGAGCATCAACGCGCTCGCGGAAGCCTGATCACCCGGCATGAGAACCAGGCCGCCAAGCCTTGATGTGGCCAGCATGACGTTCTGTTCCCTGGTCCAGGAATTTCCGCCGTACTGAGTGGAATACCTGCCCAGCACATCGTGAATCTTTGATAATGCCTCCTTGGTAAAATGAGGTTTCCTTGTCTCCATAACGACATCCACGGATATATCCTCCCTGGCCAACAGAGCAGCTTTCTTCACTGCCTTGACAGTGGCTTCTATATCCGCGCCATAGCCTTCAGATGAATCCGTCACAGAAAATGAACCATTGTTATACTTTATCTTGGCTTCAACGGGTTTGACCATGTTCTCATCGTCAATATTCTTAACAAAGCTCTCCACTATGCTGCCTTCAAAATATCTGGGGGCTTCTATGTGCAGCCTGCCCATTGACACATCCCGGAGACTCCTGTACTGTCTCAGGACATTTCCTCTTTCAGCGATGGCAACGGCTTCACCAAGCGCGGCATCAATGTCAGCTGTAAGCCCCAATTCTATGGAGTTCATGGTGCCGGCTAAGACGCCGTTCCACATCAAGGAAATATCGAAGCCCTTTTCATCCCCATAGTATTCCTTCAGCTGAGTCCTGGCCTCTTCAGCCTTCAACCCTCCTATGTCAACGCCGTCAATATCCACCCCCTCGGGAATGAGGATATCATCAAGCTTGGCCTCACCGGACTCCTCTGACGACCTTCTGCTCAGCCACCTAGCCCATAATCTTCTATTGTCCTTTTCCTCAGCGGAGCAGCCTGATAACAAAAGTATAAATATTGCCATGGCTGCAAGCAATGCCGGCAAACGCCTGTTTCTCATTCTCACTCTAACTATCTCCTTGGAAATATGCCAACTGTTATGTTTATCACTTTAATCTCTGAGGAATACCGCACAGCATCCTGTACACCTCCGATGAATACATCGCAATAACCTGACAGGCTTTTCCTACTTCATCGCGCCAGCTTCTCTCAAACTGATCTATGGGAACCGGTCCCGAACACGGAAGGGCAGATATCACAACAACAGCAGAATAATCCTGCCCACAAAGCCCTTTAATTAATCTATGAGCACATTCTCTGCCGCAGCATTTATACTCAGTTATAGTGTCAGAGCATGAAAAATCTGATCCTGTTTCTGAGCCTCGGTTCATCATCTGCGTCATAGCTTGTCTTATACTATGATGAAAATCATCCACAAGCATGACATGCCCGGCACCTGACATCTTTAATGAAGATACAATAGACCTTGCGAAAGCTGTCTTACCCTGGCAAAAGCCACCTGTGATAAAAATAATCCTTGGCGGATGCGGCTCTTCTTCATCCCTCACGCATGCGGCCTTTTCGCGCGCAGCTCCGGCCTCCTCTGTCTTGTAACCATATTTGCAGGAAACCGGTGTACCGCAGACAAGCTCGGTAACTCTGTCCGCCCTCAAAGCCGCGGCTGAGTTTATCTCCCCTAAAAGCTTAGTATAGCTTAACATCGAGCCTTCAAGCATGCCCCCATCCTCAAAGATATCATTGGTCACGGCGATAAGGCACGCGCTCTTCATGATGAGATGATCGATCCCATCAAGTACTTTTTCTAAAGCAAGCTCCGGGGTTCTCTCAAAGAAAGCCCCATCCTCATATACGAAAAGTTCGTTTGCTGTAAGATTGGAAAGATCCTCCAGCACAACGACGGCGCCATCGATGTCGTCAATAGCCGACAGATCCGTCGGTTTCTCGATCGTCCTGAACCCTCTTCCCGACCTGCGCCGCCGATGGTCTTCTATCCGCCTCAAGCTCTCACTATCCCTAGCGGCCATGGTCGCGATATAGACCAGGTCAGCAGTTTTCAGCTGTGCCGCCACCTCGACGGCTGCCTGCTCCGCGTATTCCGACTTCCCGCTGGCCGCTCCGCCTATGACCAACTCAAAACTCATCCCAGCCACCATCAGTGCAGTTCATTCTGACAAGAGGTCTCTCTGTCATCTGCTCCGCCCGCATGATACTGATATCTGCCGACATTTATCTCCTCAAAGGTATCCATGCCCTCGTACACAGCGTCCGCCATGTCAAGCAGAGGAAAAAGCATCACTGCGCCTGCCCCTTCGCCGAGAGCCAGTCCACAATCGAAAAATGGTTTCATGTCCAGCTCCTTCAGCAATGAGTCTCCGGCAGGCTCCGCAGGTCTGTGGGACGGGAGTATGTACTGACCTGCCAGAGGGCAAAGCCGTACCGCGATGAGTGCTGCCGCCAATGATATAATGCCGTCCGCAACAGCAGCCATGCCGCTTGAGGCACAGCCCAGATACACGCCGGCCATGCCTGCGATATCTAACCCTCCTACCTTTGACAAGACATCTACCGGGTCGCCGGCATCAGGGTTATTGCGTTCTATGGCCTTCCTGATCACTTCTATCTTATGTTTGTAGGCTTCATCGGAAAGCCCGGCTCCTCTGCCGGTCGCCTTCTCCGTGGCAAGCCCCAGGAGAACAGTGGCTATCGCGCTGGCGGCTGTGGTATTGCCCGCCCCCATCTCGCCGACCGCGACAAGCTCATAGCCCTGCTCCGAGAGTTCCTTTACCTTGCATGCTCCCTCCCAAACCGCGGCGAGAGCCTGCTGCCTGGTCATCGCTGCCTCGACAAGCATATTCGCGGTTCCTCTCGAGATCTTGCGGTTCTCTACGGCAGCGTCTCTCACCATACCTATATCGACAGGAAAAACATCCGCTCCCGCGATATCCGCCATGATCGCGCAGGATGTCTTTCGACGTGAAAAATTCTCCGCAACGATCCTGGTCACATCCTCGTCTGCCTGGGAGATGCCCTCCTTGATCACGCCGTGGTCGGCACACATGACTACCACGCACTTCTTCTTGATACTGATCCTGGGAGTGCGCTGAATGCCCGCGATGCGTACTAGGGCTTCCTCCATGAGACCAAGACCACGTATGGGCTTCGCGATGGAATCCCATCTACGCCTTGCGCTTTCCTGCGCGGTTAAATCGATGTCAGCCACCGAGGCGATGAGCTCATCCAGAGACGAGACAGTCTCTTCGAGATTCTTACCTGTCATTTATCTTATCTCGAAGGGATTCTCAACAGATGAGCTTCCCTCACTGCCCGAACCGCCGCCATAGCTATAGTTCTCTGTATTCACATTGCCTTCCGCGTCAGTGCCGCTGTGTAAATCCGGGTTTGCGAAGTTGCTGCCTGTTCCATAATTGAAGTATCCGTTCTGAGAGATGCCCTGAGAATCATTCTGACCATACCCCGCGGAATATGCATTGCCAAAATTCGCGTTGTTGCCGTAATCAGCATTCAGCCTGGCATAGTCTTCTATGGCATCCTTATAAAAGGCAGCTTCCGCAGCCTTCGCATATGTATTCAGCATGCAATTTGCCGCCCATACCGTCGCTGTCAGAACCATTACTGTTATAAACGTGAGCGGACTGGCGATGAAATCGTAAGAATCGCTGTTGGCGATGAATGCAAGAATAATATTCGGTGAGTTTGCAAGGATAGCCCATCCGATAAAGCTAAGGTACAGTCCAAACAGCTTTGCTTTCCTGCCATCCATGACCTTCCTTGACATAGTTATCGCCTGATTCGGGCTAAGCTGAGGGTAGTCATTCATGATGTAAGGAGTCAGAGCATACGAAAAGGTCTTGACAATGCCGGGAATGATAAAGCAAAGCGTCCACAATATTAGATATATGACCATCAGAAGCCTGTATACAAAGCCATCTATCAGCCTCTTCATCTGAGAAAATATATCAACGGTCTCAACGTCATCGCCTTCTGCAATGCGCATATTAAAACGCGCGTAACCAAGATCCGCCGCACCGCCTATAACAAAATTGATCACGGAAATAATTGTTATAAGCACACTGACGGCTGCAAAAAAGCCCGCGTACTTCGCCCATGCAGGATGATTGATCAGCTTCGTCAGGGGAGATACTGATGTGTCTTCATAGTTGACGGTCACATTCCCATTCACAAATGCCATTGACACGCCAAGAAAAGACATTATCATGGCAGCGATTATCGCTTTGCCCCACTTGTCTGACAGGCGCTCCCTTGCTATTCGTCTGTATTCACCAGAAGTTCTCATAGGACACCTCCTTTACTATTAAGAAAAAACCTTGTTATATGACAGGGTGCGCTCTTCGCTTCATCTGATCATAATACTATAGTGAACACCCCTAACACGCCTGTGCTGCAACAACGTATGAAAGCTGTGACAGCATACAGACGATGTATAATTACATACCAGATTGATTATAACATATTTGTTGTGATACTACACCTAGTATCTGTATCTTTGCCATAAATCCTCGTTGAAACATCTACGGTTTTTACCGGATATCTAGACCAGTCCTCCGAAAGCATTCTTGTAATGCATGACTTCGCCTCTTCCATCAATCGCTATGACATCGAAGCGGCACGTAGTATCGTCCGGAATGTGCCTGACATTGATGTACATCTGGGCCATACGGCGAATCGTCTGCTGCTTGAATACCCCTACCGCGTCTTCCGGTCTGCCGTAGGAATCCCCTGAGCGATACTTTACCTCCAGGAAAACCAGAACTTCACCGTCCATCGCCACGATATCAAGTTCCCCTATACGACGCTGGAAATTCCGATCCAAAATAAGGAATCCATGCTTCGTCAAATAATCCGCCGCAATATCCTCATATCTTATGCCCGTGCGTCTGTTATTCCTATGCATCTGTGCATCTCCTCATATCCGATGCAGCCCATACTCAGCCCTCATGCATAGGCCGCGCCTATGAGCTTCCTCATATCCGATGCCATCCGTCCTTCGCCATCATGCATCAACTGGGTTAGTATATTTGTAATTATTCAGCACCCCAAGATAACTGTTAGAATACAGGACGAAGCGCTTGCTCTGCGGACGTATTATAACAGTTATCTAGGGGCGGACAAGGCGTGAAGCGTCTCTGGCCGCCCCATAACGAGGGATGCGCGGCATCCCGAGTCTGGGGTGCTGAATAGTTATATAAATTTTCTGATAAACGTAATCCTGTGTATGGGGCAGGGACCATATTTCTTTATGGCCGCTATATGTTCAGCAGTGCCATAGCCCTTGTTTCTGGCAAAACCATATTCCGGGTACAGCGCGTCATAGTGATACATCAGTCTGTCCCTCGTGACCTTCGCCATAATGCTCGCGGCGGCGATAGACACCGAAATGGCATCCCCATGGATGAGCTTTACCTGCTCAATGTCAAGATCCGGGATGATGACCGCGTCATTGAAAAGTACCTGCGGCTTCACGGACAGACCATTGACGGCATCGCGCATAGCCTGATAATCGGCCTGGAGTATGTTAACGCGGTCTATAGTCTCATGATCAGCAATCGCGACATTCCACGCGATGGCGCACTCCTTGATCCGGTCATACAGTTCGTCCCTCCTCTTCTCAGTAAGCTTCTTTGAATCATTGAGATAGAAAATCTCCGCTTCACGAGGAAGGATTACTGCTCCTGCCGCCACTGGTCCTGCCAGAGGTCCCCTGCCCGCCTCATCGACTCCACAGATGATAACCTGGTCAGAGTACTGATACTCATATTCCTTCATTTTTTCAAGACGAAGATGCTCCTTCTCCGGATCTATTTTTCTTGGCATATTCAACCTCACATCCTAAAAATCATCTGATTCGGTGTCACATATCACGCGGCTTACGGATATCATAAGACAGGCGGCTTCTCCAGACTGAGCCGGCAGATCTTGCCGTTTCTGAATTCTTCAAGGACTACACCCGCCGCTTTTTCGGTGTCAGCTTCTCCTCCTTTTTGCAGACAGCCCCTCGCTGCGGCGATATCAGAAAGAAGCGAGGCGCTGTCCCTGCCCTCATCGACCTTATAGCGCACGGATACGACCTGTGGATATCTCTCCTTGAGGATAGACAGGCCTCTCATCGCAAGCTCTTCCTTGTTGATGACTTCTTCGCTCACAGAACCTATCAGGGCAAGCTTCTCGCCTGTGTCATTATCCTCGAATTTCGGCCAGAGTATGCCGGGAGTGTCAAGCAGCTCCACGTTCTTGTCAAGTCGGATCCACTGTGTCCCTTTGGTCACGCCCGGCTTGTTGCCTGTCTTAGCAGACGCCTTGCCCGCGAAGCTGTTGATAAATGTAGACTTGCCGACATTCGGGATGCCTGCAACCATGGCGCGTACCGGCCTGTTCATGATGCCTCTTCGCCTGTTCCTCTCGCGCCGTTCCTCGCTCGCCCTGTCAACAGCCGCGCGGACAGCCTTCATGCTCCCACGGTTTCTCGAATCCAGGGGAACTGCTTCTATTCCTAGGCTCTGATAATAATTCACCCACATCTTCGTCACCGAAGGATCGGACATATCTGCCTTATTTAGGAGAATCAATCTGGCTTTGTTTTCGGCAAGCTTATCTATGTCCGGATTCCTGCTGGCTTCCGGAGCCCTCGCGTCCAATATCTCGATCACAAGGTCGACGAGCTTTATAGCCTGCTCCATCTCCCTTTTTGCCTTTGTCATGTGTCCTGGATACCATTGTATGATCATTTGTCCTCACCCTTCCCGATAGATTGAGCCGCGCTAATACAGATTGCAGTCGTACTATTATAAATTGATGCCGTGCTAATATAGATTACAGTCGTACTATAATAAATTGATGCTGTGCTGATCAGGGTTTTATATCGTGCTGATGTGGAATGATATTAAAAGAGGGACATCATATTCACATATGAGTCCCCCCTGAAACATTACCTGATAATTTCCTTGACCTTGGATGCCTTGCCCTTAAGTCCCCTGAGGTAGTTCAGCTTCGCCCTGCGAACCTTGCCGCGGCGTACTACTTCAACCTTCTCAACAACGGGAGAGTGAAGCGGCCATGTCCTTTCGACCCCAACGCCCTGTGTGATCTTCCTTACTGTGAAGGTCTCACGTGCTCCGGCATGCTGCCTCTTCAGGACAGTGCCTTCGAAAACCTGAATCCTCTCGCGGGTTCCTTCCTTGATCTTGGCGTATACACGAACAGTATCGCCTACTCTGAAGTTGCCGACGCCTTCGCGCATCTGTTCCTGTTCGATCTTTCTGATAATGTCGTTCATAATTCCTCCTGATATCTGGATGTTCATGACCGAAATCCGGCAGCGGACCATCCCTCTTTTTTGTCACCGAAGACAAATATTAGCACAAATCTATGATTCGCGCAAGCTGTTTTTAATACTTTTGTACTTTTGCTTCTTTTTATTCTTTTGCTTCTTTTGTTCAGTCTTGCCCCGACTCTTGCTCTGATACTGCTCAAACTGTCTGTTGCTGAGTTTTTTCATCCTCAGCCGCTATGAGAAGCATCCGGTCTTCCTTCGTAAGCTCCAGCTTCTCAAAAAGATCCGGCCTTCTTTCCTTCGTGCGCATAAGAGACTGACCGCGCCTCCATTTTCCGATATTCGCGTGATGTCCCGAAAGAAGGATCTCCGGAACACGTCTCCCCTCGAATTCCACCGGTCTTGTGTACTGTGGATATTCCAAAGTACCGTCCGACAGGGATTCAATATCGGCCGACTCATCGTTGTGCAGAACGCCGGGAATCCGTCTTGCTATGGCATCTATCATGACAAGAGCCGGAAGTTCCCCTCCTGAAAGCACGTAATCTCCAATAGACACGCACTCGGCGTTAAGGATATCAAGGGCTCTTTCATCCACGCCCTCATAATGACCGCAGAGAAATACCACATCATCCTCCTGAGACAGTTCTATCGCGAGCTGTTCGTCGAAAAGCCTCCCCTGAGGCGTGACGTATATCACCCGCCGCCTGGGACTTAGCCGGGTTTCGATGGAACGGAATGATCTCACGATCGGACCGGGCTGTATCACCATGCCGGCCCCGCCTCCATAGGTGTAGTCGTCCACTCTTCGTTTGCGGTTCTCGTCCGCAAAATCGCGGTAGCATATCGCCTCAAGAGTGAGCCTCTCTTCCATTATGGCACGGCCTACTATGCTGTAACGGCAGGATTGAGTTATAAGCTCAGGGAAAAGTGTCAAAACATAAAAATTCATATGTATCAAAGCTCCTCCAGACCGTCCAGCAGCTTGACAACTATGATTCCTTTGTCCGTGTCTACAGACACCATACATTCATCTATCCACGGGATAAGCAGCTCTTTCTCTTCTCCCTTGTCCACGATGATGACATCATTCGCCCCTGTCTGCAGCACATCCTTAAGGCGGCCCAGCTGTCTCCCATCCTCCTCGACCACGCTGCATCCAATAAGGTCTGCTATGAAATATTCGCCCTCTTCCAGCGGGATCGCATTTTCTCTGGTCACCATCAGATCGCAGCCCTTCCACGATATCACATCATCGATGCTGTCATATTCCGAGAATTTCACGACAACCATGTTCTTGACGATCCTTGCTTTCTCGACTGTCAACGGCAAGGCGCCTTTTGGTGATTGAAGAACTATATCTTTGAGGTAAGCAAATCTTCCTATATCATCCGTTGTGGGATATACCTTCACTTCGCCCTTCAGTCCATGAGTATTCGCGACCACTCCAACTCTTAGCAAATCTTCCATCGTCCTTCTCTTCCTGAATCCGATTGATTCCGGCTTTTTTCACGATAATCCTCTAGACAAAAAATGCGTCATTTCAAACGAAGAGCGACGTCACTCTCCGTTTGAAATGACCGATTAGCTGCCCTGATGTATCTGAGCCTCACTCGTCCTCCGAGATAATGTCAAGAGAAGCCCTCTTGTCCTCTCGGGTCGCCTGAACCTTCAGAACCGTGCGAATCGCCCTAGCAATACGCCCCTGACGGCCGATGACCTTGCCCATATCGGCAGGATCGACAGTAAGGGTGAGTTCTGTCTCACGATCACCTTCGAATTCAGTGACGTGCACCGACTCAGGATGATTCACCAGAGCCTTCGCGATCACCTCTACCAGTTCTTTCATGCTGGTCCTCCTAAGTTAGGCTTACTCTGCTTCAGCGATCTTCAAAAGCTTAGCGACAGTCTCAGTAGGCTTTGCGCCAACGGAGAGCCACTTCTTCGCCTTCTCCTGATCGATCTTCACGACGCTAGGCTCCTGGGTGGGGTCATAGTGGCCTATCTCTTCGATAAAACGGCCATTCCTGGGTGAACGGCTGTCTGCGACGACGACGCGATACTGAGGCGCTTTTTTCTTACCAATCCTCTTAAGACGAATCTTAACTGCCATTTTCTTTTTCCTCCTGAAGGTCTTGTCAAAAAGTATATTATCTTTATTAAAACAGAAGCGGTACTTCTGGTTTAAGCGTACATGTTGCTGTATCAAGCCTGGTCAGGCATTAACAACCGATCCAAACATCCTGATTATCTTGAATAGTCAGCCCCGCATGTCATATCGGTTCAGAACGGAAGCTTGAGTCCCCCGAACAGTCCTCCACGGCCTCCGATCCGACCCTTGTTCATCATGCCGGAGACCTGCTTCATCATCTTCTTAGACTGCTCGTACTGCTTCATCAGTCGGTTCACCTCAGTGATGTCCACACCCGCGCCCCTTGCTATGCGCTTTTTACGAGAAGGATTGATGATGTCGGGGCGAGCCCTCTCGGCAGGAGTCATCGAAAGAATGATCGACTCAATCCTCACGATCTGGCTGTCATCAGGCATGTCGGCATCCTTCATTCTGCCGCTAACGCCAGGTATCATGTTCATCAGGTCGCCTATGCCGCCCATCTGGCGTATCTGTCTGAACTGCTCAAGGAAATCGTTGAAGTCAAAGTCTGCCTTCCGAAACTTCTGGCTCATCTCCTTGGCCTTCTCATCATCGACCTGCGCCTGGGCTTTTTCTATGAGCGTCAGGATATCTCCCATGCCGAGTATGCGGGACGCCATGCGGTCCGGATAAAACTGCTCAAGATCTGACAGCTTTTCTCCCATACCGACGTAAAGTATCGGTTTGCCGGTGACAGAGCGGATGGACAGCGCGGCGCCGCCTCGTGTGTCGCCGTCAAGCTTCGTCACGACTATCCCGTCGATATTGATCTTCTCATCAAATGAACCGGCTACGTTCACCGCGTCCTGACCGGTCATGGCATCAACCACCAGAACAGTCTGGGTCACAGGTACGGCAGCTTTTATAGCCTGAAGCTCCTCCATCATGGCTTCATCGATGTGAAGGCGGCCGGCAGTATCTATGATAATGACGTTGAATCCGTTCTTCCTGGCGTGCTCTACAGCTGCCTTACTTATATCTACAGGCGAGATGCTGTCTCCCATCGAGAAGAACTCAACCTGCTGTTTCTTAGCGTTCACCTCCAACTGCTTTATGGCAGCAGGGCGGTAAATATCACAGGCCACGAGCATGGGCTTGCGGCCTTTTGCTTTCAGCTTTCCAGCGATCTTAGCGGCAGTGGTGGTCTTGCCCGAACCTTGGAGTCCGACCATCATAATGATAGTGATCTCATTCGAAGGCTTAAGCTCAAGTTCAGTAGTCTCCGAACCGAGAAGCTTTACCATCTCTTCGTTGACTATCTTGATAACCATCTGTCCGGGGGTGAGGCTGTTCATGACGTCTGCACCCACTGCCCTCTCCTGCACCGACTTCGTGAACTGCTTCACGACCTTGAAGTTGACATCAGCTTCAAGCAGTGCCATGCGGACCTCTTTCAGCGCGGCTTTAACGTCATCCTCTGTCAGGATGCCCTTGCCTCTGAGCTTTTTAAAAACGTTCTGTATCTTTTCTGAAAGGCTTTCAAATGCCATAAATCACAGCTCTCCTATTTCCATGGAAATATGTTCTATACGGCTCACGCAGGACACATCGCCTGTCTTTCTAAACAGCTCCGCCTGCTGCCGAATCTGTGCTACCAGATCCTTTGTCTGAGAGAAGCGCGCGACCAGCCCGAGCTTGTCCTCATATCCCTGAAGCAGCTTCTCGCAGCGGCGCACCATGTCGTGCACCCCCTGACGGCTTATGCCTTCTTCTTCCGCTACCTCGCTCGGGGAGAGGTCGTCGAAGACAACCGCCTGATATACCTTCTTCTGTCTGTCAGTCAGCAGCTCTCCGTAAAAATCGTAGAGCAATGAACGTTCGAGAATGTCATTCATATCTATCACCCGACACATGATATCCCATAGGTCGGGCTTTGTCAAGTATTTTTGCTTGACAATACGAACTTTTTGCCGCTGCTTAGATGCTTAGCCGCTTTGCCGCTTTGCGGTATCACCACGGCTATTCATTAGCCCTTCACAAGCATAGGACATACGGAACACGCTTCGCCTGACGATCCGCGCTCAGAAGCGACGCTTTCGATGGCATGTCAGTTCTGCATTTCAGGAGTGACGATCCGCGCTCAGAAGCGACGCAGATAGTTACCGGTCTTCCACTCGCCTGCACCATATCTTTCCTCAAGCCACCTGCCAGCCTCCGCTATGCCTTCGGCGTTGAACCTGAAAGACCCCTCCTGCTTGCTCTCCGGCCGCGCCGCCTCAAAGCAAAGCGGCTGAGGCCAGCACCAGACCTTGAGCACTCCCGGCTCCCCCTTCACATCTGACGCTTCCACATGGAGACGGTAACACATGCCTTTGTAGCTTCCTCGCAGATCCTGCTTCTCAAGATATCCCACGCTCATCAGGTATTCAGGTATCATCATGCTTCGTCCCTCCAAATGGCAATATATTTTTGCCTTGTTCTGTTCTTGTGCCTCATATAATACCCTGTCAAATACACATAGAATTCTGATATACGATACGAAATATATATAATCATTTTATAAATCATCTGTTTTTTCCAGTCTCTTCATGATATAATAACCTATATAAAGTCAGTCACTTTATCACAACCATAAAAGAGAGGTGTTCATATGAAGAAAATCCTGCTTGCCGCTTCCGAATGCGTGCCTTTTATCAAGACAGGCGGACTTGCCGATGTCGTAGGCGCACTCCCCATGTACCTTAACCGAGATGAGTACGATGTGCGCGTAGTCATACCTAAGTATCTCTGCATTCCGGAAAAGTACAGGGATCAGATGGAATATGTCACTCATTTCTACACCTACTTTTGCGGACGCAACCGCTATGTCGGCATCATGCGGATGGTTCTCAACGGCATTACCTTCTATTTTGTAGACAACGAGGAATATTTCGCTGGCCCTTATCCCTACTCCAATCCTTACTATGATACTGAGAAATTCTCGTTCTTCTCAAAGGCAGTCCTGTCCATCCTGCCTTCCATTGATTTCCATCCGGACATCATTCACTGCAACGACTGGCATGTCGGACTCGTGCCCGTCTATCTGCGCCACGAATTCTCCATTAATCCTTGGTACGCGTCGATCCGCAGCATCATAACCATCCATAACCTGAAGTTCCAGGGCGTATGGAACATCGAGGACATGATGCGTATCACCGGTTTCCCCTCAGACCTCTTCTACTCCGGCAAGCTTGAAGCTTACGGAGATTCAAACATGCTCAAGGGCGCGCTTGAATTCGCTGACATCATCACTACGGTCAGCCCCACCTACACCGAGGAGATCAAGACTCCTTTCTTCGGCGAAGGACTTCACGGCTTGTTCTGGGAGCGCAGCAAGGATTTCTACGGCATTCTCAACGGCATAGATTACAATGAGTGGAATCCCGCGACAGACAAGTTCATCGACACGAATTTCGATGTCACTAATTTCCGTGAACTGAAAGCCGTCAACAAGGCCGCGCTGCAGAAAGAACTCAAGCTCCCCGAAGATCCTGACGCCATGATGATCGGCGTCGTCTCAAGGCTCACTGAGCAAAAAGGCTTCGACCTTATCTCCCGCGTCTTTGAAGAGATGCTTCAGGATCATGTACAGTTTGTCATCCTCGGTACCGGCGATTACGCTTATGAGGAGATGTTCCGCTATTTCGCGAACAAATATCCGGATAAGGTCTCAGCGAACATTTATTATTCAAATGAGCTGTCCCACAAGATCTATGCGGCGTGCGATACCTTCCTTATGCCCTCGCTCTTCGAGCCCTGCGGCCTGAGCCAGATAATCAGCCTTCGCTACGGAACGGTTCCCATCGTGCGCGAGACCGGCGGTCTGAAGGATACCGTTGAGCAGTACAATGCCGAGAAGAATACCGGCACCGGCTTCTCCTTCCAGAATTACAATGCGCATGAGATGATGTACAAGGTACGTGAAGCTGAAGAAGCCTTCAAGGATAAAGAGCACTGGAACCAGATGATCGAGCGCGGCATGAACGCCAACTTCAGCTGGGAAGCTTCCGCGAGAAAATACGAAGAGCTGTATGACATGCTCTGCGCAAAGAACGACTGATCGTGTGAACATATATCATATCGGACAGCTGCTCGAGCGCGTTATATGACTGCCTTTCCGGCAGCTGATCGTATGATCGATTTCATCGCTTTTCACAAAAGCGGAGCGCATACCTCCACAAGCGAGTGATGCGCTCCGCTTCTTTATATTCAGTCTTGATATTCAGTCTTGTGGCATGGCGGAAGCGCCTGCCTTCACCTTGTTCGCCAGCTTCTTCATCTCCATCGCGCTTCTATAAACCGTCTCTGTAAGCTCCGCGCCTCCCAGAAGCCTCGCGAGCTCCTCAGTAGTCTCTTCTTCCTCAAGAAGACGCACTTTGGTGCTGGTTCGGTCTCCGTCATATTCTTTCGTTATACGAAAATGCCTGTCAGCCATAGCAGCTATCTGCGGAAGATGGGTAATACAGATAACCTGCCGGCAAACCGCTATCACATGAAGCTTCTCCGAGACACGCTGAGCTGTCCTGCCGCTGATTCCCGCATCGATCTCATCAAAGATCAGCGATGGTATCTCGTCTTTTTCCGCGAGCACGGCTTTCATGGCGAGCATTATGCGTGACAGCTCACCGCCGGAAGCGATCTGCGCTACAGGAAGCATTGGCTCTCCCGGATTTGGCCGTATGCGATACTCCGCCTCATCCGCCCCATTTGCAGTCATCCTTCCGGACAGCTTATCGCCATCGGCGGCGCCATCTCTATTGAAGGATATCTCAAAATCATGACTTAAAAAGCCAAGGTCTGCCAAAGCCTCGGATATTTCGGCCGACAGAGGAACAGCTGCCTTGCGCCTTATATCTGACAGCTTCAAGGTCTCCTCCTCAAGAACTGCGAGCGCAGCCTTGAGATCATCTTCGGCTTTCATCCTGCGCTCATCAAAATGCTGCAGCATGGCCAGACGTTCCCGCTTCTTGTCAAGTGAATCGAGTATGTCCTCTGTAGTTCTGCCATATTTTCTCTGAAGCCTGTGTATCAGATCAAGGCGCTCCTCAATTCTTGTAAGCTCAGACGGGTCATATTCAAGCCCTCTGACATAATCCGCCAGGCCTCTCAGCGCGTCGGAAAGCTCATTCTCCACGCTCTCAAAATCAGCAAGCACCGCGCCGATGCCGTCATCTATGGCAGCCGCGGAGCTTATGCGCCTGACTGCCCTTGACAGCGACTCTGCCGCCCCCTCTGAACCTGAAAGCTCGTCCTCAGCCCCCGCCAGAAGCTCGGTCAGCTTTCGGCTGTTCGCGTATTTCTTGTATATGGCGGTCAGCTCCTCTTCTTCTCCATCGCGAAGAGAAGCTTCCTCGATCTCCTTCACCTCGTATTCCAGCAGATCCTGTTCCCTTATCCTCTGGTCCTCGTCACGTGAGAACTCCTCCATAGCATCGGAGCATGTTTTCCACCTAGTATAAGCCGAAGCTACCTGGCTTCTCTGTTCCTCGTCCTCACTGCCCGCGAAACGGTCTACAAGCTCCAGCTGTCTGGACGGGCGGCACAAGGAAGCATTCTCCTGCTGCCCGTGGATGTCGATCAAAAGCTCCGCCGCCCTGCGCACCCTGGCGGCAGTTGAAGCCTCATCATTAATACGAAAGAGGCTGTGCCCTCCGATGACCCTGCGGCTCAGGATCACTGTTCCTTCGGTGTCTTTTATACCTTCCTTCTCAAGAGCCTCCGCCAGACGGTCGTTGTCCACGGTAAAGGTGAGGTCTATCCGGCAGCCATCTCCCCTTGCGGAATCCTTCCTCATCCTTTGCCCCAAGGCGGCGTTAACGGCATCGATCAAGATCGATTTTCCCGCGCCCGTCTCTCCGGTCAATATATTCAGTCCCGGGCCCAGTTCGATATCCACGTCATCGATCAAGGCAAAATCATGTACATGCAGATTTATAAGCACAAATAATCCTTTCAAAACACATCAGAATTTCATGAAACCTGGTATTTCATGAAACCTGGTTCCGATAGCTTCTTGGATCCCATGAAACCCGATTCCGATAGTACCTAATATGGTAATTATTCAGCACCCCAAGATAACTGTTAGAATACAGGACGAAGTGCTTGCGCTTCGGACGTATTATAACAGTTATCTTGGGGCGGACAAGGCGCGCAGCGCCTCTGACCGCCCCCGCAACGAGGGATGCGCAGCATCCCGAGTCTGGGGTGCTGAATAGTTACCTAATATGAATTATACCAATAAGCTTAAGCTTCGGCTGCCTATCATGACATCCTGATCCTTATAGTCTCCAGAAAGCTCTGTCGGCTTAGCTTAACTATCTTCGCGACGCTCTTTGACTTCACTATCTCTATCCTGTCCCCAGGCTGGAGGGTAACCGCGTCCTCTCCGTCATAATAGGATACGAATCCCGTAGTCGCTCCGGGATCCGATGAACCCGCGCCTATAAGCTCCAGCTCAAGCTTATCATTCGCTGAGAGTATGAGGCTGCGGTTATTGAGCGAATGAGGCGCTATAGGGGTTATGACAAAAAGCCTGGCCGTGGGTTCAACGACAGGACCTCCGCAGGACAGGCTGTAGGCAGTCGAACCGGTGGGCGTTGATACGATGATGCCGTCAGCCGTGTAGTAATATAGAAACTCTCCGTTTACATAAAGCTTGAATTTTATGATACGAAGGTAACGGCAGCGGTTCAGCGTTATGTCGTTGAGCGCAATGCCCTCCGACCTCACTGTTCCGTCGGGAGCCACGATACGCCCCATGAGCATCATCCTCTCCTCGAGGAAATATTCATCGGCCATAACTCTGTCAAGGATATCCTCGGCCTTGCTCTTATCGCCTTCGGTGAGATATCCCAGGTGGCCGCTGTTTATGCCAAGAAATGGTATGTTCCTGTGAACCAGCTTCCTGGCCGCCCTGAGCAGAGTGCCGTCCCCACCCAGGACCAGGACACAATCGGCATCATCCACCACGAGCTCCGCCGCCTTAGCCATGTCAAAAGGAGTGCCATCGGCCATCATCTTATTCGCGCTCCAGCATGAGGCGCCCTTTTTGTGGATATAATCCATCATCCTATCGGTGATTTCAAATCCAGGATCTCGGGCTTCATTTGTCACTATCAAGAACTTTTCCATTCTCTTTATCCTTCCTCTGCCGGCTTTCGACTATATCGATCTTAATGATCTTGCCGGACCGCCCCTGCCCGCAGAACCTTATCTATATCCGGTGCTCCTGGCGAGGCACAAGCTCTGTATGCGCCTTCTCTACGACAGCTTTAGGGTCTGCGTCCACAGCAGTCAATGTGCCGTCCTTCGACAAAAACAGCAGAAATTCAATATTTCCTTCCGGTCCCCTGACCGGAGAATAATCAAGTCCCCTGACCACAAGGCCTCGCTGTGATGCATAACCGATGACCTTACGGATGACCTCCTCGTGAACTTCGGGGTCGCTCACGACACCCTTCTTGCCCACCTTCTGCCTTCCTGCCTCAAACTGAGGCTTGACCAGACAGAGGATCTCCCCCTTTTCCGAAAGCAGCGAGCAGACAGGACCCAGTATCAAGGACAGGGAAATGAAGGACACATCTATCGAGGCAAGGTCAGCGATATCAGGTATCTGCTCCCTCGTCAGGTATCTGGCGTTGGTCTTTTCGAGATTGACGACCCTGGAATCATTTCTAAGCTTCCAGTCCAGCTGCCCGTAACCCACGTCGACCGCATAGACCTTGACCGCTCCGTTCTGAAGCATGCAGTCCGTAAAGCCGCCTGTCGAAGCACCGATATCAAGGCATATCCTGCCTCTAACTTCTGTTCCGAAAACTTCTATCGCCTTCTCGAGCTTGAGACCTCCCCGGCTGACATAAGGCAGCCTCCTGCCCCTGAATTCCACCTCTGCATCCTCCGTGAAGGTGCTTCCAGGCTTATCTTCACGCTGCCCGTTCACATATATGTCGCCTGACATAATCATGGCTCTTGCCTTCTCCCGTGACTGCGCAAAGCCATGGGAGACGACGAGAATATCAAGTCTCTGCTTCATCCAAGACCATTTCCTTTCGTAACGTCCTCAGCATCCCATCAGCATCGAGGTGGAAGGCGCGTTTTAGTTCCTTGACATCGCCGTGNGCTCTATAAAAGTATTGGGTATCCCGATAGGAATGATCCTGAATGGTATATCCTCCTCGGTACAGATCGCTGCTATGTGCTCTCCGAAGCCTCCCGTCAGGACATTTTCTTCCATAGTGATAATAGTGTCGTGATCCTCTGAAAGCTGCCTTAACAGCTCCCTGTCAAAGGGCTTTACAAAGCGCACATTAACAAGAGTAACGGGCAGCCCGAGCTTTTTCAGCTCCGTTCTGACCTCATCAGCAGTGCGTACCATGCTTCCGACTGCCAGTATGACGGTTTTTCGTTCACGGTAGATGACTTCAGCGCGGCCGTATCTGATGGGCTCGTTAAATTCCTCCATGCCACGCCACGCCTTCCCTCTGGGATAGCGGATGGCAAGCGGTCCTTCAAAATTCAGGGAAAAGTCCAGTATCGACTTGAGTTCAGCCGCGTTTTTGGGAGCGAATATACTCATGTTGGGAATCGGCAGCAGATATGAAAGATCAAAAAGCCCCTGATGCGTCTCACCGTCATTTCCTACTATTCCGGAACGGTCTATGCAGAGCTTGACATTCATGTCCTGAAGACATACATCGGATATGATCTGGTCATATGCCCTCTGAAGGAAAGACGAGTAGACCGCGAAATAAGGTTTCATTCCTCCCGAAGCAAGACCGGCGGAAAAGGTCGTGGCATGCTGCTCAGCTATGCCGACATCGAAGAAACGGTCTGGATATAGCCTGCGGAACTGCATAAGCCCTACCCCAGGGGCCATCGCCGCCGTGACAGCGCAGACTTTCGGGTCATGCTTTGCCATCTCACAGATACAGCCTGAAAAAACATCGGCATAAGAAGGCCCGGTCTTCTCATCCCGCGGTTCCCCTGTCTGTACGATGAACGGATTCACCCCATGGTACTTCTCCGGATGCTCCTCAGCAGGCGCGTAACCGCGTCCCTTCCTGGTCTTCACATGGACTACCACTGCCCCCTTTACCCTGGAAGCGTTGTTGAAAGCATCGATCATGCTTTGTATATCGTGGCCGTCAACAGGGCCCACGTAAGTCAGATCCATGTCCTCAAAAAGCATCCCGGGTATGACGAGCTGCTTGATGCTCTGTTTGGTCGAGCTTATGCCATTTATGAGCTTCCCGCCTCCGGGAAGCTTCATCAGTCTGAATTTAACCCGATCCTTGAACTGAGTATATGAAGGATCGGTCCTTATACCGCTGAGCATACGTGACACGCCGCCGATGTTTTCCGATATCGACATCTCGTTATCGTTAAGAACAATGATGAAATTGCTCTTCAGCTGTGAGGCATTGTTCAGTGCCTCGTAGGCAAGGCCGCCTGTGAGCGCGCCGTCGCCTATGACCGAGACGACCTTGTAATCCTCCCCGGAAAGCTCTCTGGCATGCGCGATGCCAAGACCGGCGGATATGGACGTGGAGCTGTGCCCTGTGTTGAAAGCGTCACAGCTGCATTCATTCCTGTTTGGGAAACCGCTCATGCCGCCGAGAAGGCGCAGGGAATCAAAGCCGCTCTTACGGCCAGTCAGAAGCTTATGTGTATAAGACTGATGGCCGACATCCCATATGAGCTTATCCTTTGGCAGGTTCATGAACAGATGCAGCGCCATAGTCAACTCCACTACGCCAAGATTAGACGCAAGGTGACCACCTGTAACGCTGACTTTATCTATAAGGAATCCGCGAATCTCCGAAGCAAGTTCGGCATATTCAGATGGATCTATTTTCTTAATATCATTAGGTCTTTCTATACGATCTAATACCATAACTCACCTTAGGCCGGATGCCGAAAAAATCATGTGACTATTCATCCACCCAGACACGGGATGCCGCGCATCCCTCGTTGCGGGGCGGAATAATAACCAAATCATTATGTATTCGCGTAAGTTCAGAATTTCAGCTGACGAAGCTGTCACCACAGATCAGCTCCTGCGTTTTTCAAGCCTGCGCACAAAATCATTGAAAAATGCTTTATTGCCCGGAAGCGTTGAAATAAGCTCCAAGGCCCTCTCTGTGAGGCGATGGACTTCCATGTCCGCTCCTTCAAGCCCCTCGAAGGTCACAAAAGTTGTCTTTTTATTCTCTGCGTCACTTCCGATCGGCTTGCCCAGCTCTTCCTCAGATGATATCACATCAAGCACATCATCGCGGATCTGGAAAGCATTTCCGATGTCAGAGGCTATGCGCTCCATGACGTCCACCTGTTCCTCATCAGCGCCCGCCAGGACTGCTCCTATCATCAGGCAGGCTTCAAGCAGCGCGCTGGTCTTAAGCTCATAGATAAACGCAAGCTGCTCGCGAGTCAGAGGGTTCCCTGTCATCTCCACATCCACGGACTGCCCGCCAAGCATGCCATAGAGTCCAGCCTTGCGTGCCAGTATGCCAATGCACCGGCCGACCCTGTCCGGATGCCGGCTCAAGGAAAAAGCCTTCGCGGCAGTCTCAAAAGCCATCGTGAGAAGCCCGTCCCCGGCCAGCACTGCCATCGCCTCGCCGTAATGCTTCCATGTAGTAGGCTTACCCCTGCGCAGCTCGTCATTGTCCATGCAAGGCAGGTCATCATGCACCAAAGAATAGGAATGGATCATCTCAATCGCGGCCATGAAGGGTTCTATCTCCTCACCCTCGCCTCCGAAAAGCTTGTACGCCTCCTTCATCATGGTAGGCCTGATGCGCTTACCGCCCGCAAGCACGCTGTAATTCATGGCTTCGGCGACAGTACGCTGCTGTCCCTTGGCTGAAGGCAGATATCCTGCAATGACATCCTCTACTGTTCTTGTCATAACTCCTCCGCTTAAAAATCTATGTATCTGCGTTGGTCTTCCTGCTATATACTTTATAAGTCCCTGAGGAATGGTTACCGTCAGGCGAAAGCTTGCTTTCAGCCGGACGGCAACCATTCCGAAGGACAACCGGTATGAGCACGGGCCCGCGCAG
>CACXUY010000029.1 GCA_902770965.1 uncultured Lachnospiraceae bacterium | reverse complement strand
GGATTATGAAAAGGCGCTGGAATACTACGGAAAGGACCTCGCGATCCGCGAGCGAGTGTTAGGAACGGAGCACCCCTCAACGGCGACTACGTACAACAACATGGCAGGGGTATATTCTGATCAGGGGGATTATGAAAAGGCGCTGGAATACTACGGAAAGGCCCTCGCTATCAAAGAGCGAGTGTTAGGAACGGAGCACCCCTCAACGGCGGTTACGTACAACAACATGGCATCGGTATATTCTGCTCAGGGGGATTATGAAAAGGCGCTGGAATACTGCGGAAAGGCCCTCGCCATCCGCGTGCGAGTGCTAGGAACGGATCATCCTGATACAAAAAAAACTAGAAATCTTATGACTCAACTCCTGCAAAAAACAAATTGAGCTGTGATTATTGTTTAGAACCAGAATTTATTCAGGCTGTGAAAAACGCATCCGCATTTTTCACAGCCTGTTCTATAAAGTGCTTTTTGGCTGCTTGTCCAATTGAACACCTGTCTTATCGTCAGCCTCATCTTTCATCAATGGATATCAATAAGGGACATATTGTCGGACATCCTGCTTCACGCATTCGATGAGCAGATATTTGATCTGGCTGTTGACAGGCCGGAGACAGGCAGAGCATTCTTTGATTTTGCTTCACTTGACACATCAAATCACAGATAGTAGAATTACGGTAATTGTCTTTTTAAACGGCATCGGAGACATAGATCAGCGAGAGTGACAGACTGACAAAACGATGTCAGCGAGAAGGACATAACCAACAAGGACGATATCATCGAAAGAACATAACCAACAGGGCGATGTCTATGGAAGAGACAGATCAACAGAACCAGAGAAGGAGAAGAGATGAAAGGCACACCTTATTATATTACGACAGCGATCGCGTATGCATCGGCCAAGCCGCACATCGGAAACAGCTACGAGATAGTGCTCGCGGACAGCATAGCGCGTTTTAAAAGATCACAGGGCTACGATGTATTTTTCCAGACGGGCACGGACGAGCACGGTCAGAAGATTGAGCAGAAGGCCGATGCCGCCGGCATGAGTCCCAAGGCATATGTCGACAAGACGGCGGGCGTTGTGAAGGAGGTCTGGGATTCACTGAACACCTCCTATGACAAGTTTATCCGCACGACTGACGAAGACCACGAGCGTCAGGTGCAGAAGATTTTCAAAAAGCTCTACGAGCAGGATGATATATATAAAGGAAAGTACGAGGGCATGTACTGCACCGCGTGCGAGTCCTTCTTCACTCCATCGCAGCTTATCGATGGCAGATGCCCTGACTGCGGAGGTCCCGTGACCCCCACTGAGGAAGAGGCATATTTCTTCCGTATGAGCAAATACGCGCAGAGGCTGATCGACCACATCAATGCCCACCCCGAGTTCATACAGCCCGTCTCCCGCAAGAACGAGATGATGAACAACTTCCTTCTTCCGGGGCTTCAGGATCTGTGCGTCTCGCGCTCGTCCTTTACATGGGGCATACCGGTCGATTTCGCGCCCGGCCATGTGGTGTATGTGTGGCTTGACGCGCTGACGAACTACATCACCGGCATCGGCTATGACGCGGACGGCGACTCCACGGAGCAGTACAAGAAGCTCTGGCCCGCGGACCTTCACCTGATAGGCAAGGACATCATCCGCTTCCATACCATTTACTGGCCCATCTTCCTGATGGCGCTCGGCGAGCCTCTGCCCAAGCAGGTCTTCGGCCATCCCTGGCTGCTGCAGGGCAAGGGGAAGATGAGCAAGTCCAAAGGAAATGTGCTGTATGCCGATGAGCTTATCAGATATTTCGGCGTTGACGGAGTGCGTTATTTCGTTCTTCACGAGATGCCTTTTGAGAATGATGGCATCATCAGCTGGGAGCTTATGGTCGAAAGGACCAATTCCGACTTGGTCAACACGCTGGGAAATCTGGTCAAGAGGACGATCTCCATGACCGACAAATATTTCGGCGGTATCGTCCGCAGCACCGGCGCGGCGGAAGAGATAGACGCGGACCTTAAGGCTGTCTGCGAGGAGACGGTGAAGAAGGTCATCGCTGACATGGACGGACTCAGGGTCGCTGATGCCTTGACGGACATCTTCAATATGTTTAAGCGCTGCAACAAATATATCGATGAGACCATGCCTTGGGCGCTTGCGAAGGATGAAGCGAAGCAGGACAGGCTGGCAGAGGTTCTCTACAACCTGACGGAGGGCATCTACCTTGGCGCGTCCCTGCTTGAACCCTTCCTGCCAGGCACAGCGGAGAAGATCGCTGCTCAGGTCAACGCGCCGCTCATGAAGCTATCTGAACTGGGCACTTTCGGAAACTACCCTTCGGGCACGAAGGTCTGTGAGAACCCGGAGAGCCTCTTCGAACGCATGGACGTGAAGGCAGTCATGGCTCAGGTTATGGCGGAGCACCCGGAGGCGTTCGTCGATGCCGCTCCTGATGCGCAGGACGGCAAGGGCGATTCCAAGCCTGCCGGAAGCAAGGACGGCAAGGATGCTTCCAAGTCCGCCGGAAGCAAGGACGGCAAGGATGCTTCCAAGCCCGCAGGAAACGAAGACGGCAAGGGCAGCAAAGAGGCTGAAGAGGCGGCAGAGTACGCCACCATCGATGATTTCTGCAAGCTGAAGTTCGCGGTCGGCGAGGTGGTTGCCTGTGAGGCGGTTCCTAAGTCGAAGAAGCTTCTCTGCCTCAAGGTCAAGCTCGGCGAGGAGACCCGCCAGATCCTGTCCGGCATCCACAGATGGTATGAGCCGGATCAGCTGGTCGGCAAGAAGGTCATGGTAGTGACCAACCTCAAGCCTGTGAAGCTGGCCGGAATGCTGTCGGAGGGCATGGTGCTTTCGGCCGAGGATTCAGAGGGCAATGTGTGCGTCATGACACCGGAGAAGGACATGCCGTCAGGCTCTGAGATCCGCTGAACACAGATAAACAGTTAAAGACGGCTGACTGTCACAGGACAATACTGTAAGCAGTTTTGCCGCTTGAACCATCTTTAGTGACGGACAGCTGAGGCCATGGCACGGACCATCTTTAGTGACAGACAGCTGAGGCCATGGCACGGACCATCTTTAGTGACGGACAGCTGAGGTCATGGCACGGGCCATCTTTAGTGACAGACAGCTTAGGTCATGGCACGAAGATATGTGCCATGACCTATGAAAAAGGGCAGACAATGGAGAGATTAGTTGAGCCGCAGGTGACGATCGGCGTAATCCAGAAATATAATTTTGCTTTCCGCAAAAGGTTCGGACAGAATTTCCTCATAGACGGCAGGGTGCTGGAGAAGATCATCAAGGCGTCCGGCGTCACCAAAGACGATTTCGTCCTGGAGATAGGCCCGGGCATTGGGACGCTCACTCAGGCTCTGTCAGAGGCCGCGGCAGCAGTGGCGGCAGTTGAGATCGACAGGGATCTGGTGGGAATCCTCCATGAGACCCTCTCTGACTGCCCCAATGTCACAGTGATTTCAGGGGATATCATGAAGACAGATATCCCCTCACTGGTGCGGGAATATGGCGGCGGCCGCCCCCTGCGTGTGGTGGCGAATCTTCCATATTATATTACTACGCCGGTGCTTATGGAGCTTTTTGAGTGTGGAGCTGACCCGGTCCAGGTCACAGTCATGGTTCAAAAGGAGGTCGCCTCCCGCATCATGGCAGAGCCCGGAGCGGATAACTATGGAGCCATTACCTTGGCGGTTCGTTATTATGCCGAACCGGAGCTTGCGGCGAACGTGCCGCCGAATTGCTTCATGCCAAGGCCCACGGTCGGTTCCGCGGTGTTGAACCTAAGATGCTTCGGCGACCGGAAACCGGTCCGCCCGAAGGATGAGACTCTGATGTTCGCTTTGATCAAGGCAGCCTTCGGTCAGAGGCGCAAGACATTGGTCAACAGCCTGGAGCACGGCACATCTTTGGGGCTTACAAAGGAGAATATACGCTCGGCAATATTGCGGCTCGGACTCTCGGAGAATGCGCGAGGCGAGGAGCTGTCGTTGAAACAGTTTTCAGAGCTGTCAGATATTATTTTGCAGTCATGAATTGTTATTATTCAGCGCCTCTGACCGCCCCACAACGAGGGATGCGCAGCATCCCGAGTCTGGGTTGCTGAATAGTTACCATGAATTAATAAAGACAAACGGTACATACTGATATGGCGCATAGGAACAGCAGGCTGCGAGGCGACAGCGCGGACGCGCGGAATAAGCGTATTGAGTCGGCGATCGCCCGCAGAAAAACCGAAGAGAGGAAGCGAGAAAGACAGCTGGAAAGACAGAGGGTCAATGGCAGACGATGGTTGGTTATAAGGCTTGTAATCGCAGTCGCCGCCGTGGCCTTCATTTTCTATGGTTCTTTTCGTCTGTATGATGAGCTGAGGAGATACAGATCGGTTGAGCTGCTCAGGGAGAACAAAAGCTTTAAGAGCTATGACAACTATACGGATCTGGACTCGTGCGTCCTCGCCTATGGCACCGGCGGGATGTGCTGTATAGGAAAAGACGGAAGCGTCATATGGCGCACGAACTACAGCATGCGCGAGCCAAAGGCTGTGACCAACGGCTCCTATGGGGTCGTCGCGGACATAGCGGGCCGTGAAGCTATTATTTTCAACACAAGCGGCATAACAGGAAGGGCGGCATGCAGCAATCCTATCCTGAATATTGCCGTCTCTTCTTTCGGCGTGCTTGCCCTGGCTCAGGACGCGGAGGAGGGCGAGGGGGGCATCATAGGCTTTTACCGTCAGGACGGATCGGAACTGGATATCAGGATCGGGACGACCATGAGCATGAGCGGATATCCACTCGAGATGGTCATGTCGCCCTCGGGAAAAAGGCTGGTGGTTGCAGGCGCGGTCATCGGACAGGGCGGCCTCCAGAGCCGCGTCACATTCTATGACTTGAGTGACAGCACTGCCGATGAAGCCGGCAAGACCACGGCTTTTACTTATTCGGACACACTTTTTCCGAGCATGGTCTTCATGTCTGAGGATAAGCTCTGTGCTATCGGTGACGACAGGCTGTGTTTCTTCGGTTACGGGGAGGACGGCAAACCTTCAATAGACAAGGAGACGCTGCTCAGGTATGAGATCGTCAGGGCGATGCCTTCTTCCTCAAGGATAGGCCTTCTGATGAAGGGAGATGACAGCGACACGCTGATATTCCGGCAGTACACCGCAAACGGACGCAGGGTATTTGATAAGGCTGTTCCAGCGACCTTCAAACAGGCGTATTATTCAGGAAAATACGCGGTTTTCATGGACCGCGACAGCCTGATGGTCATGACGGGCTGGGGGCGCGTGCGCTACGAAAGCAAGCTCTCAGAAGAGGTAATGAGAGTCCGTTTCACGGGAGAAAGAACCTTCCTGCAGATATCATCGAACAGGATCAAAGAGCTGAAACTGTCATGATCCGCCGTCATGACTCTCTCAAAAAAGGATCGGGCATACAACGCGGTCAAAACACAGCCGAAGAGCCAAAAGGCTGAAGCAGCCATAACCGGACCGAAAAAGATAATGAAGGCAACGCGGTCAAGACACAGCCGAAGAGCCAAAAGGCTGAAACAGCCATAACCGGACCGAAAAAGACAATGAAGGCAATTCTGTTAAGGCATAGCCGGAAAGAATCAAGGAGCTGATATAATTATGAAGCTGCGCACCAAGATGATCATCTCGTTTTTTACTGTAGTGCTGCTGCCGATCTTTCTTTTCGCGTCAACGGTGCTGCTGCTGCGCAGGATGCATCCGTCGTTTTTTGCCATCATCTCGGATATATCGAGTAATCGCCTGATGGATACGGTATTCAGCCTCGGACTCATTATCATATTGACCTTGGTGCTCACGGCTGCTCTGGTTATGGTAGGGCTGTACAATTCGGTCGTCAAACCATTGTCGAAGCTGAAAAAAGCGACCAGGGAGATAAAGTACGGAAACCTTGAGTTCGTTCTGGAACCGGAAGGCGATGATGAGATAAGCGAGCTGTTTCAGGATTTCGATGATATGCGCAAACGTCTCAAGGAAAGCGCCGAGGAGAAAATGCAATATGATATCGACAGCAAAGCGCTGATAAGGAACATTTCACATGACCTGAAAACACCCATAACGGCGATAAAAGGCTACTGTGAGGGCATCATCGACGGCGTCGCCGCTACCCCGGAGAAGCTTGACAAATACGTCCGGACCATTTACAACAAGGCAAATGATATGGACAATCTCATCGATGAGCTTACCATATACTCGCGCATCGACACTAACCGCATACCATATGTTTTCGACAAGATAAATGTGGCGGACTATTTTAAGGAGAGGGCATCGGAGCTTCAGATGGATCTGGAGACTCAAAATATAGAGCTTACATACTATAATTACCTGGAAGACAATGATGTCATGATCATCGGTGACGCGGAACAACTCAAAAGAGTGGTGAACAACATCGTCAGCAACTCAGTCAAATACATGGACAAGAGCAAGGGCATGATCAATCTGAGGGTGAGGGACGCTGATGATTTCATCCAGGTCGAGATAGAGGATAACGGAAGGGGGATTTCTCAGAAGGATCTTCCTTATATCTTTGACCGCTTTTTCCGCGCCGATGCTTCCAGAAATTCTCTTACCGGCGGGAGCGGCATAGGTTTGTCCATCGTGCGCAAGGTGATCGAGGATCATGGCGGCAGGATATGGGCGACCAGCAAGGAGGGTACCGGCACGGTCCTGCATTTCGTGCTGAGAAAGTATGTGGAAAATATTCGTCCCGCTGTCGACGCGGATGCTGCCGACGGCAAAGCCAAAACCGGTGATGGTAAGGTCAGGACCAGAGGCGTAGCAAGAGATAAAGCTAAAGAGAAGAGTGCTGACAAGGGTATAACAAGGGACAAAATCAAAGAAAAGATCATAGACAAGGGCATGGCAAGAGACAAAGCTAAAGAAGGTATCACCGACAAGGAAATAACAAGTGCCAGGCCAAAAGAAAACGTCATAGACAGAGTCCGGGACAAGCTGAGGGACAGGGCAGCAGACAAAGCCAAGGAGGATGAGTATGAGCAGGATATTGATCATCGAAGATGAAGAGAGTATCGCGGAGCTGGAAAAAGACTATCTGGAGCTTTCCGGCTTTGAGGTGGAGATAGAGACGGATGGAACCCGAGGCCTGCAGAGGGCATTGGATGAGGAGTTCAATCTTTACATCCTTGACCTGATGCTGCCTGGCACGGATGGATTTGAGATATGCCGGCGAATACGTGAGAACAAGGACGCGCCTGTGCTGATGGTTTCCGCCCGCAAAGACGACATAGACAAGATAAGGGGTCTTGGCCTCGGCGCTGACGACTATATCACGAAGCCCTTCTCCCCCAGTGAACTCGTCGCCCGCGTCAAAGCGCATATCAGCCGTTACGACAGGCTCATCGGAAACAGTACAAAAAGAAATGACGTGATAGAGATCCGCAATCTTAAGATCGACAAGACAGCCCGCCGCGTCTTCGTCAACGGCGAGGAGAAGAATTTCACGACAAAGGAATTTGACCTTTTGACCTTCCTTGCGTCGAATCCTAACCATGTGTACACAAAAGAAGACCTTTTCCGGAATATTTGGAACATGGAATCTGTGGGAGATATCGCCACAGTCACCGTGCACATCAAGAAAATCCGCGAGAAGATCGAGCTTGATACCTCCAAGCCTCAGTATATAGAGACCATATGGGGCGTCGGCTATAGGTTTAAAATCTGACCCATAAATCAAAGCGGCGGAGCCGGAGCGGAGAAGCCGCCGCTTGAACTATGCAGGAAAATGTGTATAATGGTTATGATATTTTTCTGACAAGGAGGAAAATGATATGAAGAAAAGATATACAGCCGTACTTGCGGCAGCACTTGCGCTGGCACTCACGCTTTCAGGCTGTGGCGGAAATGCTTCGGGTGGTTCGGATAATTCAAATGCGTCCGGCGGCAGCGCGAACGCTTCGGGCAGTAGCCAGGCATCGTCATCCGGAGAGGGGTCGGGCGCGGCCTCAGGCAAGACAGTTTACCGCACTCTCGATGAGATCAAGGAGAGCGGATCGATCAATATCGGAGTTTTCTCAGACAAGAATCCCTTCGGCTACGTAGATGAGAACGGCGATTATCAGGGTTATGACATATATTTCGCGGAGCAGATCGGCAAGGATCTTGGAGTCAAGATCAACTATGTCTCCACCGAGGCGGCAAACCGCGTCGAGTATCTTGAGACAGGCAAGGTCGATATCATTCTCGCGAACTTCACCGTCACCGAAAAACGTGCCGAGCAGGTGGATTTTGCGCTTCCTTATATGAATGTCGCGCTGGGAGTTGTCTCCCCTGACAGCCGCGTGATCACCGACCTGTCCGAGCTGGGCGACGGCGACCAGGTTATCGTCATCTCCGGCACGACCGCGGAGACCTACCTGATCGAGAACAATCCTGAAGTAAAGCTTCAGAAATATGATTCTTATGCCACCGCGAAGAATGCCCTTGAGAACGGCAACGGCGTTGCCTGGGCGAACGACAACACTGAGGTAATAGCATTTGCCCTGCAGAATGAGGGCTACACCGTCGGTATCCCTACGCTGGGCTCCCAGGACACCATCGCTCCCGCGGTTTCCAAGGGGAATGAGAGCCTGCTGAGCTGGATCAACGATGAGATCGTCGCTCTTGGTGAGGAGAATTTCTTCCACGCCGCGTATGAGGCGACCCTTATGGATACTTACGGTCCCGATTTTGAGGAGACTCTTGTCGTAGAAGGCGGAAAGGTCACGCAGGAATGACCTGATCACGCATGGCAGTAATGATTCAACGCCTCTGACCGTCCGCAACGAGGGATGTGCAGCATCCCGAGTCAGGGGTGCTGCGTAGTTACGTAATATATATATAATATAGTCTTGGATCACGAGAGGAGGGGAATATGGACTGGACTGTAATAGCGGAATATATGCCCCTTTTTCGTGAGGCAGCGTTCCTCACAGTCAGACTGGGCCTGACGGGGATCGCTATAGCCATAGCGGTGGGCATCGCCTGTGCCGTAGTTCTGTACTATCGGATTCCGGTGCTTAAGACGCTAGTGTCTTTTTACATTGAACTTAGCAGGAATACGCCGCTTCTTGTGCAGCTTTTCTTCATATATTATGGGCTGCCGAAGATCGGCATTTCCACCAACCCTGTCTTCTGCGGCATATCCGGCCTGGCGTTCCTTGGCGGCAGCTATATGTGCGAAGCATTTCGGAGCGGTCTTGAGGCTATTCCGCCGATACAGTCGGAAAGCGCCGAGAGCCTGGGCATGAGCCGTTTACAGGTCATGAGATACGTCATATTTCCGCAGGCACTGTCCATCAGCGTGCCGGCGCTCATGGCGAACGTCATTTTCCTGATGAAGGAGACCAGCATTTTTTCCGCCGTCAGCATCATGGATCTCATGTTCACCGCGAAGGATCTGATCGGTCTCTATTACAGGACGACGGAGAGCCTTTTCCTGCTGGTGGTTTTCTACCTGATCATCCTTCTGCCGATATCCATCCTGGGCAGTCTGCTGGAAAGGAGGCTGCGCTATGCCGGATTTGGGGCTTAATGTGCTTTTGAAGGGCAAGAACATGCAGCGGCTGCTGTCAGGCCTGTGGACCGCGATGCGCATAAGCCTGATCGCGGTGGCCATCAGCATGCCTCTGGGCATATTGCTCGGAGTGCTTATGACGAAGAAGAACCCTGTGGTCAGGGCGGTGCTTCGCGTATATCTTGAGTTTATACGGATCATGCCTCAGATGGTGCTGCTGTTCCTGGTCTTTTTCGGCACTACCGGGGCCTTCGGCTGGAACCTGTCGGGCGAGCTTTCATCTATCATAGTATTCTCGCTCTGGGGGACGGCCGAGATGAGCGACCTCGTCAGGGGCGCGCTTATATCCATCCCCAAGCACCAGTACGAGAGCAGCGAGGCATTAGGGCTTAGCCGCTCACAGACCTTTGCCTATGTCATCATACCACAGACTGTACGCCGCCTGATACCATTGTCCATCAATCTGATAACACGCATGATAAAGACCACTTCCCTAGTGCTGATGATCGGAGTCGTCGAGGTGCTCAAGGTCGCGCAGCAGATCATCGAGGCTAACCGCATGGCCAGCCCGAACGCCGCCTTCGGCATATATCTCACGGTCTTTCTGTTGTATTTCATAGTATGCTGGCCTATAAGCATGCTGGCGAGAAGACTCGAAAAGAAATGGAAGGATTAGGCGAGTGACGCCGGGCGGAATTAGCTTAGCTTATGGCATCGTGAAGACAGATGGCTGATCAGGCAGCACGGTATGCCGGACAGCGCGTCCTGGCAGATAAAGTGGGAACCGCAGGCAGTTGGATTAGAGTGGAAGGACTGATCGTAGGATGGATATTACAGATAATAAAGAAAATATGACCGAGGCACCTGTCCTTCTCAGCGTAAGAGGGCTGGTGAAAAGCTTTGACGGAAAAACCGTGCTCGATGGTATCGATCTGGACGTCCGTCAGGGAGAAGTGGTCGTGATAGTAGGTCCGAGCGGCTGCGGCAAGAGCACGCTTTTGCGCTGCATAAACGCGCTTGAACCCATACAGGGCGGCGAGGTTCTGCTTGACGGCCAAAAGATAGAAAAAGACGGGAAAAACCTGACAGCTATCAGGCAGAAGATAGGCATGGTGTTCCAAAGCTATGACCTTTTCCCTCATCTGACTGTTCTTGACAACATAACGCTCGCGCCGCAGAAGGTACAGAAGCGCCCTCGGAGGGAAGCTGAGGAAGAGGCGATAAGCCTTCTGAAGCGTGTAGGTCTGGAGGGCAAGGCAGGGTCCTATCCCCGTGAGCTTTCGGGAGGGCAGAAGCAGAGGGTGGCCATAGTACGGGCGCTTATTCTCCATCCGGAGGTCATGCTGTTCGACGAAGTGACCGCGGCTCTTGACCCCGAGATGGTCCGCGAGGTGCTTGACGTCATTTTGCAGCTCGCCCGCCAGGGAAGGACGATGCTGATCGTCACGCATGAGATGCAATTTGCCAGGGCCATAGCCGACAGGGTCATTTTCCTCGATGAGGGACATGTGCTTGAAGACCTTCCCCCTGAGCGGTTCTTCACCGAGCCCGGCACTGAGAGGGCGAAGAATTTCCTGCATATGTTTGAGTTCGAGGCTGTGAGATGAAGCTTATAATGTAAACCTACATGCCAAGCTTGGCACAACCATACTATATAAGTCTCCGCGTGGCTCCGTGCTTCGCACTCCCGCCACGAGGGATGCGCAGCATTCCGGGTCTGAGGCGCTGAACAGTTGCTCATAAATCATGAAAGGATAATAATAAGATGAAAAAGGTCGTAAAATTCGGAGGAAGCTCCTTGGCCGATGCCGGTCAATTCAAAAAGGTCGGCGATATAATACGGGCAGATGAAGACAGGGTCTATGTCGTTCCCAGCGCCCCCGGCAAGCGTTTTGACGGAGACACCAAGGTGACTGACATGCTGCTGGAGCTTTTCCGTATGGCCGATGAGGGTGAGTCGATTGACGGACAGCTCGCTGCCATAAAAGCCAGGTATGATGAGATCATACAGGGGCTGGAGCTGGATATCAGTCTTGATGATGAATTCGCGGAGATTGAAAGGGTCATGAAAAACGAGCCTGCCAGGGACTACGCAGCCTCGCGCGGAGAGTACCTGAACGGTAAGATCATGGCGAAATACCTTGGCTTTGAATTCATCGATCCTTTTGAAGTTATCTTCTTCAACGATGAGGGCTATCTCAACAGCTACAAGACAGATAAGGTGCTCTCGGCAAAGCTCGCGCAGACCCCGCGCGCCGTGGTTCCGGGCTTCTACGGACAGGGCAAGGACGGCAAGGTCAAGACATTTTCAAGGGGCGGATCGGATATCACAGGTTCTATAGTGGCAAGCGCCGCCAGAGTGGACATCTATGAGAACTGGACGGATGTGTCCGGCTTCCTGGTGGCGGATCCCAGGATCGTGAAGGATCCGGCCGCCATTCACACCATCACTTACCGCGAGCTTCGCGAGCTTTCATATATGGGAGCTACCGTGCTGCATGAGGATGCCATTTTCCCTGTCCGTTCACGCGGCATACCGATCAACATCCGCAACACCAACAAGCCTGAAGACGAGGGCACCTGGATAGTGGAGAGCACGGCGACGAAGCCGAAATACACTATTACGGGCGTTGCGGGCAAGAAGGGATTCTGCGCCGTCCTCATCGCAAAGGCATTGATGAATTCCGAGATCGGCTTTGGACGCAAGGTCCTTCAGGCATTTGAGGAGAATGACATCTCCTTTGAGCATATGCCTTCAGGTATCGACACCATGACCGTGGTGGTTCATGAGAGCGAATTCATCCACAAGGAGCAGAGGGTCGTCTCGGCGATCCACCGTCTCTCTCAGCCTGACACAGTTGAGATCGAATCTGATCTGGCTCTTGTCGCCGTCGTTGGAAGGGGCATGAAATCCGTGCAGGGAACCGCTGCCAGGATATTCTCGGCTCTCGCGCACGCCAGGGTGAACATCCGCATGATCGATCAGGGTTCATCCGAGCTGAACATCATCATCGGAGTGGCAAATGAGGACTTCGAGACCGCGATCAGGGCGATATACGACATATTTGTCACCGCGCAGCTGTAAATATAATTGCCGCCACGAAGCTGTAAATATAATTGTCAGCGTGCAGTTGCAAATATAATTGCCGCCGCGCAGCTGTAAGTCTATACGTCACCGCGCGGCTGAAGAGAAAAGATATGAAAGAAGATTTGTTCAGGGAATTTAAGCTGGGCTCGAAGGTGTCAAAGAACCGTTTTGTCAGGAGCGCCACCAATGACCATCTCTCAGATCCGGACGGAATGCTGACGGAGGAGCAGCAGGATCTGTACGAGGAGCTTGCGTGGAATGATGTCGGGCTGATCATAACGGGGCATTTCGGGGTGAGCGAACGTTATAAGACGGCCTTTAACCAGCCGTTGATGAGCGATGATCGTTTCATCCCCCGGGCAAAGGTTATGGCTGACACGGCCTATTACTATGGCTCGCTGCTCTATGGTCAGCTGTCTCACGGCGGACTCAAAGCATGGAAAGAACCTTTCGACATCAACAAGGCCACGAAGGAAGAGCTTGGCGAAGTGGCGGAGCAGTTCGCTTCGGCGGCCGGGAGGCTCGCGAAGGCAGGCTTCGATGGGGTACAGGTGCACCTCGCCCATGGTTATCTTCTGTCAAACGTGCTCGATGACACAGTGAATCATCGCGCGGATGAGTACGGCGGCAGCGATGAGAATCGTTTCCGGCTGGTGAAAGAGATCATCGATGCGATAAAGGGGAGCTGTCCCGCGGATTTTGGAATTCTCATCAAGATGAACGCGAACGACGAAAGCTGCCTTGCCAGGGAACAGACAGCTGCCCCAGAGCGTTCGGCGCTTTCAAGCAACAGCGGTAATGCTGCCGGGAATGACAGCGATCTTGTCAGTTGCGGTCCTGCTGCCAGGTACGACAGCCATCTTGTCAGTTACGCGAAAATGCTTGAAGCTTGCGGCGTGGACGGGATTGAGCTGTCCGGCGCGGATTTTTTCTGCCGTGACAGGAATGACAGGAAATATTTCCTGAGACAGGCCATTTTGGTCAAGTCGGCCGTGGATATACCGGTCATTCTGGTTGGCGGTATCGCTTCCTTGGAGGATATGGAGGAGGTCATAGACAGCGGCATAGATATGGTAGCGATGAGCCGCCCCTTCATAACTGAACCGGATCTCATTCCGAAGCTTAAGAGTGGCAGGCAGAGTGAAAGCCGCTGCCTTCACTGCAACAGCTGCTACAGGATACATGCGACGAAGCATAAGAACTGCGTCTTTCTTCCCGAAAGCGAGAAATTAGGGGAGCTATACCGCGAAATGGGTACAGGCAGCTAATTGCACAGTTCGGCGAGGGCTTGCGCCGCGGCATCGCACTCGTCAAATGTATTTGCCCATCCGAAGGAGAACCTGATAGTTCCGGTGGGATATGTGCCCAGCGTTTTGTGTGCCGAGGGTGCGCAATGAAGTCCGACGCGGGTCTGTATTCCGTATTGGCTGTCGAGCTGATACGCGATTTCGGAAAGATCATGCTTTAATGTCTGCACTGAGACCACGCCGACGCGATCAGGGAGAAATAATTGCTTAACCGGTTCGATTCCGATGATCCGCAGCAGCCCTTGGTCTTCAAGGGGACGGATTGCATCGAGAAAATGCCGTGTCAGCAGGAGTTCATGTTCATAAAGCGAGGCTGTGCCCCTTTCCTTGAGCCATTTCAAGGATGAGTTCAGCCCGGCGATGCCGGGGAGATTAGGGGTTCCTGCCTCGAAACGGTCAGGCATGGTCCGCGGCAGCTCTTCGGTGTGGCTGACGCTTCCGGTGCCCCCGGACAGCAGGGGCTCCAGCTGTTCGGCAAGGCGACGATTCAATATGAAGCCGCCGATGCCCTGAGGACCAAGCAGCCCTTTATGTCCGGTAAAAGCAAGCGCGTCTATGCACATTTTTTCAATATCGATATCAAGGATGCCGGCTGTCTGGGCGGTATCCACGATGAAGATCAGGCCGTGTTCCTTGCAGAACCGGCCTGTTTTTTCTATAGGAAGGACTGTGCCGCACACGTTGCTTGCATGGGTCATGATGACAGCGCGGGTGTTTGACCGGATCAGTGACTCCGGAAAAACATCATCAGTTGGCATCGCGGATGATGCCTGAAGCCTTCCGTTATGGTCACAGGGTATGCGCGTGAAGCTAACTCCGGTCTTTTCGAGCTGCCTCAGCGGGCGCATGACTGCATTGTGCTCCATGGAGGACACGAGCACGTGGTCTCCCGGCTTGAGCAGCCCTTTCATCAATATATTCAGGCTTTCAGTGACGTTCTTCGTGAACACGACCTCAGCAGGGTCATTTCCGCCGAAAAACCTGCAAAGCAGGAGCCTCGTCTCGTACACCATTTCTTCGATATGATAAGCTGTACTGTAGCACCCACGGTTGATGCTGCAGCCATAGCTTGTCATATAGTCATAAACCGCCTCTGCCACTCCCGGGGGCTTGGGAAAGCTGGTCGCCGCATTGTCAAGATAAATTCTGGTCATATTGAGCCTCGTTATTTCTCCATAAAGCCGTATGCCTGTGGCTTGCACAGGCGGCCATTAAAAACAGAGGTAAACCTACATGCCAAGTTTGGCACAACCTTACATTGCCGCGAAGCGGGTGGCCATATAGGGATGCATCCATACATCGCCTGTATGCTGCCACAACTTTCATACGTTGTGGCAGCACAGGCGTGCTATGGATGTTTGCTTTATAAGTCTCCGCGTGGCTCCGTGCTTCGCGCTCCCGCCACGCTAACCGGTATTCGCACTTTCCGCTCGCTGCGCGGGCCCGTGCTCATACCGGTTGTCCTGAGGAAAATCAAATGATATTTTTTTCATTATATTATATAATGGAGTGAAAGCAATGTTATATTTCACTTTGCTGCCGCGTAATGGCTTCAAATAAGGTGTGCTCTTAATAAACATATGTTAGAAGCGGAGAGGCGTAGATCAGATCTTCTATTAGGAGGAAATCGACATGGAAAAACGGGAGAGAACAGGGATTATCATTGCAGGAGCTGTGATAGGGGCTATCGGCGCGTTGATGGTGCTTTTTGGCAATCCTAAAAACATGGGATTTTGTATAGCATGCTTCATCCGGGATACGGCGGGCGGCCTGGGACTCCACAGTGCGGGCGCAGTGCAGTACGTAAGGCCGGAGATCATCGGCATTGTGCTAGGAAGCTTCATATTTGCCCTGGTGAAGAAGGAATATAATCCCAGAGGCGGCAGCTCCCCGATGACCCGGCTGACGCTGGGCTTCTTCGTGATGATCGGCTGCCTGATGTTCCTTGGCTGCCCATTCCGCATGATACTGCGTCTCGCGGGCGGTGATCTTAACGCGGTCTTCGGCCTCGTCGGTTTCGTCGCAGGCATTCTGGCGGGTATTTTCTTCCTCAATAAGGGCTATTCACTTAAGCGCACATACCGTCTGGGGGAGGCGGAAGGAGCCATGCTGCCCGCCGCGGTGACAGCCTTACTGCTGCTGTTGTTGCTGGCACCCTCCCTGCTGCGTTTCTCCGAAGAAGGCGCAGGCCCAGGGGCGATGCATGCCGCGGTGACCATCAGCCTTGCCGCGGGTCTTGCCGTGGGAGCCTTGGCTCAGCGCACCCGCCTGTGCATGGTCGGCGGTATCCGCGATCTGGTGCTCTTCCGTGAGACGCGTCTTATCATGGGCTTCGCGGCGGTTCTGGTCAGCGCGCTGATCGTAAATATTATTATGACAGCTGTCACGTCCGGGACATATTTTGCTCTTGGTCTCAGTGGGCAGCCTGTCGCCCACACGGACGGATTGTGGAATGCCCTTGGTATGCTATTGGCGGGCTTTGGCTGCGTGCTGCTCGGCGGCTGCCCTCTGCGTCAGCTCGTGCTCTCAGGCGAAGGGAATTCTGACAGCGCGGCAGCGGTGACCGGCATGCTGCTGGGAGCTGCTTTCGCCCATAATTTCGGTCTCGCTTCGAGCGGAAAAGGACCTACGCCGGCAGGAAAGGCCGCTGTTGTGATCGGCCTGGTTGTTGTCTGCGCGATAGCCTGCGCGAATACATTCAGGAAACATTCATAACACGCCTGTGCTGCTACGATGTGTGAAGGTTGTGGCAGTTTACAGGCGATGTATGCATCCCTATATGGCCACCCGCTTCGCGGGGGCTGACTATCAAAGTAAACATTCATAACACGCCTATGCTGCTACGATGTGTGAAGGTTGTGGCAGTTTACAGGCGCTGTATGTATGCATCCATATATGGCCACCCGCTTCGCGGGGGCTGACTATCAAAGTAAGGAGAAGAAGAGGAGATGAAAAAAATAGATGCCAGGGGACTTAGCTGTCCGGAACCGGTAATAATGATAAGACAGGCGATGGCTTCGAAGGAAGCCGCGTATGAGATGACAGTTGACAATGTGGCTTCGAGGGAAAATGTCACCCGTTACGCGGAGCATCAGGGATATAAGGTGGAGGTCAGGGCAAGCGGCGGCGAGTACACACTGACGATCACGCGGTGAGATGATATCACATTGGAACATGCATGGAAATGATCATTATTGCAACATTTTTCTCTCATTTTGGGGCAGTGCGCTTTAAAAAGCAGTGCGACGAGACCGGATGGAAAGCGCAGCTGAAGCCTGTGCCCAGGACACTTAGCAGCAGCTGCGGTACCTGTGTTGAGTACAGCGTCAGTCCGGGCAGGGCTGATTCACACGAAGCGGATCGGTTAGTGTTATGCCGGGCAGAGACACAAGAGCCAGCGGAAAGACTACTTCCTAAGGGCTTTTGCCGGGATGAAGTCGAGCAGGCAGTTGAAGTCACGCCGGATGGTTATCTATGGATATATAAGGCGGAAGGGATCTGAACTGTTCCGTTAAAAGCCGGCTCCCGCGAAGCGGGTGACCATATAGGGCTGTACGCATACACGCAAGTAACCCGCATGCCGGGCAGATCGGGGGTATAAATATGGAAACAGAAGTGAAGCTCACTAAGCTTGCGAGCTGCGCGGGCTGCGGCGCGAAAGTCGGAGCCGGAACGCTCGCGCAGCTGCTGGACGGCTTCAAGACCCACAAGGATCCGCGTCTCATAGTAGGCTTTGATAAAAGCGACGATGCCAGTGTATATGTGATAGATGAAAATACCGCGATAGTACAGACAACGGATTTTTTCCCGCCAATCGTTGATGATCCTTATCTGTTCGGGCAGATCGCGGCAGCGAATGCCCTCTCAGACATCTATGCCATGGGCGGAGAGCCGAAGCTGGCTCTCAACATCATGTGCGTTCAGGACAGCATGGACTCCGGAACTGTACGCGAGATACTTCGCGGCGGCTATGAAAAAGCCTACGAAGCCGGAGCGATCATATCCGGCGGCCACACGATCCACGGAGCAGAACCCATCTACGGACTTGCCGTCACCGGTTTCGTGCATCCCGATAAGGTCCTGACGAACAGCGGAGCCAAACCCGGTGATATGCTTATACTTACTAAGCCGCTGGGCGTGGGAGTCATCACCACTGCCGCCAAAGCTGGTCTTGTGGACGATGAACTGATGTCAAGGCTGCATTTGCAGATGTCGACGTTGAATAAGGCTGCCAGAGATATAATGGTGCGCTATAAGGTCAACAGCTGTACGGATGTCACAGGCTTTGCATTGCTCGGGCATAGCTTTGAGATGGCGCAGGGCAGCGGATGTACCCTGCATTTAACAGTAGACAGAATCCCCTATCATCAGGAGGCATTTGAGTTCGCGGATATGGGCTTCATCCCCGCAGGCGCGTATCGCAACCGGGAGTACGCGGAGCATGGAGTAAGCGCCCCCGGAGTCAGCAGGCCTATGCTTGACATCATGTATGACCCTCAGACCAGCGGCGGCCTGCTTATATCCGCTCCAGAAGAAGAAGCGGAAAGGATGCTCGGAGAGTTTTACGCTGCGGGTGTTTTTGCCGCGGCTGTCGGATATGTGACGGACAGAAGCGAGAACGATCCTTACGTCGTGGCGGAATAGCTAAGTTAATGAAGCTTTTGCATTACTTTTTGCTACTTTTTGTTGCTTTTGATTACGTTCTTGACCTCTTCAGGCATTGCATACGTATGTTTTTTTTGGTAGAATGTCAGAAGTAGGCTTTTGCGTGTCTTTACGCATCTATGTACAGCTCACAATTCACAGCATATCGTGCTTATTCGGCATACGGAGTTAAGCCATAAATAATCGTAAATCTTGCTCACGGCGCGCACTGATGATCGGTTGGTGATCATTTTTACATGTTCGATAAAGACCTTACATTTCGCTCTACGCGATGGGGGAATGATATCATGTTTTGCACATCGCGGTGAATTCATCGTAAAGCTTAGTGAGCTTCGCGAGCGGCAGGTCGTAGTCCACATCCCCTATAGGATTCCTTAAAAGCTCAGTCAGTTCAACTGCCGCGTCGTATAAGGGCGTCAGTCCAAGGTTGCCGAGAAAGCCCTTGAGTGAATGCGCTGCTTCAAAAGCCGTTTTCAGGTCTCCCGCCGCAAGGCTTTCTTTCAATATCGTATAGTTGGGTTCCTCCGCGGCCATGTTCACCAGGCGAAGGAAAAGCTCTTCGTTGTTCATGCAGCGGTTCATGCCGTCGTCCACGTCAGCGCCGAAGGCACGGAGATTGTTAAGTGTAAGCATATTATTCCTCCTTAGCATCAACAATTATAGTACTTTACAAATGAAACGTAAAGCGAAAGCCGGAAAACAGTCAAAAAAATTCACACATTCATCCAAAGAGGTAGTTATGGTTACTAAGCTGCGGAAATGGTTTATGAATGAAACATTTTCTGTCTATAAGGACGAGATAAATAAAGAGAACCGCATCGGGATACATCTGCTCGCGGTGATGGGCGTTCCCCTGAGTATGGCTAACTTCGTGGCACAGTTCGTGATAAATGGGAATAAAACCTCTGTCACGAATGTGAGCTTGATAGTCATATGCTTTTTCTTTGCCCTGATTTTGGATCGTTTTTTCATTTCGGATGATACGCCGCATGCCATGCTGATCTTGTACGCCATAGCGTCTCCGATCATGCTGCTGGCGGTACTTCTTGGAAGCGTATGGGATCCGGACCATCAGGCTATCACCATCCTGCTCTTCGTTCTCATCATGCCCATCTTCATTATGGATTATCCGCTGCGGCTCATGGGTTTCATGGGCTTCTGGTCAGTTCTTTTCGTCATTCTTTCGTACATTTCTAAAACCACATATGATTTCAGGGTTGATCTCATACATATCATAGAATTTTTTGTGGCATCCGCAGCTGTCAGTTATACGGTAATGATGCTTCGGCTGCGGTTTCTGAAGAACCTTGACCTGGCTGAATACCGGCTTAACCACGACAGGCAGACCGGATGCCTTAGCAGGTACGCTCTTGCTTCCAATACGAAGAGATATGTCGGTCATCCTGTCATGGTGCTGCTTGCGGATGTCGACCGACTGCGTCTGTACAGGGATCTTTATGGACATATTGTAGCGGACGACATCGTGGGGTTCATGGCTCGCACGATGCTGAAGACCTTCGGCGACGACTGCACCTACAGGTACGGCGGAGACGAGGTTCTCTGCGTAATGGAATCGGATAAGATTTCCATGGAAGAGTGCTTCAAGCGTCTGGAAAGATGCCGCGAATCACTCAACGAATATCTGTACAAAGGCAAGGCCATCCCTGTTACCTTCGCGCTGGGTTACTCAACCGGGACACCGGCAGATGAAGAAGAGTTCAGGGCGATGATACAGCTTGCCGACATCTTCACACATAAGGCCAGGAAAACCGGCCTTAGCCAGACAAGCGGAGGCCTTTTTGACAGGAACAGTCTCAAGGACGGCATCATAGACTCCGCTCTCTACGGCAGCGCGGAGGTTCATGAGACCGACAGCCTCACAGGCCTTCCGAATATGTCGTTCTTCATCGCCCGTGCCGATGAGATGCTGAACAGCGTGGTAGACGCCACACGCAGCTCGGTAGTCGGGCATTTCAAGATACAGCATCTGCGGAACTTCAATAGCCGCTATGGTTACGAAAAAGGTGATAAGCTGATAAAGGATACCGCGCATTTTCTTGAGGAAGCTTTCCCCAAGCGCATGGTCAGCCATATCAGCGCCGGTCAGTTCTGCATGCTCTGTTACGAAGATGAGGTCGAGAAATGCGTAGGCCTTGTCGCAGAGCGATACCGCCAATATCCCGAGGGCGATGGGCTTTTCTTTAAAATGGGCTTTGCCCGCTACACCGGCCAGGAGACCGCAATAGCGATGCTTGACAAGGCCAAGCTCGCTCTCAAAAGCATAGAGAAGAAGCCCGATATGACCATACGTTACTATGATGAAGGCCTGGCCAGTGAGATAGGATTCGCGCAGTACATAGTCAGCCATGTGGATGAAGCGGTTGAGAAAGGCTGGCTGCAGGTTTATTACCAGCCTATAGCAAGGGCGGTCACCGGAGAAATCTGCGATGAGGAAGCCCTCTCACGTTGGGTCGATCCTGTATACGGCTTTCTTCCTCCGTACCACTTTATACCGCCGCTTGAGGACAGGGGCTTGATGTACAAGGTCAACCTTCACGTAGTCAGAACCGTCCTGAAGGACTTCAAACGCCGTCAGGAAAATGGGATGCCTATTGTCCCTGTCTCTATAAATCTGTCGCGAAAGGATTTTGAACAATGCGACATGGCGGAGGAGATCACGAAACTGGTGGATGCCTCAGGCTACGACCACAGCCTTATCAAGATAGAGATAACGGAATCGGCATTCATATCCAATCAGGAAATGCTGCGCTATGAGGTCGGCCGTTTCCGCAAAAACGGCTTTGATGTGTGGATGGATGATTTCGGCAGCGAATACTCCACCCTCAACCTGCTGCAGGAGATGGATTTTGACCTTATCAAGATCGACATGAAATTCATGAAGAATTTCACGCCCGGCAGCAAAAATTACGTCATCGTATCCCACATCATCCAGATGGCCAGGGATATGGGCATCACCACGCTCATCGAGGGCGTAGAGACCTGGGAGCAGTATCGTATAGTGAAGAAGCTTGGCTGTGAAAAGATACAAGGCTATCTCTTCAACAAACCGAATCCTTTTGAGTATATTAAAGAAAGGGTATTTTCAGGCAATGGCCTGGTTTTCGAGTCCGGTGAGGCGGTTCCATACTATTCAGCTATCGGCGGGATCAATCTAAACGAGCCACGTGCCCTGAACTTCAGGGACAGCGGGCTGCTCATGACGAACGAGATGCCGGAAGGCGTGCTGGAGCTTCGCGGCGGCAGGCTCTATCTGCTCAGAGGCAACGAGAGCTTCCTCCAGCAGATGGAGGCCTGGGGATATTTAAATATCGCCGATGAGAAGACTATGATCCGTGCCCTGCTCGACCCCACGCCGGAGGACTTCGTTGAGACTGCGGTAAACGCGTCCGAAACGGATGACTGGACAAGCTTCGTTACACCGGTGAACGGAAACCCTGCCTTCGCCGTCTATATGAAGAGGGTTACCGACAGGCCTTACGATGGCGGAATGGCATTCCTGACAGTGCTTATGCCTGCCAGGATCACGTGACACGGTATTTTGTTAAATATACTATTTATCCAACAATTGCATATTGTAGTACTTGTATTTATTTGTGATAGTGATAAAATGGTAAGTGGTTGCTCATTTTTTCATTATTAACGTAAAAAATCTGTATTTTGTTTAGAACCAGTGTGTTTTTACAGTATTGAATAGTAAAACCGAATGTGGTAGTATTGTAATAATTGTAATATTTATGACACATCAAGGAAAAACTGTCGGCTGCATGATAAATTGTCTGTTGGCTGTGGTTTTTTCTCACCACAGGCGGTGGCGGAAAGAAAGGATTCCAGAATGGCTACTTATCGGCGTTTGGGCGAGTTGCTATTAGCGGCACATACCATAACTCAGGAAGAACTTGACAGAGGTCTGGCTCTCCAGAAAACGCAGAAGGGCCGCTTGGGTGAGGTTCTCATTGCGAACGGCATCATCACTGAGCAGCAGTTGATCGATGCCCTCATGGAACAGTTGGGCATCGACTACGTGGATCTGACCAAGGTCACCATCCCCACGGAGCTGGCCGCGCTGGTGCCGAAGAATATAGCGAAGCAGTACCAGGTTGTTCCTGTCCGCATGAAGAGAGACGAGCTCTTCCTTGCCATGAGCGACCCCATGAACTTCTACGCTATAGAGGAAGTTCGTAAAGCATCCCATAAGAAGATAATTCCCATGGTGGCGAACGCGGTCTCGGTCGAGCGGGCGATCATGGTTCTGTACGGCAACGAGGGCGCTGCCAGGGCTATTGAGGAGATGAGACGTGAGTTCTCTCAGACCGGCGAGGTCACCGAGGCGGCGTCTCAGGCATTTACGGTCAATGAGCTGGACGATCCGGCAAACAGCGCCCCTACCATAAGGCTTGTCAACTCCATAGTTGAGCGTGCCGTGACGGAGCGCGCCAGTGATATCCACCTTGAGCCTCGAGAGACCGAGATGGTGGTCCGCATGCGTATAGACGGCATGATGCGTCAGATATTGACCGTGCCGCGCGACCTTCAGAAATCGGTCATATCGCGTTTTAAGATCGTCAGCGGCCTTGATATCGCTGAGACGAGAGTTCCTCAGGACGGACGTTTTAACATACGCGTCGCCCGCAAGGATATCGACCTCCGTGTATCAACACTCCCGACGGTATACGGCGAGAAGATAGTGGCGCGTCTCCTTGACAAGACGGGCGGCCGCGTCACAAAGGAGAACATAGGCCTTACCGGTCACGATGAAGAGGTCTTCAACAAGATGCTCAGGCTTCGAAGCGGAGTTCTCCTCATAGTCGGACCTACAGGAAGCGGTAAGTCTACGACAATGTACGCCATGATAGGCGAGCTGAACACACCGGACGTCAACCTTGTCACCCTTGAGGATCCTGTCGAGTACAACATGGACGGCGTCAATCAGGTCCAGATCAATGAGAAAACCGGCCTGACCTTCGCCAGCGGTCTTCGTTCCATCCTGCGTCAGGACCCTGATATCGTCGGTGTCGGCGAGATCCGTGACGGTGAGACTGCGGAGATCGCCATGCGTGCCGCTATCACCGGTCACGTAGTTATCTCGACCATCCATACCAACGATGCCGTCGGTACCATCGAGCGTCTGATAGATATCGGCGTGCAGCCCTATCTGGTATCATCAGCGCTTCGCGGCGTCGTGTCGCAGCGTCTGGTGCGACGCATCTGCCCCTTCTGCCGTGAGGAATATGAACCCTCGGACGATGAGCTTGACGACGTCGGCATTCCCCGTACCAGAGGGCTTCGGTTCTACAGGGGCAAGGGCTGCCCTAAGTGCTACGACACAGGCTACAAGGGGCGTATCGCGGTCTTCGAGATGCTCGTCATCAACCGCAACATCAGGCGGATGATATCGCTCGGCAGCAGCAGATCTGAGATAGAGCAGGAGCTCAAGAAACCCGAGAACGGTTTCGTGTCGTTGAGGGCGAACGCGCTGAGGCTGGTATTTGACGGAACCACAACCGCCTCTGAGGTGGTCAGGGTCATCAGTGAAGACGACTGATATAGAAGTGATTCTATTCAGTATCCCTTGTTGCGGAAATATGTCCGAAGCGCATGCACTTCGTCCTGTATTCTAACAGTTATCTTGGGGTCCTGAATAATAACAGAAAGAAAAGGATAAGGATTACATTATGATGACGATAAATGAAATGGTCGCTATGGCGAAGAAAGACGGCGCGTCTGATATTCATGTCATTTGCGGGCTCCCTCCTAAGTACCGTAAGGACGGACAGCTGGAGAATATGTGCGAAGAACCGCTCACTAAAGCGGATTGCCTGGAGCTGTCCAAATGGCTTGCAGGTGATATGTACAAGGAGATGGAGGACATCGGGGAGCTTGACCTGGCAGGAACCTATGCCGGCAACCGCTGCCGTGTCCACATCTTCAAGCAGCAGGGGGCACCTTCGATAGCTCTCCGTCTGCTGAGGGAAGAGATCCCGGATCTGACGAAGCTGGGCCTGCCGCCGGCCGCGATGAAGCTGCCGGATATGCACAAGGGTATAGTCCTTGTCACAGGTGAGACCGGTTCCGGTAAGTCAACCACTCTGGCAGCCCTGCTTGACTACGTCAACCATCACAGGAAAGCCCATATAGTCACGCTTGAAGACCCTGTCGAATATTTGTACAAACCCGATCTGTGCGCGATCAACCAGAGAGAGGTCGGCAAGGACACCCGGAGCTTTTCGGACGGTCTAAGGGCCAGCCTTCGTGAAGACCCCAATGTCATCCTTATCGGCGAGATGCGCGACCGTGACACCATAGAGACGGCGATCACCGCCGCCGAGACAGGCCATCTGGTTTTCGGCACCTTGCACACAGGCAGTGCGTCGGATGCTGTTGACCGTATCGTCCAGGTTTTTCCCGAAGGTATGCAGACCCAGATCCGCCTTCAGCTCTCCATGTGCCTTCAGGCCGTCCTTACCCAGCAGCTGATCCCGAAGAAGACGGGAGGCCGCGCGCTTGCCTGCGAGATGATGATCGTCACCGATGCTATCCGCAACCTGATCCGCGCCGGCAACACTCCCCAGATAGCGAACGCCATTGCCACCAGCTCCGCGATCGGCGGACAGACCATGGATCAGGCTCTGGTGAAGCTGGTCCGCGGGGGACTGGTCACCAAGGACATGGCCATGTCGTATGCCCATGACAGGGAATATGTCAAGAAGAACGCGATGTAACGATACTTGAATCACCTTTCTGATTCGTTTTCAAATACCGTTAATATTTCACTTGTTCGTTATTATTTCATTTGTGACAAAGCATTTTAAATGAGATTGAGAGGCTCTTGAATTATAATTGAATATTTAATGAACGTTTTTTGAAATCCCTTTGAATACGCTTTGAATTCTCCTTGAACGATATTTGAATAATGTTTGAACTATGTTTTAACCGAGATTCGTAGAACAAGTGAAATTTTCAGCATGAGATACCTATTTGTGTTTCATAATCGGTATTATTAGTTGGCATGTATAGAATATATTAATATAGAAAACCAGATATCCCACATGGTCATAAACACTTCATAGCTGTTAACAAATCATGACAGTTTCTCGGCATTTTGCTATGTGGGCGATGCTCAAGACGAGCCAATGATGACTATGAAGGAAGTGAGAATGCTTGGCAACTTATAAGTACACAGCCCTGTCCAACAACGGACAGCGTGTCAGTGGCATCATGGAGGGCTACAACGAGCTCGATGCCGTCGATCGAATCAAACAGACCTATAAGATACTCCTGGAAATATCGGAAGTAAAAGAAAATGCCGGTCTCATGAACATAGAGATCGGTGGCAACAGGCTGAATGCCAAAGCGTTCACTGTCATGTGCAGCCAGTTCGCCATCATCGTCAGCGCCGGCATTCCTATAGCGCGGACGGTGCAGCTGATAGCCGATAAGACCACCGATAAGACGTTGAAGAAGATGCTCCAGAAGGTTGCTGATGATGTCGAGTCGGGTCGCGGTCTTGCCGCGAGCTTTGCGGATCACGGCGAGAAATTCCTGCCGTCAACGTTCATTGAGACGATTAGGGCAGGTGAGGAAAGCGGTAACCTGGACAAAGCTTTTGAGACGGTTCATGAGCACTTTGACAAGTTGAACAAGATGAGAGCTAAGGTCAGAGGAGCGTTGGCGTATCCGATATTTGTGTTAGTTATAGCAATTGTGGTCGTTATAGTATTGATGGTCAAAGTTGTTCCAACATTCACAGAAATATTTGAAAGTTATGATGCGGAATTGCCGCTCGTAACACAGCTCCTTATTGCAATATCGAATTTCTTCAAAAAAGCATGGATTCCAATGCTTATCATAGCCGTTTTGTTTTTCATAGCATATAAGCTGTATGAGAGCCTTGATGAGGGGAAACTGAATTTGGCTAAAATCCAGTTGAAAATCCCCATCATAGGGAACATATCAGAGTTAAACTGCGCTGCACAGTTCGCCAATACATTGTCCACTATGCTGGCATCTGGTCTTACTATGACTAGAGCACTGGCTATAACAGCAAAGACGTTGGATAACTACTTTATAAGTACTGAAGTGGGTAAGATTACAGCAAAGCTTGAACAAGGTCATGCCATGGGAGCCAGCCTCAGAGAAGCAGATGTTATGCCGGACATATTGGTCGACATGGTGGGTGTCGGTGAAGAGACAGGCGAGATGGAACAGACGCTCAGAACGATAGGAATCTATTATGACACGGAGCTTGACATGGCGATCTCATCGGCTCTTGCAAAATTGGAACCTGCCATGCTGGTAGGTCTGGCTGTAGTAGCTGGTTTCATTGTCATAGCTATGTATATGGCCATGTTCTCGATGTACTCAGTAATGTAGTATCATATGGAGATTTATAACTGGCATTTTTGGTAAAGGTTTTTAAGCGATACCCGGATCGCTTGAAGATAAAACCTCCCTGATACACCGAAGTGCAATCCCAGGGGGGAAAATAGTATCATATTAATCCATAGTATTATCAATGTTACACATGGAGGTAATGAAAAAATGAAAAAGAATAATAAGGGCTTTACGCTCGCCGAGCTCCTGATCGTTGTCGCTATCATCGCCGTGCTCGTAGCTATTGCTATCCCGGTCTTCACGACCCGTCTCGAGCAGTCCCGTGAGACCACCGATATTGCCAACCTGCGTTCCGCTTATGCTGCTGCCCAGGTTGCTGCTCTCTCCGGCGGTGAGGATGGAAAGAAGATGAAAGATGCTACAGCTTACTACTATGATCCCAACAACAACATCGGTCTGAAGGAAGGAAGTGGACAGGCAATCGGTAAGGGTACTGGTACCGATGGTAAGGCTGACACCACTGCTCTTCCCACTGTAGTTAAATACAAAACTACTGATAATGTTCGCGACCTTGAGATTGAGGTTATGTACGAGTCTGGTGCTGTTAAGTATGTTGGATTTAAGGGATTCACTAGCTAATAGCGCAATTGGATTTTTCAAGGTATAAGGTCGGCATCTGTAATTCCGGGAATATATAGTAGCCGCGTAAACCAGAAAGGCTTTCATTTCTCAAGTGGAAATGAAAGCCTTTATTTTTTTGATTATTGATATCTCTATTGGTAATGGGAAGTGTCATATATCTAATATTCTTCTTGATTTGGAAACACATTTGGGTTATAAATATTATGTGATATTAGTAGAGTTAATCGTTACGACTCTGCTCTCTGTATCACGACTTGCCGAATTGACAATAGGAATTAGGACATTTCAACTTTACTTACAGATATCAATCCATCTAGTATGTTTGCATGTCATGATATTGCGGTCAGAAGTATCTTTTTCCCAGTGATGTTATGTGATGATGAACAGTTTCATGGAGAAGCTTCGTAACCTTGGAGAGGTTTAAAATAGGTATTTTCTTGTGTAATGTTTTTCTTGTTTCTTTGTGTAAAGGTAGCGGTATTTTTATGACGAGTTGTGGAAAATATCGAACGAATAGCTTTGATTAACATTTAAACATCCGCTATTTCTATATTTTTTAGAACAAGGCATTTGGTTTCCAAAAGACAAATATTGTCGTATTATTGGGCGTGCTAATACTTTTAGTTATCGTAAAAGATAAGAAAAAGAAGAAATTTCAAACATAGAAATCGTTAAAATTCCCAGATTAATTATTTGATATTTAAACCATGAAAGAAGAGATTCAAACCATGAAAGACAGTAGAAATGGCATCATTACGGCTAAAAAAGTAAATGAGAGAAAAGTATTACAGGAATGCTATGAATCCGTAACATTTTTATTTTTGCTGTTCTGGTGCTTCCTCCCTGTACTGATGAGTGTATTCAACATGTTTATGGGGGCAACCGGGAGGTTGTTTTCGGATGAGAGCATCCAGGAAGCGGCGCAGAGCTATAATCTGGGTATCAATTATTTACTTCCTGTAAATGCGTATCGTAAGCTTTTTGTTATTTTTGGCTTGATAACGTTAGCGTGGGCTGTGATATGTGTGCTGTTTTCTTGGCGCAGAATTGCTGATAGGGATAGCCTAAAGAAATCCCCTTGGTTTTACATATTGCTTTCACTGTTTGTATGGGCGCTGGTTTGCAGCCTTATGTCGGACGACCTGCTCAGGGCTTTCTTCGGCAATAGCATGCTTTTCGACGGCCTGTTCAGTTACATGATTTATGGTGCGGTCTTTATTTGCGCCTCCATGATCCGCACAGAGGCGCGGCGCAAGGCTCTTCTTCGCTGTTTTAGCGTTATGGCGGTTCTGACAGCCATCATAATGCTGATGGCAGAAGGAGGCAATGCCTTCCTAAGGGCGTGCATGCCTTCGAAGCGGGCAGTGGTGTTCATACAGTTTAATCATTTTGGCTATGTGCTGTGCATGGGGATCATGGCTCTGGCAGGATTATACCTCTTTGATAGAAAGGCGAAAAAAGGGATCAAGGGTGTATACTTGATTGCTCTAGGGGTATTAGTGCAGGCTTTGCTGGTGAACGATACCTTTGGCTGCTATGTCGCCGTCGTTGTCGCAATTCCGGTGATATACCTGTTCTACGGTTTGAGCGGAAGTCGCATACGGTTTGCTGCTTTGCTGCCTGTCTTGGTGTTCATAGGCATCTCGGCGATCAACTATCTGGGAATTGGACAACAAAGCTCGGCGCTTTCTGGTAATGTGGCCCAGCTGGGGACTGATATTCAAAACATTGCGACTGGGTCTGAAGCCGCCGCCCAAGCGGGCACTCTGCGCTTTGTGAAATGGATGGATACGATTAAACGCATCGGTGAGCGGCCGATTTTTGGGTTTGGACCGGAAGGATTTTATGGTGCCAATGCAATTACCGAAAGCGACGCGCCACACAACGAATACCTGCAAATCGCAGGCTACCTAGGTATCCCTGGTCTGCTGCTGTATTTGTCTGCTTTGGTGAGTCTGGCGGTACACCATTTCAGAAATATAAAACGATTGGACCCTATGGTACTGGCAGTGTCAGGCGTGAGTGTAGGGTACCTAATATCTGCCAGCTTTGGCGTCCCTGTGTTCAACACAGCACCATTTCTCTGGATATTTCTGGGCTTGACCACGGCTGTGGGAGAGGCGGAAGAACCTCTGGTTTGTCCGAATCGGGCAGAGGTTGCTGCTTTGTTCTCGGATAAGAGGCGAAAGGAGCGCACTATCATAGCCATCGCAGGAACGCTGTTGCTCATTGCGATAATCATAATAAGGTCGTTCATGGCCATCGAAGATGAACATTTGTATGAGTTTGCAGATCTTCAGGCCATGCGAGGTGCGGATCTGACCGCTCAGGCAGACTATATGCATGGGTGGCTGCTAGAGGAGGGGGAGTACTGGTACGATGCAGACAGATATCGCCTTGTCCCCGCCGATCAGCCAAAACCGGAACCCTATGGGTTGGGGCGAAGCGCGGTGGGGAATACCTGGTATGAATTCAGCAAGAAAAATGGGATTATTTATGACTATGATGAATCGACAGATTATAGAGATAAGATCATATGCTTGACTGCCGCCTGGGATGCGGATGGAAATTTGCAGACCTATGTGCGCTGGGTCGAGGCTGGATGAAGGTATTGACTTCAGATATAGTCTGTTGCCTATGCAACTGTTATCAAGAACTGATGCATAATAATTCTTTGGAAACAGAAACACTAAGGATGAAAGCATAGATGATTAAGCGAAACCAAAACTTTCTGAACCGCGTGAATATTTTTATTGATTTTGTGCTGGTATTTGTTGCCTATGTGATGGCTTCATGGCTTAGGCTGTATGTTTTTCGAGGCCACAGGGGGAACATTGCGCTCAGCCGGGAGATGCTTTCGGCGGCGGCAGTTTATTCGGTGGTGCTGGTGTTCGGGCTTATGCTTGCCGGGTTTTATAACACCCAACGTCTGAGGCTCCTTGGCTGGCGGCTGGCGGCGCTGTTTGTAACAGTTTCAGCTGCCACGCTAGGTGCGTCGGCGATGCTTTTCGTCTTCCGGCTAGAGGATTTCTCCCGCGGCGTACTGCTGCTGTTCTATGTGCTCACATTGGGGCTGTTGGGAGGCAAGTGCATCGGCATGCGGCTGATGGCAGACCGATTGCGGGCTGAGGGCTTTAACATCAAGCATGAAGCCGTGATTGGCGGCGGCCCGTTGGCACGGCGGTATGCGTTGGATGTGGCAGAAGCACGGGAGCTGGGTATCCGTATTGACGAGACCGTAGACCCAGGTGACAGTGCGGCATTAAGGAAGATATTGGCTTGCACGGATATTGACGAGGTGGTAATAGCGTTGGAAGCGGAGGATTACCAACACATCGTGCCATTAATTGCCGAGTGTGAAAAGTATGGCGTGAAATATCTGGTGCTGCCCTTCTATAATGATATCATACCCACGCATCCTGTGATTGAGACGGTGGGGAACAGCAAGTTGATTGACATGCGAGCAAATCGTTTGGAAAATATCGGTTGGGCTATAGTAAAACGGGGATTTGATGTCATTGTCAGCGCATTGGGGCTTGTTCTGCTCAGCCCGCTGCTGCTTGGCATTGCGGCAGGCGTGAAATTATCCAGCCCAGGGCCGGTGCTGTTCAGGCAGACACGCGTGGGGTATAGGCGGCGCGAATTCCAAATGCTGAAATTCCGCAGTATGAGGGTGAACGATGAATCCGACACGGCATGGTCCGCTGTTCGGGATGACCGGCGTACATCGTTCGGGGCATTGCTTCGAAAGACCAGCCTGGACGAGCTTCCCCAGCTTTGGAACGTTCTCCGAGGGGACATGAGCTTGGTAGGCCCAAGGCCTGAACTTCCCCATTTCGTGGAACAATTTCGCGAGGAGATCCCGCTTTATATGGTCAAGCACCAGGTGAAGCCGGGAATAACTGGATGGGCGCAGGTGAATGGTTACAGGGGAGATACAAGCATACAGAAGCGTATAGAAATGGATCTCTGGTACATTGACCATTGGAGTATATGGCTTGACCTGAAGATTCTGTGCAAAACATTTCCTAAAGCAATGATTAATTCTGAGCAGATTGGGAAGGAATGCAAGAGAGCATAAAAATAATTACAGCAAATAATCTTTCGTGGCTATTTGAAAACAGATACTTGGTTGCAACGATAGGAGCCTTAATAGGAATAAGTCGTTATCATGAAGAATATAAAGATTGTGGTGGCAACCCATAAAAACTATTGGATGCCGGAGGATGAGGTTTACTATCCGCTACAGGTTGGTGCAGAGGGAAAAACAGCATTGGGGAATAGATTTAAATCAGACAATACAGGTGTAAATATTTCGGGTAAAAATACCAACTATTGTGAACTTACCGGTCTGTACTGGGCTTGGAAGAATCTTGATGCCGAGTACATAGGATTGGTTCATTATCGAAGGCAGTTTGCAATGCGGAGATGGACAAAGGACAGGAGATATATACTGTCAGGCGAACAGATATCTGCCTTGCTTGATGAATGCGATGTGCTGCTGCCGGTGAAGAGGAATTACTGGATAGAGACTAGTTATAGTCAGTATGCGCATGCACACCATGCTGCAGATTTGGATATCACGAGGGAAATCATTGCAGAACGGCATCCGGAATATATCAGCGCATATGACGCTGCCATGAAACTAACGACAGGCCATCGTTTTAACATGTTAATTATGAAGAGTGATATTTTAGACTCTTACTGCACATGGCTGTTTGGTATACTGTTTGAGCTGGAGAAACGGTTGGATATATCAGATTACTCAGATAATGACAAGAGGGTATTTGGCTTTGTGGCAGAAAGGCTGATGGATGTGTGGCTCACAACAAACAAAATACGGTTTAAAGATATCCCTTACATCTTCTTGGAGAATGAGAATTGGTTAAGAAAAGGAACACGGTTTGTATTAAGAAAAATCATTAAGAAATCTCTGGACGTTTAGCTGCAGTGATTAACAGCGCTAAGATTATGGGATGTTTTGCATGGGATGTTTTGTATGGGGTGTTGGGAATGTCTTTACTTAGCTAATAAGAATTATGATGCAGAATACTGATAGAGTGTGATAATATAATATGTCAAGGAGGCGCATGAAATAAGGATATGAACACTGTATGTGCCGTAGTTGTAACATATAATAGAATAGAGCTGTTAAAAGACTGCCTTTTACGTCTTTTGCGGCAGACTGTTCCTTGCGATATTCTTGTTGTCGACAATAACAGCAATGACGGAACATCAGAATATCTTGACTCGATCGCCAATATTATTCATATAAAAATGAATATAAACATGGGAGGAGCAGGCGGCTTTAATATCGGCATGAAAGAGGCCGTGCTTCGGGGGTATGAGTATGTCTGGGTGATGGACGATGATACATTTCCTAATCCAGATGCCCTTGAGAGGCTCTTAGAAGCGAATGATATTCTGCGTGGAGAATATGGGTGGCTATGCTCTGTTCCTCTATGGAAAGATGGAACTGAATGCAGGATGAATAGGCCAAAACTATTGAAGGCATTTTATAGTGATATTCATCTTCTGAAATACTCTCTTGTTAGAGCAGAACAGGCAACCTTCGTTTCTCTTTTTTTGAAGACATCAACCATTATGCAACATGGCCTTCCCATAAAGGAATTCTTTATCTGGGGGGACGATATGGAGTTCACCAGAAGATTATCAGTCAGAAAGAAGATGCCATGTTATCTCGTTGGGAAAAGCATAATTGTGCATGCAATGAAGAATAACGTAGGCAGTAATATCGCCGAGGACTCTATTGATAGGATTGACAGATATCATTATGCGTTCCGAAATGACAATTATCTGTACAGACAAGAGGGGATCAAAGGGTTTTGTTATTACATAGCTAAATGTGGGATGAACGTGATGAGAGTAGTAACGAAGTCAAAAGACCATAGAGTAAAAAGGCTTAAGATAATTGTAAAACAGATGGTGCTTGGACTGGGGTTTAATCCTCAAACGGAACACGTAGATGAAAGATTGCTTAAAAGTTATTCACAGAATTCGAAAAGAGATTTTTATGAAAGAGGAACAAATTGATTTTGTTATTCCGTGGGTAGATGGTAATGATCCAGAATGGATAATGAGAAGGAACAAAGTTTTAGTTCTCAAATCATCAGACTCTTTAAACCATCGTTATTTGGATTGGGGGTTATTAAGATATTGGTTTAGAGGAGTTCAGAAGTTTACCCCGTGGGTACATAAAATATGGTTTATTTGTGATCAAAAACCACCAATATGGTTAAATAGAAGTCATCCCAAAATAGAAATAGTGTATCATAGTGACTACATACCCGCTAAGTATCTTCCTGTGTTCAGTTCACATCCGATAGAGTTAAATCTCCATAGGATAAAAGGGTTAAGCGATAAATTTGTCTATTTCAACGATGATACGTTTATTTTATCACCGCTGAACAGTGACTTTTTCTTTAAAAACGGATATCCCAGAGATCATGCTATTATTAATCCAATTACTGCAACAGAATTAGCTAGAAATGGAAGAGGATCTCATATTTCGCCGGTATACTTAAATGATATTGAATATATGAATGCTGACTATGATTTTCATAGCTGCGTTAAGGCACATCCTTTAAAATGGTTTCATCCTTGCTATGGAAAAAATAATTTTAGAAATCTATTATTATTGCCTTGGCCTAGATTCATCGGTTTTATTGAAACACATTTGCCAAATGCATTTTTGAAATCAAGTTTCGAGAAAGCGTGGAAGAATGATTATGATATTTTAGATGCAACATCTGGCCATCCACTGAGAGATGACAGGGATGTAAATCAATGGCTTATTCGACATCAACAGCTTGCAGACGGTAATTTTATACCACGTAAACCACTTATGCACTGTTGTTTTTCTGCTCACGAGGATGATGAACGGATGCATATGATGATACGTAGACAATTACAACCGTTGATTTGCATCAACGATTTTAAGCCATTGCCAGAATCGTCTTTTAAAAAACTTCGAAATAAGATACAAGAAGATTTTGATACTATTCTTGCTGAAAAATCAGATTTTGAAGTATGAAAGGAACCTTTCATGGCTGCCTGTGAAAACGGCTTTCATGGACACAAATATGAACATAAACAACTGAACAGTTTTATAAATCAAAACTTAATGAATACATTACAGAAGAATTAGATTTCTAAAGGATGAAAAAGATGAATGTACTATTAGCAACGGATGCCAGCTTGGAACGAGGGGGGATTACCCTGTTTATGCTCCAATGGATTAAAGGAATTAAAGAAATATATAAATATAGCAATATCCATGCATATTTTCGTGATAGAGTGGAAGACTCGTTTCTTGAAAAGGAATTTAAAGAATTGGGTGTAAGGATTCACACAGGTAACATTTCAAGATCTATAAACTTTAAAAATATACGGGCAAGGAAAAAAGTAATTGATGATATAAGTGACATTATTAATAAGAACTCAATTGATGTAATTCATATTCATTCTGGCGTTTTTGGATATAATCTTGATCTGCTTAGAGTAGCAAAGCGACTTGGCATACATATTCGTATTTCACATTCACACGGTGCTTATCCAGAACGATTAAGGGATAAGGTTATTCATCGTTTCATGATTATGTGGATAAAAAAATACGCAACAACTTTTGCTGGCTGCTCTGTAAAAGCAGGGAATTACCTTTTTGGTGAAAAAGGAGTCAGTAGTGATAAGTGGATTTTTGTTCCAAATACTATTCAGAGTGATCGTTTTCTCTTTAATTATCATAAAAGGATAGAAGGTCGTAATGATTTGAGAATAAATGACACAGAATTATTACTTGGAGCAGTAGGACATTTGAATTCTGGAAAGAATCATTTATTTCTTCTGGAAGTACTGTCTTTGTTACTTCAGAATAATCGAAATAGTGCTAAACTAGTGATATTTGGAAAAGGCAATATGAAAAACAAGCTTATTAAAAAAATGATAGAATTACATTTGGAAGATAAGGTTATTCTTTATGGCACTACCGATGATGTACCCAAATGGCTTTCAGCTATGGATGTCTTTCTAATGCCCAGTGAATCTGAAGGGTTAGGAATTAGTGCGGTTGAAGCTCAGGCAAGTGGGCTTCCTTGCATTTTATCTGATCGCTTTCCTAAAGAAGTCATTATAAATAATAATGTCTGGTGCTTACCCATTGATAAAGGACCTGATGAATGGGTTGAAGTTATAGAGAAAATAGATTTTCAATTATGTGGCGTGAGAGAAAACGGCGTAAAAATGGTGAAACAAGCAGGGTTTGATAAGACCAACACAAAGAATTATGTAAAGGCACTATATGAACAGAAACAAAGATCAAAAAAGACACGATGAGAAAAAAGATGTTAGCCAACGCTCGAGGCATAGTAGAGTGGCAGAGGAGTCAATAGTAGACGCAATCTTCCTTCATTAGCATGGGGGTAATATAATTTGGCAAATATTACTGTGATAGTTCCAGTTTATAAAGTTGAAATGTACTTGAAGCGATGTGTTGATAGTATTCTTAAACAAACCTACAAAGATTTTGAAATAATTCTTATAGATGATGGCTCACCGGATCAGTCTGGCGTAATTTGTGATACTTATGCGAAGAACTATCTCAATATTTATGTTATACATCAGAAGAACGCAGGACTTTCTGCAGCGCGAAATGCAGGGATTAACTGGTCGTTTAATAATAGTGATAGTGAATGGATCACATTTATAGATAGTGATGATTGGGTTCATCATAAATATCTAGAATATTTATATAATGAAGCATATAAAACAAGTAGTTCCATCGCAGTATGTGATTTTATCCGAACTAAGGAAGATAAACTACCGGAAATTGTGGAAATGTTTCCAGTCTTAAAAACACCAGAGGATTATTACATAACAGGTGGAGCCATTGTTGCATGGGGAAAGTTGTATCGGAAAGAGTTATTTTATGATATTCGTTTTCCAGTAGGCAAATTACATGAGGATGAATTTACTACTTACAAGCTTCTTTTTCAGTGCAACCATATTGTTGTACTTAACCAAACGCTATATGCCTATTTTCAGAATGAAAACGGAATTATGCAAAGCCAATGGAATCCTCATCGCCTTGATGCCCTTGATGCTTTTGAGGAGCAAATTGATTTTTTTGCTAAACGTGGTGATTTTGATATTGCGAGATCTATTTTCTTTCAATTAGTAAATAGAATTAGAACTGAAAGGGACAAATTAAACTATCGAAACTTTCTTACCAACAAAGAGAAACAATACTGCAAGCATCGTTTGCAGAAGCAATTCAAACGAATTCTTATTCGTTTTCGTAAATACAAGTGGATCAGCCTTTGGCGGCGTGGTGAAGACCTATTTGTTTATATTGACGCATTCCCTAGTGTGAGAATTGCGCATAGCATATGGGTAAGGATAAAGCGTGCAATAAAGAAGATGCCCTATGCACAGTGGCTATGGAGCCATTGTAAAAGAATTCCAAAGTACCGAAAGGACATATCACGGCTATGTACATATTGCGGAAATATGCGATATAATAAGGCTGTTCTTTTACAAACTCCTCTTCATGGTAATCTTGGTGATCATGCAATTGCTTTAGCTGAGAAACAAATACTTGAAGCTGTACAGATTACAACGCTGGATTATCCTGAAAGCAATCAGATGGAAAGAAGAATGGCATCACTAACGTCTCCCAGGAAAACTGTATTGATCACTGGTGGCGGATGGCTTGGCAGCTTATGGCCTAATGAAGAGGAAAGATTTCTTGGGACGGTGGAAGCGTTTGATAAGCACAGAATTATTGTATTTCCTCAAACAGTCTTTTTTGATATGAAAACAGAGATGGGAAAAGGTTTTTTTCAGAAATCAAAATCAGTTTATGAATCCCATCCAAATCTTACCATCTTCCTGCGCGAGAAAATCAGTTATGACTTCATGAAAACATGGATGCCACAAGTTCATATAGAACTTGTGCCGGATGTAGTGATGGCATTAGACCAGAAGCTACCTGCATTAGAAAGAAATGGGTGTCTAATATGCCTGAGATCTGATAAAGAACGAACAATATCCGATGAGAATCGTGACTTTTTGCTCAGAATTATAACTGAGAAGTTCGATAATAATCTTCGCTTTACTGATACGGTACTCGCTGAGAATATTGATCTGGAACATCGAGATAAAGCTGTTTACGAGAAATTAAAAGAATTTGCTTCCGCAAAACTTGTCATTACAGATCGGCTGCATGGTATGATATTTGCTGCTATTACGGAAACTCCTTGTATTGTTTTTGAAAGTCTTAGTCATAAAGTTTGGGGCTGTTATGAATGGTTAAAAGATTTAGATTATATTCGCCTTGTTGAAAACGTGGATGATATTCTTGTGGTAATATGTGAGTTGGAACGAGTACAACCAAGATATAACAGAGCCTATATAGAAGAAGCTATGAAACCGTTGTATGATGCTTTAAGGGGATGTCGATAGTCAACTATGGGAGATACGGGAATGAGCCAGCAGTTTAAAACTGAAATCACTTCAGAACACCATCTCTTTGATCTTCATATAAAAGAGACATTCCAATATCGGGATCTTATCTTTCTTTTTGTAAAGAGGGATTTTACGGCACAATACAAGCAGACGATCCTTGGTCCTCTCTGGGCTATCATTCAACCGCTTTTGACGACACTTGTTTTCACCGTTGTTTTTGGCAATTTGGCGAAACTAACTACAGCAGATGTTCCGGGAGGGTATGTAGTACCAGGTTTTTTATTTTATATGTGTGGTAATATTTGTTGGGGATACTTTTCATCTACACTAGGAGCCACATCAAATACATTTCTGAATAATCGAGAGACGATGGGAAAGGTATATTATCCAAGGTTGGTTGCACCTGTTTCTACAGCTTTTTCTAGATTGATATCCTTCGCCATTCAGTTTGTGATGTTGATAGTATTCTGGCTCTTCTTTATGCTCAGAGGTGGTACGGATATTCGTATTACACCCATGCTGCTTATGATTCCTCTTCTCATCGTTCAAATGATTATGCTTGCTGTCGGGATTGGGATTATTATTTCTTCTGTTACTACAAAATATCGCGACCTGGCAATGCTCGTTGGGTTCGGGCTTGATCTTTGGCGATATGGATCACCGATTGCCTATGGGCTTGGTATGATACCAAAAAAGTATCAGGGGGTTTATATGCTAAATCCTGTTTCTCCAATCTTAACCGCATTCAGGAAGGCAGTGTTTGGCTTTGGGTATTTCAATCTGAAATATTTCCTGATAAGCTGGGTGATAACCATTGTCGTTTTTATGATAGGATTAATACTTTTCAGCAGAATAGAACGTACTTTCATGGATACAATTTAAGGTGAAATATATGGATGAACTAATGTTGGAGATTCAAAATGTCTCCAAAGAATACATGCTTGGGCAGATCGGCGGCACAACACTACGGGAGGAGTTGCAGAGGCGAAGAGCAAGGAGGCTTCGCCTGGAAGATCCGACTAAGAAGATAGGAGAGAAGGAATACACATTTGGAGAAAAATATTTGGCTTTAGATAGCGTTTCGTTCTCTGTTAAAAAGGGCGAACGTGTGGGCATCATTGGTCATAACGGTGCCGGAAAGTCTACGTTGCTAAAGCTGATATCCAGAGTAACTGCTCCTACAAGTGGTCGGATTGGGTTGAACGGCCGCGTGGCTTCCATGCTAGAGATTGGTACTGGTTTCCATGGCGAACTGACAGGGCGTGAAAACATTTACATGAACGGTGCTATCCTTGGCATGAAAAAACGGGAGATTGATGCCAAGATTGAGGATATTATTGAATTCTCGGAATGCAGAAAGTTCATTGATACACCGGTGAAGAGATATAGCTCTGGTATGTATGTAAAGCTAGCCTTCGCCGTTGCTGCGCACTTAGATGCTGAAATCATGATTATGGATGAGGTGTTGGCTGTTGGGGATATGGCTTTTCAAAAGAAATGTTTGGAGAAGATGAGCGACATATCGAGATCTGAGGGCAGAAGCATTTTATACGTCAGTCATAACATGAACACTATACGCCAGCTCTGCGATAGGTGCATTGTTCTCGATCATGGGAAAGTTGTGTTTGATGGTGATGTTGAAGAAGCGATAAACGCCTATATGAACATAAGAGGAAATACTGCGGAAACTGTTTATCTTGAAGACCTTGAAAGGGCACCTGAATTTTCGCCGCATCCTGTTACCATGACAGAGTTACAATGTCTGGACGCAATGAATTCTGTTTATCCAGTGGGTTCCCGGATAGAGTTTAATCTTACTTGCATTTCAGAAATGGATATTGAAGAAGCACACTTACGTATTATCATTAAAACCGCAATAGGAGAGCCAGTTACGATGATAACGACCGATAAAGGCGTTGCGTTATCGAGAGACAGGCATGAGCATTTATTCTTTCAGACAGACATTTCCAGACTTGTTCCGGGACGTTATGCCCTAAGCCCCATAATATATGAAGTTAATGAACTGGGTAGCTATGTAAACCTTGATGGTTTAAAAGATGTTTTTTGCTTTGAAGTTGCCCAGACACCAGGTTTCAACAACAATATGCTTTGGTCTTCGCGGTATTGGGGATTTTTCTACAATCAACCGCTATGTGTGAGGAAGGGACATTAAGTGGACAAGATAAAGAGGTTTATTGACTGTTATATTCCTACTGAAACATGCAATCTGCGATGCCATTATTGTTATATAACTCAAAAGCGAAAATTCAATACTAAACTGGTCGCACTTTCTCATACTCCGGAAGAAATAAGAAAGGCTTTGTCCAGAAATAGACTTGGAGGCGTATGTTTAATAAATATGTGTGCAGGCGGAGAAACGCTTCTTTCACATGATATTCTTCCCGTTATTCAGAAACTGCTTTGTGAAGGACACTATGTATCTGTTGTCACTAACGGCACACTGACGCAACGCTTCCATGAAATTGCTGGATGGCCGGAAGAATTGCTAAGACATCTTTTCTTTAAGTTTTCATTCCACTATTTGGAACTGAAAAGGCGGGAATGGATTGATAAATTCTTTGAAAATGTTTACAGTGTGAGAGATGCCGGGGCATCTTTTACTGTGGAAATAACACCATCAGATGAATTGATTCCATATATTGATGAAGTGAAGAAAACTTGTTATGAGTATCTTGGTACGCTATGCCACGTGACTATCGCCAGAGATGACCGGACAGATGGGATCGATATTTTATCGTGCCATCCATTGGATGAGTATAAGAAAATATGGGGCCAGTTTGTTTCGCCCCTATTTGATTTTAAGACAACGATATTCTACAAAAAGAGAAAAGAATTCTGCTACGCCGGTGATTGGAGTTTAAACCTGAATCTGGAAACAGGCCGTGTCGCTCAGTGTTATAGATGCAAGGAATTAGACAACATTTATCGTAGTCCTGATGAGCTATTACGAGTTGGGGCAGTAGGATATAATTGCCCTCTTCCGCACTGTTATAATGGGCATGCGTTAATTGCGCTTGGAGTGATCCCAGAACTGGAAGCTCCTACTTATGCAGAAGAAAGAAATAGAATCTGTATCGATGGGACGGAATGGCTTCAGCCAGAAATGAAGGCATTCATGAGCAGTAAGTTGTATGAGAGTAATAAGGAGTACAGCAAGCTCCGAAAGATGATGATTATCCTTAAGAGTAGAGTAGCCAGAGTCTCTGTTTTAAAGACAAGAGTTTGGGAAATCCTCCGAAGGATCAAAATCTGGCAACAGGACTGATGAACTAATAGGTTTAATGGACGGGATATCTATGAAGAAATGGAATGCTATTCGGATTACGATGTTAAGCGTTGTGATTATTCTTCTCATAGGAAATCTGGCTGTTTTCTTGATATGTGACCACAAGAATCATTCACCAGAATCAATAGCATCAGTATGGTCTGGTAAAACCTATATTAGTCATGGAGACAGTATTACCTGGCAAGACGGAAAAGAGTATGCACGAGGTGAAAATATTGGTGAAGTTGCGAAAGGTTATCAAACGGTAGTATCAAAGGTTTTGGGACTAGACCATAAAAAGAATTGTGGGGAAGAAGGCCTTTCGGTGGCTGTCGTTGACAGAAAGGGCGGAGTGAATTCTGTTACAGGTATCACTGACTAAAACTTCCCATACAAAATGGACTTCGCACCTTAAAACTTCCCATACAAAATGGACTTCGCACCTTGAAAATTCAATAATGTAGGTAATCAGGCAGATCTTATTAAGCCACCAAAGCCATTTTCGCTAATGATTTCCGCATATAATCAGGGAGACGACCGACAAACATTTCTATGAAGAGTTCCATTTGTTCCTCGGTGGGTTGAAAAATAGCGCATATGCTATCCATCATTGCC
>CACXUY010000028.1 GCA_902770965.1 uncultured Lachnospiraceae bacterium | reverse complement strand
CGATACGATCGCTAAAAGGCAGGTTGTTGTATGAGGTTATAATGTCTTTTAGCTCTGACATATGCATTGCCTCCAAAAGAACGAATGTTCGATAATTATGTTATACAGAACGTCTGTTCTTTTGTCAACCACAAAAACGAAAATAGCCAAGTGTCTTTATAACGCGCTAGCTAGGGCTTACTGTTTCTATGACAGATATATTTATATGACAGATATATTACTATGACATATCTGTTTCTATGGCAGATAACGGTTGATGATCATTCTAACAATGGATGATGGTTAATGATCAAAGAAATGCCTCCTCGCTTATGACGATACCCCTGTAAGGAACAGGTGATGAGAAAACTATCTGTGTCTCGGTATGTCCGTATAGCTGAAGCTGATCGATGAATTCGTTCAGATCTGATGTGGACGGGAAATAAACCTTCATAAGCACAGTATAATTGCCCGATACGACATTGCACTCCACGACGTTCGGAACCGTCGCAATATAGGGGAAAAAAACAGCCTTCTGTTCAGGAGACATCTCCAGATTGATAAAGGCGGTTATATGGTATCCAACTCTCTCCGGATTGATCTTCACCTGATATCCTGATATGATGCCCTCTTTCTCTAGCTTCTCTATCCTGGCAGCTACAGCCGGGGATGACAAAAAAACCTTCTCCGAAAGCTGCTTGAGCGAGTATCTCGCATTCTCTTGAAGCAAACGCAGAAGCTTCCTGTCTATCTTGTCAAGAAGCTTATTCTCAATCTTGTGCATTATTATTTTAAGCCAGCTATAGCTAGCTATGGCTGGCTATAGAGCGACATAAATCCCCGCCGAGATTTTCCCATTTGCGCATGAACAGTCCATATACAAGCAGCCGCCATAATGCTATCCCTAAAGATAAAGTGAAAGATTAACTCGGTTAAAGAAGGAATCTCCAAGCGGCATGAATATTCCTCTGAAGCAAGACTCCGAGAAAAAACAGCTATGCTTATCAGAAAGGAATGACCGAAGATCTGACAGAACGCCTTCTGAAGCGTTTTATCTCCCCTGCGGAGGAGATAGTTCTATCTTCCCTGCATCGGATAGCTCCTCTCACCGAATATCGCGGTTCCGACCCTCACGAAGGTAGCGCCTTCTTCTACAGCGCAGGTGAAGTCGTTGGTCATCCCCATGGAGAGTTCCTTCATCTCCACTCCTTCAAGACCGAGAGCGCCTATCTTCTCAGCAAGCTCGCGCAAGCTACGGAAATATGGTCTGTTCTCCTCCGGGTCATCCACCGGCGGTGCTATCGCCATGAGTCCGATGATGTGAAGTCCGGGAAGCCGCGAAGCGCTCTCAACCAGGCTTACCGCCTCATCCCCGGCTATGCCTTCCTTGGTCGCTTCGTCCGCGATATTCACTTCGATGAGGATATCGCTCACAAGCCCCTTTTTGACGGACTCCTTCGATATAGCCTCGGCGAGACGGAGCGAGTTGACCGAATGGATGAGGCATGCCCGTCCTACCACGTACTTTACCTTGTTGGTCTGGAGGTTTCCGATGAAATGCCACCTCAAGGGTTCGGTTATCTCCTCAGTCTTGGCGACCAGCTCCTGCGCATGGTTCTCCCCAAAATCCTCAACGCCTATCTCCATGAGCTCCCTTATCATCGAGACCGGCTTCGTCTTGCTCACGGCGATGAGAGTCACTGACTTTGGATCTCTCCCGCTCAACTTACATGCCGCATCTATCCGCTCCCTGATCTTAGTATAATTCTCGCAAACCATTTTTTCCTCCACCTTAAATAGTATTCAGCTTAGAAATGTCGGGGTCAAAATACCTTTTGCCCCGACTCTAATATTGATCACCATATGCTTTGCCATCAGACGGCCTCTGAATAATAGTTGAATAAGCAGATAAAACTCAGTTATTCTGTGTGACATCCATGCTGGGTCCCGCGGCTAGAGTGGGAGGCAGCTGGACTGGATTGATTCCGATGCCCTTGCAGATCTGGGCGAGGGACTCATTTAGCTTCTCCGTCGCCAGAGGGATGCAGGTATCATTTATAATCTTCTTCTGCGCCTCCTCAGACGCGCCCTCAAGCCCGCTGTCATCGGTGACCATGTATGAGGTCATGTGATGAACCAGCAGATAGAATGGATCAACAGGCGAGCCGAACATGACCGCCTGACGGACAAAAATCGTGGAATCGGTCTTTACTTGGTTCGGCTTGGTGACCGACACATTTACCCTGACCTGAAGCTTCACCTCGGTCGAGCGGGCAGTGTTCCTGTATTCAATATTCTCTGTCTTTTTCCCTGTAAATAAGACTTTCATGAAATATCACTCCTCTCTGTCCTCATCCGGCTCCCCGTTGTCCCGGATAGGACCTTCCCTCTTGTCAGTATAAAGAATCCCCTCAAGATGATCCAGCTCATGGCAGACCGCTCTCGCGAGGAGTCCCTCGGCCTCCATCTTGTACCACTCCATGTCGATGTTCTGCGCCCGGAAGGTGAGGTTCTCCGGCCGCGTCACGACAGCGTGCTTTCCCGGAAGGCTCAGACAGCCCTCATCTCCTGTCTGTGACCCCGAGGTCAGCACTATCTCAGGATTGATAAGCACCAGAGGCTGCTCGCCAACGTCTATGACGACTACTCTCTTGAGAATGCCCACCTGAGGTCCGGCAAGCCCCACGCCTTCTGAGGCGTACATGGTGTCGAACATATCCTGAATAATTGACTTTAGTCTCGGGGTCATCTCCTTGACCGGCTTACTCGTCTTCCTCAGGATATCATCCCCGAATTCCCTAATGATACGTATGGCCATTTCATTTTCCTCTCTCAACATATAAACCATGTGCACTCAGACAACAACTGTCAGATATAACGTCTGCGGCGCAGCCTTTACAGCAGCTGCGTCTGTACGTTCTCTCCATGTGAGGCGATAAGCATGTCCCTGAGCGCGAGAAGCCTCCCCTTATCCGGATGCTTCACGTATATCTGCTTGCGGTACTGATCCTTGATCTTCGATATGCCCGCGTCAGAAGGACCGATGACCGACATCGCCTCATCCGCTTCGGAAAGAAGCTCCACCGCTATGGCCTTCGCCTCCTTCCAGGCAGCCTCCTCCTCGGCAGAACTGACAAGCACATACAGCATCGCGCCTGCCGGAGGGTAATTCATCAAAGAGCGGAAGCCCATCTCCCGCCTGTAAAAACCATAATAGTCCTGTTTTGCCGCCGTTGCAACAGCATAATTATCAGGCGCATAGGTCTGGATGACGACGTCCCCCGGAACGGAGCCGCGCCCCGCCCTCCCGGCAGCCTGTGTCAGCAGCTGGAAGGTTCTCTCGGCTGCCCTGAAATCCTGCGCGTAGAGCGACAGGTCAGCGGCAAGCACTCCGACAAGAGTGACCTTAGGGAAATCATGCCCCTTCACGATCATCTGTGTGCCGATCAGGATGTCCGCTTCCCCCGCGCCAAATGAAGCGAGGATCTTCGAGTGCCCGTCCTTGTGTGAGGTCGTGTCCATGTCCATTCGAAGCACTGAGGCTTCAGGAAAAAGCTTCTTCACCTCCGACTCAACCTTCTGCGTGCCCACTCCAAAACCTGCTAAATAAGGAGAGCCGCAGGAGGGACAGCGGTCCGGCATAGGGGCAGAGTGCCCGCAATAATGGCATACTAACCTTCCGTTTCTGTGAGCCGTCATTGACACGTCGCAGTGAGGGCATTTTATCGCCTGGCCGCAGGATCGGCAGCTGATAAAACCGGTGAACCCTCGCCTGTTAAGGAAGAGCATGATCTGCTCATGCCTTTGCAGACGCTGCGCCATGAGAGCCAGAAGCTGTCTGCTGAAAATGCTCCGGTTTCCCTCTCGAAGCTCCTTCCTCAGATCGACCACCGTCACCTTGGGCAGTACGCTGCCGGATACTGCCCTTGAAGGCAGCCGGTACAGGCCGTAATCCCCTGCCAAAGCCCTTGTGTAGCTTTCAAGCGAGGGAGTCGCCGAACCCAGGACCAAGCTCGCCCCGGTGAGTTCTGACAGCTTAAGCGCCGTATCCACCGCATGGTATTTCGGGGTAGTATCGCTGTTATACGCGCTCTCGTGTTCCTCATCGATGATGATGAGGCCGAGCCTTGGAAAAGGAGTGAACAGGGCGGACCTTGGACCTATCATCACATCCAGCTCTCCCCTCCTCGCCTTCTGAAAGCACTCGCTCTTCTCACCTGCCGAAAGCCTGGAATTGACCACTCCTACGCGGTCTCCGAAGCGTCTCGTAAAACGAGACAGATTCTGATAAGTAAGGGCTATCTCCGGTATGAGAAGTATCGTCTGTCTGCCTCTTTTTATCATCTCTGAAATGAGGCTCATGTAGATCTCAGTCTTCCCGCTGCCCGTGACCCCGAATATCAGCGCCGGCTTCGGATAAGACGAAAGAATCCCGTCGACAGCGGCCTTTTGGGCGTCATTAAGCTTCAGCGGTCTTGGATCATGCTGGCAACTCTCAGTCAAAGAAACCTGCTTAACCCTGACCGCGCCCTTTCTTACATTTCTCGGAACAGGCACGACTGTCTTCAGCGCCTGATTCAGCGTGCAGCCATACTCGGATTTCATCCAGCGCGCCAGCCTGACCATGACAGATTCAACCTCCGCATAGCCTCTGTCCACAGATTCTATGGGCTTTATCTTGTCAATATCAAAGTCCGGGGTCTCCACCAGTTCCAGTACATATCCCGACAGCATCCTCTTCCCGAAGGAGACGGTGACGCGCACGCCGGGACGGACATACTCCCTCATATCCTCCGGGATAAAATAAGTAAACGTCCTGTCCAGCTTTGCAAGTGAAATATCGACTATGACCTTAGCATATTTCATCAAATACAATACTCTCCAAAACAGTTTCCTGTCCGCCGTCAAAAATGTCAGCTGACTGTTTATAAACAAGCCGGCCTATCTCTGACCAAAACAACGTCCATCGCGGACATCATTCATCATGATGATATTAATCATGACGATATTAATCATGACAATATTCACCACAGGCAGCATTCGTCAAGACAATACTCATCACGAATAACATTCATCATGAGCAACATTCATCATGAACAGCATTCATCATGAACAGCATTCATCAGACAAGCTCAGTGGATTCCAGGAAGCTGATGACCTCGCCCAGCTTCATGCCGTTGGAGCCTTTCACTAGGATGATGTCGCCCGGGTGCATCCATCGCGAGATAGCTTTCGCGGCAGCCTTGTTGCCTTCAAAAAGCTCGGCAGACTCCCCTGCCTGAGTTATCGCTTTCTCCATATACTCCGCAAGGCTGCCTATGAGGAAATACCTGTCAGCGTGAACCTTTGCCGCGTTCTCGCCTGTCTCTGTATGGAAGCAAGGAGAGTCCTCCCCCAATTCAAGCATGTCGGCAAGAACCATTGCCTTCCTTCCGCCATCGGCAGGCTTCATGCTGTCCAAGACGCCAAAAGCCGCTTTCATTGATTCCGGACTCGCGTTGTATGCATCGTCAATGATAGTGATGCCATTGTCAAGCTTCCTTATGTTCAGCCTTCTGGACATGCCCTGATAGCTGCCCAGCGCCTCGGCGGCTGATTCAAGACTGACCCCGAAGAGGTCTGCCGCCGCCAATGCGGCAAGAGCGTTCATGACATTGTGCTCCCCCGGCACTCTGAGCCTGACATTGAGCTTTCCTGAAGGCGTGGCAGCGACAAATGATACGCCCTCGGCGTCAGATTCAACAGACTCGCATCTGTAATCACATTCTTCACCGTGCCCAAAATAAACGATCCTGTAAGGTGTTTTCCCCTTCAGTGCTTCCAGCATAGGCTCATCGCCGTTGAAGATCGCCGTGTTATCCTCTCCAAAACCGTCTGTTATGTGAAGCTTCTCGGCGCAGATATTCTCCCTTGATCCCAGGTTCTCGATATGCGAGACCCCGATCATGGTGATGATGGCGGCAGACGCCCCGGCTATCCGGGCTATGACAGGCATCTCGCCCGGCATGCTCATGCCCATCTCCAGCACGCCGATATCATATGAAGGATCCGCTCCGATAAGCGTCAGCGGAAGGCCTATCTGCCCATTGCTGTTGCCCTTCGTGGAGTAAACCCTCTTCCCCGCCGACAGCGCGGCCGCCACCATCTCCCTCGTGGTCGTCTTGCCCACGCTGCCGGTGATACCGATAAACGGCATGTCAAGCTTGGTCCTGTACCAGGCGCCCAGCTGCTGAAGGGCTTTAACGGTGTCATCCACCCTTATCCACGCATGGCTGTCGGAGACTTCATCATGCTCTGAAGTAAAGGTCGCCGCCGCTCCATTTTCAAGAACCTGTTTGATAAAACGGTGGGCATCAGTCCTCTCTCCTATTATGGGGACAAATATATCGCCTGCCTTCACAGCCCTCGAATCAATGGCGGCACCCATGACAAGCGTCTCGGGATCTCCGCAAAGAAGCCGCCCTCCCACGGCAGCCACTATATCCTTAACTCTTACGTTTTCCATATCAAACCTCTATAATCCGTGACCCGGCTGCATAAAACTGACTATTGTAACCCGGCTGCATAAAACTGACTATTGTAACCCGGCTGCATTATTCTGGCTATTATACCCCGGCTGCATTAACCTGACTACTTACTGCTTTAACCTGACTACTTTAGTCTGACTACTTTTAACCTGACTTCAATGCGGCATTACAGCCTCTCTCTACAGCGATCCAGCTTCTTTACAGCAATCCTCCGGCTTCTTTACAGCAGTCCGGCTTCTTTTAGCGCCGCCTCCGCCTCTTCCCTGTCGAGGAAATGCTCGCGCACGCCATTTATCTCCTGATAGTCCTCATGTCCCTTGCCGATGATCGCGACCACATCGCCGTACTCGGAGTTCAGTATAGAGTAGCGGATGGCCTCCCTTCGGTCGGGAATATCAATGCAGTTTCCGCCTGTCGGGTCGAAGCCTTTGTGGATATCCTTCATGATATCCTCGACCTTCTCGAAGCGTGAGTTGTCCGCTGTAATGATGGACAGATCCGCCATGCCTCCGGCGGCCTCGCCCATCTCGATCCTGCGCTGGGCGGCGCGGTTACCACCGCAGCCAAAAACGACCACCAGCCTGGTCGGCTTATAATCCCTCAATGTCTTAAGGACAGCGTGAGCCGAAACCCCGTTGTGCGCGTAGTCCACGATGACTGTGAGGCGGTCAGATGCATATACGATCTCCATGCGGCCGTTCACGTGGATATTTGCCAGCGCCTCATCAATCACCTCGGGAGACACACCGAAGAAGCTCGCCGCGCTCGCCGCCGCAAGGGAGTTGTACACAGAGAACAGTCCGGGGATGGAGGTTCTGACAGCATAGGCGTTCCCGTTCTTCTCATTGATCCGGAAGCTCACGCCCATGAAAGCGCCTTCCTTCAGATTCCGTACATCCGACGCAGTGTAATCCTCACCGCCGCCCATGCCCATCGAGAGAAGCTCGCAGGTGTGACCTGCCGTCAGCTCGCCACAGTCAGGGTCATCGGTGTTCACAATGCCAACTCGGCATTTCCTGAAAAGAAGTCCCTTGCAGGCGCGGTATTCCTCGTAAGTCTTATGCTCATTCGGAGAGATATGGTCAGGGCTGATATTGGTAAACATGCCCAGATCAAAATCTATCGCGTCCACCCTGTGCATCATGAGTCCCTGGGACGAGACCTCCATGACCACGAAATCACAGCCGCTGTCGGACATCTTCCTGAAATACCCCTGAAGCTCATAAGAATCAGGGGTAGTATTCTTCGTCTTATAGAACTCGCTTCCTATCATAGTGCCGTTCGTCCCGATCAGCCCCACCTTGTGGCCGGCCTTCTCGAGAATCGACTTGAGCATATATGACGTAGTCGTCTTTCCCTTCGTTCCGGTTATGCCTATGACATTCATATTCCTGGTGGGATGGCCGAACCATGCCGCGGACAAATAAGCCATGGCCTCACGGGAGCTGTCCACCCTTATGACAGTAAGCTCCGCCGGAAGCTCATAGGCCGATGCGGTACTATCTGCTTGTACGTCAGCTTCGCTTACCTGACCGGCGGCACCGCAGCCTGAGCCGTCAGCGTCGCTTACCTGACCGGCGGCACCGCAGCCTGATCCGTCAGCTTCGCTTTCCTGACCGGCGGCACCGCAGCCTGAGCCGTCAGCGTCGCTTCCCGGACTGTATGTTCTGCTTTCTTGCCCTGATCTCTTACCTGACAATATGATGCCCGCCGATTCCGGATCCTTCTCTATCACTATGGCCGCGGCACCGTTCGCGGCGACCTGAGGTATGTAATCATGGGAATCCACCTTGGTTCCGCAGATGCAGACGAAAAGGCTCCCCTCAACAGCTTTGCGGGAATCATTTGTCAGTACTGTTATCTCCTTGTCAACAGCTCCCTGAAGAACAGTTGCGCTGACGCCCTCCAACATATCACGAAGCAACACGGCCTATTCCCCTCCTTCAAGCATTTCTTCAAATTCTTCCTTCGTCATAAGCACCTGACGAGGCTTCGTTCCTTCATCCGGTCCTAACACTCCGGCTTCGGTCAGCTGGTCGAGGATCCTCGCCGCGCGGTTGAAGCCGATGCGGAAGGTCCTCTGCAGTATGTTGCTGGTTCCCTTTCCTTTCTCGATCAGGAACAGGCCGCAGCGCTCAAAGAGTTCATCGCGCGCGTCCGCTTCCTGCTCATCGTCCATCGAACCTCCTGTCTCAATCTGAGTGATCAGGCTGCGAGAGCTGTCTGTCTCCTCCTTCGCGCCGTCTCCGTTCTGGTTCTTCAGGAAATTCACGACGTCAAGTATCTCTGTGTCGGAGACAAATGCTCCCTGGATGCGGACGGGCTTCGGCCATCCGGCCAGATGGAACAGCATGTCGCCCTTGCCAAGAAGCTTCTCCGCGCCGCCCATGTCAAGTATGGTCCTTGAATCTACGCTGGACGAAACCGCGAAAGCAAGCCTGGAAGGCACATTTGCCTTGATAACGCCGGTGATGACGTTGACGGAAGGTCTCTGCGTCGCGAGTATAAGGTGCAGGCCGGCGGCTCGGGCCAGCTGCGCCAGACGCTGTATGCAGCCTTCAACCTCCTTCGGCGACACCATCATGAGGTCTGCCAGCTCATCAACTATGATAAGGATCCGCGGCATGAATTCCATGCCCTCCTCGTGATCAGGCGCGGTTGCAAGACGGTTGTAGGATACTATGTCGCGGACATTGTACTTCGCGAAGGTTTTATATCGGTTCGCCATCTCAGTGACCGCCCACTGAAGTGCTCCCGCCGCCTTCTTAGGGTCGGTGACCACGGGGATCATCAGGTGCGGTATTCCGTTGTAGACCGAAAGCTCCACCACCTTGGGATCGATCATTATCATCCTGACTTCATCCGGCCTTGCCTTGAAGAGTATGCTCATGATGATCGTGTTGATACACACCGATTTGCCGGAGCCGGTCGCTCCGGCTATGAGAAGGTGGGGCATCCTGTCGATGTCCGCTACAATGACCCTTCCGCTGATATCTCTGCCCACGGCGAAGCATACCTTTGAGGAAGCCCGCCGGAATTCCTGCGAGTCCACGAGTTCCCTGAGATATACTGTCTGGTTCTCCGCGTTCGGAACCTCTATGCCTATGGCTGATTTACCCGGGATAGGCGCTTCTATGCGGATCTCGGCAGCGGCCAGATTGAGCTGGATATCATCTACCCGGCTCAATACCTGATTGACCCTCACGCCCTGATCCGGCTTAAGTTCATATCTTGTGACGGTAGGACCGCAGCTTACGTTCGTGACCGTGACTCCGACGCCGTAGCTCGCCAATGTCTGCTGCAGCTTGATGGCAGTGGCGCGAAGCTCACTTTCCTTGGCCCTTGCCGCCTTCGGTCCTGAGTGAAGAAGGTTAGTCGAAGGCATCCTGTAAGGCTTTTTAGGTGCTTCCTTCTTGACCTTCACCGCGGCGCTGCCTGAGTCAGGCTCGGCTGACGCAGCTCTGCCCGGCGCCGCGACGGACTTGCCGGAATATCCTGCCGTCCTGTTCGCCGATGCAGACGACTGCGAAGTGACCGCGGCCGACGGCCTGCCGGCCGGGGCAGTCGTGGACGACCTTCCCACAGGCACGGTCATGGATGCCTGACCATATTCGTCATCATCGGAAGGCATATAAAAATCATCAATGTCTGATGAGACAGGAATGTCCTTCGAGGAAGGCCGCAGGGTCATGCCGGAATTCCCATCGCCGGGCTCACCGGTGCGCCAGAAGGACGAACCCCGGCTGCCTTCATCACGGCGGGCAGAGGCAGCGGACCTCAGCGCCCTTGCCTCTCTTGCGTCCATCTTAGGGGCTATGAATAACGGGTCCGCGAAGCTGCCTGAGATATCCTCAAAGTCATCAAAGCTGTGGTCATCCGCAAGCGAGGTCGGTTCCTTCATATCACTCTTATTCCCAACGGAACTGTCATGATCCGAGGAAATAGTGATGACGGGCTCCTGTCCGCTGCTCAGAATGCCGCCGACGTCCTCCGCTTCGATGTGATCCTGCGTCTTCTTTGAAGTTTCAGCCGCCTTGGCTGCAGCTCCTGAAAGTATATCTGCCGCCTTCTTTGCCCTGGCGGAAAAAAGAGGAGAGCCGGCCGCGTCCTTGCTCCGTCCGGATGCCGACTTGTACCTGATGTCTTCTGTGTCGAAATTGCTGTCATTGCTGTCATCATAGGCAGCTGCCCCGCCGTCCATATCCATGAGAGCAATGCCTTGATCCATACGCCTGGCTGCCTTCTTGGGAGGACGCTTCTTTCCCTTGCGGAGCCCCTTCTCATCAATATGCATGTCGTAGTCAGCTATCCTTGTTATCAGAGAACCAACGTCGATGCCCCTGTCTCCTCTTGCGATCGCGTCCGCAAGCTCATTGTATTCTTGTTCGAGCATCTCCCTGTTGTCGGCCGACCTCTCGTACTCATCAACAAGCTCCGCGCTGCGGAGAAGTCTGTCATAAGCCTTGCGCTCAAGCTTTTTCTCCTTGCGCAGCCTGGCGCTGGCGGCCGCATCGATGCTCCTCTCCCTGATAGGGCGGAGTACGGACATCCCTGTAAGGGCGATAATGCATATGATCAATAATGAAATAAGTACTATTACCGTACCGAATGTCCCAAGGGCGGGCTTGAAAATGATAAGCATCAGGCCGCCCATCGCTCCTCCGACGGCAGCTCCCTTCCCCTGAAGGTAATATTCACCGAGATTAATGGGACCTGTCAGCTCACCGCTGAAAAGCTGTACCAATCCGCAAAGTGCAGACATTGCTACAACAGCGACAAATATGCGTATAAATGCCTTCTCGGCCTTTTCCGGCACATTCGCTATCAGATATACTGTCCCGATAAACAACAATACCGGCAGGATGAAAGCAAATCTTCCAAAAAGCCCGAACTGAAGGTCTGAAAGCGCCGCGCCCAGCCTGCCCATAAAACCGAAATTGCCCAGAAAAAGGATGACGCTGAAGACAAAGCTTATCAGCACCGCCACGTCCTTTTTAGTCTCTGTGCTTATCTCCATGCCCGAAGGGAATCTGTCCGCAGACTCATAAGAACCGCCTTTCCTGCCCTCATAAGCGCCTCTGGCACCGGCTTTCCTTGTCTGAACGTCTTTTGAAGGCGCTGCGCTTCTCCCGGCTGACTTAACAGTACCGCGGCTTGCCGCTGACTTCTTACCGCCGCCCGGTGTCTGTCTGTTTCCTCCCGCCGACCTGGCGGCGGAATTTGTCCTTCCTGTGGAGTTCGTCCTGCCGCCGGCTGCCGCGCCTCTCCTTGAGGACGCGCCATATGCCGCCGCAGCGGTTCTCGTTCCTGATGACTGTCTCCGCGACGAAGCGGCAGGATTGACTCCTCCTGCGCCCTTTGCGGAGTATTCTCCCCTCTCCGCCGCACGCCCGGCGGCTCTTGTGTTTGTATTCACTGCCGTCTTGCGCACGGATGGGTTCTTTTTTATGGTGTTTCTCGATCTATTTTCAGCTTGTGACACTTGATTATCTCCCGAATTACCTACTATCGTAAAAAAATTGCAGCTCTCCAGCACCCCATACCCGGGATGCTGCGCATCCCTCGTTGCGGGGGCGGACAGAGGTGCTGAATAATTACTAAAATATTATAAATATTTTAACCAGATATAAATGACCGGCTCAAGGCATGAAGCCGAATAACGCCGGTCGCAGAGCGCACAGCTCGTGACCATCCTCAACGCTTTATGAGCCTGTCGGCCATCGCAGCATAAGCATACAGATTCCAATATTATACCATAATAAATCCGGCAATGGAACATAAAATGTAACTATTCAATGCCCCGCGTAAGCGAGATAAGCGCCCAAGATAAATGCTAACCCCGCTATGATGCAGGACAAAGCGCTTGCGCTTCTGACGTATTTTAACTGTTATCTTGGGGCGGACAATGTGCACAGCACCTCTGACCTCCCCACATAGAAAAGGCCGCCCCATTGACGGAGACGGCCCTGATGTTGACTGTATTCAATGTTGACTCTTCTTTACTTCTATCAGAGCTTATTAGTACTTATTTACTCCTATAAGCCCCTGCTAAAAACATTGAGATTCGTAAAAATCACTCAATGCCAAAGGATTTGCAGAGATTGCCGAATTCCCTCGAACCGGTGAAACCGCTGATGAGTCCATCGCGGTCCAGTCCCTTGGCTATGGCATCCTGCCAGTTCGCGAAGCCACGGGCATCAGGCTCGCGGTTGAACAGTGCCACATAGCAGACCTTCAGGAAATCATCATCACTGAGGTTCTTGTTCTCCATCTCCTTGCTCATAAGGAAGTTCCTGGCGACCCTGTCGGCGCCCGCGGTTCCGTCAAGGATAACCTCGACCCAGTCCCTCAGGCCCTTTAAGTCATACTTCCTTCCAAGGCAGGTATAGTAAAGCCTTGCCACGAAGGAAGTCAGGCCATGGTTAATATCAAGGATGTCCTTAGGAGGGTTGTAGCTTCCGGCTTTGACCCCAAGGCCTTCCGCAAGCTTCGAGAACTCATCGGAATTCACGAACCCTCCAAGAACCTTATCCCTGGTCGCTCCGTTCTCAAGAACTCCGACCCACGCTTTCAGGCCGTTCTCATCAGGCTCGCGGCTGAAGATGATGCGATAAAGCGCGGTGACGTAAGCTTCATCTTCAAGCGGCTTCTGCTGAAATTCCTCGCTGTTGACAAAGCCCACGACCACATCCGACAGCGCGGCAGTCCCGGATGTAAGTACGTTGACCCAATCCGCCAGTCCCTTCTCGTCCGCATCGCGTCCAAGGAAATCTTTATATAGCTGCTTGACAAACCCCTCTATAGCAGCAGGGTCTGCTTCTGACCCCTGCTTCTCAAGCTTCACGGCATCTTCCGCAGTGAATGCCGACGCGCTGTAATAGCGTCCCGTCTCATCCTTGCTGTAGCGCGACAGGAACTCCCAGGCGAACTCAACCTCCTTAGGATAACAGTTGTGCTCGCGAAGGTAAGTCTGGGTCCAGGCGACCATCGGGATGTCCTGCTTGTTGTTCCAGGTATAGGTCTTGAAACGCCCTTCCGTATCAGCCTTGTCGGCGTTCTCGGGAGTGGCTTCTGCGACCTTAAGGTCATTGGCTGCCGCCAGGTATCCGAACCATGTCTTGAGGCTGTCGCTGGTCCACAGATCCTTCATCAAGAACGGAAGGTCAGACTGTCCGACCGCAAGATAGGCGGGAACCATATCATGATCGCCTTCCTCAGTCTGAGAACCGAAGGAAGTCGACGCGACCGCCGCGAAGAAGTCAGGACGTGTGTGAACATAGGTCTGAACCTGGGCAGAACCAAGCGAATGGCCGGAACCATAGATACGGGTCCAGTCGATCTCAGCCTCTACTCCGTCCACCTCCTTCGCGAGGATATCCATCATCGCCATGTACTCGGTGTCAGAATTCTTCCAGCTGAGCGCGACTCCGTTGTTGTAAACCTCACCAAGGATTATGACTATGACGCCGTACATATCGGCGATCCTCCACCACTGAGTGGAGTCGAAGCCGACGGCGACGCTCTGAGTCATGCCGGGGAACTGGAAGACCACGGGGGTCTTGCCGCTCACAGACTTGGGGATGTACATCAGATACTCGCGGGCATCGAGGACTCCGTCATTATTGTCATCCGCCGTCGCGAAAATGCCTGACGTGAAAGTGCCGTTCTTGCCGGCTGACGTAGCCTCAGCCAGAAGGTTATAGCCCTCATAGACCTTGCCGGAGACTGCGGTATAAGGCTTCTCGTACGCGATATAGGTGCTTTCATCTATAGCCTTGCGGGCCGCGAGCTTCTGAGCTTTTACGCGTGCTTCGGTATAATCCTGACGCTCGCTAAGGTGGTTGCTGTAGGCGAAGGGAATGTTGTAGCGGCTGTAGCCATAGAGGAACTCGCCCAGCTCACGGGCAGAAGGAGTCCCATTCGCGGTGGTGACTCTCACCGCTGAAAGACCTGTGGTCTCCCCGAGGCGGGCGCGCCAGCTGTTGTCGTACTCCGTCTGGAAGGCATCGGAATTGATGTCCTGGCGGAAAAAGCCCTTCTCGTCCGCGGCCGCGGCCACATCGTTGGCATTCTTCCAATATTCGATGCTGTAGTCATCAGCCGCGTAATTATCAAACCACGTAGGTACGGGCACGTCCTTGCGTGAAATGACATCCTCGTAGCCCAGAGTCTTCAGCACGGCCTTGAACTCGTCAAGATCCGCGATGCCGGGATCATAACCGCCTGTGTTGGTGCCGTCATAGATCCGGGCTCCGGCTTCATCGAGGATATCCTTACCCGCGCTCTCGCCGCCGATGAAAGCCTGACTGTCCACGTAGGTCGGGTTCTTTGCCGACCAGGTCTCAAGCGCAGCGGCTCCCTTGCCATAGCCCACAAAGTAGAAGGTGCTGTAGTTGGTGAAGAGCATGACGTTCTTCGTGTTCCTTCCGCTGTTGACGAAGGACATAGCCGCATCGACATAGGCCTGCTCATCAGCTGCCGCTCCCCAGCCGCCCTCTCCGGGTTCAAGGGCGACAAGAGCCTCTCCGCGGGAGTTGACCAGATCAAGCCAGCCCTGCTTCTCCAGAAAATCATGCGTATCCACACCATCCGGAACTGCGATAATAGTGAAATACGCGCGGCAGTTGGTGTAATCGGAGAAGAAAAGCTTAACAGAACGGTTCTCCTCAAATTCACCATCCTCATTCACATCGATATCCTTGGTATAATATCCGCTCAACGGAATGAGGGCAGACTTTCCAAGATCGATATCCGCGGTCTCGATAGCGTCAAACTGCCGGGCAGCGTCATCCGCATCATCAGAATCGGTCGTTTCGATGACGTCCTCAGCGCGGATCACTTCGTCCTCCGTCTGCGTATCAGGAGCTGCGAACACAGCTGTCGGCGTCAGGACACCGCAGGCCATCACAGCCGAAATCGCGAGAGCCATGATCCGACGACTAAGTTTTCCGAATGATTTTCTTAGTGACTTAATCTTCATATTTTACCTCCTTGTAAAAAATGATAAGACCGTCATAACACGGTCTTTGTGCAGATTTTATTATACATTCAATATAAAAAAAGTGAAAGACGAAAGTGTAGTTTTTTCTTTGATTTACTGATTAATAATCAAAAATCAAACAGACGGGACCCATGATTAAGTGAAGACACTTGTAAATAGATACTCATAAATGCTTCAAAAGGCTTGCTTTGTGTGTTCTCATAGAGTATCATAATTAGTTAGTTGTCTGGTTTGACACAATAAGACAGTTGTATTCTATGACATAAGGGGTGGAAAAGCAGGAGAAGGAGAACCTATTATTGCCGCATTAATAAATGGATGTAACTATTAAGCACCCCAGACTCGGGATGCTGCGCATCCCTCATTGCGGAGCTTAATAATTACAAATGGAGAATCAATATGTTATTTAAGCTATTAGAGAAGTACATCAACCGCGAGACCATCTCTTACCTGTTTTTCGGAGTAGTGACCACGATTGTCAACTACTCATGCTATTTGAGCCTCCGCTTCTTCAACGTGCACTACGTAGTGGCAAACACTATCGCCTGGATAGCGGCTGTCACGACCTCCTATGTCACTAACAAGCTATGGGTGTTCCACAGCAAATCCTGGGAGTCATCCGTCATCCTGCGCGAGATCGTTCTTTTTGCGGGCGCCCGCGTCATTTCCCTGGGACTAGAGACAGTCTTCATGGTGTTGATGGTCGAGCTGCTTCATTTTGACGACCGAATCATGAAGATTATCGCGGAGTTCTTTGTTGTCATCATTAATTACGTCTTCAGTAAGCTGATAATCTTCAGGAAAAAGGAGCCATGATGCTTTCTATAAGAAAAAAGAGTCCATTCAAAAAGCGTTGCCTTATGCCCTATATGCCCTTCATACTCGCTTTCTTTCTTCCTGTCATAATCCTTCTAGGGATTTATATGGGAAAGGGCATATATCCCTTCGGCGATTCTACCTTCCTGAAGCTGGACATGTACCACCAGTACGCGCCCTTCCTCCGATCATTCGCGAGGAAGCTCCGCAGCGGAGAAAGCCTTTCCTTCGCGTGGGATATCGGGCTGGGGACCAATTACATCCCCCTGTACGCCTATTACCTGGCGTCCCCCTTCTACTGGATCGCGGGACTCATTCCGGATGCCCTTGTGCTTGATTTTATGAGCTACCTTACGGTGCTCAAGATCGGGCTCTGCGGTCTTTCCATGTCGATCTATCTTTCCTTGAAATACAGGACCCGCGATTATTCGATCACCGTCTTCGCCCTATGCTACGCGCTCTGCGGATACATAGCGGCCTACAGCTGGTGCCTGATGTGGCTGGATGTCCTGGTCTTTACTCCGCTTGTTTTTTATGGACTTGAGCGCCTTGAAAAGGACGGCCGACCCTTCCTGTACTGCCTGACTCTCGGAGCGGCTATATTTACAAATTACTATATATCGATCATGCTTTGCATCTTCATGGTGCTGTATTTTATATGCCTCCTTATCATGAATCCCCCCAAGGGCTTCATGACATTCCTGAAGCGCTACGGGCTTTTTGCTCTCTTCTCGCTGTTGGCAGGTGGTCTGGCGGCGATGCTGCTCCTTCCCTGCGTCTATGGGCTGGGCTACACCGCTTCCGCGAACAGCACCTTCCCTCAGACGTGGACAAATTATTTCTCCGCCATAGAGATGCTGATGCGGCATCTGGCTGTCGTCGAGACTGAGCAGGGTCTGGATCACTGGCCGAATATTTACTGCGGAGTCCTCATATTCCTCTGCCTGCCTTTCTACTATATGAACAGGCACGTCAGCTGGAGGGACAAGATCGTCAAAACCTCTTTGACCGCGGTCCTGCTCCTTAGTTTCTCGCTGAACATCCCGAATTACATATGGCACGGCATGCATTATCCCAACAGCCTGCCGGCCAGGCAGTCCTATCTTTATGTCATCCTGCTGCTCACCATGTGCTTTGAAGGCTTCCGCTATATACGCGAGCTGTCAAAGCGTCAGGTGGTCGGCACTCTTTGGGGGGCGCTGGCTCTGGTCATGATCATGGAGAAGCTGAATACCAACGAAGACATCCATTTCAGCGTCTGGTATGTCAGCATGGGCTTCATAGCCATCTACTCCCTTTTTCTTTATCTCGATGTCACGAAAAGAATATATCACTCCACCATGATCATACTGCTCATCGGCACTTTGGTCATCGAGACCGGCCTGAACACGGCTGTCACCAGCGTGAACACCGTCGGGCGCAGCGACTACTGGAACACGACCGAAGAATATAGCCGGCTTGTTTCCATGATAAATGATAACTGGCCATTCTACAGAGTCGAGAAATTCACCCGGCGCACTAAGAACGACGCCGCATGGATAGGCTATCCATCGACCTCTGTTTTCTCTTCCACTGCCCACGCAGGGATAAGCGAGTTCTTCAAGAATTTCGGCTTCGAGGGAAATACAAACGCCTATTGCTTCACCGGCGCCACTCCTTTTGCGGCGTCGCTGCTCAGCGTCAAGTACCAGCTTTCCAACGAGGTCCAGCAGGACAGCCTTCTTCGGAGGAAGATGGGTTCCATCGACAAATACAACCTGTACCAGAACAGATATACCCTCCCTCTTGGCTTCATGCTTCCGGAGGATATCGATGACGTATGGACACTGACCAAGGCTGCTCCCGCCGACTCACAGAATTCATTGTCACAGGCGATATCCGGACTTAACGTACTCAGGGAGATCGAGGGAACCGCGTCCGGCAACACCTTCACGTTCACGCCGCAGTCAAAACAGATGATCTTCGTGCACATTGACACGTCATCAGTTACGAAGGTCACCGCGTCATATAACGGCAAGAGCAAGACCTTCAACGATGTAAACCGCGGGTATTTCCTGGATCTTGGCTACTGCGATGCTGACACCCCCATCACCGTAAAGGCTGAGGGCGACGCGAAGACCATCGCCGCCTCCGCTTATTATTTCGATGAGGATGCTTTCATCCGCACCTGGGAGGCATTGGACGACGAGTCCCTGACTCTGACGGAATTCACCGATAACCGAAACCTCACAGCTGTCACCGGTACTGTAACGGCGAAGGAAGACGGCTATCTATTCTTCTCTATCCCCTTCGAGAACGGATGGAGCGTTGTGGTGGACGGCAGGTCAGCAAGTACGCATGAGATCGCGGAAGCCTTCCTCGGCGTCCGCCTCACAAAGGGCAGCCACACTGTCCGCCTGGAATATAGGCCGGAGGGCTTGTCGGAAGGCAGGGTCATAAGCCTGGTCTCTGCCGCTCTTGTGATACTGCTCTACTTGGTGTCAAGGAAGGGCGGATGGAAGCACGTGCGTAAATATTTGCCGCTCTCCAGGAGAGCTTCTGACGGCGGCGGACAAGTTCTTACGTCAGATAAGAATTACTCAAGTGAGAATAATATTGCTGTAAACTGTGATGATGTCGAAAATAACGTGAATTCAAGAAGTCAAGTTGACAGCGATGCTGCTGCTTATGGGCATGCTGACGGCGATGCCGATACTGATGAGCACGCTGTCGGCGATGCTTACAAACATGCTGACGGCGATGCTTACAAAGCCGGCATGGCATAAGTTAAGTTAAACATAATCACTCGTATCTATTCAGCACTCCAGACCCAGGATGCCGCGCATCCCTCGTTGTGCTGAACAATTACAGATCCCGGGAAGCACATTTTTGCGGTTTGCTTTCTGCTATAATACCGGCAGCCGCGCCGGAGGGGTTACATGATATGAAGCTTTGGGGAGGAAGATTCAAGGAAGCCACCGACAAAGGGGCACACGCTTTTAACGAGTCTTTGTCTTTTGACCAGAGACTTTTCCGACATGACATTAAGGGAAGCATAGCCCACGTCACTATGCTCGCGTCGCAGGGCATCATTTCCGAAGAAGACCGTGACAGCATCATCAACGGCCTTACAGGGATATTATCTGACATAGAAACCGGAAAGCTGATCCCTGACCCGGAGCTTTATGAGGACATTCACAGCTTCGTTGAGTCGAATCTCATAGACAGGATAGGGGAGGCAGGGAAACGCCTGCACACCGGGCGCAGCCGCAACGACCAGGTGGCCTTGGACACAAAGCTCTATACCAGAGAATGCATCGACTATATGATCGGACAGCTCGAAAAGCTGGAACAGGTTCTGCTGCGGATGATGAAGGAGCATTCCGAGACATATATGCCGGGCTTCACTCACATGCAAAAAGCCCAGCCTGTGACTTTGGCCCTTCATCTGGGGGCATACAGAGAGATGTTCCTCAGGGATATCTTCCGCCTTGAGAACACGAAGAAGGGTATGGATCTATGTCCTTTAGGAGCCGGCGCGCTTGCCGGCACTACCTACCCCTTAGACCGCGATCTCACGGCGTCGCTTTTGGGCTTTGACGGGCCAACCAGAAATTCCATGGATTCTGTCTCAGACAGAGATTACCTGATCGAGCTCCTCTCCGATCTCTCGATAATAATGATGCATCTGTCTCGCTTCTGTGAGGAGATCATCACCTGGAGCTCAGATGAATATCACTTCATAGAGATATCTGATGCCTACAGCACAGGCAGCAGCATCATGCCCCAGAAGAAGAACCCGGACATGGCAGAGCTGATACGCGGTAAGACCGGAAGGGTGTACGGCGACCTCATGGGGCTGCTGACCGTCATGAAGGGATTACCCCTTGCCTACAACAAGGATATGCAGGAGGACAAGGAGGGCGCTTTTGACGCGATGGATACGGTTACGGACTGCCTTGGCATCTTCACTGATATGATAGCCACCGCCCGCTTCAACAAAGAACGTATGGCGCAAAGCGCGGCGAACGGGTTCACGAATGCCACGGATGCCGCCGACTATCTTGTGAACCGCGGCGTGCCCTTCAGGGACGCGCACGGCATTATCGGAAGCCTGGTCCTGACCTGCATCGAGAGAGGAATCTCGCTTGATGAGCTGCCGCTGGAAGATTATAAGGCCGCGTCGCCTGTATTTGAGGATGACATATACGACGCGATATCCCTGAAGACCTGCGTTGAAAAAAGGCGCACCACAGGCGCGCCCGGAGCCCTCGCTGAGGAGCTGAAAAAAAACGAGCAGGAGAGATGTAATTGAACCCGCTCGCCTCGCGGTCAATACCAGGCAAAGCCGGATAATTCCATACACATTCCCGTAAACAAATGAGTATAAATAAACCAGAAGTGGGGAGACGAACCCCACTTCTGGTTTATTTTAGGGTAACTATTCAGCGCCTCCAGACTCGGGATGGCTACAGCAGCACCACTCCGTTCTTCGTAAGGGCATAGCTTATCTCACCTATCTCTTCTATCTGCGCCTTGCCTGAACTGGCCTCCGTGACTGCTTTCCGAAAGGATGCAGCTTCATTTGCCGGAATGTAGTAGCTCAGTACCACGTTCTCGCCATATTCCGCGTCTGCCTGGGTAAAGCCGCGGGCGGCAGCTATGTACTGCAGCTTACCGATAAGGTCATAGCCTATCGTCACCGACAAGAGCAATCCATTCACCTTCTTAGCTATGACACTAGCCTCAAGTCCCGCCTTTGCAGCGGCACTGTAGGCTCGGACCAGGCCGCCCGTCCCAAGCAGGGTGCCTCCGAAATATCTCGTCACGACCACTGAGACATCGCTCACGTCAAAGCCTTTTATCACGTCAAGTATAGGTCTTCCCGCGGTTCCCGAAGGTTCGCCGTCGTCGCTAGAATGCGTCAGAGGACGCTCCTTTCCTATTATGTATGCTGAGCAATGGTGCCTGGCATCCCAGTACTTCTTCCGTCTCGCTTCAAGGAAGGCGGAAGCCTCCTCCTCACTGCGCACTATGGCCGTCTCAGCTATAAACCTTGACTTCTTCTCAATTATCTCAGCTGTCCCGCCTTCAAGCAGAACGTTCATGATGATCAGCCCACCTCCACGTAGTGCTCTACGGGATATTTCTCGGCAGTAAACGCGTCGTACTGGGGCACGATCCTCTTGAAATGCTCGCTTGCGTTGTGCGCATCTATCGCGGCTTGATCCTTCCAGTACTCGATTACGGCAAAGCGATGTTCATCCTCCTGGCAGCGGTTCAGCGAGTAGCCAAGGCAGCCCTCTTCCGCGTTCGATGCCTCCATCATCTCCATGGCAAGCTTGATATAATCGTTCTCACATTCAGGTTTGATAAGTCTTCTTGCAACGATCTTTATCATGTCTCCTCCGTCCTTTCGGTGAAAATGCTGACTATTCAGCGCCCCAGACCCGGGATGCTGAATGAACGCAAAAAATGAAATAATATCCCTGCTCTTCGTCTGGTACAAAGCGTAACAAGGCGTACTGACTAGTATATTAGTAGAGATATCATTTCATTGCAAGTGTTTCCGTATAATAATGTTTTTGTAATTATTCAACACCCCAGGATAACTGTTAGAATACAGGACGAAGTGCTTGCACTTCGGACGTATTATAACAGTTATCTTGGAGCGGACAAGGTGCGCAGCGCCTCTGGTCGCCCCGCAACGAGGGATGCGCAGCATCGCGAGTCTGAGGTGCTGAATAATTACATTTTTGTTTTTTCTATAAAAAGCATTTCAATCATAACGGACTCGCCGTATCTCATGGCACATGTGGTTTTTTTGACATGCTTACTTTCTTATGATATAATCAATAGAATGTTAACTCGATTATAAGACGTTAATACGTTATGCCGATGTAACTGTTGTTCCAGGCAGGCAACCCGCACTAACCTATAAGAGGGGATACAGATGAATTACAGTAAGAAGAAAACCAATCTTGAGCTGGGAGACCTCTCCCGCCAGACCGCCCGCCGAAACACTCGTTCCGCCGTCACAGTGCTGAAGGTTATCCTCATAGCCATTCTGTTCTTATGTGTTATCGGTACCTGCACTGTTTTCGGCATGGTGAAAGGAGTCCTCGACAATTCTCCCAGCATGGGCGACATCGACGTCTCACCCAAGGGGCTTGCCACCACGATCTATGACGCGGACGGCAACCTCATCGAGACTCTCGTCGCCTCCGGAGCCAACCGCAGCCCTGTTACCTACGACCAGATCCCTAAGGATCTTATCAACGCCTTTGTAGCTATAGAGGACTCACGCTTCTGGAATCATGAAGGCATAGACCTCCGAGGCATAATAAGGGCAGCCTATTCTACTATCAAGAGCGCCGGCGCGAGCACCCAGGGCGCAAGTACGATCACACAGCAGCTCATCAAGAACAATGTTTTTGATGGCGGTCAGGAGAAGACACTGGGTGCCCGCTTCGTGAGAAAGATCCAGGAACAGTACCTGGCTATCGAGCTTGAGCACGTCATGCCCAAGGAGAAGATCCTTGAGAACTATCTGAACACGATAAACCTTGGAGCGAACTGCCTCGGAGTCCAGACGGCCGCCAAGAGGTATTTCGGCAAGGATATAAGCGAGCTCACTCTCTCTGAGTGTGCCACCATCGCCGGCATCACTCAGAACCCCTACAAGTATAACCCTATTACCCACCCTGACAAAAACGCCGAAAAAAGAGAAATCGTTCTCGAGTACATGGAAAAGGATGGCTACATTTCCAAAGAACAATATGATGAGGCCATGGCGGACAACGTCTATGAGCGCATACAGGCCATCAACGCCACTTACAGCACCTCCAGGTCGCCCTACAGCTACTTCGTTGACAGGCTGACGAAGGAGGTACGCCGCGACCTTCAGGAAGCCGGTTATACCGAGGAACAGACCTACAGCCTGCTGTATTCGGGCGGACTGAAGATCTATACCACCCAGGATCCCAGGATCCAGGCCATAGTTGACGCGCACGTCAACGACCCCGCCAACTACAACTCCGCCGCGACCATGTACAGCTTCACCTATACGCTCTCCATCAGGTCGGCGGACGGCAGCGTCACAAAATATACCGAATCGAACGTCCGTGATTTCTACGGCAAGAGGCTGGACTTCTCAAGCCGTGAAGAGATCGACTCGCTGATCGATTCCTTCAAGGCGAGCATCATACAGAACGGCGACACCATCGTCGGCGACAAGATCGACGTGACGCTTCAGCCCCAGGTATCCATGGTCGTCATGGATCAGTCCACCGGCAAGGTCCTGGCTATCACCGGAGGAAGAGGTGACAAGACCACAAGCCTCTCACTCAACCGCGCCACCGACACCAGGCGCCAGCCCGGTTCGACCTTTAAGGTGCTGACCACATTCTGTCCCGCCATCGACACGCTCGGGGACACTCTTGCTTCCACATATTACGATGAACCTTTCAGCTATGAGGGGAATACCTACCGTAACTGGTACTCAGGAGTCTACGCCGGCTACTCGAATATCCGTCAGGGTATCGTGTACTCTATGAACATAGTCGCCCTGAAATGCATGGCAGAGACCGTCACCCCAGAGATAGGCTTCAAATACGCGGAGGATTTTGGCATCAACACCCTCGTCAAGAACCTTGACACGGTACTTCCTCTTGCCCTCGGCGGTGTCTCGCAGGGCGTCACGAACCTCCAGCTGACCGCGGCATACGCCACCATCGCTAATGACGGCGTCTATATTAAGCCCATGCTCTACAGCAGGATACTTGATTCCGATGGTAAGATAATCATTGACAACCAGCCGAAGACAAAGACGGTCATAAAAGAGACCACGGCCTTCCTGCTTACCAGCGCCATGTCTGATTCGCTCATCGACCAGAGGCTCAACGACCTGTTCAATTCTTCCAGTCCTCAGGCAAAGCTTGACAACATGTCCGCTGCCGGAAAATCAGGTACTACCAGTGATTCAAAAGACCTCTGGTTCGTAGGCTTCACGCCCTATTACACTATAGGCATTTGGAGCGGTTTCGATGACAACTCAGACCTTCCCGATGGCGTTGACAGCAGCTTCCATAAGAAGATCTGGAAGCAGGTCATGACCGAACTCACTGAAGGGCTTCCTGACATAGGCTTCAACCGCCCCGAGAACATCGTGCAGTGCAAGATCTGCACCAAGTCAGGAAAGCTAGCTACTGATGCCTGCCTTGCCGACCACGCGGAGCGCGGCAGCATAGTATACGATGAATATTTTGTGGACGGCACTCAGCCTACCGAGAAATGCGAACTCCATTACTGGGTGAAGGTCTGCCCCGTCTCCGGCCTGAAGCCAAACCGCTATTGTCCGTCAAGCACCTATGTGTGCCGGATCAAGCTTCCGGAAACCACGACCGGCGACACTCAGGACAACCTTTTCGCCAAGGTTCCTACAAAGTACTGCAACAAGCACTACTACATACCGCCGGAAACTACTCCGACACCTATTGTAGATACTACCCCTCCGGAAGTCACGGAGCCCCTTCCTGCAACAGAGTAACCGTATTATATTAAGCCCTGCCGTATGACGCTGGGCAAAGTGCATTTCTATGGCTGCGGCAGATGCTATTTGCCGCAGCCATACAATCGCTATAGATGTGACTTAAACATATGGAAAAAAGTCGGAGGAACAACATGAAAAAACCAGTTCTTGTCATCATGGCTGCCGGTATGGGAAGCCGTTACGGCGGACTTAAGCAGATGGACCCTATAGATGCGGAAGGCCATTTCATCATGGATTATTCTATCTATGATGCCAGAGAAGCCGGATTTGAGAAAGTAGTGTTCATAATCAAGAAGGAGCTTGAGAAGGATTTCAATGAACGTATCGTCAGCAGGGTGTCCCGCGTCATGGAAACAGAATGCGTGTTTCAGCGCATTGATGACCTTCCGGAAGGCTTCGCAGTCCCTGTAGGGCGGGTCAAGCCCTGGGGCACAGGACACGCGCTGTACGCCTGCCGGGATGCAGTCGATGGTCCCTTCGCAGCCATAAACGCGGATGATTATTACGGCAAGCAGGCTTTCCGCGACCTGTTCAGGCATCTGTCCGCCACTGACGACAGTGTGCCTGCGAGATTCGCCATGTCAGGTTACCACCTTGAAAACACCGTCACTAAGAACGGCCACGTCGCCCGCGGCATCTGCAGCGTTTCTCCCGAAGGTTACCTTGCGGACATCGTCGAGCGAACACGCATCGAGGTCCATCCTGACGGCATAGCCTGGAGCGAAGATGAAGGCTCGACATGGAATCTCTTCCCTGAGAACGTGATAGTGAGCATGAACATGTGGGGCTTCACCAGGGCATTCTTGGATGAAGCAATAAAGCTTTTCCCCTCCTTCCTTAACAATACTATAGAGGCCAACCCGTTAAAGGGCGAGTTCTACATCCCTTCCATCGTGGACACTATGCTTCGCGAAGAGCGCGCCACCGTAAAGGTACTGCCAACTCCCGACAAGTGGTTTGGCGTTACCTACGCAGCTGACAAAGAAAATGTAGTCGCCGCGATTGCGAAGATGAAAGCAGACGGGTTCTACCCCGGACAGTTTTGACAGGAGGATATAACAGATGATCCAGGCAAGCAACATTACCCTGCGTTTCGGAAAAAGCGCTCTCTTTGAGGATGTAAATGTAAAATTTGTCCCCGGTAACTGCTACGGGGTGATCGGGGCGAACGGAGCCGGCAAATCCACCTTCCTTCGCATACTCACCGGAGAGCTTGAACCCACCTCCGGCGAAGTCATAGTGTCGCCCGGCGAACGTATCTCCTTCTTGAAGCAGGATCAGTCAAAATACAATGACAATACTGTTATAGACACCGTAATGCTTGGCAACCCCAGGCTCTTTGAGATCATGAAGGAGAAGGACGAGCTGTACGCCAAGCCCGACTTCAGCGATGAGGACGGCATTCTCGCGAGCGAGCTCGAAGCGGAATTCGCCCAGATGAACGGCTGGGAAGCGGAATCAGACGCAGCCTCCTTGCTGAACGGTCTGGGCATCGACACCGAGTTCCACTATACCCTCATGAAGGACATGCTCGGCAAGGACAAGGTCAAGGTGCTGCTCGCGCAGGCACTGTTCGGCAATCCAGACATCCTGCTGCTCGATGAGCCAACCAATAACCTCGACCTCGCCGCCATCGCGTGGCTGGAGGAATTCCTCATCAATTTCGAGAATACCATCATAGTGGTGTCCCACGACCGTTATTTCCTCAACAAGGTCTGCACTCAGATCGCGGACATTGATTATGGCAAGATCCAGCTTTACGCGGGCAACTATGATTTCTGGTATGAATCCAGCCAGCTCATGATCCGCCAGATGAAGGAAGAGAATAAAAAGAAAGAGGAAAAGATCAAGGAACTCAAGGAATTCATACAGCGTTTCTCGGCAAATGCCTCAAAATCAAAACAGGCAACCTCCAGAAAGCGCGCCCTTGAGAAGATCGAGCTCAACGACCTCAAGCCCTCCAGCCGCAAATATCCCTATATTGACTTCCGTCCCGACCGCGCTATCGGCAACGAGGTTCTCGAGGTCAGCCACATCTCCAAGACCATCAACGGCGTGAAGCTTATAGACGACGTGTCGTTCGTCCTCGGCCATGATGACAAGGTTGCTTTTGTCGGCTCCGATGAGATGGCAAAAACTGCTTTCTTCCAGATTCTCATGGGAGAGATGGAACCTGATGAAGGGAGCTACAAGTGGGGAGTGACGACCAGCCAGGCATATTTCCCTAAGGACAGCACAGGCGAATTCAAGGGCAGTGACCTCACCATATCCGACTGGCTCATGGGCTACTCCCCCGTCAAGGACCTGACTTATGTGAGGGGCTTCCTCGGACGTATGCTTTTCGCCGGTGACGACGGAGTCAAAAGGCTTAAGGTTCTGTCCGGAGGCGAGAGGGTCCGCTGCATGTTCTCGAAGATGATGATCTCAGGCGCGAACGTCCTGATCTTCGATGAACCCACGAACCATCTTGACATGGAATCGATAACCGCGCTCAACAATGGCATGAAGAAATTCCCCGGCGTCATACTCTTCTCTTCAAGAGACCATGAGATAGTCCAGACGACGGCCAACCGCATCATGGAGTTCGTAAACGGCAAGCTGATCGATAAGATCACGACCTATGACGAGTATCTTGCGAACGACGAGATGGCCATGAAGCGTCAGATCTACACCGCCCAGACTGACGACGAAGACTGAGAAGGATAAGGCAAAGCCGTGATTATTCCTTGCACGGGCCTGTGCAATCGAGCAGGAGAGATGCAATCGAACCTGCTCGCCGCGCGGCCCGTGCCCGGCATAGCCGGGATTATTCCTTGCACGGGCCTGTGCATAAAAAAGGACAAGAGCAGCTATATACTCTTGTCCTTTTCTTATTCTGTTTCAGTTCTTCAGCTCTGCAGGAAATCCCTTATCTTCTTGCTCCTCACAGGATTGCGGAGCTTACGGAGTGCCTTCGCCTCAATCTGACGGATACGTTCCCTCGTGACGTTGAACTCCTTGCCGACTTCTTCGAGAGTGCGGGGATGTCCATCCTCAAGGCCGAACCGCCGTATGACGACTTGTTTCTCCCTGTCCTTGAGGTCGTTGAGCAGCTCATCGATATGCTCACGGAGCATGACAGCTTCAACATTCCCCTCAGGTGTGACAGCGTTGTTGTCTGCCACAAAATCTCCGAGGTTGGAATCGTCCTCCTCGCCGATAGGAGTCTCAAGGGATGCCGGTTCACGGGCGATCTGCATGATCTCCATGACCTTCTCTTCGGTCATCTCAAGCTCCTCCGCAAGCTCGGTGATGGACGGCTCCCGTCCAAGCTCCAGAGTAAGCTTACGCTGCACCTTCGAGAGCTTGTTGATGGTCTCCACCATGTGCACAGGGACACGTATGGTACGAGCCTGGTCAGCGAGAGCCCTGGTCACAGACTGTCTGATCCACCAGGTGGCGTAAGTACTTAGCTTATATCCCTTGGTGTGGTCGAACTTCTCTACGCCCTTGATGAGACCAAGATTCCCTTCCTGTACAAGGTCAAGAAAGCTCATGCCTCTGCCAGTATAGCGCTTGGCAATACTGACAACAAGACGAAGGTTCGCCTTTATGAGCCTGTCCTTAGCGTCGTTGTCACCCTCAGTCCGATGCCGTCAAGAAGATCAATGGCATCAAGATCGATGTCCCCTTCATCGTCCTCATCAACAGCGAAATCATCCTCGTCATCAAGAATCGTGGTCTCCATAGGAGTTGGTTCATCTGTCATGACCCGCAGCACATCCACGCCCTTCATCTCAAGGTAGCCATAAATCTGCTCCAGCTGCTCTTCCGAGAGCTGGATGCCAGAGAAGAAATCATTAATATCATTGATGTCCAGAGTACTGTTCTTCTTCTTGCCAAATTCATAAAGCTGATTCAGTTTTTCAAGAAAAGCTTCTTTTTCTTTATCCATACGCCTGTCCTTTCAGAATGCCTCTCATGTAAACATTCATAGCACGCATGTGCTGCCACGACGTGTAGAAGTCGTTGCAGCATACATGCGTGTATGAATGCATACCTATATGGCCACCCTGCTTCG
>CACXUY010000027.1 GCA_902770965.1 uncultured Lachnospiraceae bacterium | reverse complement strand
TCGGGATGCAAATAGCTGTGCCGCCAGCCCGACCCGTGCCAGTCGTACAAATAGAAGTCGTGAAGAAGCGCGCCGACGAGCAGGGCGTTTGTGTTTACGCGCAGATGGAGGCGCCGACAAATCCAAAGGCTCAGTCGCGCCACGCTCTTGCAGTGGTCGAGCGTGCTCACCGTGCCGTGCTGCGTATAGGAGGCCATCCTGCGCACTGGCTCGGTGTCCTCGTACGGCGCATCCTGTCTACTGTCGATCGTATCGTCTGATACATCCTGCCTGCCGTTGATCATATCGTCTGACGCATCCAGCCTGCCGCCGATTGCGGTTGCGTCGTATGGCACATCCGGTTCTGATATAAATCCATATGGGGCATGGTCATGGCTTCTTACGACATAAGCCCCATAGAATGAGCTGTAATATGGTGATGCGGCGTCATAGATATCGCTGCATCCTTTTTTTATGTCAAACGCGGCGAAATTGTAGTAGATAGACAGGCGTCCGCCCGACTGCCCCATATAAGAATCGAAAAGAGCGTCAGCCTTATAATTCATCACAAACGGATACCAGTCTCTTTTGGCGGTGATGCCGCCGCCGGGGATGTAAAGCTTTATTCCGGCTTCCTCTTCAAGGCTTCCCCGATGATTTAAGCGGTTCGACACCTTCATGACGGCAAGGCTCAAGGGATAACGATGAACAGGAGTCAGCAGTAACACGAGAAGCAGCATTATAACAAGCATAATAACAAGCACAGAAATATACATAAGGAGCGGCCTGCGATGCTTCGCGTCGTTGTTTGTTGCAATGGCTTTTGTCATATATTCTGCACTGTCTTTTACAATGGTTTTTGTCATATCTTTTGTTGAGTCCTTCATCTCCACTCACCTTCGCGCAATGCCGATATAAACTTAATGCTGATATAAACTTAATGCTGATATAAACTTAATGCCGATATAAACTTAATGCCGATATAAACTTAATGCTGTTATATGCTTAATACTGGCCTGCTTTCTCAATCGTGAGTCATCCGTGTTAATACTGTTATATACTTAATGTTGACCTGCTTTCTTATTCGTGCTATTGTATAGAGAATACTGAATAAACACTTGCCAAGCCAACGCATTTAGTTAACGTCTGCCACGTTTATTCGCAGGATAAATGCTTGCCACGTAAAAAGCATCGAACAATACTTAACCATAATAGCGCACTGAAATAATAATTGCCATAATAACGTACGGAATGAATATTTACAATAATAATGCATTAAACAGACAACAGATATTCTGATGTTTTTTAAACAAACATTTGCTACGCCAATGCTGTAAAGAGGGGGAGATACAGCGTGTTGTTTGACAAAAGAGACACACCGCTAAGGTTTAACAGCATGTTCATGAGGACTATTTTTGTATTATGCATGCTGATAACAGTGAATGGCTGTATATTCTATTACTTTATTAACAGAGAATACGAAGAAAAATTCATCCAAAAACAGTCCGCCGCGGGTTTTTTTTCTATGGCTCAATACAGCTCAGAGATATCAAATATGCTCGCCGAAGGCATGAGCCGAATGGACGGCATCTTTCAGGAGCAGGACTGCCGCAGGCTGATCATAGCCGGGAGCGAGCTTCCGAAGACCGAACACTCGTCGGTCATGAGAAAGCTTTCGGCTCTTGTCACCAGCGGCGGGGGATATTTTGATACTGCGATGATATATCTGAGGCACTCAGACCAATTGCTCCTGCCGGACGGTTCCGTGACGGATGCCGCCTCATCTGGTATTGGGACAGTGCTTGACAATGGCATTTCCGGACTATTTTCCGCAGAAGGAGACATGTATCTCAGCCGCGTCTATCCGGCCAAGAAGCCCATAGCCGTGATCGCGTGCCGTATAGATCCCAGGGAGCTTTACGCCGAGACCGGAATGACAAACCTTCCCGGGGATGGAATATCCAGAATATATCTCTATGGCATGGACGGGACGCCGATCTTCGCCGAAAGCATCAAATATCCCGAAGCCGCGTACATCGCGATCGATGGCGAGGAAGAAGGCATCGCAAAGGAAGATAACTGCCGCGCGTTCAGGTCAGGAGATAATTACGTCCTCTCCTTCGAGGACAACAAGAACGGATTGGTCTACCTTCAGATCCTGGATGGTTTCAGCGGACTGGTGCTTGAGGAATCGCTTCCGGCGATGCTCGTCTTCTTTGGTTTCGCGATGGTCTTGCTGTTTGCCGCGTCATATTATCTGTCTTACAAAGTCTTCAGCCCCTTCAGGGAGAGCATTTTGGCGCTTGTAGCAAACAAGACGCCTGAAAAAATAGAGGAGATAAGGGATAATTCCGCGAATGAATTCGACCTGATCAAGAATATCGCAAGGGACGATGAGCTTCAGCAAAAACGTCAGCTCGGCATGATCCAGTCCGCGAGGGACACGATAGCGTCAAATCTCATGGAAGAGATGATCACCGGGGTCGGAAGAAGCAGGCCTGAGGTGAGGGAGATAATGCGCGACATAGAGAGTCCCTTCCCTGAGAAAGGACGATACCTGGTCTTCGCTTACTATTGTGACTTTTCGGGAAATGAAGATGCCGCCAATTTCAAAGAACAGATGCTCCGGCTGGAGACGGAGACGTTCGCCAAGGAATTCTGGAAGGACAAGGCCTTGATCAGGTCCCTCCCCGCGAAGGATACGCATCTTTTTGTGGTGCTGTGTCTTCAGGGCGACAAGGATTATTCGGATGAGATCACGCGGTATGAGACAGAGCTGAATGACCGCCTGACCGTATATGACAAGAGGATAGCGGGCGGCATGAGCTATGAGGGCGGCAGTGTCTATGAACTCAAGGAGCTAAGCGAGGCCGCTCTCACGGATATGCGGCGCAGGATATATTATTCGGACGCAGGCTCTGAGAACGAGGAGATGGCGGATACTGAAGTCGCGGAAAGGCATATCGCCGAGGATGTCTTTGGCAGGCTCACAGGCAAATACGCTGAAGAATACGCGGACGACCCTGAGAAGATAAGGGATCTTTTGGCAGAGGTCATCAGATCCTCCCCCGAAAAAGCAGATGCTGTCTTTGAGATCCTTATGGACAGTATGATAGAGAAAATGGTACAGTCCCAGCTTAATATCTCACCGAAGGCCCGCTCGTTAAAAGAGCTGGCCTCAAAGGGCGGCGATCCGTGGCTGGAGGGAGGCAAGAGGCTCGATGCGCTTTGCGGCTTTTTTGAGGCATGCCTGGGAGAGCATTTCAGGAGGAGCAACAACGACAAGTTCCACTACATAGACAGCGCGGTCAAGCTGATACATGAACGTTATTATGACAATACCATGTCCCTTGAGAGCGTCAGCTCTGAGCTCGGGCTGTCCCCCCAGTATCTGTCACGTCTGTTTGCCAGCAGGCAGGCAGAGGGTTTTCTGACTTATTTGAACAGATACAGGCTTGACCGGGCGAAGGAATTGCTCGTCCACACGAAATACAGCGTCAGCGACATCGGTCTCAAGACCGGCTTTAATTCTTCTCAGAGTTTTATCAGGGTATTCAAGCGCTACGAGCAGATGACGCCCGGACAGTTCAGAAAGAAAAATGAACAGGAGATAGATGGCGATGTATAAGGGAGTGGATTCTGCCCGTATTGATCGTATTTTTACAAAGCTTGCGTGCGCGATGTTTGTCTGTCTCATACTGGTCTGCCTGGCAGGCTGTTCTTCGAAAAGAATCCGTCAGGATGTATTTACAATATTAAAGGAAGACAGGGAATCCAGTAAATTTGGCGGTGAATATAAGCCCGTGATAATCAACCTGGTGCATTCCTCGCCTGAGACGAGCGCAGTGAACCGAGTCGCGAACATGTTCAAGACCATGATTGAGAACAGATCTAACGGTGAAATACTGGTGGAGATCTATCCTAACGATTCGCTGGGTTATATATATGATTACGGACGCGCTCTCAAGGAGGGTACTGTCGATGCATGGATAGGGAGCGGCGCGGTAAAGCTGAACACAGTGGCATACTGGTCGCCGACGCTGACGGATGCCTCTCTTGAAGACATTCGAGTCCTGACAGAGACGGACGCTTTTATAAAGAGGCTTGAGGAGGAGTGCGCCGGGAACGGATATCTATCACTGGGCATATTTCCGGCTCAATACCGCGTGCTGACCTCGAACGACGCCATTTCCTCCATCGATGATTTCAAAGCCATCAAGATGCGAAGCTACATGGAACAGTCGTTGGAGAAGGTTTACTGGGATGCCATGGGCGTCAGCGTCACAAGCTGCGACATTCATGAGCTTTACGGCGCGCTTGAGACCGACACAGTGAACGCGCAGTCGAACACCCTCCCTGTCATAGTCAGCAACAGGCTTTATGAGCAGCAGGCCTATAGCATGGATCTGCGGCATATGGTGTATTATGACGGCTTATTCATGGGAAAATGCTTCTATGACGAGCTTGACGGCAGACTTCAGGAAGTCATAGACCAGGTTGCCGCGGATATCAGGCTTTACGCGCGCGACATGTATCAGGCAGAGCACAGCAGATGTGAGTCGGTCATCGTAAAAGCGGGCATCAAGGAGCTGCCGGTGGATGACGAGCTTAGAAATCAGGTCAAGGCGGTCGCGGCTCCCTATCTGGAGAAGGCCTTGCGTGAGTCTGTCGGAGATGAGGATGTAGACCTGGTGGTAGATGGTCTCAGGGAAATAGCAGCCGCAAGGGCACTGCTACCTGAGAAGGAAGGCGATGGAGATGAATAAAAGGAGTGATCCGCGCGTAACGGAAAAGCTAGAGGCAGGCGGCAGGATATTTGTCTGGGAGGAGTACTGGGAAGAGGACGACGCAGGCTTCTGCTGCCCTGATTTTGTCTGGGAGCTTCACACGAGGCTGAAGGTTTTCGACAGCGAAGAGAGGCTCCTCAGGACATTTGATTTTGACAGCGGACAGAGGGAAAAAAGGCTTGAAGAAAAAGACGGCATGGTAAGGGTGATCTTCTGCCCGAGCTTTGCCTTGAGGAAGACTGTGCTTATCGACGCTGCCAGTCTTGAGAAAAGAGCCGAACATACAGAGGACATCGGTCTTAATATTTTTTCGTGAAAGGCGGTATGACATGGCAGTGCGACTGTTGGCGGTGGATCTGGACGGTACGATCATACCCAAGGGACGTGTCATATCCTCGGAGGCGACAGCTGTCCTTCAGGCGTTGATCGACAGCGGGATCATCCTCGTGCCGGCGACGGGGAGATGCCTTGAGAACGTCCCGGATCAGATTCTGGGGCTGAAGGGGCTGCGCTATGTGATCTCTTCAAACGGAGCAGTGGTCATGGATATGGAACGCGGAAAGCCTGTCCACAGGTCGCTCATACCGTGGCGTCAGACGGCATCGATGCTGCGTATGCTGACGTTGGATGATGCATATTCCTGTGTATACGCGGACAACCACATTTATAACAGAAAGACGCTCCCCGAATTCATGACCCGCCCGGACTATCTGGCGGGGGTCTTCTGCAAGAACACAGTCGATGACCTGCCCAGGTTCATCGAAGAAAGACGCATGGGAGCAGAGAAGATATTCATCGCTGTGTGGGAGCCTGAGATCAGGTCGATGCTCAGGATAAAGCTGATGAGAAGACCAGGCATCATCATATCCAGCTCCAGTGTGAGAAATCTGGAAATAAACAGGCTTGGAACCGATAAGGGCGTAGCCCTCAAATATCTTGTTGAAAGACTGGGCATAGGCCGGTCGGAGGTGGCTGCCGCGGGCGACAATGAAAATGACCTTCAGATGCTGCGCTTTGCCGGCACAGCTATAGCGCCGTCAGACGGCATGCCGGAGGCAAAGGCTGAGGCGGCGGTCATAACAGAACCTTGCGTTGATGACGGAGTAGTGAAGTATATCCGCAGGTATATCTTATAGCTGTTTTCTGTATCGGGTGTTTTTAACCGATCAGGAATAATGGTCATAAGTTTTTGGAAAAGGGCACTTTCAAAGAAAGAAGCTGTCATCAGGAATCAGGAAGATTCCCGGATGGCAGCTTTTTGTTAACAGATACACAAAACAGTCTTCAGTTCGCAGCGGTCCGCGAAGACGATATGGTCTTTGGATCGTCGTAATCGGCGAAGGATGTGATCAGATCTTCACGACGTTCGTGGCCTGAGGTCCTTTGGTTCCCTGGACGACGTCGAACTCGACTTTGATTCCTTCTTCAAGAGACTTATAGCCTTCCATCTTAACGCCGGAATAATGAACGAAGATGTCGTTGCCTTCCTCATCAGAGATGAAACCATATCCCTTCTGGTTGTTGAACCACTTAACTGTGCCCTTCATTTCCTACCTCCACTTTCTAAAAAAGAGTGCTCTCCGTCTGTGAGACGGCATGGCTGATAAACAGATCCATGTAAAATGATTTGCATGACATACAAAAATGAACAACAGATTAACAATAGCATTAAAACAGGACAATGTCAATTAATTAACATTTAGAGATTGGATTTTTAGCCTTTTTGTTTATTAATTAAGGTCTGACGTTTCCGTAAAATTCGCTGATTCGAGATTATTAGGTAAAATAATACAGGAAAACCTATGGTTTCCATTGACTTTTGTGGTATCTAGACCTATATTTATATATGCGGTTATCAGTACTAGATAGGTTATAACCAAGTTAGATAAGGAGATGATTTTTTTGGCAAGGAAGGAAGGAAGTCTCACTATCAACAGTGAGAACATTTTTCCGATAATTAAGAAGTGGCTCTACTCAGACCATGATATTTTTTTCAGAGAACTGATTTCGAACGGCGTTGACGCTGTGACTAAGCTTAGAGCGCTTGCGTCCATGGGTGAGTACGAGCTGCCTGATGGCTATGAAGAGAGAGTTGACGTGGTTGTCGATCCCGAAGCAAGGACTATCCGTTTCATTGATACCGGACTCGGCATGACGGCCGAAGAGGTTGACAGATTTATCAATGAGATAGCCTTTTCGGGAGCAGCCGCCTTCATGGAGACTTACAAGGACAAGAAGAGTGAGGAGCAGATCATAGGTCATTTCGGACTGGGCTTCTACTCCGCGTTCATGGTCGCCGACAGAGTCACGATCGATACCCTCTCTTATGAAGAAGGGGCGGTTCCGGTACGTTGGGAGAGCGAAGCCGGTACAGAGTTTACCATGGAGGACGGCACACGTACCGAGGTGGGCACCGAGGTGGCTCTCTACATCAACGAAGACAGCAAAGAATTCCTGCAGGAGTTCAGGGCCAGGGAGGTCATAGACAAGTATTGTTCATTTATGTCAGTTCCTATTTACCTTCACACCAAGGAACAGTGGGAGAGCTGGCTGGATGAGAAGAGCATAATAGATGCTGATTCTGATGGCGAGTCCCCTGAGTCAGGTTCGGCTGAGGATGCCAAGGAAGCCGGAGAAGAAGCATCCGAAGAGGGGAAGGAAGCTGGAGAGGAAGCATCTGAAGATGGGAAGGAAGCCGGAGAGGAAGGATCCGAAGAGGAGAAGGCTGAGGTTCCGGCAGACCGCATATCCTTAAGCGACACCCATCCGCTGTGGATGAAGAGACCGGCGGAGTGCACCGATGAGGAATACAAGGAGTTCTTCCGCAAGGTATTCAGGGATTATATTGATCCACTGTTCTGGATCCACCTGAATATGGATTATCCTTTTAACCTGAAGGGCATCCTGTATTTCCCTAAGATCAATACGGAATATGACACCATAGAGGGCAAGATCAAGCTGTACAACAATCGGGTGTTCATCGCGGATAACATCAAAGAAGTCATTCCGGAGTACCTGATGCTGCTCAAGGGCGTCATAGACTGCCCTGATCTGCCGCTGAACGTATCCAGGAGCGCTCTTCAGAACGATGGCTTCGTCCGCCGCATCTCTGACTATATAACCAAGAAGGTTGCTGACCGTCTGAATGAGATGAGGAGGGACGAGAGGGAGAGCTATGAGAAGTTCTGGGATGACATCAGTCCCTTTATCAAGTTCGGCTGCCTGAAGGATTCGAAGTTCTATGAGAAGATGAAAGAGAGCCTCCTCTTCAAGAATCTTGACGGAGAGTACGTTACTCTCGAGTACCTCAACGGCATTGAGGACAAGACTGTGGTCTATGTCACTGACGAGGTTCGTCAGAGTCAGTACGTCAAGATATATAAGGATGCCGGAATGAACGCCGTGATCTTGAAGACCAACATAGACACACCGTTTATTCAGATGCTTGAGCAGACAAACCAGGGGCTTAAGTTCGTGAGGATAGATGCGGATATACAGGGAGCCTTGAAGTCCGACGGTACTTCCGAGGAAGCTGTTTCAAAGGAGGACACCGAGGCGCTGACTAAGGCTTTCCGCGACGCCCTGGGCAAGGAGAAGCTCAACGTTAAGGTAGAGCCGCTGAAGGACAGCAAGCTTTCGGCAGTCATAACTGAGGATGAGTCCAGCCGCAGGCTTCATGACATGATCCGCATGTACAGCGGTTCCGGTATGGGGGGCATGTCCGGTCTTGAGCCGGAAGAGTCTTTGACACTGAACTCCAACAATCCTCTTGTCAGGTTCATTCTGGACAACAAGGATTCGGAGCATGTACCGGTTATCTGCAGACAACTGTACGACCTGGCGAGGATAAGCCGCGGACCTCTTGAACCCGCTCAGATGACTGAGTTCATCGCGAGGAGCAACGAGATCCTTGAGCTTATCGCAAAATAAGGCAATATAAGTAAGACATAGTAAGGCAAAGTAAGGCATAGTAAAACATAGTAAGACATAGTAAGACTAAGTAACACTGTGAACGTTTGGAATTCAGTTCTAAACCTTTATGTGTGACCGATCAGGGTTTATATGTCCTGGATTGGCTGCCGGTCCGGTTGTTTCCTGCGTCGGCTTTCCCGGCTGACGTATGACCGTAGAGGAATTTAACGCGCGAGACGGTTATATAAGCTGTTTGGGGATCTGGACCAGAGATAACTATTACAGCCGGCAGCCACGTGGATTACTTGGATTGTTTGATAGAGAGTGTGATATTAATAATTAATTAAATAAAAAGTGGAGGAATAGTATATGTGCATGAAATCTCTGACCGAATGCGAAGTCGTAGTTATGAAGTGTATCTGGGAGTCTGATCATCCGATCGCCCTCCCCGAGATCATTGAGAATGTCAATGAAAAGTATGGCAAGAGCTGGAAGCCCCAGACAGTATCGACGTTCCTGACCAGGCTCGTCAAGAAGGATTTCCTTGATATGAAGCGTCATGGCAGAACCTTCCTGTATACGCCTCTGGTTTCCGAGCTTGCTTACGGCGAGCGCGAGATCACCAAGTGCGCGAACCTTTGGTACAACAACGATGCAGACACGTTCCTTACGGTGCTTCATGGACGTCGCAGCTTCAGCCAGGAAGAAGTGGACAGGATTCGCGCCATTATCGATTCTAACGCAAATTGACAGAGTGAACTGTTCAGGCATTTAAACCTCAGAGCTTTCCGTATTCTGCGGGCTTTGCTCTTACGCGCGATGGTATGATGAACAGACGTATGTGATTGGCGGACGCGGATAGTATTTACGTGCCAAGATCCGTCAAAAGGATTCTTGTGCCGGGATATCCTACTTAGGTCATTGACTTTGGTGCATATGACTCTGTGCTGCAAAAGATCCCATGTTTGTTTTTTTGACAAGCATGGGATCTTTTTATTGTCATCTGATCAGCTCACACTATGATGGGACCTGAGCGGTATTCATCCGGCAAAGGCAGCTTGTAGCGTTCGAAGAAGGCCAGCCTGTAAATATCTGTCGCCAGAATATCCTCGGTGAGGCATTCATCAGGGGCATCAGCCGGCTTGGTGATGATAGGCACAGCCGCAGCGTCCTGTATGAGGCGGAGGACCTTGGTGCCCCTTCGAAAGCCCAAAAGCCTCAAGGCCTCCGGCTTGTGCGCTTGTGGGCAAACAGGCGTCGCGCCATCTGGCACAGACAATGAGGATGGCGTGACAAACGCTGTTTTATCCGCTGTCACTTTTTTTTGAAGATCGATAAGTATGTGTATAAGAGCCCTGCGGATGCGCGAATCAGTGAAAGCGCGTGAGCTGACAGCCCGCGCCAGTTCAGAGAAGGAATGAGCTGATGCGGAGGCTTTTTTTATGCTGTTCGCGAGCTCGGGGGATATGTCCTCAAACCGGGTGAGTTCATCGGCGGTAAGCAGCCTGAGCCTGTACAACAGAAGACCGGAAAAATCATCCGAAAAAAGCGGGCAGCTAAGGTCTTCAAGGGCATATGCGGGAAGCATTGATTGAAGAGAGGGAGAGGGCAGAATACTGCCTGACTGTATTTTTTCCAGTTCCTTCCTTATAAATGAGGCTGACTCATTGTGTCCCTTGCCTGTGCGAGCAACGGCGTAAGGGGTGAGCTTCGAACCCGTTCTCGACATGGCTCTCAGATACTCGATCGCGAGAATATTGTTGGGCTTGTCCAGCAGCGAGGAGGCTGAAGGAGACAGGACGTCTGACAACGCTTTGCTTCTTGCCTTTGCGAAATTCATGCCCCGGCGCATATTTGACTGCAGAAGCTTCTTATATTCCTCAGGTTCGTCTTCAAGAAACGCCGCCATGCTTTTCAGGGCTTTAAGGTCGGCATCCTCGCATCCGAAGGCGATTCCGTCAACCACTGCCAAGGAATCAAGTGCGGCTACACCGCCTGCAGCGAAGAAGCCGGCGCTGCCGCAGGCATATCTGACAGGCAGCTCGAATACAGCGTCGGCGCCCGCAAGCAGGGCAGCTTTTGTCCGCAGGTATTTGTCCGCCAGAGCCGGTTCTCCCCGCTGCACGAAATTACCGCTCATGACGGCGACTATGCCGTCAGCTTCGGACAACCGTCTCGCCTCACTCATATGATATATGTGCCCGTTGTGCAGAGGGTTGTATTCCGCTATTATGCCGGTGATTCTCATCTTCGGGTCGCCTCCATAATTAAACATCCATAGCACGCCTGTGCTGCCACAACGTATGAAAGTTGTGGCAGCATACAGGCGATGTATGTATGCATCCCTATATGGCTACCCGCTTCGCGGGAGCCAGCTTTCAATGTAAGTATAAGGTGATTATACCACCTTATCTGAAGCCGTGGGATGATAATCATCGCACGCATGAACTATTGTTATCTAATACAGGTCGGACATGTGTACAAAACCTCAATCGTTGCATATACGTCCGGAGGCAAAGAAGAGCGCAGAGAAAGTAAAGAGAGGCAAAGGAAGGCATAGCAGAATATTGGATTTGCAAGCATTTTTTGTTGTTAATAAGACAAAAAGGTGATAAAATGAAGTTAAAATTTGGGGAAGTCGGTGATACCGAACCCCTCACACCCTTTACACCCGAAAGGAGAAATCATGGGATTCATAGACGTAATCAAAGACAGAGCGAGGCAGTGCAAGAAGAGAATCGTACTTCCCGAGTCGATGGACGTCCGCACGTATGAGGCGGCTCAGAAGATCACCGCGGAAGGATTTGCGGATGTCATCATGGTCGGTTCTCCCGAAGAAGTTGAGAAATTCGGCAAGGGCTTTGACCTGACAGGTGTCACGGTTGTCGACCCCAGAACATGTGAGAAGACCGAGGCTTATATTGACAAGCTTGTTGAGCTCCGCGCCAAGAAGGGCATGACCAAGGAGAAGGCCACGGAGATCATGCTCAACGATTATACCTATTACGGCGTCATGATGGTCAAGATGGGAGATGCTGACGGCATGGTCTCCGGTGCCTGCCATTCCACTGCCGACACCCTTCGTCCCTGCCTTCAGATCCTCAAGACTGCTCCCGGCACCAAGCTCGTGTCCGCCTTCTTCCTGATGGTAGTTCCGGACTGCGAGTACGGCGAGAACGGAACCTTTGTGTTCTCTGACTGCGGACTTAACCAGAACCCTACGTCCGAGGAGCTTGCAGCTATCGCGAATTCCAGCGCACAGTCCTTCCGCGTACTGACCGGCAAGGAGCCCAAGGTCGCCTTCCTGTCGTACTCCACCATGGGAAGCGCGAAGCATGACGATGTCACCAAGGTTCAGGAGGCTGTCAAGATCGCCAAGGAGCTGTATCCTGACCTGAACTGCGACGGCGAGATGCAGCTTGACGCCGCTATCGTACCCAAGGTCGGTGAGTCCAAGGCTCCCAACAGCAAGATCGCGGGCCATGCCAACACCCTTATCTTCCCGAACCTCGACGCGGGCAACATCGGCTACAAGCTGACACAGCGTCTTGCGAAGGCTGAGGCCTATGGTCCTGTCACCCAGGGTATCGCCGCTCCCGTTAACGACCTGTCACGCGGCTGCAGTGCGGATGATATCGTCGGTGTCGCTGCTATCACGGCTGTTCAGTGCCAGCTTCAGTGAACGTTAGTTGACGGATGACCTGAAGTTATCGGTTATAAGCCAAGCTTTGGTAGCTCTGCGGCCGGTCGGGCACTGGTCAGGTACACTAGCCGGGCACTATGCTGAAAAAATATTTTTTATGGTTGACAAATGCGCATGAGGTATCTATAATAAACAAGTGCGCGTTGGCGCAGCAATTTTGGCAGGATAGGAGGTATGGCCAGATGTCGATTTGCCCTAAGAATAAATCCTCTAAGGCGAGAAGGGACAGCCGCAGAGCGAATTGGAAGATGAGTGGTCCGACACTTGTGAAGTGCAGTAAATGCGGTGAGCTGATGGTACCTCACAGAGTATGTAAGGCTTGCGGATCTTACAACAAGAAAGAGATCGTTAAGGTTGAAGATTGATTCATCCGAAGGTGAAGATTTTAGGGGATGTCGGCTGGCATCCTCTTTCTTCTTATTTATTATATAAGTCCCTGAGGGATGGTTACCGTCAGGCGAAAGCTTGCTTTCAGCCGGACAGCAACCATTCCGAAGGACAACCGGTTAGCAGCTTTAGCACTTGAACCTTTGTATGCGAGGAATTAATATGGCCGTAAAAAGCATTCGGGAAGAGACAGAAGAGCTTGAGGAGAGGATCTTGAGTCCCTATGCTTCTAAGAGCAGCAGCTCGATGGGCAGGGATGTTCCGGAGGAGAAATGCTGGATCCGCACGGATTATCAGCGCGACAGGGACCGCATCATCCACTGCAAATCGTTTCGCCGACTCAAGCACAAGACCCAGGTCTTCATCTCTCCTGCGGGAGACCATTACAGGACGCGCCTCACGCATACGCTTGAGGTCGCCCAGATAGGAAGGACCATCGCCCGCGCCCTGCGCCTGAACGAAGACCTGACTGAGGCTATAGCTCTTGGACATGATATCGGCCACGCGCCTTTTGGCCACGCCGGTGAAGATATTTTGAACACTATCTGTCCCGAAGGCTTCGCCCACTATGTGCAGAGCGTGCGCGTGGTCGAGAAGCTAGAGAAGGGCGGACACGGACTGAACCTCACGAAGGAGGTACGCGACGGTATACTCAACCATCGCACCAGCGGAAAGCCATCCACCATGGAGGGAAAGGTAATACGGTTCTCGGACAAGATAGCCTACATAAACCATGACATAGACGACGCGATCCGAGCGGGCATCCTGAAGGAAGAGGATATCCCCGATGAATTCACTTCTGTTCTGGGACATAGCGTCCATGACAGGCTTGACACTCTTGTGAGCAGTATCATCATGAACAGCAGGGGCATACCTGACATTGTCATGGAGGAGAGAGTAGCGGCTGCCATGAACGGATTGAGGAGCTTTATGTTCAGCCATGTTTATTTGAACAGTGCCGCGAAGAGCGAGGACAGCAAGGCGAAGAACATGCTGTCACAGATCTTCCATTATTATATGGAGCATACGGACGAATTGCCTCAGGAATACAGGCATCTCGCTGAAGAGGAGGATGAATCATGGTCAAGAGTCGTCTGTGACTATGTCTCCGGCATGACCGACGGATATGCCATAGACACTTACAAGAGGCTGTTTGTACCGCTCACTTGGAAATATTAAGGAAGAGGTCAGGATGATAGCATTTATTAAAGGCGAGCTCGCGGATACCGGTGACGGAACCGTAGTCATCGACACAGGAAATATCGGCTGGGAGATAAATGTCCCCTCGTCAGTTATAGGAAGCCTTCCGCCTGTCGGGAGCACTGTGAAGCTCCATACCTGGTTTCAGGTGTGGGAGGATGGGATGGCGCTGTATGGCTTCCTCACAAGAGATGACCTTGAGGTGTTCAAGATGCTGATCAAGGTCAATGGAGTGGGTCCAAAGGCCGCGGTCAGCGTTCTGTCTGTGCTGACTCCCGATGAATTCCGCTTTGCCGTGCTCGCGGACGATGAGAAGACCATATGCCGTGCGCCGGGACTTGGCAGCAAGACCGCCAGAAAGATAATACTTGAGCTTAAGGACAAGCTTGACCTGGAGACTGCTTTCGAGAAGAAGCTTGAGAACGACCATGGCAGTGATACCTCGGCGGCGTCTACCGTCTCTTTTGACGCCAAAGGAGAGGTTGTTCAGGCTTTGGCGGCATTAGGCTATTCCTCTGCCAACGCGTTCCGCATGGTCAATGCCGTGGAGGGAGCTTCGGATATGGACACCGAGACCCTTCTTCGAGCGGCTCTCAGGGTTGCCATATGACGCTGTGCCGTGAAGCGAAAAGCCGTTTTTTTTCTGGGCGCGTAACGTTTTCAGATGCATACTATTTCTTGAAGGATTTCGGAGTCCCGGAGCGCGGAACGGTCCTGCAGGCAATTTTGACACTTGAACCAAAGTGTTTTTGAATAAAGGAAAGAAGGAATATGCAAAAGCGTATCATCAATACAGAGACGACTGACGAGGATCAGAAGATAGAGAACACCCTGCGCCCACAGTCGTTGGATGCATATATAGGGCAAAAAGCCGTCAAGGATGCCTTGGGCGTCTACATGAAGGCCGCCAAGGCACGGAGCGAGAGCATGGATCATGTCCTTCTGTATGGACCGCCGGGTCTTGGCAAGACTACCCTTGCGGGTATCATCGCCAATGAGATGGGAGTAAATCTTCGGATCACGTCAGGTCCTGCCATTGAAAAACCCGGCGAGATGGCCGCCATACTGAATAATCTTCAGGAGGGTGACGTGCTCTTCGTCGATGAGATACACCGTCTGAAGAGGCAGGTTGAGGAAGTACTCTATCCGGCTCTTGAGGATTATGCCATTGATATCGTGATAGGAAAGGGCGCGTCTGCCAGATCCATAAGGCTTGAGCTGCCTCATTTCACTATGGTGGGTGCCACAACCAGGCCCGGCATGCTGACCGCGCCCCTGAGGGATCGCTTTGGGGTAATACAGAGGCTTGAGTACTATACGATAGAGGAATTGGAAGAGATCATAATCAGATCAGCGGAGATGCTGTCGGTGCGGATCGAGGCGGAAGGAGCCAGGATGATCGCGATGCGCTCAAGAGGCACCCCCAGGCTTGCGAACCGTTTTTTAAAGAGGGTGAGGGATTTCGCACAGGTACGGTACGATGGGATCATCACCGAGAAGGTGGCGCAGGAGACGCTTGATCTCTTGAAGGTCGATTCACTGGGGCTTGATACCACCGACCGGGTGTTTCTCACGCGTCTCATAGAGGATTTCGGCGGCGGTCCGGCGGGCATAGAGACGCTTGCGGTATCCATAGGAGAGGACAACGGCACTATAGAAGATCTGGTCGAGCCGTATCTTATCCAGGCGGGCCTTCTTGCGAGGACATCCAGAGGAAGGGTAGCTACGCAGAAAGCATATGAGCATCTGGGACGGCTGTTCGTAAACAGTTAAGCCGGTATGGTATTCAAGACAGTATTCAAGACAGTATTCAAGACCACAGGCAAATCTTGTAGTTGGCTTTGACATAACAACCATATATAGGTTATAATAAGCATATATGCGCTTTGCCGCGCATATCATTACCGCAGGATGTGAATGTCGGCCGGTATTTTACATCGTTGGTTGCTGCCCGAAGCAGCGGAGAACCAGATTTCAGGCAGCTTCGCAGATTAAAATATGGCCAGGCAGATAAAAATATGGTCAGGCAGCTGATTCAGGAGGACCAGATGGTTAATCAGAAATATGTTGAGGTCACGATCGGAGGAAAGATCTATGAGCTGGGAGGACCGGAGAATCCGGAGTATCTTCAGCGCGTCGCGACATATATCAACAGCAGGATAGGAGAACTCAGGAGTAAGTCAGGTTTCCTCCGCCAGTCAGCGGAATACCAGAACGTTATGATCCAGCTGAATCTTGCAGACGACTATTTTCGTGAGAAGCAGAGGGCGGATCAGCTTGAGGAGAGAGTGGAGCGTCTGGAGAAGGAAGCATATGACCTCAAGCATCAGCTTGTATCGAATCAGATAAAGAATGATAAGGTATGACAAAGCATGACTATGTAGAGCTGCTTGCCCCCGCGGGTTCTGATGAGAGCATGCGCGCGGCTTTTCGGGCCGGGGCAGATGCCGCGTATATAGGCGGCACGCAATTCGGCGCCAGGGCATATGCGGAGAATCCTGACGATGAAGGGCTTAAAGCGGCTATAGACTACGCCCATCTCCATGGACGTCGCCTGTATCTGACGGTCAATACGCTGCTAAAGGATAAAGAATTGGAACAGGAGCTTGACTGCTTTCTGAATCCCCTGTACAAGCATGGGCTGGATGCCGTGTTGGTACAGGATTTTGGCGTATTGTCTTTTGTGAAAGAACGATATCCCCTTTTGCCTATCCACATAAGTACTCAGATGACCGTTGCCGGTACATATGGGGCAAGGCTTGCAGCAAGCCTGGGGGCGGAGCGTCTTGTGCTTCCCAGGGAGCTGTCCCTTGATGAGATAAGAGAGATCCACGCGGCTTCTGACATAGAACTGGAATCATTTATCCACGGGGCGCTCTGCTACTGTTACTCGGGGCAGTGCCTCATGTCGAGCCTGATCGGCGGCCGCAGCGGAAACCGCGGGCGGTGCGCGCAGACATGCCGGATGCCGGTGAATGGGAAGCTGCTGATGAATATGAAGGATATCTGCACCCTTGACATACTCCCCCAGATAGTGGCCGCCGGAGTATGCTCTCTGAAGATCGAGGGGCGGATGAAGGGTCCCAGGTACACAGCCGGCGTCGTCAGCATTTACAGGAAATACCTCGATAAGCTCCTGAAAAAGGGAGACGGTCTCTCTGTGAACGGAAGGAAAGCCGGAGAAGCCTCTTTTGCCGGCGGCAGGTACGGCGGAAGCGGCGGCTGGACAGTCGATCCCGCTGATAAGGAGCTGCTCAGGGAGCTTTTTGACAGGGGCGGTTTCTCGGAGGGGTATTATCGCCGTCACAATGGACCGGAGATGATAGCCGTGGCCGGCAAGCCTGACCGGCGCATAGTGGACGAGGGGATGCTCTCGTGCCTTGACAGGTACCTCGAAGGCGAAATAGAGGAAGCTCTTGCCGGCAGACTCGTGCTTCGCAAAGGACGGCCGGCAGCCCTTACGGTAGAGCTTAAGACTTTTGTCAGGGGAAGCGCTTGCCGCGGGTTCAGCGCGTCGGCAAGAGGCATGGTTGTGCAGGAGGCAAAGAGCAGGCCGCTGGATGAGTCGGATATCAGAAAACAGATGGGTAAAACCGGAGGCTCGGGCTACAGATGGGAGTCGCTGGACATAGATATGGAAGACGGGGTTTTCCTTCCGGTCTCGGCGTTGAATGCGCTGCGCCGGGATGCTTTCGCAGGAATCAGCGAGGAGATTTGCGATGCTTATCGACGCGATGTTTGAGAATCCGGCTCATATGACAGAGCTCATGGGCATTAAGGAAGTGGACGCGCTTGTTCTTCCGGAGGAGCGCATTGACGCTGCGCAGCTTAAGACCGCTGTTGACGCCTGCAGAGAGGCAGGAAAGAAATGCATCATACAGATGCCTTATGTCTTTCGGAACGCTCAGAGCAGGGATTATCTCAGACGGGAGAAAGAGCTGCTTTTGGCAGGCGCAGATGGCTGGCTTGTCCGCAGTATTGACGAGGCAGCTTTCCTCAGTGAGAGGGGCTGGCCGGGTCTCAGAATCTTTGATGCCGGGATGTATGGCTGGAATCATCGGGCCAGGCAGCTGATGCGGCAGATGGGAGCTGATGTTTTGACTGCTCCTTTTGAATTGACGCTGAGGGAGCTTGCGGATACCTTCGCCGATGATACCTGTCCGAAAGAGCTGGTTATATATGGCAGGCAGCCGGCTATGGTCTCAGCCCAGTGCATCCAAAAAACAGAGGAGGGCTGCGCCAAGGGCAGGAGGGAATACTGCTTCAGGCCGATGCGTGACAGGACAGGCGCGGTATTTCTCGCCCAGAACAGATGCAGGACCTGCACGAATGTCATCTATAACAGCGTGCCTCTGTGGCTTCTCGACCAGGATATCAGCATCCTTGATCCTGACAGGGTCTGTTTCCGTTTTACGGATGAGGAAAAGGGCATGCCCTCGGCCATCATCCGCGGATGGCTGGAAGGTGATCCGGTCAAACCGGAACGCTTTACCCGCGGACATAAAACGCAGTGAGGGAAGAAGGAAGGATAAACTGAAAGCATAAATAGAAGACATAAACCGAAAACATGATCTGGCAACCTAAACTATTAATATAGATCAGGAACTGGATTAAAAAACAGCAAAGAGTGGAAGAACAGGAATAGATAAGCCTTAGAGCGGAACAAAGCACAGGAGAGATTGATGGTTAGCCTTGTCACAGACATATCAAGATATTTGATAATAATTATTATAGCCCTTTACACGGGCCTCAATTTTTATGTCCTGAGAAAGCATGACCTTCAGTGGCAGGATCGTGTGTGCAAGAAGCAGGTGCAGTTAGTCTTCCTCTTTCATTTCCTGAGTTTCCTCATTATATTTATGAGGACCGAAGACCCTTGGATGATGGTTTATTACCTCATCCAATGGAGCTTTTTCATGGCCTACAGGCTTATATACTCTGCTATCTATCCGAATTGCTCCAAGGTCATACTCTCAAATACCATGATGCTTTTGGCGGTCAGTCTGGTCATGCTCACCAGACTGGACATGGGCAAGAGCCGCAGGCAGTTCATCTACGCCATGGCCGCCGCGGTGATCACCCTGGTGATACCGCTCGTCATAGAGAAGATACAGTTTTTAAGCAAGCTCGCCTGGCTCTACGCGTTAGTGGGCATCGGCCTCCTGGGGCTGGTCTGGCGCATGGGAAATACGACCTATGGAGCCCAGCTTTCATTCTCATTCGGCGGCGTAACCCTGCAGCCGTCTGAATTTGTCAAGCTTTCCTTCGTTTTTTTCACGGCTTCGATGTTCAGGAAGAAACAGTCGTTCGCGCGCGCCTTCGCTACCACGCTGATCGCCGCCGCCCATGTACTGATACTTGTCGCTTCCACCGATCTGGGAAGCGGGCTGGTATATTTCCTGTCCTATATCTTCATGATATACGTGGCGACCAGGAACTGGAAGTACCTCGCAGCCGGTTCGGGCATGGGAGCAGCGGCCTCTATTCTGGCATACCAGATATTTGACCATGTGAAGGTGAGGGTCGCGATCTGGAAGGATCCCTTTGCGGACTACAACAACAAGGGATATCAGCTCTGTCAGGCACTTTTCGCCATCAGCTCCGGCGGCTGGTTCGGCCTCGGGCTTTACGGCGGAATTCCGAATAAGATTCCGGTTGTCACCAAGGACTCGATCTTTGCTGCCATATGCGAGGAGATGGGCATGATATTTGGCATCTGCCTCATATTGATATATCTTGGTTTCGTCATCCAGATGTTCTGGGTTTCGACTTGGATGGACTCTCTTTTTTACAAGATAGTCGGCTTCGGCCTTGCTGTCATGATCGGCGCACAGACCATATTGCACATAGGCGGTATAACGGCCATGATACCCATGACGGGGATCACGCTTCCGCTCATAAGCTATGGCGGCAGTTCGCTGATAAGCACCATGATCATCATCGGCATCATCCAAGGACTTCACCTTATGAAACAGAAGGAGGTGGATTATATTGGACGAAGAGCGGAAGAGCTTTATGAAGAGACGCCAACGCTACGGGGAGAGAGCGGTAGCAGAGGAAGGTAAGAAGAAAAGGCTCTCTAATCAGGAAATAGTGCTCGTAACATACGTTTTTCTGATACTGTTCCTGATAATGATAGCTTTCCTTGCGTATTTTATGTACAAGAAGGCTCCCTCATACGTGAACAATCCATATAACGCTAACCGACAGGCGATCCTGGAGGAGAGATACACGCGCGGCGACATCCTCTCCGCCGACAGGCAGGTGCTGGCCACCACTGTTGAGGAGGACGGAGCAGAAAAAAGATATTATCCATATGGGGAAATATTTGCTCACATAGTAGGATATAACGGACGCGGTACGTCAGGCATCGAGCAGATGGAGAATTCGTCCCTGCTGTCGAGCCATAACAATCCGGTGGAAATGTTCACGAATGAGCTTCTTGAGAAGAAAAATAAGGGAGACATGGTCGTGACGACGCTGCTGACTGACGTTCAGGAAGCGGCATTTGACGGCCTTGGCGAGATGAAGGGCGCGGTAGTAGCCATTGAGCCGTCCACCGGGAAGATCATTGCCATGGTAAGCAAACCCTGCTTTGATCCAAACTACATTTCGGAAATATGGGACGAGATAGTCTCGGAAGAGCACAGCAGTGAGGCTGTCCTGGTCAACAGAGCCTCACAGGGGCTGTATCCCCCGGGTTCGACCTTCAAGATCGTCACTCTGCTGGAGCTGCTTCGCGAGAATCCCGCTATGGCGGAGGAATTCTCATATAATTGCGAGGGCGTGTACACGGAGGGTCAATGGTCAATTAAATGCGCTCATGATGCCGAACATGGAGAGCAGAACCTCTCGGAGGCTTTTGCCAATTCCTGCAACGGCGCTTTCGTCGCCATAGGAAGGCAGCTGAGCTTCCGGAACGTATACAGGCTCTGTGATGATCTTGGATTCAACTCGCCTCTGCCTACAGCATTTCCTTCTTCCAGGAGCAGGTTTACCCTCAAGGATGACGGAGACATAGGAACTGTAATGCAGACATCTATCGGCCAGGGTGAGACTTTGGTGACTCCTCTGCATATGGCATTGATCATGTCTGCTATCGCGAACAAAGGCAAGGTCATGGAACCTTACGTCGTTGACCATGTAGTCAGCAGCCAGGGAAATCAGGTGAGTTCAAGCTCGCCCAGGCAGTGGCGGAGGATGATGAGCGAGGAGGAAGCAGACCAGCTCTCGGATTATCTTCGGGCTGCCGTGACAGACGGAACAGGTTCCGCGGCGCAGGGAGAAGGCTATAATGTCTACGGCAAGACCGGTACAGCCGAATTCAACAGCAGCGGCGATACCCATGCCTGGTTTGTCGGCTATGCCGAAAGGACAGCGAATACCCCTGAGCTGGTGGTCTGCGTTCTGGTTGAGAACGGACAGAGCGGAGGAGATATCGCCGCGCCTATCTGCAGGAAGGTTATGGATGCTTATTTTGGAAGGTGAGCACCTCAGTATGAGTCTGTCGGCCGGCTATAGTTCTATGCCTGTCCTTGACATTCACGCTTCACAGTGTTAAAATCTCATTATACGGCAGTTCTTTGAAACGTAGGCATGTAGGTTTACTGAGGTGAGGCATGAATAAAAAATTAAAAAGCGACGCTATGGACGGGCTTTTTGAGGCTGTGCTCAGCCTGAAGAATATCGATGAATGTTATTCCTTCTTCGAGGATGTGTGCACGGTGAACGAGCTTCTTTCATTTGGACAAAGATATGAGGTCGCAAGGATGCTGCGTTCCGGAAGGACTTATCTGGAGATAGCAGACAAGACCGGTGCCTCGACGGCCACCATCAGCCGCGTCAACAGATCCCTTAATTATGGGAATGACGCTTACGATATGATATTTGAGAGGCTGAGCAGCATGGGCTTGAAGGGGGCGCCAGATCAGGATTCCGGCAGGGAATGACAGAAAGCCCCTCGGACGACTGAGGGTCATCGCCGAGGGGCAGTATATGAAATCTTGCTTTCAGAGATTCGATCATAGATATGTCATCAATGTGTCGGACTGAATATGGTGGTTCGCGGAATGCTTTAATTTTTTGATGAAAGCGATGGTTCATCTGCCTTGGCACTGCCAAACTATTTTTCATCTGCCTTGGCACTGCCAAACTATTTTTCGTCTGCCTTGGCACTGCCTTTCGATTTCTGTTTTTCCTTTGACCTGGAATCATCGGTTTCCTTGGCTTCGCGCAGATGGTCGATCATCCTTTCGACCATTTGTTTCTTGAGATATACATCGAAGATCAGCATACATATCATAGTGAAGACCTGCAAATACTCGCGGTCATCGCCTTCTGCGTCCGGAAAAACGTCTTCAGCTATGTCTATTTTTTTACGGATATCGTCCATAAACGGTCGTATAAGTCCGGTCTCGGTCCGCACGATCCTGCGATATATATCCTTCATCGACAGTTCGCCGGCGTCGGAAAAATGTTCTTCAATCATTGGTTCGAGCAATGTCTGTATATCGTTTATCGACAGGACATTTTTAAGATAATAGATATATATCAAGAGGATGAGATGCCCCTGGCTGTATTTCTTTTTTTCGGAAGGCGGGAGCAGCTTGTTCTTTGTATAGTTGTTGATCATGGTCTTTGTCAGGATCTTGTCGTCAGGGTATCTCTTCGCTTCGGTGAGATGCTCGTCCATGAAGGTCGTGACTTGGTCCATGTAAAGTTCTATATCGGGGAGTGAGGCTGCCTTGATGTAGCCGGGAAGTCCTTTGATGGATAGAAGCTCCTCGAATTCTTCAGAGTGGTTTATCATATTTCGTCACCTCCTTGAGATATTATATAGTTTGCGTTACTGGATTTCAAGGAGTGACATTCTCACAAATATGGTAATTATTCAGCAGATAAGGCGCGCGGCGTTTCTGACAGCCCATCAACGAGAGGCGCGCGGCGTTTCTGACAGCCCATCAACGAGAGGCGCGCGGCGTCTCTGACAGCCCATCAACGAGAGGCGCGCGCGGCGTCTCTGACAGCCCATCAATGAGGAATGCGCAGTACCCCGAGTCTGGGGCACTGAATATTTACCAAATATGATCTTGCAGGAGAAAAGTATTGGATGATATATATGAAGTATTAAACGAAAGGCAGCGTGAGGCCGTTGAGTCAACGGAAGGTCCGGTGCTGATACTTGCCGGTGCCGGATCGGGCAAGACGAAGGCTCTTACCCACAGGGTCGCCTATCTTATAAAAGAAAAACATGTCGAGCCATGGCGGATAATGGCGATAACATTTACCAACAAGGCTGCTGAGGAGATGCGAAGGCGCGTCGACAATCTGGTCGGCTTCGGATCGGAGCATGTATGGGTCGCCACGTTCCACGCGAGCTGCTCGCGCATGCTTCGAAGGCATGCCGACCGCCTGGGCTTCACGAACAGCTTCAGCATCTATGATACCGATGACCAGCGCACGCTAATGCGGCAGGTCATCAAGAAGCTGGATCTTGACCCGAAGATGTACAAGGATAAGATGATCCTCGCCCGGATTTCGAATGCGAAGAATTCTATGATAACGCCCGAGCAGATGGAGAAGGAATCGTATATTGATTTTCGGGAGAGACGCATCGCGGAAGCTTACGGTGAATATCAAAGGCAGCTGAAGCTAAACAATGCCATGGACTTTGATGACCTGCTGAATATGACAGTCCGGCTCTTCAAGGAGAATCCTGACGTGCTGGAGTACTACCAACGGCGGTTTGCCTATGTGATGGTCGACGAGTATCAGGATACCAACCACGTCCAGTTCGAATTCGTCCGTCTGCTGACACAGGAATCCGGTAATCTATGCGTCGTCGGTGATGATGACCAGTCGATTTACGGCTTCCGGGGGGCGGATATCAGGAACATACTTGATTTTACGGGAGCATTTCCTGACGCGAAGGTCATTAAGCTTGAACAGAATTACAGGTCTACAAAGAATATCCTCAGCGCGGCCAACTCGGTCATCCGCAATAACGAAGACAGGCGGGACAAGACTTTGTGGACCGAGAACGAGGAAGGGAGGAAGGTCTCATTCATTTGTTACGATACCGCTTACAAAGAAGCGGAGGGAATCGTCATGGATATTGATGAAAACAAAGACCGTTTCCCTTATGGAGACTGCGCCGTCCTCTATCGGACCAACGCCCAGTCCCGTCTGCTTGAAGAAAAATGCGTGCTTTGGAACGTGCCTTACCGCATGGTCGGAGGAGTGAATTTCTATCAGCGCAAGGAGATCAAGGATATTCTTTGTTATCTGAAGACGATAGAGAACGGCAGCGATGACCTGGCTGTCGGGAGGATAGTGAATGTGCCCCGAAGGGGTATTGGCCAGACCTCTATTGATCGTATAGGGACCTATGCAATAACGCATGAGATGAGTTTCTATGAGGCGCTTGAGAAGATAAATGAGGTGCCGGGCATCAAATGCCAGGCAAAGATCAGAGATTTCACGAAGCTGATCGAGGGCTTCAGGCAGGAAGCCGCGGGTATGAAGGTCGCAGGACTTATCCGATGTGTGCTCGACCGGACAGGATACAAGGATGAGCTTGTCGCCGAGGACACGATCGAATCTCAGACGCGGCTCGAGAATATTGGCGAATTCATAAGCAAGGCCGAAGATTTTGATGAGGCGAATGAGGATGGGGAAAATGGCGACACGGCGCTTACGAGATTCTTGCAGGAGGTATCGTTGGTAGCTGATGTTGACAACATGGTTGATGATGATGACAGAGTCACCCTCATGACACTGCACGCCGCAAAAGGTCTCGAATTTCCGAAGGTGTATCTTGCCGGCATGGAGGAGAGGCTTTTCCCCGGAGTAAGGGCGGTGAACTCGGCTGATTCGAATGAAATGGAGGAAGAGCGCAGGCTGTGCTATGTAGGCATAACCCGAGCTCAAAAGGAATTAGTATTGACCGCATCCCGTATGCGCGTGATAAATGGAGAACCTCAGTATCAGGCTCCGTCTCGTTTTATCGATGAGATATCACCGGAGCTGTTGGAGACTGAGAAGACAGGAGGATTAATAATGGAGAAGATTGATGAGAATTCAGGGTCAGGGATGTACCGTCCGAAGCCTAAGGTATTGACATCCGGAAGCGCGGCAGTCACTCTTGGAAAGCAGTTTGAGGTGAAGAAGGCTGAAGGTCTTACTTATGGTGTCGGCGACAGGGTACGCCATGTGAAATTCGGGGAAGGTACGGTTTTGTCCATAGAAGACGGCAAGAGGGACTACGAGGTCGTCGTGAATTTCGATAAGGTCGGGGAGAAGAAGCTCTTCGCCTCCTTCGCAAAGCTCGTGAAGGTGTAAAAAGCTCGTGAAGGTGTAAAAAGCTTGTGAAGATGTGAGAAATGGTCTGAGTTCTATTAGATGCCGGCGTTTATTTCGCCTCAAAAGATAAGCAGGTGAAAAGATAAGCGGTGAAAAGATGATAGCGATTATTGTAGTCAGCAAGCAAAAAAGATGTTATAATAGGTAAATAACTGAGGATTGATGTTTTGCCGTATCGTACATTTTGTATCATCTATGATTCGGCGGAAAGGAAGATACCATGGATAATAAGCTTCAGGAAATGCTTGCTGAAAGCAGGATCAACAGTCTTATCAAGCGTCAGGAAGAGTGTGACCGCAGCAAGGAGAAGCTGCTCACCTGCTTTGCAGCTATCGGAGTTGTTGCCGCCATCGCGATGATCGCCTTCGCGGTATATCATTTCTTCATTGCGGATGACTATGAGGATTTTGACGATGACGAGTACTTCGACGATGATGATTTTGACTTTGATGATGACGAAGAGGAGCCTTCGGGAGCCGGGAACGAGGCTTGATAAGGCTTGCATGATGTAAAGAAGCTGCCCCCCAAGGGCTAGTTGAAACGAGGCCGCCGGGAATCCGGCGGCCTGATTTTTTCAGAGAGGACAAAAGATGAAGAAGGGAAGCATAGTCAGAGGAAGGGTTGAGAGGCTTGACTATCCTAACAGGGGCATCGTGCTGACAGATGAGGGTGAGTTTCTTGAAGTCAAGGACGTGATACCCGGACAGATAATCGAGGCGGTGGTCACCAGAGGAAGGGAAGGCGCGTCGAAGGGACGGTTACGCGCGGTCGTTGAGAGGTCTCCGATTGAACAGGCCGATTCCCCATGTCCTCTCGCCGGCAGATGCGGAGGGTGCAGCTACCAGATTCTGCCCTACGAAGAACAGCTGAAGCTGAAAGAAGAACAGGTGAGGCGGCTGCTGTTAAAGCATATTCCGGAGATAGGAGAGCAGGGGAAAGGAGCGAAGCAGGAGAAACAGCGGACAGATAGGCAGACAGATAAGCTGGCAGATAAACAGGCAAATCAGCAGGCAGATAGGCGGGCGGAAGAGTGGACCGGAAAGCAGGCAGAAGAGTGGGCAGGGAAGCAGGAAGAGGGTAAAAACAGCTTTGATACAGACAATACGGCAGGGAAAATAGAGAATATTGTACATTTGACAGCGGAAGGAATTGAAAATAGAATAGCGGAAGACGTATCGGGACAGTATGCAAGGATAGGCAAGGAGGAGACACTATGCTCGGATGTGGCTTCAGCTCGTAAAGCCATGAGCGAGAAGAATCATGGCTTCATTTGGGAAGGGATCCTTCCCAGTCCCAGATGCCGCGGCTTCCGCAACAAGATGGAGTTCACCTTCGGTGATGAGTACCCCGGCGGTCCCATGACTCTCGGCCTGCACGTAAAAAACAGCTTCTATGACATTGTGACGGTGGACTGCTGCAATATTGTTGACGAGGATTACCGCCGGATCATTCGCGGCACCCTTGATTTTTTCTTGTCCCGAAATATACCGCATTATAACAAGAAGACGCGAGAGGGTGTACTGCGTTATCTTATCGTTCGAAAAGCTGTATATACGGGGGAGATCATGGTCGTCTTGATAACCTCGGAAGCGGGCAGTTCTTATGCGCCTGAGTTATTTTCATGTTTTGCCGACATGCTGCGTGGGCTCCCTCTGGAGGGCAGTATCGCCTCAGTATGGCATGGCATAAGTGATTCCGTGGCCGACACGGCATATTGTGAAAACCTGAGACTTCTTTATGGCAAAGCTTCTATTACGGAGAAAGCTCTTGGTCTTACATTTGAGATAACGCCTTATTCATTTTTCCAGACAAATACGCTCGGCGCGGAGGTGCTTTATTCCAAGGTGCGGGAGTATGTTCTGACCGCCCAGCAGATGGAGAATAAATATGCCGCTATGAGGATATTCGACCTGTACAGCGGCACGGGTACAATCGCGCAGGTGCTGTCTCCTGCCGCAGAGGAGATAATTGGCGTTGAAATAGTTAAGGAAGCGGTCGATGCAGCAAGGCTCAACGCGGAGAGAAACGGCCTTGATAATTGCCGCTTCATCTGCGGTGATGTCTTCAAAACTCTCGACAGCCTTCCTCAAAGTCCGGATATCATCATACTTGACCCGCCCAGGGAAGGCGTGCATCCAAAAGCCATGGAGAGGATATCGGATGAATTTGCTCCGCCATATATCGTTTATGTCTCTTGCAAGGCAACATCGCTTGTCGAAAACCTTGCGGTCATGATGAGCCACGGCTATCAGCCAGTAAAAGGCTGCTGCGTGGACATGTTCCCAGGAACGGCACATGTGGAGACGGTTTGCCTTTTGTCCCAACGCAAACCGGACACGACAATTGAAGTGGATCTGGATATCTCAGAGCTTGAAGTATCCAGTGCGGAAACCAAGGCAACCTATGAAGAAATCAAGTCCTACGTGTTGAAGAAATTCGGGCTGAAGGTATCAAACCTTTATATCGCCCAGGTCAAAAGAGAATGCGGAATTGTGGAGAGAATCAATTATAATCTTCCGAAGACGGAGGGGAACAGGGTTCCTCAGTGTCCGGAGGATAAGCGAAAAGCCATCAAGGACGCGTTCATACATTTTCAGATGATTTAAAAAGAAAAGGCAGTCAGGAATCAGATCCCGGCTGCCTTGTTCGTTGTAGCTTCGATTATCATTATTTCTTCTTTGATTTTTTGTCGCGAGCCATTGTCTCATCAATCGCTCTGTTGATGAAGGCGGTGGTGCTTTCGTCCATGTCCTGAGCATGCTGCTGAACCTCTGTGCGGTGCTCAGGAGTCATTCTAACCTTCACCTCTACGAATTTATCAATATAGCGCTTATTAGCTGCCTTACGAGCCTCTGTGAGGGTTCTGTGGCGGCTGTCCTTTTTCTCTGCCATGTTC
>CACXUY010000026.1:28430-48103 GCA_902770965.1 uncultured Lachnospiraceae bacterium | reverse complement strand
ATACACGTACCAGGTCAAGGCGTACAAGCTTGAAGGGACAAAGAAAACCACCATCGCAGAGACGGACGTGATGAACGCCACTGCCTTGCCGGCCGCGCCCAGCTTTACAAGCGCAAAAATGGCGGCATACAACAAGATCCGCCTGATATGGGAGAAGGTGAGCGGCTGCGAGGGCTATGTGCTCTACCGCAGCGAGTCGGAGGGCGGCAAGTATTCCGTGCTGAAGACGGTGACGCAGGCCACGGCGACGAATTACGTGAACGTGGTCCGTGACAGCAAGACTTACTACTATAAGCTGAGAGCCTTCGTGACAGTGGACGGAAAGAAGGTCTACGGCGATTATTCCGATATCCTTTCCGCTAACGTCATCAGCGGACCGCCGCAGAACTTCGCACTTGAGAAAAAGACCGCCACAAAGATTGCCTTCACTTGGGACAAGGTGGATGATGCGGACGGATACGTAATCTACATATACTATCCTGATACCGGAAAGTACAAGGCTACGAAGAGCATCGCCGATGTAGGTACGCTGACCTACACCAAGAAGGTAACGAAGGGTGAGTCATACCAGTTTGCGATGCGCTCTTACAGGCTGATTGATGGAGTGAAGATCTACAGCGACTATGGTCCGATCATAACAAATTGAAAGGGTTCTTCGTAATTGCTGATTTTAGTAATTTAATTAATAATGTTGTTCCCATCTGTCGTGATAGAAAGAATCGGCAGATGGGGGCGACTATTGCTCCAATGGTGACTGAGCGAATATGTCTTTTTGCGTAAACTCGGCATATATACCGTGATGAGGAATGATAACAAAACAAGGGGGACAATATGAGAAGAAAACACATAGCCGTATTAGTGGTGCTTTTAGCCCTCACTATTGGTTTTTCATGTCTGTCGGCAAGAGATGTGTCGGCAATGACCGAAGAAGATGAAAAGATCGTCATTGGCTGGCCGGATTGGAATGAAGGTGGTGGAACAATAAACGTACCGCAGCCTTCAACAGATGAGGAATCCCAATTTGTAATCGAGCCGAATGATATGGAAAAATATCCTTATTATGCCACTGCGACTACAACGTCTGCATTCATAATCACGGGTATAGAATCATCTGCATACAACAAACTGACTATTCGATGGTCAAGTGTTGATGGCGCTGATGGGTATTTGTTGTATCGGAAAAACGGAATAGGTAAATTTGATATTTTAAAGAATCTGACCGGTGCAACGTCCTATACAAATACTGTTACAAGCGGCGTTAAAAATACTTATAAGGTTGCTGCCTATCGTTTAGAGAACGGTAGTAAGATTATAATTGATGAAACAGGAGAGGCGAGCGGGACTGCCCTGCCAGCCGCACCTGTTTTTAGTAGTGCAAATATGGTGGCATTCAACAAGATTCGGTTGATATGGAATAAAGTCAATGGCTGTGAAGGCTATGTCATTTATCGCAGTGAATCAAGAAATGGCACTTATTCTGTGCTGAAGACAGTAACGCAGGCTACAGCCACAAATTATGTAAATGTAGTTCGTGACAGCAAGACATATTTTTATAAGATACGAGCCTTCGTGACAGTAAATGGGAAAAAGGTTTATGGGAATTATTCCAATATCATGACAGGTAACGTCATAAGCGGTCCTCCTAATAGTTTTGTGTACCAGAAGAGTACGGCAACTAAGGTTGTTTTTTCATGGGATAAAGTAGAAGATGCGGATGGATATGTAATTTACATTTACTATCCCGAAACTGAAAAATATAAAGCGGTAAAGAACATCACTGATATTGATGTTTTGACCTATACCAAGAAAGTGGCAAAGGATGACGACTTTTCTTATGCCATACGCTCATACAGACTGATTGAAGGCGTGAAGGTGTACAGTGAATATGAAAGCAATTCACATAAGCACAGCCTGACCGAGACGAAAAAGGCATCGGCAACCTGTACGAAAGAAGGGAATATAGCTTATTGGTACTGCAGTGGCTGTAAGAAGTACTATTCTGACGCAAATGCAACTAAAGAGATATCCAAAGAAGCAACAATTGTCCCGGCTACTGGACATACACCGATCACAGATCCTGCAGTACCTGCTACTTATGACAGCACTGGTTTAACAGAAGGGTCTCATTGTGGAGTGTGTGGAGAAGTCATTGTTTCCCAAACTGTTATTCCGGTATTAAATGGAAACACGAGACACACGATCAGTTATGACATAGCTAATGGAGATTCTTATCTGGAAAAGCAAACGATTGCCAACTCTAATCCGAGTTTTTATATGGAAGGAAGCACGGTTCAGCTTTCTGGAATTTCCACGCCTGGATATATCTTCCTTGGTTGGTATGATGGTGCGGGGAGCAATGCGGAGAGAATCAGGCGTATTAATGCGGATAGCACTGAGGATTATGAACTATACGCACATTGGCAGAAAAACACGTATAAGATTCAGTTTGCGTCAAATTTATATCCGATAGATCCAATATACTATACGGTTGATACGGGAGCGGTTCTTCCTTTGCCGACATTAAGCAACTATGTGTTTACCGGATGGACAGACGATGAGGGCAATATTATTAAACAGACAAAGATACCGGTCGGTATGACTGGACATATGACCCTGACAGCTAACTGGATGAGCGAAAGAAATAAGACTGTTACCTATACTAAATTGTCAGATCCGATTATATATGAGGATGAGGTGAAAAGCAGGATTTATTTTGCTTACGAGATAGGAGAAGTACAGAATGTTCCTCTTTATACCATCAAAGATTTTGGGTATATCAGCGGAGATGGTATTACAAAAACGGAGACAAGTACGTATTCGCTTACAGTATCGCAATCTCTCGTGGAATCATTTGCTCGTTCTCTTTCTCGTGGTACAACACAATCAGCCAATTGGACGCTAACATCTGGATGGACCGAATCCATTAGTCTTGATAAGCAGTGGTGTGACGAACATGGATACGACTATTACGAAGCAGAAAGAATAGGAAAGACAGAAGAAGGTAATTGGCTCATAAGTAATGGAGAAGGTGGTTCGTATACGAGTTCTCATCTTGATACGGGGCAGACAAATAGAACCAATGAAGTTAAGATGAACAAAAGTAATACTTCTACGGATTCCAATAAGAATTCCATAGGTATAAACGCAAGTGTTGAAGTGGATGATTTTTTCATTAAAGGAGCATTGTCAACGGAGTTAAGCGAAGAAGAATCACATTCTTCCTCAAAGACCAAGGGATTAGAGATGGGGGGCGCTAATAGTAATATTAACATTTCGACAAATTCCACAGAAAGCTCATCTTCATGGAATAAAAGTTCAAGCTATGGAGGGAGCAATTCTTTCTCAACAGATAAGACTACATCTTATGCCTTGGCAGAGAAAATTTCTGAAAAAACAGGTTATGGTGAGTCATATATAAAGAACGGCAATCAGAGTAATACAACAGAGATTTCACATTCTCAGGAGAACACAGAGGAGTATTCTACAACAACAACCTATTCCACAGTGACTGGTCAGTCAATTACTAGCACATGGACAACACAGGGAACAAAACCTGGATATCATCGTTGGGTTGTAGCTGGTAGTATGCATGTGTTTGGTGTAGTAGGATATGATATGAGGACTAAATCCTTCTTTGTTGATACGTTCAGTATTATGGATGATTACACTTATGAATTTGAGGATTATTCCTATAATTCAGCAAGTTACAATGATAATCAAAATGGACTTATATCTTTCTCTGTTCCTCATTATGTGGCAGAGTATGTGGCAAAAAAAACCAGTTATACGGAAGGAATAAAGATTGATCAGTCGACAGGCGTGATTACAGCTTATGATGGGACGGATAACAGCGTTATTATTCCAGATTACATGCCTGTGTTCAGCTATACTGATTCAGATGGAATAGCATATTATGATATCATTAAAACAACAGGAATTGCATCCGCAGCATTATCTGAAAATGAGAACATTGTTGCTGTAGCATTGCCTGATGCAGTGACAGAAATCCCTGATGGAGCTTTTGCAGGCTGCACATCCTTGATTGGAGTGGTAGGCGGCCGAGGAATCTCCGTCATAGGAGCTAATGCCTTTAATGGATGCACATCAATTGTTTGTGCTGCAGTTCATTCAAATGTGACATCCCTTGGTACTAATGCGTTCGTTGGTGCGAACAAACTGCTTGTGAATGCAGCGAATGCATCGGTTGCAGAGGCGGCACTGGCTTCAGGCGCGAGGAACATAGTACTGTACACTAACCATTTGTCTGGTGGTGCGGAAGCTCTGAACGAGAAGAATTTGTATATACCGGAAGGTACGGAATCTGTTGAGCTGAATGGCGTTGGTCAGAATGATAGCCCACAGACTTTCACTAATATCAAAATCAAGTCGGATGCTGGGAAGACCGTTTTAAACAAGATAAATCTTATCAGCAATACTGGCATTCCGCTGCAGATATCTTCGCCGGAGATAGTGTTAAATCAGGTTGCCGTGACATCCAACAATTTTGCCGCTGTTCTTACTGCGAACAGCGTGAATCTTGGTCTTCAAGGGACGGTTCAGATGACATCTGATACCCAGAATACGATGGTTTTGCGTGATGCATCGCTATATGAGAGTGTCAGCAATGCCGTAGGGAAATTGTCATTATCAGGGAATATGCTGGTTTGCGGTGATGTGTCTAAACAAAATTTATTAACAAGGAATGGTGCCGAAATTAAAAATATTACGGAAGAAGATTTCAATAAATATATAGGTGGAGTTATTGTTATTGAGCTTAATGTAAATGGCGGAAATAGTCTTGCATCAGCAACGTTGGAGGCTTTCCGTAATTGTCAGGTAGGTACTTTGCCGATTCCAACAAGAGAGTATTATAGCTTTGCAGGGTGGTATACTGCTCCGACAGGAGGAACACAAGTAACTGAGACTTCTTCTCTGGATCAGGACACCATTTTGTATGCACAGTGGATTGCCCGTACTTATGTAATCAGCTTTAATTCCAATGGTGGAGGAGGAAGCTATAGTCCAATTACGGCATACTGTGACCGAGCGATAGGTGATCTTCCCACGCCTACCAGATCTCTATACACTTTTGATGGTTGGTATACTGCCGCAACAGGCGGAGAAAAGATAACTAGGGATACTGTTAGGAATAAAGCAGAAAACTTTACCGTATATGCGCATTGGATACCAAAGAAACACAAGGTGACTTTTGCTGCAAACGGAGACGGTGTGACACTGAGTGAAACATCCAGAACAGTGACTTGTGATACCGCAATTGGAACGCTTCCGACGGCGAAACGTGATTATTATACCTTTGATGGCTGGTATACACAGAGCAGTGGCGGAACGAAATATACAGCATCAACGGTGGTGTCGATAGATGCAGATTTCACACTCTATGCGCACTGGACAATCCATCAACTGAAAGATTGGACTTTGGCATCAAATGTGCCCTCTGGCGCAAAGATCGAGCAGGAAAAATGGACATATACTAAGACATCGTATACTGAATCTACGAATTCCTCAATGTCTGGTTGGACATCGAATGGGAGCTACTGGAAGCAGACGGGCTCGGGTTCAAAAAATTATGCTTCATTCCCGGGCGGCTTTGATACAGGGCACTGGATTTATAAAGATTTTATGAAAGAACCTTACACGGCATCTGTTAATGGCAGTACGAAGCGAGAAGTTTCAAATGCGTGGGCTGGATTTGTGTATTGGCACTGGATGTATGATACTAACTATGCAAACGGCCATTCGCAAAGACCGATAGATAATTGTTATGAGTATGGACCGGATAATGGATTTCTTTATAAGTTCTTTGGAGCCTTCACATCCACAAAGGGGGACTATAGTCATGATTCTTGGTATTGCAACAGCAAGGGGATAACAAATTATATTATCCCCGAAAGAACTTCCTGGGATGAATGCCAGGGCGCGACAAGGTGGTTCCGTTTTGATTACTACAAGAGTTCATATACAGACCATCAAATGATTTATAAATACAAGAAGGTAGAAAACGGTGAGAGTAGTACGTCTGTATCCGCATCGGACTCCATAAGCAATGTTCAGCGGTGGGTAAAGTACCGGGAACGCTGAGTTTTAACAAGATACATTAGATACTTTAGGCTGTAAACTGGCTATTCAGAGAAAGGACGGTGATAATAGGAGGAGAATCGTAATAATTTGCGATGCGAGCTTATAGGTTGGTCAATGGGACAAAGATCTATAGTGATTACGGTTCAATTATTGCGAATTGGAAATGAAGTTTGATAATGAAGGGAGAGGGCGGACATGCCACGTTGATATGTTCCGCCCTCAAATGTAATGACAAAGTATGGAAACAATTTGTTTATGAGCTGAGCAGATAATTTTGATGAAAAATAGAAATATTATATGGGGAGTAATCCTTTCATATATCAATGTATTGATCAGTATTTTATACGGTTTCATAAGCGTTCCAATCCTACTAGACGCATTAGGGCAGTCTGAGTATGGAGTCTATTCTACGATTATATCCATGATCAGCTATATGTCGATAATGGATTTTGGAATACACAATGTGCTTGTGAGGTATCTCACAAAGTACCGTGTTCAGAATGACAGGAAGGCGTATGAAAATCTTCTGGCTATTGCTTTTGTGATCTATGGGTTTATCGCCGCCATTTTATTTGGGATAGGCATGGGAATTTATCGAGTGCTTCCCAATATGTTTGCTGCATCATTTAGCACGGAAGAGATAACTATAGCAAAAAAAATCTTTTGGATTGTGTTGCTGGATCTGGCGGTATCGCTGCCAGGAGCTGTTTTTCAGTGTGTCATGAATGCGGAGGAACATTTTATAGTTTGCAGATTGACTATTGGGGTAAAGCAATTGCTGAAGCTGTTAATTATCATCTTTGTCTCCCGGATGGGAGGCAAGTCGCTTGCCTTTGCTGCCGCAGTATTCTGTCTTAACATGGGAGTGATCCTGATACAGGCGATTTACGCTGTTTCTGTTTTACATATGCGTGTGCGGTTACATGTATGGAACTGGGGATATATTCGAACGCTGTTCATATATACTTCTTATGTTTTTATCGCTACAGTTGCAGATCAGATTCTTTGGAAACTGGATTCGGTTATCCTTGGAATGAGGATCAGTGCATCGGTTGTTGCAATTTATGCAGTTGCAATGAATTTAGTGACGATTTTTAAAAAGTTTTCAGGCGCTGTTTCGGGGATTTTCCTGCCAAGGGCAACTGCGATGAGCATAACGGACAATACGCCTGAGGCTTCGGTTAGGTTGATGGTGAAAGTAGGACTCATGCAGAACGTGATCCTGAGCCTTGCTTTAATAGGATTTGGACTTATCGGGAAAGAATTTATTCTTGTTTGGCTTGGAGAAGGATATGATGATATCTATCTGATCTTTCTGATTTTGTGCGGTTCGATGTTGATTCCAAGTTGTCAGAGTATAGGAATAAATATCTTAGAAGCACGAAATCGCCATCGCTTTAGAGCAGTCGTATTATGCTTTCTTGCCATTCTAAATTTGATCACAACGTACATCGCAGTAGGAAGATTTGGGATGATAGGCGCGGCAGCTTGTACTGCAGCGGCTGTAGTAATTGGGCAGGTCGGGATAATCAATATTTATTATAAAAAAGCTCTTGGCATGGATATGAAGGTATTTTTCAGGGACACGTTTTTGCGCTTGGCCTTACCGATCATGATAGGTGGAGTGGCAGCGTGGATTGTGTGGCACATGATTCCTCTTTATGGGAACTGGATGAGCATAGCAGTTAAGGTTGTGGCACTTTCATTGGCGTATATAATAGTAATCGCAATTCTTAGCGGAAAATATATTTGCAAAGTATACGGAGTAAAGTTGAAATGAGGCGTAGAAGCCTGAACAAAGTTTTCGTGAAGACAATGTGAAAGGATAAATCAACATGCGCAAAATAGATTTGAATGGCAGAGCGGTTCTTGTGACAGGTTCTTCTGGATTCATTGGAGCTAATCTTGTAGCCAGATTGCTCAAAGAGATGAACAAGGGAACGGTAGTAAGCTTGGATAATATGAACGACTATTACGATCCTGCATTAAAAGAATATCGTCTTGCGCGTATCAGGAAGATGGCCGATATATCCAAGATAAAACATGTTTTTGTTAAGGGGTCAATAGGTGATAAAGAGTCTGTGGATGAGCTATTTGAACAATACAGATTTGACGTCGTAGTGAATCTTGCTGCCCAGGTCGGCGTGCGAAATTCAGTCGATCATGCAGATGCTTATATCGAAAGCAACATCATAGGATTTTACAACCTGCTGGAGGCCTGCCGCCGATATCCCGTGGAGCATCTTGTGTATGCTTCAAGCTCCTCTGTATATGGGGGGAATAAGAAGATACCCTTCAGCACTGATGACAAGGTGGATACTCCGGTCAGCCTTTACGCTGCGACTAAAAAAAGTGATGAGCTTTTGGCCCATGCATATAGCAAGCTCTATGATATTCCTTGCACAGGTCTTAGATTTTTCACGGTATATGGTCCGGCCGGAAGACCGGACATGTTCTATTATTCAGCGACCCGGAACATGGTTTCAGGGAAGAATTTGAAAATATTCAATTATGGAAACATGCACAGGGATTTCACGTATGTGGATGATATAGTCGAAGGTGTCTACAGGGTGATGCAGGGGGCACCGGATAGAAAGAAAGGTGATGACGGTCTTCCGATTCCTCCATATGCTTTGTATAACATAGGCGGCGGTCAGCCGATCAGCTTACTGGACTTTGTCAGAACTTTATACGAAGAATTAGTACGTGCCGGGGTACTGTCAGAGGATTATGATCTGGATAGCCATCTGGATTTAGTCGGTATGCAGGCCGGTGACATTCCCATGACCTATGCTGATTCTGCTTTATTGGAGCATGATTATGATTTCATGCCGAGAACCGGTATACGGGAAGGGCTGAGAGTCTTTGCAAGGTGGTATGCCGATTATCATGGAGTGGGAAAAATCTAAGGAAGATGAAATATACCCCGAGCTGCCAGCATATAGTTGTTGGCAGCTCGGGGTATTGGTTTTATGTTCAGTAGATATTCAGCTGATGGCAAGGGTTTTCTTACCCTATATCCTGCTCCGACATGACGCTTGCCTCGATGACCTCGACCCTTGGCACGTTGGCGTATGGCGAGGGTTCGGGCATAGGCAGGGTCTGCATGTAGACATGCATGGCTTCTGCGACTCGTTTGCCGTTCGCCACGGCGTGGACCACAGTGCTTGCGCCGTGGGCAACATCGCCTGCCGCGAATACGCCGGGGCGGGAGGTGTGTCCGTCTTCGTCAACCGCGATGATGCCGCCGCGCTCTTTCTCGATGCCCTTGGTGGTGTTGATGACGCTGCTGCCGAGCTCCTGGCTGACCGCGATGATGACGCCCGTGCAGGGATAGAGCTTCTCGCTGCCGGGGATGGGGTGCAGCTTCCCGTCCTCGTCATATTCGTTGTCGGCGAAGACCACGCCGTCGTCCATGATCTCCAGAGGGGTCTTCATCAACGCGAATTCCACGCCCTCAAGCTTCGCGTAGCTGGACTCATACTGGCTGGCGGCAAGCTGGTCGCGGCGGTTGAAGACCGTCACATACTGGGCGCCGTTTCGGATAGCCGTCCTGGCGCAGTCCATGGCGGAGTTGCCTGAGCCTATGATGATCACGCGCTCGCCCATGTGGAAGGTGCTCGGAGAAGCCAGGTAATTGATGGCGAACGCTACATGGCTCAGCGTCTCGCCCTTGATATGCAGGGTCTTCGGTTTCCAGAGACCCGCGCCGACGAAAATGCTCTGATACCCGTCGCGGAAGAGGTCGTCTAAGCTGATCGCGCCTCCGATGGTGGTATTGGGGCGGAACTTGATGCCCTTCAGCTCGAGATGGCGGTAGGCGAAATCGTCCAGGATCGAGTCGGGCAGACGGAAGTCAGGAATCCCGTAGCGCATGATGCCGCCGATCTTGCTCCTGCTGTCGAAGATAGTCACGTCATAACCGTAGCGAGCCAGGATCACGGCGATGGTCAAGCCTGAAGGACCCGCGCCGATGATGGCAACCTTGCGTCCGTTGGAGGGCACGGGACCGCTGACCATCTGGCTCGCGTAGGTGGTGGAGATATAATTCTCGATGATGGAAAAATGCACCGGCACATCCTTGATGCCGCGGATGCAATGGCCCTCGCACTGCTTTTCATGATTGCAGACGATGGAACAGACTGTCGTCAGCGGATTGTTCTCAAAGAGCTTCCAGCCCGCGTCGTTCAGCTTTCCGGCTTTCAGGAGCCGGATGATCTCAGGGATATCGGTATGAATAGGACAGCCTTCCTGACAGCGCGGTTTCTTGCAGCAAAGACAGCGGTTTACTTCTTCCATTACATGCAGTGCCATACTTGTTTCTCCTTTATTCTTATTTATACTCATTGCTGCCCTTGCGGGTCTTTGCTACAAGATCTTCAAGGGAAAGTGAAAGCCGCCTCTGCCTCACGCAGTGACGGCTGGCCGCGAAAGCGGTTAACTATTAAATTCGGCAGTTGTTACGGATTCCCGATAGATACGATAGATAAAGGATATCATACATCGCAGGTAAGCACAAGATAACATTTGGATAACGCAGTTCTGAATTTTTTATAAAGTCACTTGACGGTTGTACGTGAAAGTGGTATCTTTTGCATCATGAAAGAAAAGATATTAGTGCTATTAACGGCTTCCATGGGGAAGCCCATTATTTTACCGACGAGCTGGCACTCGCTGAAAACGAGTGCTAACAAAATCCGCGTAAATGTCTATCAAAGAACAACCACAAAAAAACGGCGGTTTCATATGAGACAGCAGCCGCGCATTTGCATTTATCAGTATCATGGAGGATAACGGAGATGACAATAGTACCTGTATATAACGTACTTGCCCTGCCGGACGTCAACATCTATTTCCAGACGGATGTTTATAAGAAGGTCAGCGGCCGCGTGCCTTTCAAAGGCGAACGTGTGACGATGATCATGGCGAGGGAATATCAGAAGAGAAATGATTACACAGAGGACAGCTTTTACCCGATAGGCCTGTCCGGCGAGATAACGGAGGTCAGCGAGGACGGATACATAGTGATACTCACAGGCAGCCGCGTGAACCTGGACGAGATCACCATTTACAGCGACCACACCATAGAGCTGTCCGTGAGCAAGCGGTCCGATATAAACGATATCGACGAAGAGGAGCTTGCGAAGAGGCTGGAGTCCGTCAAGGAAATGATGACGGATGCAGTCAAGAACACGAATTGGGGGGCCGGCAGCGCACAGTTCCTCGCGCAGTTTGACAGCATCGCAGCGATGGCATCGGCTGTCTCGCCGTGGCTTTCGACTTCCAATGAGGAACGCTACGCTATCCTGGCGGAGGATTCTGTCGCCGCGAGGACGGAGATGCTTGAGAAGGTTTTGTACGAGAATTATGAGATGTTCCGTGTCAATACCGAGGCGAGAAGCGCGCAGGAGCAGGAATATCATAAGATCTACAGGGAGGGCGCCATCAAGAAGCAGATGGAGTACCTTCAGAAAGAGCTTGATGAGATGCACCCTGAGAAGGTGTCGGATGTCCGCCGTCTTGAAATCAAGATCGAGGAGTCGGGGATGAACGAGACCGCGAGGCGTGAGGCTGACAAGGTGCTCAACCGGCTCAAGCAGGAAGGCGCGAACAGCGCGGAGTCCGGCATGCTGCACGACTATCTGGATTTTCTGGTCGGGCTGTCGTGGAAGAAGGAGGAGGCCAGGCAGATCGACCTCGACAAGGCGGAAAAGATACTTGAAGAGGATCATTACGGGCTGAAAAAGGTCAAGGAAAGGATCATTCAGCAGATTGCCGTGATGAATCTCAAAAGAAAACAGGCCGGCTCCATCCTGCTTTTTGTGGGAGCGCCGGGCACAGGAAAGACAAGCATCGGCCGCAGCATAGCGGAGGCGCTCGACAGGAAGTACGTGAGAGTCAGCCTCGGGGGAGTCAGGGACGAGGCAGATATCCGTGGTCACCGACGCACCTACATAGGCGCGATGCCAGGACGCATCATGGACGGCATCAGCAAGAGCGGGGTGTCGAATCCGGTCATGGTGCTCGACGAGATCGACAAGCTGTCCGTCTCCTACAACGGCGACCCTGCCAGTGCCCTGCTCGAGGTATTGGATCCTGAGCAGAACAGCACCTTCACGGACCATTACATGAACGTCCCCTATGACCTGTCTGACGTGCTTTTCATCTGCACGGCGAATTCGCTGGATACCATCCCCGAACCGCTGTTGAACCGCATGGAAGTCATCTCTTTTCAGGGATACACGCCGATTGAAAAGCTTCAGATAGCAAAGAGGCATCTGCTGCCGAAATCCCTTGAGGCGGTAGGGCTTGAGGAGAAGGACATATCTGTGCCTGACGAAGTCATCGAAGAGATCATTTCCAGCTATACCAGGGAGGGCGGAGTCCGCGGCCTCAAGAAGCGGATCGACACGCTCTGCCGGGTCGCCGCCGTCCATATAGTCAGGGGCGACGGAGTCAAGGCCGAGGTCACGAAGGAGAACCTGCGTGAATATCTGGACGCGAATCCCATCAGGCAGAGGCTCGTGAAGGAGAGCGTGAAGCCGGGGATCGTCACGGGACTTGCCTGGACGGCTGCGGGAGGAGAGATCCTCTATATAGAGACGATGCTTATCAAGGGCACAGGCCAGATCATCATAACCGGTCAGCTCGGAGACGTCATGAAGGAGTCCGCGCAGATCGCGGTGAGCCTGGTGAAGTCGCGGTATCCTGACAAGGCGGAGGTATTCGAGAAGAGCGATCTCCACATCCATGTCCCTGACGGAGCGACGCCTAAGGACGGACCGTCGGCGGGGATCACCCTCACCACCGCTATCGCGTCCTTGGTCACAGGGCAGGTCGTGGATTCCGGGACAGCTATGACCGGAGAAGTGTCCCTGCGCGGAAGCGTGAACCCCATCGGAGGGCTGCCTGAGAAGCTGATGGCCGCCCATCGCGCCGGAGTGAAGAGGGTATTGATACCGGCGGATAATGAAGACGACCTCAGGGATGTAGCGGAAGAGGTGAAAAATGGGCTTGAGATAGTACCGGTCAGTACGGTGGATGAGGTACTCGGACTGCTGGGTATCGAGAATACCGCGCCTGTCCTCAGGGTCGTGTAAGAAATATGGTAATTATTCAGCGCCCCTTGCCGCCCCACAACGAGGGATGCGCAGCATCCCGAGTCTGGGGTGCTGAATAATTATGGAAATGTACAGTAGCTGCCAGGTCTATATTGGATTTGAGCAGCTTCTTTGCTTTGCAAAGAGGATTTGCTGCTATTTGGAAGACAATTTAAAAAAAATCCGGTGGTTTGTTCGTCTTTCGTATATTGGGCTTTTCTGGTATAATATAACAGCACCGTTCAGTACTCCGGTCCCGGGATGTAACGCATCCCTTTTTGAGGGGCGGTCAGAGGCACTGCGCGGCTTGTCTGTTGAATATTTAACCATATATATACATTTATGCATGTGAATATGACACCCGGAAATATTTGCAGGAGGATTTACATTTGTTGGAGAATAATACATATAGAAGAAACACGGAGTCGTGGGGGACGGGCAGTTTGACATCCTCGGACGAACGGGAAGCTGTACAAGAGGCGAGCCGGAATGCTACTCGCAGAGCAGCAGCACCGGATGTACGGGGAGCCTTACAGGATACTGACCGAAATAAGCCTCAGAGGATGACGGCGTCGAACACGCGGGTCACAGCCGGTTCGAGAAATGACGCGCAGGGGCTTCACGAGAAGGCGGCCAGGGCTGTCACCCAAGTCAACCACATTATTCTGGGCAAGGAGGCGGAAGTACGCGAGGCAATGCTCGTCTTTCTCGCGGGAGGCCATATCCTCTTGGAGGATATCCCAGGAGTGGGCAAGACCACGATGGCGCTGGCTTTTTCCAGAACCTTAAAGCTAGATTATAACAGGGTGCAGTTTACACCGGATCTCATGCCTTCCGATCTCACCGGATTCTCCATTTACAGCCGCGAAGCGGAACGGTTCATTTACCAGCAGGGCAGCGTTTTCTGCAATCTTCTGTTAGCCGATGAGATCAACAGGACGTCGCCGAAGACCCAGTCAGCCCTGCTCGAGGTCATGGAGGAGCGCCAGGTCACTATCGACGGTGAGACGAGGGCGGTTCCTTCACCGTTTTTCGTTATCGCGACGCAGAACCCTTCCGGGAGCATCGGAACCCAGCCCTTGCCTGAAGCTCAGGTAGACCGATTCATGGTTCATCTCTCGATGGGCTACCCTGATTTTGAGAGCGAGCTGATGATCGCGAGGGGGACGGGCGTGAGAGAGAGGATAGAAGGCTGCTCTGCCGTCATGACCAGCGAGGAGGTTCTCAAGGCGCAAAGAAGCGTCAAGGAAATCTACGTCCGGGACGATCTGTATCGTTATATACTGGAGCTTATCACCGCCACCAGAAACCATGGGATGATCGCCCGCGGAGCCAGTCCCAGGGCGACGATAGCACTGACGGAGATGGCGAAGGCGGCAGCCTGGCTGAACGGCAGGAATTTCGTGCTTCCTGACGACATAAGCGATCAGTTCGCCTATGTCGTCGCTCACCGTCTGACGCTTGGCACATCGGCGAGGTTCGAAAAGGTGAATAAAGAGCAGGTCATACAGGACATATTGAAGAATGTCAGGAAGCCCGCCGCCTGGACTAATAATGCGTATTGAGCGGTATAGGATGTGGAAAGAAATATGAGGAAGCGCAGATGAGGAGAATCGGAATAGCCCTCGTGATATTGCTCACAGGGTATTTCGCGGGTATCTATAGAAATGAACCGTTGATGATCATGGCTGTGACCGAGGTGCTGCTGGTCATAGCCATGTGGGTACTGTCCATCCTGCTTAAAGGATCGCTGTTGATCGGCTTTGTGTCCGATTCCGGGGAAGCGGTCAGGGGAAGCAATTACAGCTGCGGAGTCGCCATCAGAAACAAAGGCCTGCTTCCGGTAAGCCGTTTCTGCCTCAGCCTGCTATCGGGATATGAGGGAGGCAAAAAGAAGACGGAGACAATATATGGAGGCATCCTGAAGGGGGAGCAGAGGCTCTCCGTTGATGTTGACTGCCGGCATTGCGGCATTGCCAGAGTCAGCGCGGAGAAGGTGAAGGTATATGACTATCTGAGCCTGTTTTCTTCGCAAAAAAGGATAGGCAGGTCCATGGTACTCACTGTGTATCCGCAGGAGATGGCGGCGGAAATCAGCCTTGCGGGGCTTAAGGAAGCCCGGCAGGCCATACAGAGCGGGACTGTCATTACTCCTTACGCAGGCGGGAACGATGAGATCAGATTGATAAGGGAGTACCGTGAGGGCGACTCCGTAAGACATGTCCACTGGAACCTGACCGCGCGCATGGATGAGCTCTGGGTCAGGGAATATAACAGCGAGAGAGATGTGCCGCTTCGTTTTTTCATCGACCTGACCGGTCTTGGCGCGGCAGGCGGAAGCTCGGAGAGTGCCGGGCCGGGCAGCCGCGTCGATGACGCGGCAGACAGTTTCTTTGGTGTCCTGAATGCCTTGCTTCTGGGACTTTTGGCGGATGCCGGCTGTATCAGGGTGATGTGGCGCGGTTCGGACATTTTCGGAGGTTTTGAAGAAAATGCTGACGGAGCGGTATCGGCCATGGATATAAGAAGCCAGGACGACTGCCGGGAGCTGCTGCGCCGCCTGTATCTTGAGCGGCTGGGAGACCCTGAGCCGATGACCTTAAGGATGACCTCAAACGGCATGCCCGATGAGGCAGGATCGCTTATCAGTCTTGACACGGGATTGAACTGGAGGGTCGACGGACAGCTGGTCTGGCATTTCTCCGCAACCGGATATGAAGAAGAGCTAAGATCGAATATATTTGAACTGTGAGAATAATAATAATAATAATACGATTATGGTTTTTTCTGAAGGAAAAATAAAGTCAAACACAAACGCGGTGTACGGTCAGGGACGCAGGATGTATTCGGTACTCTCCGTCCTGTTCTTTTTGTCCGGCATTTTCAGCATCCTCATGGCGGTGGATTCGGTTGAGGGCGTGGAATATGAGAGGCAGCTGGTTTTTTCGGCAGCGGCTATTCTTTGTATTGTCCTTTGGCTGTTCGCCTGTTTCGCGCGTCATATCATGCCGTGGATATTGGATGCCGTGGTGATAATCGCCGGATACTTTATGCTGAGCGACCTCATTAATATCGCTGAGGAGCTGAGGAGCATAGGCTACAACGCATCGAATATGCACGAAGAGGCGCTGCTTCACGCCGAAGACGTCACAAAAGCGGTGCTTCTGCTCACCATTTCGCTGGTGGTATTGCTTTTCGCCTTTGAATTCGTCCTTGAGACGCACATGATATCCTTCTTGCTGGCGACCGGCGTGCTCATCCTGGCTCCGATCCTGGGGGTGAAGCTGTCGCTGCTGAATCTCCTGCTTTTCGCGGTTTTTCTGTTCGGCCTCATGGCCATGCATGTCACAGGGCGCGGCAGGGGGAGAAGCCTGACTGAAGAAAGGCGCACAGGGCTGTCAGGATATATAGGGCTGATAGCCGCGCTCATCACCGCGCTGCTATTCTTTGTCGCTGTGCCTTTCACCGTCAGGTATAAAGAGCAGCTTTACGAGTTCGTTTTTCAGGCTGAGGAAAATGTAACCAGCCTTACCAGAAATATCAACCGTCGTTTCCGTGCCATGAGGAGCTCGGGCTATATCAACCGCGGAAATAATTACAGGAATGATGAGCTGGTTGTCCATATCAGTTTCAACAAGCTTCCTGAGGATGCCATTTATCTGAAAACATTTGCCGGGGACAGCTATGATTCACGGCAGTGGACAGCTTCTGATGAGATGGCATTTTACCGCAATGTCGCGGCAGCCACTGCCGAGGGAAAGTCTGAGGAGGAAGCAGCGGCGGATGCCTGGACGGCACATTTCATGATGAACCGTATCATGTCCGGCTTCGATGATAACGTATATGAGCTGAAGATAAAGCACCTGAGGGAGGGCGAGACCGGCGTATACAGGCCTTATTTTGCCCTGAACACTGAGCGGGAGGAGGGCGTGGACGAGAGCTACGCGGTTAGCGATATGAACCGGCTGGTTCCTGCAGGTACATTGCCTCCGGAGCCTTCCGCCGATGAGACAGCAGCCCTTGACATGTACCGCAGGATCAATGTCGCAAGCCTGAATATCGCAAATCAGATGTATACGTCTGTGGACGTTCCGCTGACCAGGCTAAGAGAGCTGGTCGCGGACAATCCTCTCCAGTCTGTTGAAGAGGTCACCGCCTTCATCATTTACATACTTCACAGTAATTGCAGATATACAACTACGCCGGGACATGCGCCTATGAATGCCGATATAGCGGAGTATTTCCTCTTTGAAAGCAAGCGCGGCTATTGTCAGCAATTCGCTTCCGTCGCGACACTCATGTACAGGCTCTATGGCATCCCTGCCAGATATGCCGCGGGGTACAGGGTGCAGCTTGAGGACGTGAAGCTGAACGAGGGCGGCGGTTTCAGTATGGATGTGTCGGAAACATTCTCGCATGCCTGGCCGGAAATATTTTTGGACGGCTATGGCTGGACGCCGATAGAGGTCACTCCGGGAGAAAATGGCGAGGTGATTGCCGAATATCCCGGCATGTCGACCGAAATGCTGATGTCGCTGATGGATGAGCACGGCTGGAGACTCGCCGTGACAACCGATAACACCAGGAGACTTGGGGATGACGACTCCGATCCGGATTCCATCGTCGGCGCGGCGACAGGCGATAGCGAAGCTTCGGAAAAAGGTCATACCGCTGAGCCGCCGGAACTGTCTGAGGCGAACCAGGCGGAGATGAATCCTGACGAAACAGACCCTTCCGCAGCGGCCTCAATCGAGAATATGACAGACACCGCGTCAGCGGAGGGCGATGGCAGCAGGGCGGATGAATCCGGAGGCACGAGGAACAGGATGGGGCTTGAGGAGTCTGATCCGGACCTTTCGGATACGTCAGATGAGATGGGTACGAGGACTGATGCTGCCGACGGGACTGCGGACGGCTCCAAGGATCAAAGCGGACACAGATGGAAGAAGCTGGTCGACGGCATATTGTCTGTCCTGAGGATTCTTGTAAAAATAATACTGTGGCTGACCGCCATATTTGTTGTGATCGCAGCGGCAGCACTTGGAGTGCTGAGATTCAGGAAGCACAGGCTTGGAAAGCTTCGGACCATGGGCGCGAAAAAATGCGGTGAATGCTACATGGATCTCCTTCATTTTTGCGGCCTGCTAAAGGAATATGAGGGCGTGGAACCGGATTTCGCCGCGAAGCTGGAGGAGGTCATGGACGCGATAGACGCATCAGAACCAACAGGAGCCTGGACGGCTGAGATGGCAAAACAGCTCGCGGCTGCCGCATTCGGACCGGAAGAGCAGCATGCTGTTCATGCTCCGGAACACAATGGCGCGGAAAGCCAGGCAGCGGAGGGTATGCGCGGCATATATTTCCTCACGCTGAAGAAAGTCGCGGGAACTGTCAGTCCCTTGAAGAAAAGCTGGCTGTGGCTGTATTACGGCGCGTGATAAGGATGCGTGAAACAGCGCATTCCTCGTTGTGGGGCGGCCAGAGGCGCTGTGCGCCTTGTCCGCCCCAGGATAACTGTTATAATACGTCCGAAGTGCAAGCACTTCGTCCTGTATTCTAACAGTTATCCTGGGGTGCTGAAGAATTACAAAAAGCAGTTATCGAACTGGTCTTCGATAACTGCTTATTTTCTTTTTGCGGCCTAGAAGTTTCTGTCGTTGTCGTCCGCGTCGTCATCTTCTGGCATGATATCGCCGCCGGGCATGATTTCATGGTCGAACACATCAGGATTCTCCGCATCCATCCCGCTGTGGTCATGGTGAGACGAATACATGTTCTCCCTTGCGTAGACACGGTTCTCCTTCCTCGATGTCTCGATCAGGTTGGAAAGAAGCTCCTTCGCGTCATAAGGGTGCTTGATATTGGTTATATCAAAATTCATCATGGTTTTGTCAGCGGAGGTGCAGTGGATGGTGCCGGTACCGATGATCTTCTGCCACAGGCTGCGGCTAAGGGAGATATCCGTGATCCTGTAAAGACGTACCTCATCGTCCGTGGTGCTTAGAAAGCCCCTCTCGATAAACAGACGGTTCTTGTCAAGCCCATAAACAGTGAAGCTCCAGGGAAGCCCCAGAAAATTTCTCTTCCTGTCATGCCATAATAGATTATTCCTCTTCATATTTCTTTATTGTCCTCACTTTCGTGACCTGTTACAAAATGGATAAACCATTTTAGTTTAATTTAACATATGTCATTTAAGATGTCAATAAAACATTGCCTTGTAATACTAATTCGATAAGACATTCAGCACTCCAGGCCCTGGATGCTGCGCGTCCCTCATTGCGGGGAGGCCAGATGCGCTGTGCGCCTTGAACAATCACCAAATATCTTTTTTTGAACCTGTTATCATAGATAAATGCCGGGATTAGGTGTATTATTATATGAAATGGAGCTTTGTATTGAAGATGGTTGTGTCAAACTTGGCATGTAAGTTTAATGTGAAACTGATACAGCAATGAAGGAAAGCTGTACGTA
>CACXUY010000026.1:0-28421 GCA_902770965.1 uncultured Lachnospiraceae bacterium | reverse complement strand
AATAATAACAGAGACAATACGTCCAACAGAGATAAAGTGTCTGGCGGAGATAAGGCTTCTAACAGAGACAGGGCATCAGACAGGGATAAAGCGGAGAGGGAGCATCTGGATGTGTTTACGAGCGTGCACAAACGTATCCTGAACGGTATCTATGATGATTTCTTTGGAAATGCCGGTTCTGAAGGCAGTGGAAAAGCTGAAAATAACGCTGACAGGAGAGACGAAACCGGCAAAAGAAAAACCGAAGGCAAGAGCAGTACTGTAGGCAAAGTAGGCAGTGCAGGCAAAAGCTGCAGTGCAGGCAAAGTAGGCAGTGCAGGCAAAGTAGGCAGTGCAGGCAAAAGCGGCAGTGCAGGCACGAGCGGCAGTACAGTCACAAGCGGCAGTACAGTCACAAGCGGCAGTATCAGTGACGGTTTAGCCGGTAAAGGAAATGAAAAGGGCGGGAATGGTACTGTCAGCAGGGACGAGGCACCTGTGCTTGATATGCAGTCGAGCTATGATGACGCCATAAAGAGCGCCAGAGATGCCCTGCTTGAGGCGAGGAGGATCATCGAGGAAGATGGGCTGGGGCTTGGCACGTCCGGAACCCTTGGGATGCCTGTGGCTTATGATGGCGGAGCGCAGGCGGCTTCTCCGGCCGCTGCCGCGACCCCGTCCGAGCCTGAAGAAGACCCCATGGAGCAGCTTGATAAGCTCGTCGGGCTTACCGCGATAAAACACGATGTCCGTGAGATGGCGGATTTCGCGAAGCTCGCCATGATAAGAAAGGAAAAGGGGCTGAAATCAGTGCCCGTTTCCATGCATCTGGTCTTCACCGGCAATCCCGGAACAGGTAAGACCACCGTCGCCCGCATTCTGGCTAAGATATACAAGAACATCGGAGTGCTGTCGAAGGGACAGCTTGTCGAGGTGGATCGCTCAGGCCTGGTGGCGGGATATGTCGGACAGACCGCTTTAAAGACCCAGGACGTGATCAGGTCGGCTCTCGGCGGCGTTCTTTTCATCGATGAGGCATATGCCCTCTCCCAAAAAGACGACAACTTCGGGCAGGAAGCGATAGATACCATCCTTAAGGCGATGGAAGACCACAGGGATGATTTCATAGTCATCGTCGCCGGATACACGAAGCCGATGGAGAAGTTCATCAACAGCAATCCGGGGCTGAAGTCCCGCTTCAACAAGTATATCGAGTTCCCGGACTACAGCATAGAGGAGCTTGAGAAGATCTTCTATATGAACTGCGATAAATACGACTATAAGGTCGCCGATGACGCGAAGGGTGCCATTAAAGCAATGATCCTGACACGCAAGCTGAACAATCCGATTAATTTCGCGAATGCCCGCGATGTGAGGAATATGTTCGAGGATATCATCACCAATCAGGCAAGGCGTGTGGTGAAAATGCAGGACCCCAAACCGGAAGATATATGCATGATTTGCCTGGACGACCTAACGGAGGACGGCGCCAGCGAGGAAAGCGAAGGTAAGGACGGCAAGCAGGAGGATGGCGCCAGCAAGGAAAGCGTATGAAGAAGGAAGCATTTCCCACAAGAGTAAGCCTCGCGATGTATTTTATGAGAGGGAGCTGGCGGTATTTCCTGTTCAGCTTCATCTTTGCGTGTCTTGTGGCGGTGCTTGACCTGGCGAATCCGAAGCTGATAGGCTATACCGTTGACAGCGTCATAGGACACGGAAGCGCCGAGCTTCCAGGTCCCCTGCTTCTGTGCGTGAATGCTCTCGGGGGTCCGGATTTCCTCAGGGCGCATCCCGCGGCGATTGCGGGGATAGTCATTGCCGTAGCGTTTGCCGCCGCCGTCTCGCGCTACCTTTTCCGCCTTCTGAACTCGTTCGGAGGCGAGAACCTGGTCTGCCGCATTCGCGACACTCTTTTCGACCACATCCTGCGCCTTCCGGACGCGTGGCACAGGGAAAATCAGACAGGCGACATCATCCAGCGCTGCACCTCCGACGTAGAGACCATCAAAAGCTTCCTCTCGGAGAGGCTGACATCGCTCTTGCGGATCATGCTGCTCATCGGCCTCGCGGTATATTTCATGTGCGGGATAAGTGTGAAAATGACTGTCGCGGCGGGCGCGTTCATACCGATAATAATAGGCTATTCCTTTTTCTTCCATAATAAGATCGGCTCTGCCTTTGAAGAGTGCGATGAACAGGAGGGAGTTCTGTCGACGATCGCGCAGGAGAACCTCACCGGCGTGCGCATCGTGCGTGCCTTCGGCAGGGAAATATATGAGCGTGAACGTTTTGAGAAGCAAAATGAACACTATACCGGCCTATGGGTGAGGCTGATGATGTGGCTGTCCGCGTTCTGGTCGACCGGGGATCTCATCTCAGGCTTGCAAATATTGTGTGTCACGGTCTTCGGAGCGGCGCTTTGCGTGAAGGGCGAGATCACGACCGGAGGGTACATAGCATTTTGTTCATACAACGCGATGCTGACTTGGCCGGTGAGGGCCGTGGGCAGGGTGATCGCCGACATGAGCCGCGCCGAGATCGCCATAGATCGAATCAGGTACATCATGAATTCTCCTGTAGAGGAGGACAGGCCGGGCGCGCTGGAGCCTCCGATGGACAGGGATGTCGTCTTCGAACATGTGACCTTCGCGCCTCGCGATGGAAGGAAGGTTCTTGATGACGTGAGCTTCACCATACCTGCGGGCACCACGGTCGGAGTTCTGGGCGGAACCGGCTCAGGAAAAACCACATTGGCCTGCCTGTTGGACAGGCTGTACGAGCTGCCGGAGGGCTGCGGCCGGATCACTGTGGGAGGCGTAGATATCGCGGATATGAAGGCTTCCTGGGTCAGGAAAAATGTGGGACTTGTGCTGCAGGAACCGTTTCTCTTTTCGCGCACGATAGAGGAAAATATAGGGATCGCAAGGCCTACAGGCGGTCTTGAAAGCGAGGTTAAAAGCGGCAAGGACGCAGTAGTCGAAGGCATGAGCGGCAAGGACGCATTCGTCGATGGCATGAACGGCAGGAACGTGTTCGTCGATGGCATGAGCGGCAAGGAAGCGGTCGTCGATGGCATGAGCGGCAAGGACATGGGCAGCGACGACGCGGAGGGCAGGTATGTCGTACAGAGATTATCCGTGAAGGCGAATAGCGGCGGGATAGGTGAAGACATCCGTAAGGCCGCAGCCGCGGCGTGTCTGGATGAAACTATAGAGAGCTTTGCGTCAGGTTATGAGACCTTTGTCGGCGAGAGAGGCGTGACCCTGTCGGGAGGACAGAAGCAGAGGACAGCTATCGCCCAGATGCTGGTGAAGAAGCCGAAGATCATGGTATTTGACGATTCGCTGTCGGCGGTCGACGCGGAGACAGACGCGAAGATCCGCAGACAGCTGGAGGAGCAGTCCGCAGGAACCACTGTCATGCTTATCGCCCACCGCATATCCACGTTGATGAAGGCGGACAACATCATAGTACTGGACAAGGGACGGATAATCGAGTCAGGAACACATGAGGAGCTCGTGGCAAAGGGCGGGGTATATAAGAAGGTCTATGACCTGCAGACCAGACAGCAGGAATAGCAGCAGGAACGAGGGAGGTGAGGTCATGGATAATAGCAGCAAAGAAACGCGGGAGCAGAAACGTCTTCCTTTTTTCGGTGTGCCGGCGCTCATCCCATGGCTGAAGCCTTACCGCCGCATCATCATCAGCATGGTGACGATGGGTTTCCTGAGCAGTCTCGCGGACGCGGCGTACCCTCTCTTTAACCGTTATGCTCTGGACACATATGTGGCGGGCGGGACGCTCAAAGGCATCGGATGGTTCGTGGGGCTGTATGTGCTGGTATTGTCCCTCCAGGTCGCAGATAACTTCGTCAGCGCGTATTTCTGCGGCAAGGTAGAGATGGCTATTGACCGGGATCTACGAAACGCGTCCTTCAACCACCTGCAGACCTTATCGTTCTCATATTTCAACCAGAATAATGTGGGATACATCCATGCGCGGGTCATGAGCGACTCGGGTAAGATAGGCGAGCTGGTGGCATGGAGGCTGATGGAAATGGTGTGGAACGGTTCTTATATACTGTTCGTCCTCATCATGATGCTGTCGATCAATTTCAGGCTTGCCCTGATGGTCATGCTCCTTGTGCCCCCGGCCGCTCTGCTGATATCATATTTCCAGAAAAGGCTGGTCGCTTTGAACCGCCGCATCCGCGAGATCAATTCCCGCATTACTTCGAATATCAACGAAGGCATCACAGGAGTGAGATCGATCAGGACGTTGGGCGTGGAAGAGAAGATGATCGCGGATTTCGATGCGGAGACAGCGAATATGCGCCGGACTTCGGTACGCGCGACGCATTTTTCCGCGCTGTTCACGTCCTCGGTGACATTTCTTTCCTCGGCCGCGCTGGCTATCGTCCTATGGCAGGGCAGCCTCCTTTCCGCGGACGGCCTGCTTAAGATCGGAACTCTCTCTGTCTTCATGTCTTACGCGCTGGGTATGATGGAACCCATACAGAACATCGTAGAAACGACATCGGTGCTGATCTCGATACAAGTCAACATCGAGAGACTCATGCGGCTGCTCGCCGAGAAATCCGGCGTGACCGATTCGGCTGAGGTCGTAGAGAAATACGGCGACACCTTCCATCCGAAAAAGGAAAACTGGGAGCCGATCGAGGGAGATATCGAGTTTCGGGATGTCACGTTCAAATATCCTGACGGCGACGAATATGTCCTCGAGCATTTCAGCCTTAAGGTGAAGAGAGGGTCAAATGTGGCAATCGTGGGCGAGACGGGCGCCGGCAAGTCGACTCTCGTGAATCTCGCCTGCCGTTTCTATGAGCCTACCTTCGGGCAGGTCCTCATAGACGGAAGGGACGCGCGGGAGCGGTCGCAGCTGTGGCTTCACAGCCACATAGGCTATGTGCTGCAGACGCCGCATCTGTTTTCGGGTACGGTCCGCGACAATCTGAGGTATGGGGCGCCGGATGCCACGGACGAGGAGATATGGGCTGCCCTGAGGCTGGTCCAGGCTGATTCTGTGGTTAAAAGGACGAAGAAAGGGCTGGACGAAGAGGCGGGAGAGGGCGGAGAGATGTTCTCCACAGGCGAGAAACAGCTCTTGTCATTCGCGAGGGCTATATTGGCGGATCCCGCGATCCTGGTGCTCGATGAGGCGACAAGCTCCGTTGACACCATGACTGAGAAAGCGATACAAGACGCCATAGCTACGGTGATCAGGGGACGGACCTCATTTATCATAGCCCACCGGCTGTCTACCGTGGTGGATGCAGATATCATCCTTGCCGTTATGGACGGCAAGATAGTTGAGCAGGGGACGCACAGCGAGCTCATGAAGAAGAGGGGCTATTACTACAGGCTGTACATGAGGCAGTACGAGGATACGGCGGTCAAGCTGGGCTTTGAGCAAGACGCGTGATCAGGCTAGAGAACGAGCATCGCGCATGTCAGCTTCCGCGGCGGTCGCATGTTGCGGCAGTACGCGCGGCGCCATGCGGGTTTTATTATTGTTAGGCTATTATTGTTAATGCGGCAGGATAATATTTATTTATCCTGCTGATTTTATTTTACAGTTTTTTAGTGTATAATAAGCCCATCTGTTGGCGTATAATACGGTTTTTTACCGCTGTATGCCTTTAGGAACTGTCATGGGTCAATCTAAACGTCTTGCTTTGTGATCATATGGGTCCTGCGTCAGAAGGCCTCGCCGCCCCCCTGAACGACCGCGTTTTCTTCATTGATCCCGCGTGATCATCCTGCACAGACTGCATAGTTGATTATGTGACAGATCCTTATTTTTTAAAAAGGAGGAACAGAATCTATGAAGCACAACAAGAAGCTGAGATCTCTGCTCTCATCTGCTCTTGCTGCCGCCATGGTGGTCACCATGCTCACGCCCACGGCCATCTTCGCGCAGCCTGAAGCAGAAGAGGCCGCAGAGGCGAATGCGGCTGTGGTGGCCATCGAACAGGACAATCCTGACGAGGCTGTCGAAGCCGGGCTCGACGCGCTTCCGAGGGAAGAACTGGATGCTCACCTGATTGGATATCAGGCAGTTACTGACACGGTAAGCTACGCGGGACAGAAATTGGTCGGCGTCTTCGTCCAGTACGATGACAATGTCCAGGGTTGGACGCTCAGGACCAGCACCTATGACGTGCAGGCCTTCAAGGGCGACAACAAGACCTTGGCATCAGCCGATATCACGGCGGTCTACACCAACTCGGAACCGGCCTTCCGTGAGGACAAGACCTCTGTTGAGGGACCTTATGTCATAATCGAGACAAGCAATTACGATGGCGTAGGAACCCTTGACCTGTCTAACGTCTACGTCACCGACACGGACGGCAAGGAGTATTCCACCGGCGGCTATGGCAACATCGCTTCCGTAGATCCCATCGTGACACAGAAGGCTCACATAGCCTTGTCTGACGTCCTGGTGAAGTCCGGCACTCTTTCTCAGGAGAAAGCGGCACCCACCATCAACAAGAATTACGATGATTTTGAGACTCTCTATCTCGACTCAGAGAAGAACAACTACGGCGACGGCAAGATCACCGTCCTGTACCATTTGCCTGAGAGCTATGATGCGGACGGCAAATATCCGATGATCATCGTTCAGTGCGGCGGCGGCCTTCGCATGAGAGAACTCGCCAATGACGCGGGCGAGATCATTTACCGCTCGAAGGGCGCGAACATCGCCTTCGATACTTCCGTCACCTCATGGATGGATGATGAGTTCAAGACCAAGGATTATTACGAGGACATGATAGTTGTCTCCGTTGACAACCGCAATATCGCGGATTCGGAAGCGCCTGAAGCCCGCTATATCGCTGCGGACGACATCAACCAGACGGTTGAGTACTTCCTCGAGAACTACGCTGTCGATCCCGACAGGGTCTACTATTCCGGAAACTCCCAGGGCTCGCTCATCGGTTACCAGACCGTCAGCTCTCGCCCTGAGCTGTGGACGGCGTTCATGGCCTGCAACGGCCTCGCGCTGACCAGCCCGGATCCCTTCAGCTCGGAAGAGAACATGGAGAAATACATGGAGGGCGTCGCGCTCGTCATGGATCCCATCACTACCAACCGTGTAGCCATGTACTGGAATCTGGGAGAGACCGATACCGGCGCTTCCGGACCTCGCGGAGAGCTCTTCTACAATTATGCCAAGTCCAAATATGAGGCGCAGGGACTGACTGAGGAGCAGATCGACGCTATCCTCAGGCTCAATGTCTTCGCCGATGAGGAATACCTGGAATACGGCATCACCAACGCCGACGGTTCCGCCTATGCTCACGGCGCGACCAAGCTGGCCTATACCGCACATAAGGACGAGTTCCAGCCCTGGATACTCGGACAGACCAAGGGCGAGAAGCATGTGCCCACGGGTCTTGCCGCCGACATCGTCAGTGTCCAGGCCTATACAGGCGGCTCCTTCTACGGCACCGCCGTACAGAGAGTAGTTGTCACCTTCAAGGACGGCGTAGACATCAGCGGTCTTAATGCTGAGGATTTCGTCCTCGAAGACCGCGGCTCCCTGAACCCTGATTTCGGTCAGGTGAGGATCGCTTCTATAAAGAAAAACCGTCAGACGGTCACCCTCTATGTACTTGAGAACACTCAGGCGACCGATAAAAACAGCCTCGTCTACACCGGGAACGGCGACGACAAGGGCGTCAGAGAGCGCAACGCTTTCGGTATCTATCCTACGGGCGCATGGTACCGTGACCCCGCCGGAGTCATCCGTTTCGGAGACGGCACACAGGGTTATGCTGAAAATGAGACCGGCAAGGGCTACTGGATCCGTCCCAGCCTTGAGCTGAAGCTCCGCTATGCGGCGGATGAAGAGTTTGATCCCGCGATGTGTCTTGCGGACGACAAGGGTCAGTACAATGATGACGGCCTGTGGCTGCCTACCGTCGACACCGAGTTCGGCGAGGGGCTTTTCAAGAGCGTCTATGACCTTAAGATCCCCAGCACCGCGGCTCCGGCGACAGACGGCACCGCAGACCCTTATGTCCGCGGCTACTACTATGTCCCCGAGAACTACGATCCGGCTGACGGCATCGTTTTCTACATCCAGGGCAACGCCATTTCCTACTGGCAGATCCAGGACGGCACCAACAACGCCGGCTGCGGCTTCATGTATGATGTCAACACCTGGTCATGGAGGAACAAGGGCTGCATCGCAGTCAACCTCCAGGATCGCTCCGGTTATGCCAAGGGCGATTATCAGCTCACCTACGACTATGTTGACGACGATGTCCGTGTCATGAAATATTTCATCGACACCTATGGAGTCACCGGCAACATTGTCATTCAGGGCAACAGCCGCGGTACCAATGCCTCCAGCACCATCATCAAGGCACTGGCGGGACAGCCCTACACCGCCCACGGCGATACGATCACCTTGGACAAGAATACGTTTGATTTCTGCATAGACACCTACATCTGCCAGAACGGCTCCTTCGGCAGCGGCTACACTGAAGAAGACTGGGCGGCCGTCGCCAAGACCGGGCTGAGAGTGTGGTGCTTCGACGGAGAGCAGGATTCCAACAACATCAACAACGTGGCGACCTACGGCGAAGCCCTCAAGGCAGAAGGCTGCCCCGATGAATGGATCAAGGAGAACGTGAGGCTCACGGGCCTTAGCTCCGATATGTTCGCGTATTGGGGCGAGAGCGACCACTCCGTCACCCGCCTGAATCCTTACTATTTCGCGGACGCTGCCTACTATGGTCCTGACTACGTAATAGATGAAGGCGGCAAGCTCGTCTACAACACGAAGCTTGAGGACGGCGACACCTATACCCTTCCCGGAAGAGGCTCTGCCGCTTCCAACAACAAGAACGGCTACGAGTACACTGTGTATGACGATCTGTATGAAGTATGGGCTCTCCGCAGGACTGATGAAGGTGCTACCGGCATCAAGGTCTGCGCCATAACCGAACCCGGATATTTCGGACAGAAGGTCAAGGCAGTCGTGCTTGAGTTCCCTGAGGCGGTCGATGGCACGAAGCTTGACAAGGACGCTTTCGTGATCCGTGACCTCGCCAACAACCTCACCGGCGCTTACAGGCACTCGACAATCGAGAAGGTTTATGTCAGCGATTCGCCGGAAATCGGCCAGAAGAGGTCTAATACCGGCAAGTACGTTATCATTGAGACAAATGATTTCGACAAGGTCGGCCTGGTGGCAGATACCTGGTATTATTACAACGCCGACGGCGGCATCGGCTCGATCGCCCGCCGCAAGGATCTCGCAGGGGTATATTATCTCGATGTCCGCGTCCTTGCCGACATTGTCGGAGCCGACGGCAAGGTGCTGGCGGCAGCGCAGGCCGCGCCTACTGTCATCGAGCAGTCCGATATCAAGCACGATGTTCTCGATGAGTTCAAATACGTGTATCTTGATGATGAGGAAGCCGATGCTGTCCTTGCGAAGTTCACCTTCAAGAACAACAACAGCCCTTACTCATTGAGCAGCAACTCCAGAAACTTCGATCACACTCAGCTTGCTGAGAACGAGAGACTCGGGGATCTGAACTACGCTACGCTTGCGGGTCTCGGCGTGCGCATCTGGTATCAGCTGCCCGACAACTACGATCCTGCAAAGACCTATCCTCTGTTCCTGTACGCTCACGGAACCGGTGAGAGCTTCTCCTCCGCGACGGCCGGCGACGGGACCGAGTACACCAACCACGGCGTGCATTTCAACATCGGAATGCCTACCGGCGCCTGGGCTACCACCGAGGATTACGGTTATGAGGACTGCATCGTGGTCGCTCCTCAATACTACAACGGCAACAGCCCTCGCGAAGATGGTTATGAGAGAGATGATGCCTTCCGCGTCGCGCTCTGCTACGCGCTCGACACCTTCTCGGTAGACCGCGACCGCGTATTCGTGTCCGGCACTTCTCAGGGAGCCGGCCGCACCACGGCCCTGGTCCGTGACTGCGCCGAGTACATCACTGCGGCAATCGTCCAGAACGGAGCTTACAGCTCAGCGCTTTCCCGCTCCACGACGCTTGATCCCATCGGTCAGCACAGGATGATCTTCCAGTTTGCCACCGATGAGAACGTCGCCTTCTGGTTCTTCCAGGGAGTAAATGACCGCGTATCGCCTCCTCTGACTTCTGAGACGATGTGGAACGCCCTCATAGAGAACTACAAGGCTGCCGAAAAGACCGATGAGTGGCTTGAGGATCACGTCCGTTATACCTACCTCAACGATAAGCTTTACCTTGACATGAACGAGACCAGCTTCCACTCGACCATGAAGCCTACCTATCTGTGGTATGCTTATTACAACAATCAGTATTTCGACAAATACTCAAACGCTGAGGACAGCCTTGGAACGTACTTTGATACAAAGTACGGGAAAAACGACCCCAATGGATACGAAGGTCTCATCGACTGGGCGCTGAAGCAGAAGAAGTCCGAGCTGAACTCTAAGAGAGATCTGATAGAGGCTTTCGTCAGGAAGCTCTATGTCGAGTTCCTCGGCCGCGAACCCGACGCGAAGGGCCTCGCGACCTGGACTGAGGCTCTTGAATCCGGCAAGGCCACCATGGCAAGGCTGGTTCTTGGCTTCGTGGACAGTCAGGAGTACAAGGCAAATCCTCTCAGCGATGAGGAGTTCGTCACAGCCCTCTACAGCATCATCTTCGACCGTGAACCCGATGCGGGCGGACTCGCGGCATGGCTCGATGTCCTCAACAACGGTCTTACCAGGAAAAAGGTTCTTGAAGGCTTCATCAATTCCGATGAGTTCAAGGCTCTTGCCGACAGACTCGGAGTCCAGGCGGGAAGCTATAAGTCAGACGAGTACGTCGATGCGTATCCTCGCATCACCGCGTTCGTGAGCAGGCTGTACCGTCAGGTGCTGAACCGCAGGGCTTCCAAGAACGAGCTCGAGACGTGGGTCAGGGCACTCAGGTCAGGAAGGACCGCGACTCAGGTAGTCCGTGGTTTCTTCGGAAGCCAGGAGATGCTCAACCGCAATCTGGGCGCCAGCGAGGTCGTAGGCATCATGTACAAGACCATTCTGAACCGCGAGCCCGATGTCAACGGCTTCAACAGCTGGGTCCCTGCTTACAACCAGCTGGGCGCCGAAAAGGTGCTCAACGGCTTCCTGAAATCCCCTGAATTCGCGCAGCTCGCGAAGGAATACGGCATCAATCCCTGATCAGGAGAGATACTGAAAAAATGACAGATCATGAACCGTGCTGACAGATCTGATTCAGATACGATCAGCGCTTGTTACCAAAAAGGCCCTCTCGGAGAGATCCGGGAGGGTTTTCATTTATGCACAGGCCTGCCATGGATGTTTACAGCGGAGTTACTATACGTCAGCTTACCACAGACCAAAGTGTACGTTAAATATCACCTTTGGATTAGTTGTAATCATATCTTTGGGCTGATGGATGTGAAAATCGATAGAGTTGAGGCATAGTTGGCCTTTTCGGCCTTAACAGATAGGTTTACTTTGTTTTTGTAATGTGTTATTATATGAAGCTGTAGGCGGTAATCATACCGTCTCAGGCCGCTTTACGCTTATATAACGCTTATATACGGCGAGGTTTTCCGCAGCAGCTGTCAGATAGCCATACAGAGACTTATATACATGGTATTGCCAGCTGCCTGGCATTGCAGGTTTACATTTACGCACAGACCCATGCAAGGAACTATACCGGTCTTGTTGGGCATGGAACGCGCGTCGAGCAGTGTTCAGCTTTATTTACCTGCTCGATTGTTAAGCTCTTGCCTGGCTGATAAGGAAGATGGCGGGCGGCACGTTTATTTACGGCGTATGCCGAATAAAAAAGGAGGAGAAAAATGAGTTCAAAGAAACATCAATGGACATTCAGGATGCTTGCCGTCATGATGTCCGCAGCTATGATGGCTTCGGCCATCGCTCCTATGGCTGTTTTCGCGGCTCCTGCCGCAGATGAAGTTTCTGCCGATCTCGCAGCAGCGGCTAAGGAAGCCGAATATGCCTTCGTCCCTGAAATCGTCATGGAAGAGGATGAAGAAGCTGTCAGCTATGGCCTCGGCGCTGAGTACGAGATCACCGAGCTTCCCGAGCTGAACCAGGACAACCTGGCCGGCATTATGGAAGAGAGGCTCGCTGCCGTCAAGACGGATGCGACAGTCGTTCCCATGCTGTGGCAGGGACTGCTTGAGCAGAAGATCAAGGTCGGGGAGGAGACCCGCACCGCGAAGCTCTACGTCCCCAAGGACACACCCCAGGGAACCAGCTTCATTCTGATGAACGTCCCGGAGGGCAAGGATGACACTGTCAAGTGGCTGTACGAGAGCGGCTGGTTAACAGCTGCCGATACCTTGAAGCTTTGCCTCTTCGTCCTTGAACCCGGCGAAGGCGGCTGGGGCAGCGCGGAGGAGGAGATGGCTTACATCCAGGCGGGGTATTCCGCGGAGAGAACCGGCGTCTACCTCATGCCCGGTCCTAGCGTCTACATCGTCGGATACGGCGAGGTCGGCTCAGACCTTCAGAAGATCGCCATGGCGAATCCCCTCAGCGTAGCTGCCGCTGCATTTGTTGATGCCAACGATATCGATGATGCTTATCTCGAGGAGATGACGGAGAAATCATTTGACACGTCGTCTAAGACATACGGAGTGATGTACAAGGATGTCCCTGTCCCGGTCATGCTGGTCAACGGCTCCGAGAAGCTGGTTGAATATTGGAAGGGCGCGTCCAAGGCAACCGAGCTGGTCTCGTCTGAGAACAATATTTCCGTATGGAAGCAGGCAGAGGAGAGTGAATTCACCCCTGAAGGAAAAATTTCGATGGTAGTCAATGTCGATGCTGAGAATTCTGTCAACGTGGCATCGATTGTTACAACTATCAGCCGTTACTACCGTTATGGCGGCGGTCCTAAGTCAAATATGCTCTCTCTGAAGGTTGACTATAATGCTCTGGGCGCGGATTTCGTGAGATTCACGGATTCCAACGGCATCGAGCGTGAATACATCGCCTATGTACCGGAGAAGGTCAAAGAGTCCGGTGAAGCTGCTCCCCTGGTCGTGGCATATCATGGCGCACAGACCTCTATGAGGAACTTCTTCGAGAATACGCTCTATTATCGTATAGCAAACAGTGCCGGCTTTATAGTGGTATTCCCTGAATCAACTCTCATCCCCGTGGCTCCTGCTCTCACCGGCGGCGTGACCAAGGCATACCGCCCGCTCTGGCAGCTTGAGAACCCTGAGATGATCGGCACCGAAGAGGTCTATGCGGACGAGCTGCTTGACCATGTCATCGCTAAGTATAAGGTCGATGAGAACCGCATTTACTGCACAGGCCATTCCATGGGCTGCATGATGACTAACTATCTTGGCACCAGCAAGGTAAGCGACCGCTTCGCTGCCTGCGGCGCCACCTCCGGTCCTCTTAACGGCGAGGCTTCTTATGATTATACTGAAGCCGTACCCATGTTCATGACCATGGCTGAGTACGATATGTGGCCTTATGACATCAGCGAAGATACCGCCGTGTCACGGGCGATCAACAATTGGCTCATCCGCAACGGCCTTGCCACAAAGGATACTGTGGACGAGGTTCGCAACAATCCTGACAGGACATGGGTCGATGGCAGGTACAACCACTCCGCATGGGCGGCGAATGACGGAATACCTGTCGTGCGGTATGCTTGGGTCACTGCCAAGGATCATGTCAACATTGTTAATGAGAACATCACGCTCTGGACTCAGTGGTTCGCCAAGTGGGAGAAGGACGAGGACGGCATCCGCTATTACGAAGGCAAAAAATATGATGCCCCTGAGATCGGTGACCAGCCTGTAGAACCAGTAACCGAGCCTGAACCCACAACGGAGCCTGTGACCGAGCCGGAAACAGAACCCGTAACCGAGCCTGTGACCGAGCCGGAAACAGAGCCCGTAACCGAACCCGCAACTGAGCCTGTGACCGAGCCTGAGACAGAGCCCGTAACCGAGCCTGTGACCGAGCCTGAAACAGAGCCCGCAACCGAACCGGCAACAGATGCCATAGATGACTTTGTTGAGCGTCTGTATGATACATGCCTTGGCCGCACCGCAAGATCCGATGAGATCGAGTCCTGGGCAAGTCTTCTGAAAAAGAATGAGATCACAGGCGCGAAGGCAGCCCGAGGCTTCTTCTTCAGTGATGAGTACAAGAACAGCAAGAAGACCGATGAAGAGTATGTGACAGACCTTTATAATACTCTCATGGATCGTGAACCTGACGAGGCGGGCCTTGCTGATTGGGTAGGTATCCTTGAGAAAGGTGCCAGCCGTGAAAAGGCTTTTGCTGGTTTTGTCAATTCAGCCGAATTCAAGGCCATTTGCGAGGCACACGGCATAGAACCCGGCTCTTACAAGTCTAACAAGATCGTGGACGAGAATCCTCAGGTTACAGCCTTTGTCGCGAGGATGTACACGGTTGCTCTTGACCGCAGATTTGATGTGGGAGGACTTGAGGCATGGACTCAGCTGCTGCTCGATAAAAAGATCGATGGCAATAAGGCGGTTCGCGGCTTCTTCATGAGCGAAGAGTTTGCCGGACGCAGACTTTCGGACGAAGAGTTCATCACAGTCCTTTACCGCGCTATGTTCGACCGTGAACCCGATGCGGTGGGCATGAACAACTGGCTCAAAGCACTCGCCGACGGAAAGAAACGTCAGGATGTCGGCAAGGGCTTCGCGTATTCTGATGAGTTCGACAATCTGTGCAGCCTTTATGGCATCATAGCGCATAACGAAAACTCATAAACCTATACTGTCCCTGCGTCAGAGATGTAGATAGACACCTCCGGTGTAATGAACATCTGCTGATACTTGTTACTGACAGATAAGACATAGACGGCACAGCAGCTGGCCTGGATCAGTTTGCCGTGTCGTCTTTTCACTACGTGCTTTACAAATTCAATGGTTAGAGCTACAATTAAAACCTGAAACACGGATAATAACCGTTATTATTCAAGGAGGCTGATTACATGGCTACAAAACAGAAGAGGAATGTTATCGTTGGACAGTCAGGAGGACCCACAGCTGCTATCAACTCATCGCTGGCAGGCGTCTTCAGGACTGCGATCGACCGCGGATACAACAAGGTTTATGGCATGATCCATGGCATCCAGGGATTGCTTGAAGAGCGTTACATCGATCTTAGCGAGCACATCCAGAACGGACTGGACATCGAGCTGCTTAAGAGGACTCCCTCAGCTTATCTTGGCTCCTGCCGCTATAAGCTCCCTGAGATATTTGAGGATAAGGCTCTTTATGAGAAGCTTTTTGCCATCCTCGACAAGCTGGAGATCGATTGCTTCATCTACATCGGCGGCAACGATTCCATGGATACCATCAAGAAGCTGTCTGATTACGGCATCGTCACCGGATCTCATATCCGTTTCGTCGGCTGCCCGAAGACCATTGACAACGATCTTGCTCTGACCGACCACACTCCCGGATACGGCTCCGCCGCCAAGTATATCGGTACTTCCGTCAAGGAGGTTATCCGCGACGCTTACTGCATCGAGCCTAAGGGCGGTCTTGTACTCATTATCGAGATCATGGGCAGGAACGCGGGATGGCTCACCGGCGCGGCTGCTCTTGCGGCGGGCGAGGACTGCAGCGGTCCTGACCTCATCTATCTTCCGGAGCTTCCCTTTGATGTTGACACTTATGTCGCGAAGGTCAGAGACCTGCTCACGAAGAAACGCATTGTCATCACATGCGTGTCCGAGGGTATCCACACCGCGGACGGCACCTTTATCAGCGAGCTTGACAGTGGAGCGGGTTATGTTGATGCCTTCGGTCACAAGCAGCTCACAGGAACTGCCAGATATCTGTGCAATCTCATCTCGTCCGAGTGCGGCTGCAAGACCAGGGCTATCGAGTTCTCAACTCTTCAGAGAGCGGCGAGCCATTTCGCTTCCCGCGTAGATATCCTTGAGTCCTTCGAGGTCGGCGGCGCCGCCATGAAGGCTGCCGACGAGGGTGAGAGCGGTATGATGGCAGTCATAAACCGCACTTCCGATGATCCTTATCAGTCTGACGCAGGCATCCGCGACGTTCACAAGATCGCGAACGATGAGAGAGTCGTGCCGCGCGAGTGGATCAACGAGGAAGGCGACTATGTAACCAAGGAGTTCATCAGCTATCTGAAGCCGCTCATCCAGGGCGATGTGCAGCCCATCATGGTCGATGGAATCCCGAGGCATCTGTATAAGCCCGGATTCGAGCATATGCTGTAATTATTGAACCCTAATCTAATTTTGAGGCCGCCGTATCACGAACAGATGCGGCGGCTCGTTTTGTGGGAGGCACATACTGCTTGGTCTGTGAAGGATCGATCTGATCAGTGGTATTTGCAATAGATGACAGCTTTCAATGTAAAGAATATGGAGGTGGCAAATGGTAAATAAAGCGAGAGACCGCAGCAGGCAGCCGCATGCGCGGAATATGCTCATGCGGTACGCTTATCTGGCAGCTGCTGTAGTCTTCCTGATGTCGATGGTCTGCATGTCGGGCTGTCGGCAGAATGGAACGGATCAAAATACGGCGCGGAACCGGACCGTAACCGCGGCGGAGAGCATCAGTCAGTCAGAAGGAGCGGGTGGTCCGGCATCAGACAGTCAGTCAGAAGGAGCGGGTGGTCCGGCATCAGAGGATGGGACATCTGACGGAGGTGGTCTGAGTGACCTGCCGCTGATCATTGATATGACCCCGGGAAATGATACCGGGGATCCGGAGACGGATGGCGCGGATTCCGGTGAAAAACCAGATGTCGTAGCCGGAGAAAACGACCATGCTGAACAGAACGGAACAGATGAGGAAGATGACCAGAACAGCCCTTCGGTTGAGGAGAGCGGCCGATATACCTCTAAGGACGAGGTCGCGCTGTACATCCATCTTTTCGGACACCTGCCTTCAAATTATATCACGAAATCCGAAGCTGAGGAGCTTGGATGGGAGAGCAATAAGGGCAATCTGGCCGAGGTGGCGCCGGGCATGAGCATCGGAGGCAATCATTTCGGTAACTATGAGAAGAGGCTTCCCTCGGAGAAGGGAAGGACATATTTTGAGTGCGATATCAACTATGAGAGCGGTTACAGAGGCTCGGAGCGGCTCATATTTTCGAATGACGGACTCGTCTTCTACACGAGTGACCACTATGAGTCTTTCGAACAGCTGTATTAAAGGAGGAGGTGCGCGGCACATCACCGCACGACGATAATGATCAAGATTGAATTGAATTTAAATGGAATTGAAGATAAAAAGGACGTGCACAGGTATATCGCGGCTGCCCTTGATTTCCCGGATTATTATGGCAAGAACCTGGATGCGCTGTACGACTGTCTGACGGACATCTGCGATGATACCTGCCTTGGCATCTATGGATTAGGTGAGCTTGGGGACGAAAGGTTCGCGATCATGCTCCGTCAGGTTTTTGAGGATGCTGAGGAAGCCAACCCGCATCTGTGCGTGTTCTTCGCCGATCAGGTTACGGGTATCACAGACGAAACAGATGACGTCTATATAGAAGAAGATTAAATTATGGCTACCCGGTTCTGGGGTGCTGAGTAGTTATAGAAATATGAGAAAAAGGAAGTACCGCGTCGAGTCTTATGCTCTGGCTGTACTTCCTTTTTCTATGGAAAAAGCAATATGGAAAATTGTGTGTGGGTAACGGAAGCTGTCAGTCAGCAAGCTTAACTATCTAGCTTAACTATCTGTTGATAGAGCAGCTGCCTGACAGATAGTTTATGGCGTCACTCCGACGACGTATTGTGAAGGGATGGCGTCGAAGATGAGCCTCTTGATAGTATTCATGTTGAAGGCGCTGCTGTCGAATTCATGTACGCCATGGGCTGCGGCGAGCTCCTCGCTGTACTCCGACACAGGATACAGGCAGAGGTTCTTGCGGTTGCCGGTGTAGTGTGTGACGATAGGATAGAAGGCTATGTCGTCCACCATAGTTGCCCCATTGCCGCGGTCGCGGTAAGCTGTGACTTGAAGCAGACCGCTGACGAGCTTGTTGCCATTCTGCTGGCCGGATATGAAGTTGCCGAGTGAGTAGATGACAGGGTACTGCTTGTCGGTGCCCTCCCTCTTCAGGAAGACGAGCTTCTGAAGCACATGGGGATGGCTTCCGTAGATAACGTCGGCGCCCCAGTTGACCATCTTCTGTGCCATGTCCTTCATGAGAGGCGTCTGGTAGAATTCATCCTCATCACCCCAGTGAGCGTGTACGACAACTATGTCAGCCTCGCTCTTAGCCTTAGTGATGATCTCTTGAACCTGGCTCTCCCATGAGATCTTGGTCCAGCGGAATGCCGTGTCCTCCGGGAGAGAGACATTCGAGGTGTCAAGGAAGCCAAGCAGGGCGACCCGTATGCCGTTCTTGTTTATGGTGCGGACCATGGCCCGGTCGGTGGTGTTGCGGTACATGCCGACGGATGTGATGTCCTTGGAATCGCAGTAGTTGAGCGTCGCCTCAACACCGGCTTCTCCGAGGTCAGTCACATGGTTGTTGGCAAGGTTGAACACGTCGAATCCTGCCTCTATAAGGGCGTTACCACAGGCTTCAGGCGTGTTGAAGATAGGATAACCGGAGGGTTCGGCGATCGAGGAGGCTATAGGCGCCTCCTGGTTGACGGTAGCTATGTCAGCCGCGGATATGATATCTTTGACCTTGGCGTAGTAGCTTGAGAAATCATAACCGTCAGCTGTCTTCGCGCCTTCAATAAGAGACGAGTGGATGAGGTTGTCGCCGGCGCTTAAGATGGTGACCTTGTCAGAATTCGACTTGTCAACCGGAAGGGCATCGTTTTTGAGCAGGCTGCCGACGTTCTGTGTTGATTGATCTGTGGTCTGTGAGCCTGTGACGCCGTTATTATCCTGAGGAAGAGTGCTGTCCTCAGCAGGGGACTGGCTGTCAGGCTCATCTGCTATTGTCTCGGCGATGATACCGGTGTATCCATCAAGGCCTGACTGGCCATCTTGTCCATCGCCGTTCGGATTCTGCGTGTCGCCGATCAGACCGGCAAGAGACGAATCGTCGGTATTGCCCACATCGGCGGAGCTGTCAGTCACATTGCCGGAAGGATTGTCTCCGGCAGGAACGATGTTGTCCCCGGGATCTGTGTTTATCGGATCACTGTTGGAAATGATGCCGAGATTGCCGGAGCTGTTCTGCCCCTGAGCGGCAGAATAGTCTGTGTCTGTCCCGGTGAAGCCGAGGAAGCAGACTGCCGCGAATATGGCCAGAATGCTGAGAGAAGAGGCGACGCTGATGCGCCTTTGCGCGGCGCGGCGTTCGCGGATCAGCCTCGATCTGGCTCTGGTGCGCCTGACGTCGTTCTCATGCTCGGCATCATCGAAAAAACTCGCCTCATTAAGACCTGATGAATACGCGGGGGTATAATCCGCATAATCCACGTCGGAGGTATGAGAGGCAGCGGAAGAGCCATATGCATGGGAGGAAGCGGTGTGGCCGGAACCGTATGCGCGTGACGAGCCAGGGGTACGGGCACGTGAGGCACCGGCGGCGCGTGAGGCACCGGCGACGCCTGAGCCATACGTGCTGCCCGCAACGGAAGTGCTGCCCGCATCCGCGGCGGGGCTGACCCCGGAGGCACGGCCTGTGCCATAGGCGCGGCTGACACCGGCAGCTTGAGCGGTTCTCGCGGCGTGGCCGGTTCCTGCGGCCCGGCTGGCGCCACGCTCACGGTCAGGCTCGAAGACCCTGCCGGTCCGGGCAGCTCTGTTGGTTCCCGCGGCACGGCTGACGCCACGCTCACGGGCGGATGCCGCGCGGTTCGTTCGTCCGGCATCATCAGTCAGTATGCCGTCAGATGCTTCCCGCACGGAAGAGCCGGGATTGTCCCCGTCAGAATGCTTCCCGATGCCGTTTATCAGGCTGGAGGCACTATTGAGAAGGCTGGCCGCGCTACTGAGCAGACCGCCTTCCTCCTCCCCGCTGCCATTGCCCTTTGCCCTGCTGCGATACTGCCGCCCGCCCCTTGGATCAGCCGAAGAATCGTTGTCATGGCGGGGACTGCCGGAAGGATCGCTGTCATAGCTATTCCCGGCATCACTGTTTACGTTGATATTGCTGTCATCATTGTTACGCATCATTTTCCTCGTGTCTTTCGTTTTGTGAATGCACATGAATGTGGCTTGAAGGGGACGCTGACAGGCACAGCGGCGGTATGGCAGCCGCAGCGGTCAGCGAAGTATCTTGAATATCAAAACAATTCAGACGTCTGAAGCACCAAACAGTCTGAAAGATTGGTCATATGAGACAGCTGTAATCAGCTGGTATGGGTAATAAAACAAGAATCACGATGCATTTTGTATCATTATACACCATAATGACAATCAACGCCATCTGAAAACGAATAAAAACTTCATAATAAATGTATTTTTGAGAGTTAAAATGATGGTAACTGTTCAGCACCCCAGACTCTTACGGCTACGCCAGCATCTGGGTGTGGTACAGCTTCGCGTAGCTTCTCCCCAGGGCAAGCAGCTCTTCGTGAGTGCCCTCCTCAAGGATGTGCCCGTCTTCTATCAGCACGATGCGGTCGGCGTTCCTCACTGTAGCGAGCCGGTGAGCGATGACGATCGAAGTCCGTCCCTTCGAGAGTTCATCGAAGCTCCTCTGTATCCTTGCCTCTGTCACAGTGTCGAGAGATGACGTAGCTTCATCGAGGATAAGTATCTTCGGATCCTTCAGCAGTATCCGCGCGATTGAGATACGTTGCTTCTGTCCGCCCGAGAGCTTCGTCCCACGCTCACCCACGAAGGTAGAGAAGCCGTCAGGCATATCCATTATGTCGTCATAGATCTCCGCGCGCCTCGCCGCCTCTACGACCTCATCGAAGCTCGCGTCAGGCCGCCCATAACGGATGTTCTCAAGAATAGTGTCCGCGAAAATAAAGACCTCCTGCTGCACGATGCCTATATTCTGTCTCAGCGACTCCTTTGTCACGCTCCTGATATCCGTTCCGTCGATGCTGATGCTCCCGGCATTTACGTCATAAAAGCGAGGGATCAGCTGGCAGAGCGTGGTCTTGCCGCCGCCGGACTGTCCGACAACCGCGATGGTCTCGCCACCATTTATCCTCAGGCTCACGTCCTCAAGCACCTCGCGGCGTTCACTATATGAGAAGAATACATGGTCGATGTCTATCCTGCCCTCCGAAACCTGGAGCGAACCGGCATCGGGCAGCTCCTTTACCGTCGGCTCCAGAGCCATCAGGGCGCAGAACCGCTCCAGACCCGCCAGGCCGGTGACAAATATCTCGGAGAACTGGGTCATCTTCCTTACCGGGGTGACGAATGTCGTGACGAACAGGGTAAAGGTGACCAGATCGATATAATTCAGCTCGCCCCGCATGATGAGCCAGCCGCCGAAGGCTATGACTATGACGGGCATGAGACCCATGAAGAATTCCTGCATCGCCATGAACCTGCCCATAGCCCCATAGTAGCCGCGCTTGGCCTGCCGGTAATTGCTGTTGGAGGCATCGAAGCGGTCAAGATCAATCTCTTCGTTCGCGAAAGCCTTCGATGTCCTCATACCGGATATGCAGCTTTCGATATCCGTGCTTATCAAGGCAAGCTTCGACTTCACGGCACGAGAGCTGGCTGCCATGTTCTGCCTCTCGCGCATTATTATAATAATGAAGACAGGGATCAGAACCGACACCACGAGAGCCAGCTTCCATTCGATGACAAACATGAAGATGAGCGCGCCGGTGATGGTCAGGACGGAAATGACAAGGTCTTCAGGTCCATGGTGGGAAAGCTCAGTGATCTCAAAAAGGTCTCCGGTCAGACGGCTCATGAGCTGTCCCGTCCGATTGTCATCGAAGAAATCAAAGTCAAGGGACTGGATATGGCGGAAGAGATCGCGCCGGATATCTGTCTCCACGTGGATGCCGAAGGTGTGCCCCACGTAAACCATGAGATAGTAGCAGGCGGCGCGGAGCAGATAAAAGACCGCGATGAGCAGCATCAGCCGGAAGAAAAGGGAGTACATGCGGTCCGGCAGCAATTCGTACATCGCGTGCCGTGAAAGCATGGGAAATGCCAGATCGACTGCAGACACCATCATGGCGCAGAACATGTCGATAGCGAAAAGCTTCATATGAGGCTTGAAATACTTCAAAAGAGTCCTGATCATAATAGATATACCTCTTCATTTATCGTCCTGACGTAAATATAAATATGCGTAAATATGGTATATCAGCGCCACGGACTAGGGATGCCGCGAACCTCCCATTGCGGGGATGCCGGATAAGAGCCGCATAATAAAAATTTAATTCATACCACGCTCGGGTGTCAAGAGAAAATAAGGTAAACCCGCATGTCGGGCAGTCAGCAGCACCATGCATATAAGTCTCCACATGGCTCCGTGCTTCGCACTCCCGCTATGCTAACCGCTATTCGCGCTTTCCGCCCGCTGCGCGGACCCGTGCTTATACCGGTTGTCCTTCGGTGGCCGCGCTCATCCGAAAGCAAACACGACTAAAACAGTAAAAGTATTGCAAAGATGTTACATGCAGGTGTAATAATTTTATGCGGTTCTGACCGTTGATACTTGCATTTTGGTGTATGGTATAGTATAATCCCTTCACAAAGAAAGCGCAGCCGTCTCATCTCGAGTAGTTAGCTGTGCGCTTCATTGTGCCTTACGATTCAACAGGCATGTGGCTTAGGAGGATAGATGTCTATGATTATCAACAACAGGCAGGGTGAGAACGGAACGGCAGAGAGCGAGATAGACCTTCTTGCTTTGGCCGCGCTGTTATGGGATTTTAAGCTCGTAATAATTATAGCCACCCTGCTGCTTGCTGCAGGAGGGTATGCAGGATCGAGATTCCTTCTCACGCCCACGTACCGCACCAGCTTTACCGCGTTTGTAAACAACCGCAACGATGTTACGACTGATGTAAGCACGGTCGCGAACGCTGACATCAACGCTTCACATCAGCTGACCTATACATATGCAGAGATCATCAAGAGTGACCAGGTTCTGGAGAAGGCCGCGGAGCAGATAGGACTCGACGCGAGCATTGAGACGCTCAGGCGCTACATATCGACCAGCATAGGCAACAACACTCAGCTGGTGTACGTATATGTGACCATGACCTCACCTTCCATCGCGGCACAGTACGCTAACGCCATAGCAGGGGTTTCTCAAGGATATATGTCTGACATCGTGGAGGGCTCCTCCATGAAGATCGTCACATATGCCAAGGTCCCGAAGACAAGGTATTTCCCCAGCTATACCAGATATGGGCTGATCGGCGCTCTGCTGGGTATGATAGTCAGCTCAGGCGTTGTCGTACTTCAGGATTTGTTGGACCGCAGGGTAAAGAGTGAAGAGGATCTCACCAATACATACGATATCCCTATCATAGGCTCGATACCGAGCATGAGTGAGAATAAGAGCAAAGGAGGTGGCAAGTACGGCTATGGCTATGGTTACGGATACGGCTACGGACAAGAAGCACAAGAAAACGCATAAGCACAGTGATAAGCATGATAAGCACGTTCTGTCGGACGACACGAGCCTTATACTGGGCGGGAATCAGGTGCCTTGGAGCCTGAATGAAGCCTACCGCATGCTGCGCACCAACCTTCAGTTCTCCCTTCCCGATGAGACTAACCCTGTAATAGGAGTCACCAGCGCATTTAAGCATGACGGCAAGACCACGAATTCCATCAATATCGCCATCGCCTTGGGTCAGCTTGACAAGAAGGTGCTGCTGATAGACGCGGACCTGAGGAAGCCCTCCGTCGCCCAGATGCTGAAGATCAAGGCTGATCCCGGTTTTTCTGAGCTTTTAGCCGGCATCAAAACTCTGCCTGAGACTCTGAACAGGAACGGCAGTGATGACAACAAGTACGGCATAGACATATTACCGGGAGGCAGGGTTCCTCCCGATGCCACCATGCTCCTGCAGAGTGAAACAATGCGGAAGCTGATCGAGCGCTTCAGGGAGGAATACGATTATATTATCATCGACCTTCCGCCTGTCAGCGCCGTCTCCGATCCGGTCGTCATCGCTCCTTTTGTCAGCGGTTACATATTGGTCGTCCGCCACATGCAGACCGATTACCGAGCCCTGAACTATACTGTGGACACCATACGCTTCTCGAACGCCCGCATCCTCGGCTTCGTATACAACGACAGTCCCGCAGGCACGAAGGAAGGAAAATACGGCAAATACGGCAAGTATGGTAAGTATGGGAAATACGGAGGCAGGAGTGGGGGCAAGTACGGCGGTTATGGCTATGGCGGATACGGTTACGGCTACGGCTATGGAGCCGGATCAAAATATGGCTATGGCTATGGTTACGGACAGAAGCCTTCAGATGACAGCGCTTTCCGCCCCAGCAACCAGAGGTTCGACACGATGCCGGACGCACGGCAGGACGCTCCCGGAAAGTCATGATCAGAAAGGCTTTGGTTACATAGACCAGATTTTGCTATTACAGAATGGACTGTGCGCATTAGTCATCAAGACATGCGCATCATTTCTCAAGACAGGCGAGGCTTAAGTACATCAGAGTATGTCGTGACTTCATTAGATGGGGGGATCAGACTATGGGGTCATTAGCCAGTGAAAAGCATTTTTGGGATATACACTCACATGTACTGCCGAATATAGATGACGGCTCCGGCGACTGGGAGACCACCATGAAGATGATAGAACTCTCAGAAAAAGCCGGCGTCATGACTATAGTCGCCACCCCACATTACGAACCGTGGGGCGAGCCGCCGGACAAAGGCAGGATTTTTGCTCTCTGTCAGGAGGCTTCCGGCAGGTACAGGGAGAAAACAGGCAGAGAGGTTCGTGTGTTGCCGGGGAATGAACTCTATTTTCATTCGGATATAGTAAGTGATCTAAGGTCGGGAAAGGCCCTGACATTGAACGGCTCGGATACAGTGCTCGTGGAGTTCACGCCGATGACCGGTTTCGGAGTCATCAGCAGAGGTCTCGCAGATATCAGAGCAGCCGGGTATGAGGTCATACTGGCTCATGTAGAACGCTATGAATGCTTGAGGAAGGTGAAGGATGGCGTTGACCGGCTTCTCGATGCCGGAGTCCTTCTCCAGTCGAACATCAGCGAAGCGGGCGGCGGCTTCTTCGATTCGACCACCGGCTGGCTGAAGAAGCTGTATAAGCAAGAGAGGATATCCTTTGTCGCCTCCGACATGCACGGCATCGAGCACAGGCGGCCCATGTCGAAGGAGGATCAGGATAAGCTTCTCCGTTTTGTGTCGGAGGACTACCTTCAGGCGCTGCTTCGTTGGAACGCGAAGAGGTATCTGCTTTGATGCTTGATGTATCCATAAGCCTTTATACACGTGATTCAAAAGCATATTGTTTTTCTTATGTCAATAACTGTCCGAGTCACATGTTTTTTCCGTTATAGATATTGCAATATAAGGTTCTTTAAGCTACACTATTGACTATTCTATAATAAACATAGAGAAGCTGATCGTCGCCTTGCCGCGTCAGCTTCTTTATGCGGTCACAGAAAGCTCTCGCGGAGATGCCCGGAGGACAGCTCCGATGGCGAAGCCTACCCTAAAGATGAACAAAGTTAAAGGCAAACATACACAGAACGTTCATTATTACAACGGATTAAACCAACTTACGCAGTAATCAATAAGAAAGCGTTAATAGGATAATGGCGCTAAAAGAAGAATTATATAATCGGATAGAGCAATATTAACTACGGAATAAATACTAACAGATTTAACAGATCGCAGAACATCAATCATGATTCAAAAATGTGGTACGTGATACAGACTCAGACAGGACATGAAGAAAAATTGAAGACAATGCTGGACAGAACCATGCCTGAGGGCGTGGACTGCAGCTGTGAGCTTTTCTTTTATGAGAGTAAGAGACGTTATCTGGGTGCCTGGAATATAGAACGCAAGCTCCTCTTCCCAGGCTATGTGATAGCCATAACAGATGATATCACTTCGGTAGATAACCAGCTAAAGAAGCTTCCGGAGTTTGGACGGTTTCTCAGGCACGGTTCTGACATCGTACCGCTCTCTGACGACGAGGTCAGCCTGATCCGGAAGCTTACAGGTGATACCGGCACTGTTGCCATGTCGTACGGTATGCAGGTCGGAGACAAGGTCAGGGTCACGGAAGGAGCCCTGGTCGGTCTTGAGTACCGCATAGTAAAGATAGACCGTCACAAGAGGAAGGCGGTCATAGAGATCGAACTTTTCAGAGAGAAGAAAGAAATCACCGTGGGGTTGGAAATATTAGTAAAAGTGAATGACAGATGATGCATTTCGGCACAAAAATCTGAGAGGGGGGGGCAGGCGCAGACATGGATCAGAATAATAAAGCATTAGAGAAAGAGAATACAGAAGCGAGAGAGCTTACGAGGCATCATCTGCTGCACTGGCAGGTCATGGCTTTTTTGCTGGCCATTTATGATTTTATAGCTATACATCTGGCGTACTTTCTGGCGTTATGGGCGCGGTTTGATTTTGTGTACTCGTCCATCCCATCCAAATATATGGCTGCGTACATCCGCTTCATCACGGTATACGCTGTCGGCACCATCGTCATCTTCTATGTGTTTAAGCTGTATCAGAGTGTGTGGCGGTTCGCGAGCTTTGTTGAGCTTGAGCGCGTGGTTGTTATGTCATTACTGACATCGATGGCGCACATCATCTTTACGATCCTGTTCTTCATCAGAATGCCGATAACCTATTATTTCTTCGGCCTCATACTACAGCTCATCTTTGTTACAGGGGCAAGATTCGCCTATCGTTTCATGCTTTTCTGGAAAAAGCAGCATACACGCTCCTCGCAGACAGGCGCCAGGGTCATGGTCATAGGCGCGGGTTCTGCCGGACAGATGCTCATTCACGACATGGTGAAGGCAAATGAAACCCTTGACAAGGCGGTCTGCATCATAGACGACAACCCGAACAAGTGGAACCGTTTCATCGACGGAGTGCCGGTGGTCGGCGGAAGAGACCACATCATGGCGATGGTCGAGAAGTATAAAGTGGATAAGATTTTCTTCTCCATCCCCAGCGCTACCACAGAACAGAAAAGAGACATCCTGAACATCTGCAGTGAGACGGGCTGCGAGCTGAAGCAGCTCCCGGGTATGTATCAGTTCATACTTGGCGAGATCACCGTCAGCGCCATGAAGGATGTTTCGGTTGAAGATCTTCTCGGCCGGGAGCCTTTTCACACCGACATGCATGATGTGTACGATTTTATATCCGGCATGACGGTACTGATCACAGGCGCCGGCGGATCCATCGGCAGTGAGCTTTCGCGTCAGGTGGCAGTCCATAACCCTAAAAGGCTCATACTTTTTGACATCTATGAGAACAGTGTATACGAAGTACAGCTTGAGCTGAAAGAGAAGTATCCTGAGCTTGACTTGGTGGTGCTGATCGGTTCGGTTCGTGACAGCCGCAGGATATTCGATGTCTTCAAGGTCTACAAGCCCGACATCGTTTACCATGCAGCCGCGCACAAGCATGTCCCCCTCATGGAGGACAGCCCTTGCGAGGCCATCAAGAACAACGCCATCGGTACCTACAAGACTGCCTATGCCGCTATGGTACATCACTGCAAGAGGTTCGTGCTGATCTCCACCGACAAGGCTGTGAACCCCACGAATATCATGGGAGCCAGCAAGCGTCTGTGCGAGATGATCATCCAGAGCTTTGATTCCAAGATCAAGGAGGGCAAGGCTGCGCAGATCCCACAGCTCTTCACGCATTCCGGTATTGAGAACGTTGACAAGGATGGCACAGGCCGTGTGTTCCAGGGCATCAAGACGGAGTTCGTAGCCGTCCGCTTCGGCAACGTGCTCGGAAGCAATGGCTCAGTTATTCCTATATTCAAACGGCAGATAGAGAAGGGCGGTCCCATCACCGTGACCCATCCCGACATCATCCGCTATTTCATGACCATACCTGAGGCTGTAAGCCTTGTCATGCTGGCCGGCACCTATGCCCACGGCGGAGAGATTTTCGTTCTTGACATGGGCAGCCCGGTGAAAATCACAACCCTTGCCAGAAACATGATCCGTCTGGCAGGCTTCAAGCCTGATATAGACATCAAGATCGAGTATACCGGCCTTCGACCCGGCGAGAAGCTATACGAAGAGAAGCTCATGGCTGAGGAGGGACTTAAAAAGACCAAGAACGAGCTGATCCATATCGGCCAGCCGATACCGTTCGACACAGATGAATTCCTCGTGAAGCTGCATGAACTCATGGAGACCGCCTACCTGAACAAGAAGAACATCAGGGAGCTGGTCCAGAGCATGGTGTCCACATACCATCCCGAGGACGGAGCGAAAGAGTGAAGGACTGTAATGAAGTGTTAT
>CACXUY010000025.1 GCA_902770965.1 uncultured Lachnospiraceae bacterium | reverse complement strand
GGCATAAGGAGCTTGCGGTCAGCGCTATAGATGAAGTCGCCGCAGCCGTCAACCAGAGGCAGATAAGGCACAAAGTCCGGCAGCAAAAGGCTTGACGTGAGCATGCACACTGCTCCGAAACCGAAGGTCGCCCAGAGGAAGGCATACAAAGGCTGCATATGAAGATCCGTATAGGTCAGATACATCGGGAAGACATGAAAGAACAGGTTCAGCAGAAGCTTGTGCGGTCTGCGGATGGCAAAGTACAGCGAGCTTCTGACAAGTCCCGGCAGCTTGTCTTCGAAAGCCGCCATGGTGGGAAAAAGATAGATCATAATGATCACCAGAACGATTCCCATCGCGTATATCGCGTATCTCAAGCTCCCGACAAAACCACCGGCCACAGCGCAGATCCTGATGTCAAAATATCCGAAGACCACGAGCAGCAATGCGGCAATCCAGGCTATGGTCGCCTGTTTGAAGTTCGATTTAAAACCGGTCCAAAACTGCTTAAAAGGATTTATCTGTCCGTCTCCCCTCAGAGTCTTTAGCATCACGTGGTACAGGCCTGTGTAGGCTGCCCCGGCTGTAACGACAGGAAAGCTGAATATGATGAACATAAGGTTTGCCCCGATTATGACCCCAAGCCTCGTCATTACCCTGCCGAAGGCGCTGTCATTGCTCAGAAAGCTTCCCAAAAATTCTCTCATACCTGCGTCCCCCATGTATCAAATACAGCTTTTCTCTAACCTCATCACTCACTCAATTCACCCTTCATCCAGTACAAAATCAAGGAACATCCCCACAGCCTCCAGATTCTCACTGTGAGCCCCGATGGCGACAGCGCAGCTCTTATCGTACACATCATATCTCGTCACAAGCCTGCTGTCGCTGATGTCGATGCCAACCGCCACCGGCTCGGTCTCTTCATAATCCTCGGGAGGATAATAATAGATCAGCCTGTCAGCATATTTCTCCGCGATGGCAGCGCAGGATTCAGAGTGCAGGTCAAGCAGCCTTCCGCTCTGTCCGAGCGCGGAAATGGAATCCGCTTCCATAGTGATGATATCAAGGGTGCCGACATCCGACAAAGCGACGAAGGCTTCATAGTACACATTGCCGTACGCGGCATCCTTGGTGTAATCAAAGTAGGAAGCATCTATGAACTCCACATTCTTCTCTCTGAGATCATATCCCGAGTATTCAACGAAGTCCTTCCACATCTCACTCCCGGTGCCGACCTGAGCGCGGGTATTGGAGAACACGGCGTATATCCAGTAGCCTCTGACATTCGTCAAAGTGTGTACGGTCACCCAAGCGATGAAGATAAGAAAACTCATGATACCGATGATCCAGAGATGATAATAAGTCCAGATGTATTCCAGACATTGCTTCCTGCTCATCTCTTTTATCTTTTCACGCTCCTCGGCATACCATCGCCTTAAGAATTCCATCCTCATTGTCTCCAAATCCTGGGGCAATCCCCGCAGGCCAAGCCCCCTTATCTTTTACCTGTTGATGTCCGGCCTCTTAACTAAGAGTGCGGTAATTATCCAGCACCCCAGACTCGGGATGCTGAATAATTACAAAAATGCGGTGCTATGCAGGCTTACACTTTCCTCAGATGGATCTGATAGGAAGTATAGTCGCCTGTAGGGCGAAGGAAGGTATAGCCGCCTCCCATGAGCGAGCTGCCGGTGAAGCACATCTCTTCTTCTTCTATAAAATAAAGAGCATCGGGGTCAAGGCCTCGGAGTTTCAAGTTCGTCGCCCAGCTGTTAGGCTTCGGTTCATGGGCGACATAATTAACCACACTCTTTGAACGGTCTTCGCTCACTATCTGCCATGCGGAATAGCCGCAGTTTTTTTTCAGGCTCGACAGACGATAAAGCAGCCCGTTGTGGATAAGCTCTTCATCCCTGCGGAACATCTCGACCTGCATACGAACCTCGTCCTTCTCGTCCCGCGTCAGCTTGCCAAGATCAAGCTCATAGCCGAACGCGCCGGACATAGCCACCACGCCTCTGGTTTCCAAAGGGGTCTTCCTTCCGGTCTGATGGTTGGGCGAAGCCGAGACATGCGCTCCCATGGCGCTGACAGGATAGGCGAATGATGTGCCCTCCTGTATCCTGAGCCGTTCGATGGGGTCGGTGTCATCCGAGCACCAGATCTGCGGCGTATAATACAGCATGCCGGCATCGAAACGTCCTCCGCCTCCCGCGCAGCCTTCAAAAAGCACATCGGGGAATTCCGAAGTCAGTCGCTCAAGCAGTGAGTAAAGCCCTAAAACATATCTGTGGAATACCTCTCCCTGACTGTCGGCCGGAAGCTCATGTGAATAAATATCGCACATGCAGCGATTAAAATCCCATTTTATATAGTCAAGCTTTCCTTCCCTTATCAGCCTTGATATGGCCTCATAAAGGAAATCGACTACATCCTGCCTTGACATGTCCAGCACCAGCTGGCCTCTTCCAAGAGTCGGAGCTCTTCCGGGAACAGAAAGCGCCCATTCAGGATGTGCCCGGAACAGGTCGGAATCCTCATTGACCATCTCAGGCTCGACCCACAAGCCGAACAGCATGCCAAGTCCATGTACCTTATCACTCAGAGACTTAAGTCCGTCAGGCAGCTTCTCCTTGTTCTCATACCAGTCTCCCAGTCCGGCATTGTCATAATTCCTGTCATGGAACCATCCATCGTCAAGCACAAAGAGCTCTATGCCCAGATCGGCAGCCTCCTTGGCAAGAGCATAGCATTTCTCTTCACTTACATTAAAATACATCGCCTCCCAGCTGTTGATGAGTACAGGCCGGTGGGCTCTCTTGAATTTGCCGCGGCATATATTGTCCTTTATAGCGCGATGCAGGCGATGGCTGAGCTGCGTCAAGCCATCCGCGTAGCATAGCACCGCCTCAGGCGTGGTGAAAACCTCACCAGGATTCAGCCTCCAGCTAAAGCCTTCGGTGCCGATTCCCATCACAAGCCTTACATTCTCCAACTGGGTGAGTTCGATCTCAGCGTCAAAATTGCCTGAATACATAAGCATGGCGCCGAAGCAGTCACCAGCAGTCTCGGTGGCCTCATGATCGCATATTATCACGAAGGGGTTGTGCTGGTGGCTGGAGATGCCTCTGTTCGAGCTGATCTTCGTGACGCAATGACCGGCCGGCTGCCTCTCAATGATCCTCTCGTGACAATGTCTGCCCTGAAAATGGATGATGTCCCACTCTCCATAGCTTATATCCAGACAAAGTGACATCGCCTTTTCGAGAACTATCGTCTTTTCACTTGAGTTACTGAATGAAACAGCCCTTGTGATAATGTCAAGCTCTTCAAAAACACCGTAATAAAGCTTTACCTCCAGGCCGGTCACTGCATCTGCCAGCATTATTGTGAGGGTCATCGCTTCACCGCCATTATCATATACCGCGGGAAGGCCGGGCAGGCCGTATTTGCCCTTCTCTATGGTATGACCGCTGTACCTGAAGCTCACGCAGCGGCTTCCGTCAGCATTGACCGCCGCTACCGACCGCACTCTGTAATCCCCCACCCCGGCAGATGTGTATTCCTGAGGCATGGTGTCTAGTGAGATATACCTGTTACCAACATCATATGGATTGCCGGAGAATCCACAGTCATGGTAATTAAATATATATGACATATCCTGTCCGTTCACCAACCGTCCATAGTACAGATGCCTCAAAAAGCCATACTCATCAACCTGCATCTGATAAGTGCTAGACTTCGTCTCGAGGGTAAAAAGCTTCTTGTCCCCATTGTAGCTGATGCTCATTATCAATGATCTCCTTTTCCTGTTGCTTTAAGTATATGCAACTATTCAACATCCCGGATCTTGGGTGCTGATCAGTTACAAGTATATATGATCCCGTAACGGGCTTATGTCTCAGCCTGGTCGTATTCATCCTTCCTGGACCTGTATGTCCTCGGACTCTCCCCATAATAATTCTTGAAGATCTTTGAGAAGGTCAGCGGATTGTCATAGCCAACCTGCATGGCAATATTCTGTATCGGCAAGTCTGTATCCATCAGCAGCTCCCTGGCTTTTTTCAGCTTGAACTGCATGAGATACTGCTGAGGAGACATTCCTGTTTTTTTCTTAAAAATATTGGCAAGATAACTCCTGTTAATACCTATGTAACGAGCTATGTCCTCGACTCTGACCTTGTCATAATTATCGTGGATCATGTCCAGGGCATACTCAACATACACATCGGGAGAATACTCGCTGTGCCTCGTAACAGGGCTTCTTGATTTTGAAGATGCTTCTATCATGCACGAAATAAACTCAAGCATTAATCCCAGCCGCCTGAGATCGTTGTATACCGCTATCTCTGAGCAGTCAAGCAGCTGCCTTGTCAGGCTAAGGAAGATCTGGCTGTCAACCGTGCATTCAAGTGCGCTCACCTGATCCACAAAGCCGGCAGCATCCATGTATCTTTGAGCTATCCTTCCATTGAAGGATATCCAGCAATACCTCCATGGATCTTCCTCATCAGCCTTGTATACCACTTCCTTGCCGGGCTTGAGCAGGAAAACCTGATCAGCGTGAAGGTGGTATTCCCTTCCCTCCGTCATAAGTGTGCCTTTACCTGAAATGATGACATGCAAATGATAGTTGTTCCGGACCCATGGTCCCACGGTAAAGCCAGGAACACATTGCTCTACACCGCAAAAGGTCAGATATATATCCTCAGTGAGCCTATGTCTGCAGGTAAGGCATGTCACTCTTCTCGTACTAATATAATGCAAGTCATCGTTGTTGCCCATATCCATTGCTATGTCCTCTTGATGTAATTACTAAGTCACAGAAAATACCCCCATTCAGATGGCAGCCCCGACACATATATCAGCCTGGGGCCGCTGACCTTGAGAGGCATTCATGCGACAGCGTAAATAAGGATGAAGACTCAGATCTCCGCTAGCGGGGATCTGATAGAAAAGCCACGGAAAGAAAAAGAGGGAACATCGATGATGACATTCCCTCTCCATGATTTACAGCTTTCCGCCGGAGGTCGCGATACCTTCCACGAACTGCTTCTGGAAGATGACGTAGATGACGACCATCGGCAGAACTGCCAATGTTGCAGCAGCCATCATTGCGGGATAATCACTCGAATACTGACCGGTCATCTTGGCAAGAGCTGCTGACAAGGTCGTTGTCTCGGCCTTTGTCGTGACGATCATAGGCCACATAAGATCCTTGAAGGCAAACACGGCTGTGAAGATACCCAGCGAGATCATCGATGAGCGGGTGAGCGGCATCATGATCAAAAGGAACTGCTGTCCGATATTGCAGCCGTCGATACTTGCCGCTTCTTCAAGATCCCTTGGAAGCCCCTGATATCCGGTCTTAAGCAGGTAGGTGCCGAAAGCAGTGACCAGACCGGGAAATACCAGGCCGAATGTCGTGTTCAGCATGCCCAGCTTTGAGACCATCAGGTACTGAGGGATGATGAATATCTGCGCGGGAACCATCATCTGGATCAGAACCAGAGCGAACATGAAGTTCTTTCCGGGAAATCTCAGACGGCCGAAGGCATATCCTGCCATCGTCGCGGTGAGGCAAGCGCAAATGACCCTGAATAAAATCATCAGCAAAGTGTTCTTGTAAAGTGTCAGGAAGTTGTAGGACTTCCAGACAGTCCCAAAGTTCTCCCAGTGCCAGCCATGGGCGGGCAGAATATAGAAGGGATTGACTGAAATCGCTTCCTGGTTGGTTTTAAGCGCCGTAAGCACCATCCATACGAAAGGCACTAACATGATGATCGCCATGAAAGTAAGGATAACATACATGATGATCTTATTTACTCTATCTCTTGTACGTACATTTTCCATACTATACCCCCTTAATTAATTGTAGAAGACAAACTTCTTTTCAGCCTTCTGCATCACTAAGGTGACGATCATGATGAATATCAGCAGTACCATGACCAATGTTGCGCCGTAGCCCTTGTTTCCTTTGTTGAAGGCGTAATCATAGAACAGATAGACTATCGACTGAACCTTCTGAAGCGCCGCATTAGTTCTGTCCATGACCATGAACATGAGGTCAAATACAGTCAGCGCGCCGATAACTCTGGTCTGAACGATGAAGAACGTAGTAGGGCTGAGCAGCGGCACCGTTATGTGGAAGAACTGGCGGATGCCGGTGGCGCCGTCGATCTCGGCAGCTTCATAGTAATCGTGAGGTATCTCCTGAAGACCTGAGATGAAGAGTACCATGTTGTAGCCGATGATGGACCACACACCGATGATGCCGATGGATATCCAGGCGATCTTAGAATCCGTGATCCACGCGATCTTGGTCCCGAGGAAGTTGTTCAGGAGACCGAACTGCTGATTGTAAAGCCACTTCCAAACCATGGCGACGGCAGCAGGCGCACAGACCATAGGCAGGAAGAAAATGGTGCGGTAGATCGAAGTACCCTTCAGCTTCTTGTTGAGGAAGACCGCAAGTATCAGCGCGATGACCACGCCGAACGGCACCTCGATGAGGGCATACTTGATCGTGTTTATAAGTGACTGCCAGGTCTCAGGATTCGACAGAACCGACTGAAAGTTCCTTAACCCGACAAAAGTATTACCCTTTCCAAAATCACCGGTCTTACAAAGCGACTGGTAAGCCGTGTTGAAGATAGGGTAAAAGTTCAGGATGATGAGACCGAGCATCGTAGGCGTTATGAACATCCAGCCCCACAACGCTCTGTTCTTCTCCGCAGCTGTCATCTTTTTCTTTTTCATGAGTTTCCCCTCCCGGTTACAGTACGGGTTTACTCGTTGGCGATAGCCTGCTCCATTATCCTTGCGGCGTTGTCGCAAGCAGTCGCCATTACAGCAGGATCCTCAGGATTCTGCCATGCGTCAAGCAGGGCACCGGCCTGTGTGATAGGCTGAGACCATGCGATACTGTTGCGGCTGTAGGGTCTGAAGAACAGCGTGCCGTTCTCTTCCACCTTGATGAACGCGGAGACATCCATTCCCTCGAAGGCGCTGGCAAAAGCTTCAGAAACACCCGGCATGCCGGCCATCGTGATACCGAGCTCTGCCTGTTTGGTCTGTCCTTCCTTGGAGCAGAAGTAAGCGATCAGAGAGTATGCGGCATCGGGATTCTTGGTGTTGGCCGCAGCTGCCCACCCAAGACCGTTATAGGCGGATACGCGCTCGCCCTCGTCACAAGTCTTGTTGCCGTTGACATCGCAGTAAGGGAGCTCAGCCCACTTGTAATTCGCGGCTCCTTCAGCGGTATAGAAAGCATTGATCATCCAGGAACCCTGAGAGATCATGGCGCAGAGGTTGGACTGGAACAGGGAGTCTGTACCGGTCTCTGTAACTATGGTCTGAGGCGTAGAGACTGTGAGGATCTTACGAACCATCTCCATGCCGGCCTTAGCTTCATCTTTACCGATACCGACAGTCTTATGATCGGTGTCGACAAGGAATCCGCCGTAGCCGTAGATCAAGTTGTACCAGAAATCCTGGTCATTGCTTGTGTCAGCCGCGTAGCCGTAGATGCCGTCAGCCTTGCCCGCCTCGGTGATCTTGGAAGCAGCTTCATAGACATCGTCCCAGCTCCAGTCATCCGTAGGAGCTTCTACGTTATAACGGTCGAAGATCTCCTGATTGTAGAGAAGCGCTATGGTGTCATGATCCTTGGGAAGAGCGTACTGCTTGCCGCCGCTGCTGTAGAGCTCGGTGATGCCGGGATAGTAGTCATCAAGATTGATGCTGTCATCAGCAGCGATGTAGTCATCAAGAGCAAGAAGGATATCGTTCTCCATGTACATCTGGGCGGTGTTGGAATGCATCCAAAAAACATCGGGAATCTCTCCGCCTGAAGCACCGGCTTCAAGCAGCGTCCAATAGCTGTCCCACTCAACAACGTTAATGTTGACAGGGATACCGGATGTCTCGGTCCACTCATCAGCGATCTTCTGCAGTCCGGCCAGCTGGTTGTTATCCCAGATATTGACCGAAATGGCTTCGGAAGAACCGGTCTTGCCTGAGTTGTCCGCCTTACCTTCAGTCGCGGAACCCGCATTGCCAGTGTTGGTGTTGCTGTTTCCACTGTTTCCGCTGTCTGCCGAAGTGCCGTTGCCGCAGGCGGCAAGCATCAGGCTCATGACGAGAACAGGCACAAGTAACATGCTTTTCTTCATATTAACCTCCTTGTATGAAAGAAAAATAGTAAATAATGTTAACGGCATAGAAATCCGTTATTGTAGATATTGTAACTCTACGCTCACATGGAATAATGTTGTATGGTTCAATGTGAGCAAAACATGGCATAATGTTATTTTTATGCATTTTACATATGATTCCTGTTCCTTATGTGTTTTTACATGCATTATACATCCATTAAAAAAAGAACAACACCATATTATAATTATGGTAATTAACTGCCTGATATTCTATTACCTGAAAATGTCTTCGAAAAAATACGATATTAGATTTGCCAATTTGGGATTATTTTTTCGGAAATCCCAAGGCAGGGGATGATATATGGAAGTATTAGAGTCCACCTCACAAAAAACCATATATGGCAAACATTTATCTATACTATAGTAAAAACTTATATTATAATATTAATTAGATTGCAGTCGGTGCGATCAATACTATTATTATGGCGTCGTTCCACTCCACTACTTGGGCGGCGCACAAGAAAAAAAGGAGGTCAGCTATCCGTTGGCCTGCGGTGCGGCAGCGTGGAGACCTGCCGTAATGCGGAGTGCCACTTTGCGGGCACCTGCGAGGCGGCGATGCGTGGGCATTTCCGTCAAGGCCGGGTATTATGTCTGAAGTGTTGCTGAAAGGTCTGAAGAAGGTCTACGACAACAAGGTAACGGCTGTTCATGATGTCAACCTGCACATCAAGGACAAGGAGTTCATCGTTCTGGTCGGTCCGTCCGGATGCGGCAAGTCCACCACCCTTCGCATGGTTGCGGGACTTGAGGATATTTCCGACGGCGAGCTGTATATCGATGGAGCCCTCATGAACGATATCGCTCCGAAGGATCGTGATATCGCCATGGTCTTCCAGAACTACGCCCTCTATCCCCACATGTCAGTTTATGACAACATGGCGTTCGCGCTCAAGCTGAAGCACACGCCGAAAGATGTGATCGACGCGAAGGTCAAGGAAGTCGCCGAGATCCTGGACATCACTCAGTATCTCAACCGTAAACCGAAGGCCCTCTCCGGCGGTCAGCGCCAGCGTGTCGCCATCGGCCGTGCCATGGTCAGAGACCCTAAGGTCTTCCTGATGGACGAGCCTCTGTCGAACCTTGACGCAAAGCTCCGTAACCAGATGCGCGCTGAAATCATCAAGCTCCGCCAGCGTATCAACACCACATTCATGTACGTCACCCATGACCAGACCGAGGCTATGACCCTTGCGGACCGTATCGTCATCATGAAGGACGGTTTCGTAAACCAGATCGGTACTCCTCAGGATCTGTTCAACAAGCCCGTGAACCTTTTCGTGGCCGGCTTCATCGGTATGCCTGTCATGAACTTCTTCGCCGGCAGCAAGCTCCTTCTTGAAGGCGGAAAGTACATTGCCGAGATCCGCGGCGTCCGCTTCGAGCTCGATGCCTTCCAGCAGAAGGCTCTGAAGTCCAGGAACCAGAAGCCTTGCGAGATCACCGCAGGTATCCGTCCTCAGCACATCAGCGTCGGCAAGGGTGGGCTCTCCGCCAAGATCGAAGTCAGCGAGATGATGGGCAGCGAGTACAACATCCACGCCAGGACAGGCGACGACGAAGTCGTCATGGTCATCCCTACAGTTGGGCTTGGCACCGACGTCTCCATGGGCAGCACTGTCAACTTCACTACTTTGCCTGAGCTCATCCAGCTCTTCGACAAAGAGACCGGCAACAACCTCATCTGGTACGATCCCGCGTCGGCTGAGGCGAATGCGCCCGAGTCCATGAAGTACAACTTCTAAAGATCTAAGCTTCACTAAGAAAATGCAATCAAAAAGCGCAATGGCTTTGGTTTTGCCTCAGCCATTGCGCCTTCTTTTTTAAGAACTATATTGCCTTACTCTATCACATTACTTTTCTCCTCCGATTTGCCATCCGACTCTCGGTATGACTGCTTATCTCTCGATACCGTAGGTGTTGCAGATGTTTTCGAACTCTTTTTCGAGCAGGAAGAGGTCGATGAGGTCATCGCGTTTGGCGCCGTTCTTAAGCGCATTCACCCAGTTTGAGAAACCTGCGGCTTCAGGATAGCGGTCAAGCAGCGTCCTGTAAGCAACAGTGACGAAATCGTCATCCGATAGCTCACGATTGGCAAATTCCTTGCTGTGGAAGAAGTTCTTGGCAACCTTGGAGCCTGTAGCCTGCTTTGTGACCAGTACGGTGACCCAGGCGTTCAGCCCGGCCTGGTCATAATCCCTGTCGAGGCAGAGCTTGTACAGCCTTGCGACAAAACCGGCGACATGAGGATAAAGGTCAGGAAGCTCATCGGACTTATAAGAACCAGGTTCGATACCAAGCTTCTCGCACAGATTCTTGAACTCTTCAGAATTCAGGAAGCCTTCGAGAACCTTCTTCTTCGTACGGCCATTCTCAAGAACCTTCAGCCAGTTTGCGAGACCGGCCGCGTCAGGCTCACGGTCGAAGATGATCCTGTAAAGAGCGGTTACATAGTCCTCGTTATTCAGAGGATTGTTCTGGAATTCCTGACTGTTCACGAAGCCCGCTACGACCTTCGCGCCGGTGGCCTTGCCGCTTTCAAGCGCGTCAACCCAGGCTTTAAGGCCTCCCTCATCGGGCTTGCGGTTCAGGAAATTCTCGTACAGTCTGGTGACAAATTCTTCCAGCGCGGAAGGATCGACCGGAGCTGCGGGATCTACTGCGGGTTCAAGCGCCCATACCTGGAACAGGTCGTCATAGACGGTATACTCATAATCCTTCTTGTTGTTCTCACCGGCGCTGCCAAAGCCTTCCAGCTTGTACTTGTCACCGTCTTTAAGCTTAGTGTTGTAGACTATCTCGCCGGTCTCGGCATCGATGTACAGGTCGGGTCCATAGTACGCCGCATCCGCGAAGTACCAGCCATTGATGCGGGTGGTCGAGTGGTCTGACTCGCCCCAAGGATAATACAGCTTGGATGTGTAACCGGTCAGGCGTACATTCTCCTCGATCCAACTATCCGAGTATCCCGCTTCCTTGCAAAGCTCCTTGTAGCGGGCGATGTTGTCGATGTTGTTGGAATCCTGTTCGCCGTCAAATGCCCATACCTTCAGGCCGGTGTCCACGATAGCCTTCCAGGCCGAATCCTCCCACATATTGCCGCCCATCGTGCCGTTCTGGCAGATATAGGTGTCAATAGTGAAATCATAGGTCTTCTTGTCGAGACGCTTGTTGAGATCAGCGGTCGCGCCCATGCCCTGCTGCGCGGGGCTGTACATGCAGCCCGCAAGAGCCTTGATGATGATGTCGGACGCCATCGTGCCGCGGGAGTTACCCTGAATTACGATGTTGCCCGTGATCTTATAAAGGTCGATGAAGTACTTCATGACATTAACGTCATCAACAACGAAATCATAGCCTTCGGGAAGCGGCGCGGTAGTCGAGCGGTCGTGGATGTTGACCACGATAGCCCCCTTGTTTCTCCAGGAGTATGTCGCGGAGTCATAGGTGAAGCCGGTGCCCGCATCGTTCGTGCCGTCCGCAAGCTGCCAGTAGCTGATTCCCTGTCCCTGAATCGTAAACACTATGCCGTTCGCCGGATCATAGTTCTCAGGAATGAAGTAATGGCCGCGGACATATTTATCACCGATTCCGGTATTGTCATAGCGTCCGGTGCTCGGTATCTGGAGGGCATAGAGATCCTTGAAGCCGCCCTCAGTGAACTCACGGTCAACTGTCGGCTGCCACAATCCTCCGAGGCCTATGAACTTGCCACTGTCATTGGCAAGGCAGGCCGCATCGGCAAGCCTCTCGCCGGCATGGCGGAGACGAAGCTCCAGGCTGGCGCGGGTCTGATAGCCCTGTCCGGAGGTATTGTTCTCATAAGCATCGCTGTCGGAACGTCCATAGTGTATGACTCCTTCAGCGTCACGGTACCAAGGATTGGTCGGATACACGCCGAAGGCGTTGCGCTCACGGCTTCCTTCCTTATTTGAACCGGTATAAATGAGCTTGTTGTTCTCAGTTGCCTGAGATGCCTTGGAGATGTACAGCGTTACTGTCTGTCCATCAACAGCGACCTTGGCGATCTTGATCTGGCCATAATCCGGAGTCAAGGTACCGCGGTCCTCAAGGATGTAGCTGTCGGCAGTGATGCCAGAAAGATCAACGCCATCCTTGTACGTGACGACCACCTCGACAACTCCCATGCCATAGAAGGTCTCGTCCGTAAATGCCTGAATGGACTTAATATTTGACATTGTCGGCTTGTCGGCCAGAGGGTCAGCTATAAGGACGGCATCGTCCTTTTCGAAACCGCTCGGGCTGTAATAACGAAGCGTATTGCCTTCCTCATCAGTCGTGAAGCAGTACTTGCTCATGTAATCCCAGAGGTAGAAGCCATCGGCAGGATAAGGGTTGTGAGGACGAAGCAGGCACATGCCCCAGCTGAACATAGGGATATCCTGCGCGTTGTTCCACACATAAATCTTCTCGTGCCTGGTATCTCCCTTGACGACATCGTCCGCGGTATTCTCGGCGAATTCCGTACCTGCTCCGTTGACATTCAGGAAATAATTACCCCAGGCCTTCAGTGAATCTGATTCAAAGGCCTTAGCCATGTCGCCGGCATCCATCTGGCCGGAGATCATCATGACAGGGATCTGTTTGCCTGAACCATTGGAGACCGAGAAAGGCGCGCCCGAAGTGGAGGCCACAGCCGCGAACATCTCGGGATTGGTGATGGCAAAGCCCTGAGTGGCGTTAGAGCCGGCGGACTGGCCGCTACCGTAAATACGAGTGAAGTCGATGTCGGCATACTTATCGTCCAGCTGTTCCTTCGCTACCGTGATCAGCGCATTGTAGAACTTATCGCTGTCATAATGGCTGACCGTCACGCCGCCCCTGTTGTAGGTCTCGCATACGAACATCAGGACTATGCCTTCCTTCTCCGCGATCTGCCACCACAGGGTGGAATCCATGAAGATCACATCCGTCTGGCTGTTGCCGGCATAGATCATGAGGAGAGGAAGCTCCTTGCCATCAAAGCCTTCAGGAATAAACGCTATGTACTCGCGAGGATCAGGCTTGCCGTCGCCGCTGTTATCGGAGAAGGCAATCACGCCTACCTTGACAGTGCCATGGCCTTCTATCTCCTTATCAGCCTGCCCCCAGATCTGGGTGCCGTCGCTGAGAGTCTCCTTAGCCACGCCGTCCTTTGCCTGACGCTGGGCCGCAACACGGGCATCCTGATAATTCAGGCGCTCGGACAAAACGTTTGAATAAGCGAAGGTGACATCGTAACGAGTGAATTTCGCGAAAAGATCGTCATAAACCCTTGCCGCGTCGATATAACCGGCATCGTCGCTATACCTTACAAGTACAAATGAGATACCATACTTGGCATCTTCGTCCATGCTCTTGACGCGAAGGTTCGCGTGATCAGTTGCGTAGGCGTCAGAATCGATGCTCTGGTTCCATCTTGTGGAATTGCTCCAGCCTTCATCATCACCTGCTTCTTCAGCTGCGTCATTAGCAGCCTTCCAGTAATCTACGCTGCCTTCATAATTATAAAGCATGGTAGGGATCGGGACATCCTTAGGTGAGAGGATGCCGCTGATGCCGACCTTCTTAACAGTCTCATCAAGGACTTCACTGATGTCGCCGTTGGAGCTCTTCCCGGTGTACGGAGTGCTCGCTATGGAAGTCAGGTACTCAGTGCCGGCAGAGCTGCCCTCCTGATATGCCTGAGCGATCACCAGGATGGGGTTCTTTGCTGCCCAGGCCTCGAGCGGAGCCGCTCCACTGCCGTAGCCTGCGACATAGAACTCACCGAAGGTCGAGAAAACAGCTACGCCGCTTGCGTTCTTCGTGCCTGTAAGGAAAGCGATGGCGCTGTTGACATATGCTTCCTCTTCTTCAGCGCTGCCCCAGCCGTCCATGCCGGGTTCAAGCACGAACAGGGCTTCTCCCTGTTTGTCCGCGACGTCAAGCCAGCCTTCCTTACGAAGGAACGTGTAGGTATTCACTCCGTCAGGAACTGCGACGATGGTGAAATAGCTGCGTATCTGGGTCTCTTCAGAGAAATAGACCTTGACGGTACGTCCGTCATCGAGTTCACCGTTGCCGTCCACATCGATGGCCTTGCTGTAGAAACCGGTAAGAGGCAGCTGAGCGGCCTGTGAATAATCGGTTTCAAGAGCTGTGGTGAAGCTGTCAAGATCGATAGCTTCGGCCGGCTCAATGTAGTCATTCTGCAATGCCCATACCTGGAAGAGGTCGTCATATACAGTGTACTCATAGTCCTTCTTGTTGTTCTCACCGGCACTTCCGTAGCCTGTGAGCTTATAGGTCTGTCCGCCTTTGAGCTTATTCTTGTACACTATCTGGCCTGACTCAGGATCGATAGTAAGGTCAGGACCATAATAAGCGGCATCGGCGAAGTACCAGCCGTTGATACGAGTGGTCGAATGGTCGCTCTCGCCCCAAGGATAGTACAGCTGTGAGGTGTAGCCGGTCAGACGGACATTATCCTCGATCCATGCCTCGCTCTTTCCGTTTTGTCTGTACAGCTCTTTGAGCCTGGCGATGTTGTCGATGTTGTTGGAATCCTGTTCGCCGTCGAATGCCCAGACTCTAAGGTCTGTAGCTGCTATGGCTTCCCAGGCTTCGTCTTCCCACATATTTCCGCCCATCGTGCCGTTCTGGCAGATATAGGTGTCGATCGTGAAATCATAGACCTTTTTGTCAAGAGCCTTGTTGAGCTCGGCATTGGCGCCCATTCCCTGCTGCGCCGGACTGTACCTGCAGCCCGCCAGTGCCTTGATCACTATGTCGGATGCCATCGTTCCGCGGGAATTACCCTGGATCACGATATTGCCGGTGATCTTGTAGGTATCGATGAAATACTTCATGACGTTGACATCATCCACGACGAAGTCATAGCCCTCAGGAAGCTTCGAGGTAGTTGAACGGTCATGGATATTGACGACGATAGCGCCCTTATTCCTCCAGGAATATGTGGCGGAATCATACATGAAGCCGGTGCCGGCATTGTTCGTGCCGTCAGCGAGCTGCCAGTAGCTGATACCCTGTCCCTGAAGCGTGAATACGATGCCGTTCGAAGGATCGTAATCTTCGGGGATGAAGTAGTAGCCGCGGACATAATCATCGCCTATACCGGTCTTGTCATACTGGCCTGTGCTCCTGATCTTCAGATCGTAGAGGTCGCGGAAACCGCCCTTCTCGAACTGACGGTCTATAGTCTCAAGCCACAGACCGCCAAGGCCGGTATACAAACCCTTGTCATTGGCGAGGCAGGCCGCGTCTTCGGGGGCATCAGTAGTGTGACGAAGCTTCAGCTCCAGGCAGGCACGGCTCTGATAGCCCTGTCCGGTCGTATTGTTTTCATAGGCGTCCTCATCGGACCTGCCGAAATGGATTGTTCCCTCGGCGTCACGATACCAGGGACCGACAGAATAGATGCCGTACACGTTGCGCTCACGGCTGCCTTCCTTGTCGCTGCCTGTATAAACGAGCTTGTTGTTCTCTGTCGCCTTGAAGCCATCATCGATGTTCAAGTAAACCTTGTTATTATCTACAAGCAAGGACTCGATCTTGATCTGTCCAAAATCAGGATTGAGCGAGCCACGGTCTTCAAGCACATAGCTTTCGGGGCTAACCTTGTCGAGGTTAGTTCCATACTTATATGTAACAACGACCTCGACCACGCCGGTGCCGTAGAACGTCTCATCGGTGATAGCCTGTATGGACTCGATATCATCCTTGGTCGGAATCTCAGAGAAATTGATCTTAACGGCATCATCCTTTTGGAAGCCCGTCTCACTGTAGAAACGTCCTGTCACATTGCCTTGATCATCCGTCTCATAACGGAAATGCTTCATGAAATCAAACAGCATGGGCATCTCCGCGGGATAGCAGTTGTGCGAACGCAGGATGTTCTGTGACCATTTGACAAGAGTTATGCCCTGATCATTGGTCCATTCCTTGGTATTCCAACGAAGCAGCTTCTTGCCGGGCATGGCCTCATAAGGGCTCTCGGCATAAGCATTGGAAGCTTCAAGTGCGCTGCCGTCGGTATCATTGACATTGATCAGATAGTTCGCCCAGGTCTGGAGTCCGGTAGAACCTTCCATATCGGGAACCAGATTGGTAAGGTCGCTCTGTCCCGTGATGAGGTATGAAGGGATACTGCCGTTCACGCCATTGTTGGTTCTGATGCCGGAAGTAGAGGCCACAGCCGCGAAGAACTCCGGATTGGTGAAGCAGAAGCCCTGGGTCGCCATAGAACCGGCGGACTGGCCTGTGCCGTAGATACGGCCCATGTCAAGGGCAATGTCATACTTCTTGGAAATATACTGCTCCAGATGTGCCTTGAGTGCATAGTAGAACAGGTCGCTGTCATAGTGGCTTACAGTGACGCCGCCCCTGTTATAAGTCTCGCAGACCACAGCGATGACTGCCCCTTCTTTGTTCGCCACTCTCCACCAGCCTGTGGAATCCAGGAAGATGCGGTCTGTCTGTGAGTTGCCGGGATACACCATGACGACGGGCGCGCCCTGCTCTCCCCATTTGGAAGCGGAATCAGGAATATACACTATAAACTCGCGGGGGTCGTAATCCTCTGAACCGCCATTGTCGGCAAACGCGATGACGCCGACATTGATGAGGCCGCCTTTATCGTCTCCGAAGGGAACGACAGCTCTCTCTCCGTCGCCCATGAATACAGCTTCCAGGGATACAGCTTCGCCTTCCTTGTTTTTCGCCTTGTAGGTATACTTTATATTTTCACCGTCCTGTGAGGCGATCTGTGCGTCAACGGTTGCGGGGGCGTAACCAAGCCTCCACATAAGGTTATTGCTGTAGCTAAAGGTGTTGTCATACCTTGTATACCGTGACAGGAACTCATAGATGTCTTCAGCGCCGGCATTAGCCTTACTGGTCAGCTTGACCTGAGATATGCCGTAGTTCTTGCCGTCCGCGCGCTGGCACGCGTTCGCGTAAAGAGTGGCAAGACGGGCGGAATTAGGCTTCTGCCAGAAAACCTGATCTACCGCGGTGTCATAGACATCATTGGCATACTTCCAGTATCTGGCAGTGACGCCGTTGGCATTATAATTGTTAAGCCAGGTAGGGATAGGGATCTCTGAGTTCTTCAGTCGGCTGTTTATACCTAAGCCCTTCAGAACAGCGTCAAACTCTTCATCCTTATCTCTGTAGCCCGCGCTGTAGCCGCTGGTATTCGAGCCATCGTAATCAACGGCGGCCGCATCTGTCATAAGCTTCGTGTCGCTAAACGCGGCACCGTCAGTATAATACTGGCTGATGACGAATATGGGATACAGCATGGCGTAGTAATTCAGCGGGTTCGAGCCATGCCCGTATCCGACAAAATAGAATTCGCCGAAGTTTGAGAACAGCTGGACATTATTGGCGTTTCTTCCGCTCTTAACGAAGTTGATGGCATCGGTAACATACCCGATCTCATCTTCCTCCTTCCCCCACGAACCGTCTTTTGCAGGTTCAAGGATGAGGAGGCATTCGCCGTTTTTGTCCGCTATGTCAAACCAGCCCTGCTCCTCGACGAAATCATCGGTGTCAACTCCGTCAGGGACAGCAATTACTGTGAAATAGGAACGAATAGACGCATGCTCCGAGATATAGACCTTCACCTGACGGCTGTCTTCTCCGACCTTCTTGAAAAAGTAACCGGTCAGGGGCAGCTGGGCGGCCTGTGAGAAATCAATCGCAAGCGCCTCAGTGAAGGAATCCATATCGATCGCTTCCCTGTCGTCCGCGGATTCCGGATCTGCCGCGGGTTCCGGATCTGCCGCGGGCTCAGGATCTGCCGCAGGCTCAGGATCTGCCGCGGGCTGCGGGTCATCCGCGTCAGCGGCAGCTTCCACAGCCTCCTCGGCATCGGCTGCCTCCTCGGCATCAACAGCCTCGGCAGCTTCAGCCTTCTCCTCGCCGACTTCTATGGCCTGCGCCTGCCCATCTGCCGGAGCCTGCTGCGCGAATACAGCGGTCGGAGTGAGCGTGGCGACTATCATAGCCGCGGCAAGGATGATGGACATAAGTCTGTTCCATCGTTTCTTGGATGTACTCATGTTTACCTCCTTAAAAATAAAACCGGCACCAGGCAGCCCGGTGCCATTGCTTCATATATATCGGAATAAGAAAAGCTGAACCGTTCATATAAAAGTGAAAGATGCGACTTATAATCTTATAAGATTCAAAAAATAAAAGCAACAGTCATATCCTTCGAAGTACATGCATATGCTAACTATGCGTCTTGATAAAAATGAATCAGATCTGCTGTCCCCACCCGATATCTCAGCACAGCGTCAACTCCGGCATCCTCTCTCCCCGCAATACAAGGCCTGCGAAAGTCATACGGCTTATGCTGACAAGAGCAAAAGCACTGATATAATTAATTATGAATACCAAATTTTTATTTTCGTTTTTCGGTATCAGTATTTCATATACGTCTAATTTATCAGATTTTCCATCATCTGTAAATAGCAATCTGTATTAATACTGTATTAATACATGTTTTTCAATAATTGTTAATGGTATATTAAAAATCGTTGATATCCATTTTTATGCAGCATTAAAACTGTTCATCGACTTCCGCATTTATTCCTTACATGAACCTGCGCGTAAAGAAAAAAGCAGGGGTGAGACTCGCCCACCTCTGCTCTTCTACGTGTGCCCAACAGGCATATATAGTTTTTTTATACCCCCAATTATACAGTGGTTTTAAAATGATCCTTCACTTCAACACTGCCTTGCCGAACAACCAGCAGTCACATGGGAAAAACACGAGTTTTCCATATCAGCTTTGCAAAGCCTCTACCGCGACAGCTTCGTAAGGGCGAAGCTTATCACTGTGCAGCGGCGGATCCGCGTAATTGCCGCAGACGACTCTGCCCTCAGGCAGGATATCCGCGATCTTTTCTTCTTCCGCGCTGAAATTGCAGACAACTACCATCCGGTCTTTTGCAAGCAGCCTCTCATAGGCAAAAACCTTCTCATTGCCGCTGTCCAGGAAGCGTATTCCGCCTTCCGCGATAATCGAAGATTCCTTGCGCAGCCTGGTCAGCTCACGGTAATAATTCAGGATAGAATCAGGATCGCTCTCTTCCGCCTCCACGTTAATGCGGCCGTAATTATCCGGCAGGCCGATCCATGGTTCGGCTTCTGAGAAACCGGCGTTCTTTCCCGCCGTCCATTGCATCGGCGTGCGGCCATTGTCTCGGGCACGCTCGCCTAAGACCTTCAGCGCGTCTTCTTCCGTTTCACCTCGATCAAGCAGGATATGGAAATAATTGATCGCCTCAACATCCCTGTACTGGTCGATGGAAGCAAAATGCGCGTTTGTCATCCCTAGCTCCTCGCCCTGATAGATGTAGGGCGTGCCTCGGAGCAGATGTATAAATGTAGCAAGCATCTTCGCCGACTGCTTCCAATATTTCCCTTCGTCTCCAAAGCGCGAAACTACGCGGGGCTGATCATGATTGTCCCAGAACACCGCGTTCCAGCCGCCGCCTTTTTCCATCTCCTCCTGCCAGGCCTTGAACAAAGACCTCAGGCTGACGAGGTCCGGAGGCATCAAAGCCCATTTATCCCCGTTCCGGTAATCCACCTTCAGGTGATGAAAGCTAAAACACATGGACAGCTCGTGATTCCTCGGATTAGAATAACGGATGCAGTTGTCCAGCGTAGTGGAAGCCATCTCTCCTACCGTCACCATATCCTCCAGCCCGGTGTCAGTGACCATCTCGCGTATGAACTCATGCACATGCCAGCCGTCCTTGCAGAAACGGTGGGCGGGACCTGCGGGGAGGTCGAAGCTCGCGGGCTTCGAGATCAGGTTCAGGACATCGAAGCGAAAGCCCTTGACGCCCTTGTCTTTCCAGAAACGGATGACGTTCTTAAGCTCCTCACGAACCTCCGGATTCTCCCAGTTCAGGTCCGGCTGCTTCGGGTCGAAAAGATGCAGATACCATTTGTCCAGCGACTCAACATAATCCCACGCCGGACCGCCGAAGCTGGCTATCCAGTCAGTCGGCGCTTTTCCGTCCACGCTGTCGCGGAAAATGTAGTAGTCCATGTATTTCGGATCGCCTGACAAGGCTTTCTTGAACCACTCGTGCTCGGATGATGTATGATTGAAGACCATGTCGAACATAAAGCCCATGCCGAGCTCATCCGCCTCGGCAATCATCGCCTCGCAGTCCGCCATCGTCCCAAACATCGGATTGACCGCGGTATAATCCGAGACGTCGTAGCCATTGTCTACCATAGGAGACGGAAAGAACGGAGTCAGCCAGATGTAGTCGACGCCAAGGCTCTTAATATAACTGAGCTTGGAGCGGATACCGTTCAGGTCGCCGATCCCATCTCCGTTGGAATCACAAAAGGATTTTACATAAATCTGATATACAGCGCTGTTCTTAAAACCGTTCATAATCATGCCTCACTTTTAGTCTATCTGTCTTTTTCCCTCTTTCCCCAAAGGCACCCTTACGTGTCTCATGTTCGCAGATTGTAACTACTCAGCGCCCCAGACTCAGGATGCTGCGCATCCCTCGCTGCGGGGCTGGATAATTACTGCGGACTCGGAAAGAAGCGTCAAACCTGACGAAATAGCACTGCTTCACGGATTATTCATTCTGCGCGGACTATCTCACCCTCGCCTGCCCTGACAGTCTTGCCGGTCTCAAAGCTGAACTTCTCGTATCCCGCGGCATCAGTGACGACCATCATGGTTATAGTGGGATGGCCGGCTGCTTTGATCTTCTTAGGGTCGAAGGTGATGAGCTTCTGCCCGGCCTTCACCCTGTCGCCTTCCTTGACATGGCATGTGAAGCCGTCTCCGTTCATAGCGACGGTATCAAGACCGACATGGATCAGGATCTCGATCCCGTTGTCCAGCGAAAGACCGACTGCATGGTCGCTGCCGGGCATGGTGGTCACGACGACGCTGTCCGCAGGGGCGACGACGGTATTGTCAGTGGGATCGATGGCGATGCCGTCTCCAAGGACCTTCTCCGCGAATGTCGCGTCCGGAACCTTCTCGATAGCTACTGTCTTGCCGGAAAGGAAGGCACAGAAAGCCGTGGGAGCATGAGCGGCGACAGCGGCTTCTTTCACAGCCTCAAGAGCGGCTTCCTCATTTGCTTCCTTATCGATGCCCTTGCGCTTACCGATCACGTAAGTCAGCATGAAGGGAACGACAACAGCCACCAGCATGCATAGAGCAAATACCGCGATAGACGCGGGCTGTATGGAGAGGATGCCGGGCAGGCCGCCGACGCCGATAGCGCTTGCCGTGACGCTCGCGGCCGTGCTGATGATGGCGGCGATGCACGAACCGGTCATGCCGCAGATGAAGGGGAAGACATATTTCAGGTTGATACCGAACATCGCAGGCTCCGTGACGCCAAGATAGCAGGAGATGCATGAAGGAATGTTCAGCTCTGTGGCTTTCGCGTTCTTGCGCTGCAGGGCGATCATGCCCAGAACAGCGCTGCCCTGAGCGATGTTTGAAAGAGCGATCATGGGCCAAAGCATAGTGCCGCCGAAGTCAGCGATCAGCTGCAGGTCGATGGCGTTGCTCATATGGTGCAGGCCGGTGATGACCAGCGGAGCGTAGAAGAAGCCGAAGATCGCGCCGAAGAGAACGCGGAAGGAGCCGCTGATGCCGGCATACACAGCCGCTGATATCCACGAGCCGACAGTCCAGCCGATGGGACCAAGGACGAAATGCGCTGCCATGACCGCCAGCAGAAGGCTGCAGAAGGGCACAAGTATCATCTGTACTACCGAAGGAATGATCTTCTTGAAGAAGCGTTCCAGATAGGCCAGCGTGAAAGCCGCAAGCATGGCGGGAATGACCTGAGCCTGATAGCCGATCATATTGACCTTGATGAAACCAAAGTTCCACTGGTTGATGGTGCCGTCTGCCAGTGCCTGCGCCACGCTGTAAGCGTTGGTGAGCTGGCTGGAGACAAGAGTAAGGCCGAGGATGATGCCGAGCATCTCTGTTCCGCCCATCTTCTTCATGACGGTCCAACAGATACCGACAGGAATGCCTACATGGAAGACGGCTTCACCGAGCAGCCACAGGAAATGGTCGACGCCTGCCCAGAACTGGCTCTGGCTTACCAATGTCGCTCCGTTGAAGATCTCCATGCTGTCGATGACGTTGCGGAAGCCAAGGATCAGGCCTCCGACTACGATGGCGGGAATCAAAGGTGCGAAGATTTCCGCGATAGAAGTCATCAGCCTCTGCAGGATGTTCTGGTTCTGCTTTGACATGCTCTTGACTTCTGCTTTTGATACTCCCGACACACCGGAGACGGCGACGAAATCATCATAAAAGTCCGCTACTTCATTGCCTATGATGACCTGGAACTGTCCCGCCTGGGTGAACGTGCCCTTGACGCAGGGTATCGCCTCGATCCTCTTCAGATCCGCCTTCTTGGGATCATTGAGGACGAAGCGCATCCTCGTGATACAGTGGGTTACCGCAGCAATATTTTCTTTGCCGTTGATCGCTTCGAGAAGCTCTGTTGCCTCTGACTGGAATTTACCCATGTCTCAACCTCCATAATATGTACTTGTTCAAACAAGTGACTGTTAATGTTAGTATAACTCGTTTAAACAAGTATGTCAACATATCATTCACGGCTATTAGAAATATTGTAACTCTTATTCCGCACCACAGACTCGGGACGCTCCGCGGGCCTTTGCCTCCACAACGTATGAAAGCTATGGCAGCATACAGGCGATGTATGCATCCCTATATGGCCACCCGCTTCGCGGCGAGCCGACTTTCAAATAAAAGACGCGCAGGAATCGGCATGACCGACTCTTGCGCGTCTGTATCTTAAGCTTCGTTCTGTTTTATATTCCTTCTTTTTTGCGCTGCGCAGCGTCATAAAACACGAATTTATCCGGGCAATGGCGGGAATTGGTATATTCGAAGAGAACGCCGTCCTTGTTGAAGGTTTTGCTGCTCACCACCAACACGCAGTTAAACCCGCGAAGGTCAAGATACCGCGCGTCCATCTCGGTCTCACGTTCCACCGTATACCGTCTTCTGGTCGTGACAATGGTCTCGTTCAGTGTTTTTTCCATGTATTCATAGACCGAGTCGATAGCTATCTGCGAAGTCAGCCCCTCTACCACCCGCTTCAGGAAATAATTGTGGTCAAGTATCAGCGGCCTGTCATCCAGATACCGCAGCCGCACGAGGTAATATAGCTCTTCTCCGACAGGAAAACCTGTTTTAGCGGAAAAAGCCTCGTCCACAGTTATTTCTTCAAAGCCGACGAGCTTGGTTCGGAGGGTCATTCCATTGCGGGCGGCCGCTTCCTTCATGCTCTCTATGGCGCCGATGGTGAAGAGTGTCTGCGCGCGGATCTGATAGATCACCTGGACTCCCTTGCCGTGGACGCTCTGAACATAGCCTTCCTCGGCCAGCTTGGCTATAGCCCTGCGAACGGTATTGCGCGAACAGCTGTACTGCCCGACAAGCTGATGCTCTGAGGGCAGCATACCGCCATAAGGATATTCCCCCGTCTCAATCCCACGCCGCAGGCTTTTGTAAATAAAATCATATTTCATATAAGGCATATACGCATCACCCTGATTGAAGAAATGTAAACATCCAACGTTGTTCAGAACTTTGAACAAGTTTAACATGCTTACAACAATAATACAAGCGCTCTTTTGTGTATATAATGGCTTAATTCTCGTTAATTGTCGTTACTGTCCAGCACGGGGAGAGTGGAGCCTCCATAAGGCATGACCAAGACTTTAACCTCCGTTCCGAGTTTCGCGAATGCCGCGTCCAATGCCGCCTGAACGGAATCAAAAGGGGTCATGAAAATATTTAAAACCATCTGAGAATCCATCTCTGACACCAGATAGACATCCGCCTTTTGCTCCACCAGCGCTATCGATGCCGCCTTATGTCCGCCCAGGCGAAAATCAGCCTGAATGCGGTCCACAAGATCCTGAGGAGACCTAGCTGTCAGCATCCACTCTTCAAAAATCTTATTCCCCAGGCCTTCTCTGCATGAACCGACAAGGATGATCACGCCGCCGTCACGAACCGCATGCTTGGAGTTGTCAAGAGCCTTCTGTGTCTGATATAGATTAAGGTCCTTGGGAGCGCCGCCCTGGGATACAACCACAATATCCGCCGGTTCCGCGATGTGTGTCTTGTAGAGCTTGTCCAGGAAACGGCAGCCCGCCCGATGGGCTTCCTTCCAATCTCCCGCGAAGCAGCTGATGATCTTCTTGTGCTCGTCCAAAACCACATTAACAATATAATGAAGCGGACAGTACCTCATGGTCTCTTCTATGTCATCGCGCACGGGGTTCCCCTCCAGCCTGCCGGCGTGGGCGGCCGCCTCCACCATGCGCCTGTGATTCACCTGTATCGCGTCATAGGTCGAGCAGCCCGGCATGACAGCCTTCGCGCCCCCGCTGTAGCCCGCGAAATAGTGGTATTCTATGTTTCCGAGAGCTATGCGGAAATCAGCGTTCGCCACCGGGGCCGCTATATCCACAGGCGTTCCGCCCTCAGTGACACCGAGGCGGACAAAATCACCCTCACTCGAATCCACGCAGCGATATTCACTGACAATATCCTCACCGACCAGATGAACCATCTCGTCGTCAGTGTGCCTGCGGTGGCTTCCCAGGGCAAAAACAACAGTTATATCATTTTTGGGGATGCCTGCTCTCTCAAGCCTCCGCAATACTGACGGCAGCACCTGCTTCGAAGGCATGGGGCGAGTTATGTCGCTGGTTATGACGGCTATTTTCTGCCCTGGCTTCACAAGCTCCTCCAGCCTCAGAGCTCCGACAGGAGCATCAAGCGCCGCCTCCACCGCCGCTTCATCTCTCAGCTTTATCTCCACCGGATTCGGCAAAAGAACACCCGCGAGATTTTCCTCAGGAAGAGAAAAACGCTGCACAGTACTGCCAAAACCAACCTCAAAATCCATAAAATGACACCCGCTTCCTACATTTTCAAGTTGTGTTCTATAATGCAAGGCTGTTATAATATTATCGAACTAAGCCTAACATAACCAAAGCCATTTGTCACGCAAAAGCACGCGGATTCTTTATCAAAACAATCTATAATCGGTTTGCTTATAGTGTTACATTTAAGAGGGATTCCGTTACTATTATTATAGAAAGCACTGTATGTGTCTTACCGTTTCCGTCAACCTTTAACTTACCCACTACACTATATATCATTACGGAGGACTTGATTATGAATAAAACAATGAGAACGACGATCTTTACCGCCCTTGGAATCGCGTTCAGCCTGGGACTGGTCGGCTGCAGCGGGATAGCGGCGAGCACAGCATCTTTGACTTCTTCCTCGAATGCGTCTGCTTCGGCCGAAGTGAAACCGGAGATCACCGTTTCCGCTTCAAGCACAGTGTCCCTGGTTCCTGATAAGGCTACCGTAACATTTGGCGTTTCGACACAGGAAAAAGCTGCGGAGGACGCGCAGAGCAAGAACAGCGAATCCGTGAAAAAAGTCATATCCGTCCTCACGGAACGCGGCGTCGAAGAAAAAAGCATACGCACCACATATTACAGCATGTATCCCCAGTATGATTGGTCAAATAACCAGCAGCGTCTCATCGGATACAATGTGACCACTTCCCTCTCAGTTCAGGACCAGAACATCGATGACCTGGGCAAGCTGCTCTCCGCATGCGTAGAGGCAGGGATCAATCAGATTGACAATGTGAGCTTCCTGTGCAGCGGCTATGACGAGGCTTACAGCCAGGCACTCTCGCAGGCAGTTGCCGCTTCACGCGACAAAGCAGCGGTTTTGGCTAAAGCCGCAGGGAAAGAGCTGGGGGAACCTGTCAATATTATCGAGGGCTACCAGAACACCTCTGCCAGGTACACCAAAGGCGTGAACTCAGTGTCTATGACTGAAGCAGCGATGGATGCAGCAGGTCCTTCCTTCCAGCCCGGCGAGACCGAGATCGCAGCGAATGTGACGGTCACCTACACGATGAATTAAGTACGCAAAACCGGAATGTTCTTTTGAATGAACCTTTAATACAGGCAGATAGGGGAGAATTATGAAGAAAAATGAAATCTGGCGTTCCTATGGAACGGATTATAAGGATCTAACAAAACGCCTGCTCCGCCAGGCCGGTCTGGCGGAGCTTCTCCCCTCGCAGGATGCAAGGATCGCGATCAAGCCAAATCTTGTAACTCCCTCCCCTGCGGAGTTTGGAGGAACCACACATACAGAAGTCGTGGCGGGCATCATCGAATTCCTGCAGGAACGCGGTTTTTACGACATCATTATCGCAGAGGGCTCCTGGGTTGGCGACCGCACGGAGGAAGCCTTTGAGTACTGCGGCTACCGGAATCTTGCCCGCTCATATCACGTCACCCTTCTCGATACCCAGAAGGAAAAGGGCTTTACTGTCGATTGCGGAGGTGAAAAGCTGACGATCTGCCGCTGCGTCAAGGACTGGGATTTCCTGATAAATGTCCCGGTTCTCAAAGGGCACTGTCAGACGCACATCACCTGCGCCCTCAAAAATATGAAGGGACTGATTCCGAATTCGGAAAAAAGGCGTTTCCATACCATGGGACTGCACCGTCCTATCGCCCTTCTGAACACCTTCCTGAAGCCGGACTTTATCGTCATAGACCACATTTGCGGGGATCTAAGCTTTGAAGAAGGCGGCAATCCCGTGGTGCGGAACTGCGTCATGGCCGCAACAGATCCTGTTTTGGTGGATTCCTTTGTCTGCTCCCTGCTGAAATACCGGATCGAGGACGTTCCTTATATCAGAATGGCGGAGAAGCTAGGCGTGGGTTCAAGCGATCTGTCATCCCTTCACCTGATCACCTGTGAGGGAACTCCATATGAGGATCTGCCAGCGCAAAATCTGCTGGACGTAAGCTACGCCGTAGATGAATTCGATTCCTGCAGTGCCTGTTACGGAGTCCTGATTCCTGCCCTTGAACGGCTGAAGGAAGAAAACCTCCTTGAAAAGCTGTCGGTGCCCGTCGCCATCGGCCAAGGACACCGCAAAAAGACAGGAAAGCTTGGAGTCGGCACTTGCACCCATGGTTTTTTGACCAGCATACCCGGCTGCCCCCCTAAGGAAGACGATATCTACCTCGCTCTGAAAGAATACATTCTCAAAGACAGTTAATATGCGGATTGAGGATACAGTTTCGCTGACATCAGGGACGGGAATGCAAAGCACGAAGCCGCGTGGGGACTTAAATGCATGGTGACGCTTGCAACGTAAGCAATGCGAGCTTCTTATACCGATAGTTAAGATAGGGACAGAGAGCCGTCACTCGGCAGAGTGACGGCTCTCTGTCTTAATCTCACCGTGTATTGCGGTCCGTGCAGATGGGCGGATTTGCGGATGATTGGCGCTTCGCGCCGGATGAAAAGATTTTACAGATTTAAAGATTTCAGATTACAGATACAGCCATAAAGCGGGGCGAACAGAACCAGCAGAATTATCCACAAGGCAACCGAGCCCATTGATGATGCCAGCGTAGTTGACATTCGCGGCAAAGTGACTATCGATGCCAGGCGAGCGCAGCCACCACCAGCCCGTCCTTCGCCCGTTCACCTTGTATTTGTCCGATATGTAAACTCTGCCTTCATATGCTTTCTCCACATATGGAGTCGGCGCAGCCACTCTATAAGAAGCATTTTTAAAATACTGTCTTACTTCATCGATGCTGAGTGCGAACACCCTGTCTTCTGTCTTTCTCCCATCTTTCGTTTCATATGTTTTATTATCGGGATTTGAATTTATAACCGAAACAATTCTGGACTTTTCTTTCTCATCAAAAGCTACATCCATGAATTCCCCATTCATCCATTTCCGAAGCGTGCAGCTCTCCCATGTAACTGCTTTATAATCCTTGTTATATGGAGCACATTCTATAAGATCCTGTGTTATGATCAGCATTCGATCCTTTTCTACCGCCAGAATCTTCCATTCAAGCTTCTTTTTTTCACCATCTGCTTCGTATGGATAACTGCCAAAAAGAAGCTTGGCTCCCACATGGTATTGGGGCTTGCTGCTTTCAATCTCCGGAGTTTTACCCATATCAGGTTTAAATATATTTGAAGAATCAGTTTTGACAGCATCATAAGAAGGAGTTGGCGGCTGTGGTCTATGGTTATGGATGAGGCGAAAAACTTCTACCATAATCCTAGCAATATCATCATATGATTTGTCTAATGGTTTTACTGTTAGGGACTTGCTGACCTGGCAGTCAGTTGACGCAGCATAATGTCAATCGGTTGCCCGACATTCTGTCATTGGGAATAAGCGACCGGCGCCGAGCCAAACAGCCCGACGCCAGCA
>CACXUY010000024.1 GCA_902770965.1 uncultured Lachnospiraceae bacterium | reverse complement strand
ATGGCGTCAAGTACACGGACCTCGGTGCCGACTACTATAACCAGTTTAACAGGGAACGCAAGATTGCTGCGTACCTAAAGAAGCTAAAAGCACTTGGCTAGGAAGGGCCTGTAGTTGCCGCATAAGCCTTCCAGGCACAGGTTTACATTTATCATACGGGTGTCATAGGGGAAGTCTGCCCTTTTTTACCCACCCGGTAGGTTGTATTTTAAAGTAATAGAGCAAATGTCACATATTATTCAGAAGGTGTCCTGAATAGTAATCTCTTTTGGGCTGGGGTATCTTGAGAACTTCCATTGCCTCCTCGAGTGTAATATGGTAAGCATTCATGAGGTTTTTTACAATGTCAAAAACCTGTTCATCAGCCTTCTGTTTTTCCTGCTCAAGGAGCTGCCTTTCCTGTTCCAGGCGCATGCTGGCCTCCTGCCGTTCTTGCTCCAGGCGTTCGTTGGCTTTCTGCCGCTCCTGTTTCAGGCGTTCGCCGGCTTCCTGTCTTTCTTGTTCCAGGCGCATGCTGGCATCTTTCCGTTCCTGCTCCAGACGTACGCTGGCATCCTTCCGTTCCTGCTCCAGGCGTACGCTGGCCTCCTGTCGTTCCTGGGCCATGCGCTCGTCAACTATCTTATCAATATCATCCTTAAAAAAGTCCCGCAATGCGTCTGATGCCATATTCGCCCTCCTTGTTATCATCGAAAAAAGCTCGCGATGCTTTTCAAGCATCAAAGTCAGGATTATTTTGTAGCAGTTTTTCGCTTCCTCGCCGGTCTCGTCCCTTGCCAGACTGATGACCTGCCGCATGTCCGCTTCTTCAGCCTTTGCTGCGAGCACTCTGCAGGCGGCATACTCATTGCCCTCAAGTTCGCTCGTTATGACGATCTGGAACGGAATGTCAAATACGCCGGATAAGATGGATACACGGTAGATGCCGGGCGTATCCGTCCGTACCAGGTTTCCCGATTTCTCCAGAGCAGAGAACAGCCGGGGGTTCTTCACGGCACGGAAGATGGATATCGTGAGTTGGTCCTTTTGTATGCCGCCATGGGCATTTGCCGCTATATACATGCCTGCGTAACTGCAGGCCTTATATATGACAGCCTCGTTGAGGGCATCGTCCTGGCGCTTGTATTCTATAATGTTCACCTTGCGGAACAGCTTGAAGATGCTTTCTTTAAATTCTGTCCCTTCGTCATTTACCAGGATGATGTAGTCCGCCCTCGGTGGGTCAATTCCAATCTCGACTTCACTGTCAAGCTTAACGCCTTCATATTTTGAGATAAGGATGGTCAGGTAGGCCTCGAAGGCCTTGTGCCAGTCGCTCCTCGGCACCGCCTCCAGCATCTTCAGCTCGGCGCGGAGTTCGGCTATACGTTTCTTTCTTTGTGACTCTGTCATCAAACAATGTCCTTTCGGCAGTACTTGTGGTAATCATGTCAATGGCAGAGCTGCTAGCTTGTTCTGTATGAACATATTACCACGAACTACGGAAACTCTCAATGAATTCATATGAACATCATTTTAGCAGAATCATACTCCTGCGGACGGCACATTTCAAGTGGTGTGACAAATTGAAACATTTCATGGCAAAAGCAGTCTAAATCAACCATTTTTCAAGCTGAAATGTTACAAGGGCGTTGATTCATCAAGTTTTTGTTGAAAGTTCGGAATAATTGCGGTAAAACGAATGTACGAAGCGAACGTCTGGAACTCGGAGGGGCTGAGTAGTTAATACATTGAAGACTCTGCGGACAAGACATTAACAGAAATACCGTATTTTTTTTGCAAGCCCTTTTTGCAGAAAGGGCTTGCAAAAAACACGTTAATGATTAGTGTATTACAAGGGTGCCAGTAAAGAGGCTAATGGAAAGCAGGGATGGCAATATGCGGTAGGTCGCTATTGCCTCATCGAGCACAATAAGGACAGCGTTACGTATTCTGCGGAAGATGCTTGGAATAACGGTCTCTCTGAGCCTGGGGTAGCCTCAGAACTTCCATTACCTCCTCGAGTGTAATATGGTAAGCATTCATGAGGTTTTTTATAATGTCAAAAACCTGTTCATCAGCCTTCTGTTTTTCTTGCTCGAGGAGCTGCCTTTCCTGTTCCAGACGCACGTTGGCCTCTTGCCTTTCCTGTTCCGGACGCACGTTGGCCTCCTGCCGTTCCTGGGCTATGCGCTCGTCAACTATCTTATCAATATCATCCTTAAAAAAGTCCAGCAATGCGTCTGATGCCATATTCGCCCTCCTTTATTATATTTCCTGCAAACTATCCCACAAAACGGATGTGGCACTATAAGGAGACAGTTCTCCAACATCAGCTAGAGGTTTGAATCCTTTAAAGTTTTCGTCATGAATATCGATATCATTGTTGTAGGCTCCGACGGTCAAAGCATTCCAAGATTGCCCAAGGTTTTCTACGCTATGAAAAGTCCTTTCAGCCTTTCATCGATCGGATCTCACATATCGGATAGATCTTCCGCTACCAATTTTTCTTATTCTTCCTAATCTCACCATCTTACCTAACACAGCCTCAATCGTCGTAGCACTAACATCCGGCAGTATTTTAATGATGTCCGCTTTTGATACAGGAGTCAGGCTGTTTAACACGGTTGCTTCCACTCTGTTCTGCTTTGTAACCTTCTTGCTTCCCACAACAGCAAACCGCTTGTCCAGCTCCTTGTAGCAGGCATACAGTGTTGTCAGGAACTCCATGATAAATGCGGAGTAATCGCTCTGGTTTTCGTGCCATCCAATGGAAGACTGTTTCAATGACTCGTAGTAATTTCCCTTTCGAAGATTGATCTGTTCTTCAAATGAGATGTATTTTCCTGCGTCAAAACCGTTTCTGTACAAAAGCAACAGAGAAATAAGCCTCGACATTCTTCCGTTCCCATCTCTGAATGGATGGATACAGAGAAAATCGAGAATAACACAAGGGATCAGCAATAACTGATTGATGTTCGGATTATCCCTGGCTTCCTGGTAAGCCAACACAAGCTGCTCCATCTCAATCGGCGTATCTGCTGCGGAAGTTGGATGAAATCTCACGCTTCGTCTGCCGTATTTATCCTCTTCGATAATATCGTTGTCAAATTCTTTGTACTTTCCCGCACTGGTATAGCCAACAAGGTTCATCATGATTCCGTGCAGGCGTAGAATGTCACCCTGCTTAAAATCCATAACTGCGTATCTTGTATGGACTTCGGCAAGGGCATCTCTATACCCGGCAATTTCCTGCTCGCTGTGATTCAGCGGGGTACTATTGCCTTTAACAATCTCATGTATGCGCTCGTCAGTAGTCACGATACCCTCTATCGCATTTGAGCTTTTGACAGACTGTACTTTTGCTATCTCAGCCAATTCTGTGAAAATCTCCTGAAACTGATCTTTTCTGCTCCAAGATAATGTCCTTAGCGAGTAGATATCCGCCGTAACGTTGAGCAAAACTGCCGGAAGCAACCCATTATCAAGGAAAGAATAATCAAATCTGTGCATCTACCCATCTCCTTTCTGCATGACATATTATTACTTTTTATGCAGAAAATCAAGTTGTTTCTGCATAAAAAGCACTATTTTATATGTATATATTTCTTTCTTTATGCATACAAAACGACAATGCACTGTGCAGATAGCATTTATCCATCGTTGCAAATCAATCGGTATATTTCTTAATTGAATCAATGGTTCTATCGAGAGAATCGTCTGTACGAATAGCATTATCGGCATTTCTATCATAATTCATAATTGACGAATTGCCAGAGATTAGATGTATTTTCCTGCGTCAAAACCGTTTCTATACAAAAGTAACAGAGAAATAAGCCTCGACATTCTTCCGTTCCCTTATGCTAATCACTTTTGACATTTACTCTCGACTTCCAGTCTAACGGAAAAGAAAGGTCAGATGTTCTATGCCTTTCCACTTAGCAAAAATTGAGGTTGCAAAGCGGGTTATGTAAGAAGTTCGATAGAAGTGTATGAGATGAAAAAAGCGGAAAACCAAGAAACCTTGATCTTCCGCATGTTTCGAGACATCCACTAGAGGATTCGAACCTCCTGCCTACTGCTTAGCAGCTTGCGTATTGTCCTATACACCTTCAACTGCCATTTACTTCAGCGGCACATCCTCCCTCGTTGATATCAGGCCAGTGCCGCGCCAAGATTCCTGCACTGTTCGGTTTCTTCATCTCCATATGCTTTCCAGCAGCCTGTGCACTTCACTCCACGCCGTGAATCATTCATGAAGCACCGCACATCCTCAGGCGGATAGCCAAGGAAAAGACCGACCTCATTAAGCCCCCTTGCTTCCATCAGATGCCACCGGGATCCCTGCAAATGACGTGTCCCTAAAGCTTTCCGTTTTTGCATTAATCCCTTTTCGTTTTTCTGTTAGGTTGTATTTAATTCGACAAAGATGCGTTTACCTTGAAAACTAACCAGTCTAATACTTTCTGACAATTTTGGCCATGGGAATGGATGATTTACGGTTGCTCTATCGTTCTTCCACCTTCACGCAGACCTTTTTGCCGCTGAACGCAATTCCAAACAGGATAATTGTTTTCACCCCATGATATTCCATATCTGTGTAGTACCGATGCTCCCGAATCTGTCGGTTGCCTTCCTCAGCCAGCGCTTTCAGTCCGTCTTCATCAAGATCTTTTCCCGTTTTGAATTCCAGGACATATCCCGCCTGCTTCTTATCCTTCGGCTCCAGCTGAATATCAAACCGCCCCTCGCCTGCTTCACGGCACATGACAGGCATAAGCCTGCATGTGCCGTTCTTTAAATAAATTGGCACGAACCGTTCTTTTATAAAAGCTTGTATATGATCTGTTATATGAGCTTGGATATAAATCTGCCATATTCATCAACGCCATGAATATGGCAGCCCTGCTTTTGACTTTACGCGCACATATACAGCCCCCATGTCACTCCAGAAGCTCCAAAAGCTCCTGAGGGCTGAGGGACATGAGAGACGACTGTTCGCCTGACAGGATGGCGTCCGCCAGATCCTTCTTGGCTTCCTGCAGGTTGATGATCTTCTCCTCGATAGTATCCTTGGAGATCAGCTTGTAGACCGTGACCTTGTTCTTCTGGCCTATACGATGAGCCCGGTCCGTCGCCTGGTTCTGGACAGCGAGATTCCACCATGGATCATAATGAATGACGACGTCCGCGCCGGTGAGGTTCAGTCCTGTGCCGCCCGCCTTAAGCGAGATCAGGAAAACAGGTATGTCCCCTTCGTTGAATTCGTGGACCAGCGCAAGGCGCTTCTCCTTGGAGGTTTCCCCGGTGATCATAAAATAATCTATACCGCGTTCCTTCAGGGCATCCTCGATGATGTGGAGCATGGACTTGAACTGGGAGAAGAGCAGCATACGATGTCCGCCCTCGATCGCGCTCTCGATAAGCTCAATGCATGCGTCAAGCTTCGCGCTGCCCCCGTTGTAGCCCTCGAATACCAGTGAAGGATCACAGCAGATCTGCCTGATCCTTGTCAGCTCCGCGAGTATCTGTATCTTGTCTCGCCCACCGCTGCCAAGGCTCTCATCCTTGATAAGCCGCTTCATTCTCACGACCTGGGCATCGTATAGCTTCCTCTGCTCATCGTCAAATCGCGCGTACCTGACTTCCTCGAGCTTTTCAGGAAGATCCTTTAAGACGTCGGTCTTGAGTCTCCGGAGGATGAAGGGTGAGATCATCTTTTTCAGTCTGGCTGTCAGCTCCGCGTCCTTGTTTTTTGCGATAGCATTCTCAAAACGTCCCTGGAAATCATGGTAGGTGTACAGGAATCCGGGCATGAGATAGTCAAATATGCTCCACAGCTCAGACAGCTTGTTCTCTATGGGAGTGCCTGTGAGGGCGAAGCGGCGGGAAGCCTTGACGGATTTTACGGCCTTGGTCTGGGAAGCCTTAGGATTCTTTATGTACTGGGCTTCATCTATGACCATTATGTTGAAGGAAAGGTCCTTATAGCTTGCGGCGTCCCGGCGCAGAAGGTCATAGCTGGTGATATATACATCCGCCCGGCTGACGTTCCTGACGGGGCTGTTGCTGCCGTTGCTGCCGTCTCTGCTGCCATCTTCGCTGCCATCTTCGCTGCCGTCTTTGCTGCCGTCTCTGCCGCTGCCTTCTTTGCCGCCGTCTCTGCCGCTGCCGCTCTTGACATCGCTTCCATTCTTGGCGTTGTTGTTCTTAACATCGTTGTCGTTATCGGCGCCGCTGCCGCTGCCTTTCAGGGCAGCCTTTATTTCACCGAAGAGGGAACGCCTGTTTCCTATACCGCCTGCGATGACCTTCGTGCTGACATCAGGCGCGAAGCGGGCGAACTCCTCCTGCCAGTTATATACGAGTGAAGCCGGGCAAACGATGAGAGAGGGCATGGCATTGCCGGAAACAGATTCCGCCAGGCTGACACCCTCGTCCTTCAGCGCCTTTATCACGGAAATGATCTGTACGGTCTTGCCGAGGCCCATCTCGTCCGCCAATATGCCGCCGAAGGAGGCCTGGCAGAGTGTGCGCAGCCATTTATAGCCGTACTCCTGATATTTCCTAAGCACCTGAGCCAGGCTCTCGGGAACCTCATAGTCGGAGTCCTTTATCGTGCTGAAGTTCTTGACCAGGCTGCGGAAGGTGCGGTTTCGGTTTGCTGCCAGCGCGTCGTGTTCCTCCAGGAGCTTGTCGAGGTATAGTGCGCGGTAGATGGGAAGCGTGATATTTCCGGAGAGCATTTCCTCGATGTCAAGGCCGAGCTCGCCGGACAGCTTCTCCAATTCCCTGAAGCCTTCCGCATGCTCCAACGCTATGAAATCTCCATTGCTGAGCTTGTAATACTTCTTTTTCAGCTTGTAGCTGTCGAAGATATCGAGCAGCTCCTTCGGCGTTATGTCCTTTGAAATGATGGATATATCCATCAGGTCGCTTTCAACGGAGACTCCAACCGTCATATCAGGGACCGACCTGAGCTGGTCGAGCCTGAAGCTGCTGTCGCCGCGGACCTCTCCGAACCTTGACAGCGCGGGGACAGCCTCCGTGAGAAGCTCATATATAGTATCGTCGTCGGTGGGCATCTGGTAGAGGCCGTTGTCGGTATTGTGCCAGAAATACTTTTCCAGCACATCAATGATACGGTTCTCCTGGCGCAGGTCTCTATAGCCGTCAGTCTTTGAGTCCTGCTCGCCGATTTTGTAGCTTCTGTCTTCATAGCTTGCCTTAGCGAGGCAGAGAATCTCGTCATCCTCTCTGTCCAGACGGAAAGAGTATTCGCCCTCGGGCGGCAGCAGGCTGTCCAGACTTCCGCCCGTCTGATCGTCGTAGACGATGCAGGGGTTCTGCATGATGCGGGGCAGTGCGCGGTAGTAGAACTCCGCAATTTCGTTCTTGCCTACCCTGAGGTTTATCTTTCCGGATTGGCCGGCTGTCTTGGCGAATGGGAGTATCAGGCTTTTCTCTTCCTGACTCAGACGGCTGAGGTTTTTCTCGGAGAATACATAGTCGCCGATGCTGCCCTCCAGGATCATAGGAAATGTGCCTGATATGGCCATGCCTATGGTGCTTCCGGCTGAATTGCGGACAGCGGAAGAGGTGAGCGTCATGCGCAGAGGCTTGTGCCCGACCTTGATGGGATAGCTTGTGGCGTTATTCTTGTTCTTGCAGTCGACAAGGCTGTCCTCTGTAAGGGAGTAGAAATTGTCGAGGTCGGAGCCGCTGAGCGCCTCCCTGCTCTTGAGGGACAAGGTGCTCACATAGCCCCAGGGACTTTTGGCTTGGAGCTTGTTGTTGATGGAGGCAACCTCGTTGACCTTGCGCCGTATATTTGTCAGCCATTTTTCACTGGCCTCAGTAATATCCTCAACCGAAAAATCGATGGTGACTTTCTTCGATATAGATATGGATGTCCCGGTATCATACGCATCGAGAAAATCGCTCAGGTTTTTTAGGATCAGAAGCTTCTCGCCCTGTCTGCCGACACGGTATGAGAGGATGATACTGCTCCCGTCTACATTCAGCAGCGGCTCGATGACTACGCGTTTTGCCCTTTCATCGGCAGGCGCGCTTTCAGCGGAGTCCTTTATGTCGCTGAAGCTGTCAAATGATTTAAGAAAAAGCGCCATGGCCTTATTGGTCACATTTCCTGGATTGTTCTTGCAAAGATAACCGTCGAGCTTTGCGAAAAAGGCGGTCAGATGCTCGCAGATTTTGTTGTTTACGCTATAAATTGTGATGTGTCCGTAAGAGGGCATTCTGGGGCATCCGCATTGACAGGAAACGAGGTTATCTGCTGTCATGGTGGCGCTCACATCATGGCTGTCCAGGCCATCATTGACATTCGAAAAAGCGTGAATCTGGCAGTTGCCGAAGCTGTCATAGTCCAGCGTGTGGCGGATATCGGAAACACCGCTGTTGTCCAATATGAGTCTGGCGCGGTTAATCTCATAGAGGCTGACCTTCTTTATCCTGAGGATATGGCGGAGGTCGAAGTAGGGAGGCTCGGCATGGGGATCTTCATCGGGAAGGATATCAACCAAAGCGGCGTTGATAGTTCCTTCTGCCTCCATCTGCTGTCTGCGCCTTTGAACCTCCTCTTCACGCAGTTCCGCAGTGATTCGTTCGTCGTGTTCCTCTTCGTTCTCCGTGAATTCCCAAGGTCCATGTTGTTCCTCCCAGAGATATAGCATAGCGGCCATGTGGGCGCAGTGGCGTATGCCGTAATAATAACTTCGCTTTTGGCAGCTGCATTTAAAATATGCCTGGCTCCAGCTGTCTGTGTAGTGGGTTGGTGCATTCGAGCAGGTGAGCGTCATGAAGCCCTTGACAGGGTCATAGATCTGTGCCGTACAGAGGGTTTCTGATTGTGGAAACAGGCTGTCGTTTTTTTTGTATTTGAGCAGGTCCATTGCCTGAGCCAGCGTCTTTTTTTCAAACAGGCTCTTCCAATCAAGGGTTCTCTTGAGATATTTTTCGTTTGGCATCGGTTTATTGCCTCTCTGTGATGTGCTTTGGTCCGGGGTTTTGCGGATCAGCTTTTATGTCAACGATTCCCGTCCGGCCGAAAGCAAGCTTTCGCCTGACGGTAACCATTCCTTAGGGACTTATACAGTAGGATATCATAAAATCATGCGCATGACGAGACGACAGCGCGGGAAAATCAGTAATTATTATGCTGGCCGTGTCCTTTACTCTGTTGAACAGATGTGTTGTTTATTAATTGATAGCCTTTGAGCCTGATAAAACGGAAGCAGCTGCAGTATGCTTCATGATCAAATTGCCCTCATTATAATCAAAAAAACCTTGCAGGTTTAACTGCCGCGAAGGAAAATGGTAACATTTTCGTAACATTTTTTTTGTGTCCTCAATATAAAAGTGCTTGCAATAATTGCCTGTGGGTAATAGAATGGTGGAAAGAGCCATTTTGTGGCGAGTTGTGGCTGATTGTGGTAGATTGTTGAGGCTTAAGATGTTCAAGGGTACTTTCTTTCATAACATCGATTCAAAAGGACGCATGATCGTTCCGGCCAAGTACCGCGAGCTTCTCGGAGAGAGCTTCGTCGTTACCTTGGGATTGGACGGGTGTCTTTTTGTTTTGCCTCAAGACGTATGGGATGAGATGGAGAAGAAGCTGATGTCGCTGCCCATGTCCAGCACGAACGGCAGAAAGGTATCGCGCATGTTCCTCTCCAACGCCCTCGACTGTGAATTCGATAAGCAGGGGCGCATCCTGCTCCCCCAGAACCTGAGGACATACGCGGGACTGCAGAAGGACGTAGTACTCGTGGGCGTGGGAAACCGTGCCGAGATATGGGACAAGGACCGCTGGGAGCAGTACAACGATCTAGACGACAAGGAGCAGATGGCAGCTGACTTCGAAGGACTGGGCTTCTGATGGAGTTCTCACATGTGCCGGTCATGCTGGAGCCGGTGATAAGGGAATTGGCCATAAAGCCTGACGGAATCTATGTGGACGGCACCTTGGGAGGAGCCGGCCACTCATCCGTGATAGCGTCGAAGCTGACGACAGGCCGTCTGATAGGGGTGGACCGGGACAGGGATGCCCTACAGGCCGCGTCAGGCAGGCTTGCGCCCTGTCCGGATTCTAACGTGGATTTTCATACATGAATGATGCCCCGCTGGACATGAGGATGGACCGTGAGCAGAGGCGCACGGCGGCGGACATCATTAACGAGGAAGATGAGAGGGAGCTGACAAGGATTCTCAGGGAGTATGGCGAGGAGAAGTTCGCCGGAGCCATAGCAAGAAGGATAGTAGCGAAAAGGGCATCTAAGCCTGTTGAGACCACCGGTGAGCTTGTAGAGATCATAGAGGAGTCCATACCAAGGAAAGCGAAGCTAAAGGGCGGACATCCGGCGAAGAGGACGTTTCAGGCTTTGCGCATAGCATTGAACAGCGAGCTTGATGAGATCAGCCAGGCTGTTGAGAGCCTGGCCGGCTGCCTGAACCCCGGAGGCAGATTCGCCGTCATCACCTTCCATTCCCTGGAAGACCGGATCGTCAAAGACGGTTTCCGCACCCTCGAAAAGCCCTGCACCTGCCCGCCGGATTTCCCGGTGTGCGTCTGCGGCAAGAAGAGCATGGGACACGTAGTAACCAGAAAGCCGATACTGCCGGAAGAAGAGGAGATAGCTCTTAATCCCAGGGCAAAAAGCGCGAAGCTTAGAGTATTTGAGAGGGCATGATCGGTCGTTTACGCATAACATTTTCGTCACTGTCCGTCAGTTTTTAAATCTATACGGCATATCGAAGCAGCATAATCTTAAATATCATTATCGATTTATCGGCTTAGGGCGGCGGATCCGTCGTCTTAAGCTTCATCATATACGGAGGACGCAGGATGGAGGACAGGGTCAGAAAAAGAATAAAAGTCCCTCAAATCGGACAAGCTTCATCCGACTACTACACTTATGGCAGCGCGGTTCCAAGAAGAAGAGATGAATATGAACTCTATGAGCCTTACTATAAGGAACCCGTGTACAGAAGGCAGGGCGAGCCGGGAATCCGCAGCAGAACGTCTGCCAAGGTCAGGAACAACCGCCTTGCTAAAAGCACCATCTCGCGCCCTTTCCTTGTGCTTCTGGTCCTGTGCACTGTGGGCATCGGCGCGGCAGCTGCCGGCATAATTCGGATACAGTACAGCATTCAGATGCATCGCGGCAATATCAGGACGATTCAGAATCGAACCGAGGAACTGCGCATAAAAAATGAGGGCGTTCTTGATGGTCTTGGCGAGTATACGGACATCAACCGTATCCGCAGGGTCGCGGTGGAGGAATGCGGGATGATATACATCGCTTCGTCCGCCGCCGTTGAGAACAGCGACAAAGAAAGAGAGTATATTTACCAGCATGAAGAGATCCCAATGGAGTAGGGTTCAGAGAAGGACCGTTCCTGAAAAGAGGATGTCAATTGCATACAATGGAAGAGTGAAGCTGGTGTTCACGTTTTTGATCGTGGCACTGGCTTTGCTTGCTTTATGCATATATCTGATCTTCATCGTTGTTGACAGAGGTGATGAGTCCGGCAAGAAGGTTTTGTCAAATAAAGCGGATGACGGCCAGGATCTTCCATTTTGCCGGGGCTCCATTACTGACCGTTACGGTACTGTGCTGGCACAGAGTGTTCAGAAATACAGGGTGATCATGGAACCGAAGAACATTCTTCTTCGGGAGAAGAATCGTGAAGCGACCATCGAGGCTCTGACGTCGGTGATAGGCTGTGACCGCGAGCTTGTGGAAAACGGCATCAAGCAGAACAAAGATTCATACTACGTTCAGACAGACAGGGTGCTGACGGCCGAAGAGAAGCTGAACGCGGAGAAATATATAGAGAATTTCAACGAGGAAGCTGAGGAGAGATATAGGTCGCTGAAGATTCCGCAGCCGGTCGTGACCGGGATATCTTTTGAGCTGCTGTATGAGCGGAGTTATCCTTACGAATCCTTTGCCAGCGATGTCATCGGTTATTCACGTCAGGACGCGGCCGTGGGAGTCCATGGCTTGGAGCAGTATTATAATGACTATCTCGCCGGAGAGACAGGACGAAAGATGTCATATATAACTGAGGATGGGACGGTGGAGAGAACCTACGTTGAACCCAAAAACGGACACACACTGGTGACCACTCTTGACCACACGCTGCAATCGGCGGCGGAAGAGTGCATAAATGAGTTCTTTAAAACCTACACAGCCGACAACGTCGGAATATTGGCGGTTGACCCCGATAACGGTGAGATTCTCACCATGGCCATGGACAGGCAGGTGAACCTGAACGACCCCGGCAAGATATCGAAGGTGGTAAGCTCGGAGAAGCTGCAGCAGCTCTCTGAAAAGGAGCTGAATGAGCTTACGGCGAAGATCCAGAGCAATTTCGCCGTAGAGACGTCATATGAACCCGGCTCCACAGCGAAGTGCCTGACTGTAGCGGCGGCGCTTGAGGAGGGTGCGGCCAGCTGGTCATCGAGATATTTCTGCGATGGCGGAGAGAATTTTGGTGCCGCCTCGGATGAAACCTATGTCCGCTGCAGCGGCGGCCCCCATGAGGAGGTTACGCTTGCCGAAAGCCTGATCGTCTCTTGCAATGACGCCCTCATGCAGGTCGGAAGAAGTCTGGGAAGCGAGAAGCTGCTTAAGAACATCTCTTTATTCGGCTTCGGAAGACAGACAGGCATAGACCTTCCTTATGAGAACGCCGGCTCGGTGCACACTGTTGACGACATGGACGATATCACTCTGGCGACCAATTCCTTCGGCCAGAACTACAATGTAAACATGGTTCAGATGGCCATGGCCCTTTGCTCGGTAGTGAACGGCGGCACGTATTATCAGCCTCATCTCATGAAGGAAATAATCGATGAGGGCGGTAATGTGGTGGAGCGTTTTGAACCTGTCGTCATGCATAAGACGGTGACGAAGGAGACCTCGGACTTCGTGAAAAAGGCCTTAAGAAGGGTTGTGACGGAGGGAACCGGCACAGTGGCGGCGATAGGCAGCTACGATGTCGCGGGCAAGACCGGCACGGCAGAGAAGCTTCCTCGAAAGGACAAGAAATACCTGGTTTCTTTCGCGGGCTTCGTCCCGGCTGACGACCCTCAGCTTCTTGTCTATGTGGTAGTGGACAATCCGTCAAATCAGGACGGAAGTCCTCTGGAGGTCAACGCGTCCATCGCGACAGCGCTGGAGAAGAGCTTCATGGAAAAAATACTTCCATACACCGATGTTCCCAAAGCAAGCTCTGAGTGACAAGAGCTATATGAAGATGATATAATGAACTATATAAGTCCCTGAGGCGAACGCCCGCAGACGAAAGCTTGCTTTCGGATGAGCGATGTCACCGAAGGACAACCGGTATGAGCAAGGGTTCGCGCAGAGGAGGATGCCGGCTGTCGCCGAAGTAAGGCCTCCGCAGCCTGACGCAGACGGCAGGCTTATACCGCTTCAGACAAATATGAGGAGAAAGGCCATGAATATTTCGTCAGTCTTTGCAGTGATTATCGCTTTCGCTCTCACCGTGTTCGGAGAGAAGGCGGCCATACCGATGCTCCATCGCTTCAAGTTCGGTCAGGAGGTAAGGGACGACGGACCACAGTCGCACCTGAAGAAGCAGGGGACGCCTACGATGGGCGGCATAGTCTTCGACCTCGCCATACTTGTGACAGGCTTGATATTTGCCCCGCGCTATCCACGGGTGCTTCCTGTCCTGTTTCTGACCATGGGTTTCGGGCTGACGGGTTTTCTGGATGATTATCTCAAGATAGCCAAGCACCGCTCTGAGGGACTGACAGTAAAACAGAAATTCGCGATCCAGCTTGTGGTCACAGCGCTGTTTTGTGTCTACATGGTAGCCATGTCTCCCACGCGCACGCTTGTGAAGATACCGTTTACAAGCATAGAGTGGAATATGGGCTGGCTGTATGTGCCGTTGCTTTTCCTCGTCGTCTTGGGCACCGACAACGGTACGAACTTTACGGACGGCGTCGACGGCCTGTGCGCCTCAGTCACCCTTCCTGTCGCGGCCTTTTTTACGGTGGCCTCGGCGGTCTATGGAACGGGGATAGAGCCCGTGGCGGCGGCTGTCATGGGAGCCATGATGGGCTTTCTCGTGTTTAACGCACATCCTGCCAAGGTTTTCATGGGCGACACAGGATCCCTGGCTCTCGGAGGCTTCGTGGCGGGCTCCGCTCTCATGCTTGGGCAGCCGTTTATGATAATAATAGTCGGATTTATATACCTGATCGAGGTCATATCGGTCATGATACAGGTAGCGTATTTTAAGAAGACACATGGCAAGCGTTTCTTCCGTATGGCTCCCATCCATCATCATTTTGAGCTGGGCGGATGGTCAGAGGGAAGAGTGGTCGCGGTATTCATGTGCGTAACTGTTATTCTGTGCCTTGTCGGATGGCTGGGAATCTGACAAAAGGGGGATATATGAAAAAGGAAAATGATTACAACAGATATTTAGTGGCCGGCGCAGGGGTGAGCGGCAGGAATGCATGTAAGCTTCTTCTTCAGCTTGGTAAGGATGTGGTTCTTTATGACAACAACATGAACCTCGATACCGAAGCTTTGACGAAGGAGCTTGGAGGCCCCGGGAAGCTCAGCTTTTCATTAGGCGAGATAACCGATGAGACGCTGGAAAGCGTTGATATCTGCGTCATCAGCCCCGGCATTCCTCTGGATTCATTTGCCGCGGTCAGGATACGTGAGGCGGGCCTTGAGATATGGAGTGAGATAGAGCTTGCCTGGCGTTTCATGAAGGGCCGCCTTGTGGCCATAACCGGCACAAACGGCAAGACTACCACTACAACTCTCACCTCACACATATTCGCGGACAATCAGGAATCAGTCTTTGCGGTAGGCAATATTGGCACGGCTTTTACCAGCCAGGTGCTGAATACGAATGAGAACAGTGTCACGGTCGCAGAGGTGAGTTCCTTCCAGCTTGAGACTATCAAGAAGTTCAGGCCCACGGCGGCGGCCATACTCAACATCACGCCCGACCACCTGAACCGTCACAAGACGATGGACAATTACGTCCGCGCGAAGGAAGCCATCGCCATGAACATGGACAAGGACGACATCTGCGTCCTGAACCACGAGGATCCAAGGCTCAGGGAATTCGCCAAGGCCTGTCCCGCTACGGTGCGTTTCTTCTCCAGCGAGCACGAGCTGCCGGAAGGCGCTTTTGTGTCAGGCGGGAATATTTATCTCAGAAAGAACGGCATAGATGAGATGGTGTGCAGCACGCACAGTCTCAAGATCATAGGAAAACACAATTACGAGAATGTCTGCGCCGCTGTTCTCCTCGGAGACAGCCTGGGAGTTCCGATGGAGAGCATCCGCAGGTCCGTGCTGGCATTTACGGCTGTCGAGCACAGGATCGAGTACGTCAGGGAGAAGAACGGTGTCGTATACTACAACGACTCAAAGGGCACGAACCCTGACGCGAGCATTCAGGCTATAAAAGCGATGAAGCGTCCGACCATCCTCATCGCGGGCGGTTACGACAAGGGCTCTGATTACGATGAGTGGCTCATGGCCTGCCTTCCGAAGACGAGGAAGCTCGTGCTCGTAGGAGCCACGGCGAAGAAGATAGGAGAGGCTGCGCAGAGGATAGGTATCAGCCAGATAGAGTACGCGGACAGCTTTGACGACGCGGTCCGTGTATGTATCGAATCCGCCCGTCCGGGCGACGCAGTCCTCCTCTCACCCGCCTGCGCGAGCTGGGGGATGTTCCCCAACTATGAGGTCAGGGGCAGACGCTTCAAAGAGCTGGTGAATGAACTGTGAGAAAATATCGCGGTAAGCGGTGGTATGACTATAGTCTCTTCTTTATCGTCATCCTGTTGTCAGCATTCGGCATGGTCATGATATTCAGCTCGAGCTATGCCATGACGAGAAATGGGGGGACGCATTATTTCCTGAGACAGCTTGTCTGGACTGCGGGAGGCGCGGCGCTCATGCTGCTGGTCTCTTTGGTGGATTATCATATCTGGATGAAGCTTGCCATACCCGCCTATGTTCTGTCGATAGTGCTCATGCTCCTAATTTACTTCACGCCGTTTGGCAGGGAGGTGAACGGTAAGGTCAGGTGGTTCAGGGTAGGCAATCACAACCTTTTCCAGCCCTCAGAGGTGGTCAAGGTGGCAGTGATCGTCTTCATGGCGTATTTTTGCGCGAAGCATGTGAGGGAGCTTGATGAGAACATGATGACTCTGGCCGCGCTGGGGCTGGCGCTTATCCCGAGTGGGCTGGTAGCCGTAAGCAACCTGAGCACAGGCTTTGTCATCGCCGGAATAACCTTCTCGATCTGTTTCGTCGCGAGCAGGAAGAGGTTACGCTACGCCATGATGCTATTGGGTGCGGTGGGCTTGGTTGTTATGGTCGTACTGCTCGTCAAGTTTACGCCTGTCGGAGATCTGGACGTATATTTTATCCAACGCATCAAGGTGTGGCAGGACTTTGAAGCCTACTCTCAAGGCGGGGGGTATCAGACCCTGCAGGGGCTGTACGCTATAGGCTCAGGAGGCCTTACCGGCAAAGGCCTGGGGAACAGCCTTCAGAAGCTTGGAAATATTCCTGAAGCCCACAACGACATGATCTTTTCGATAGTATGTGAGGAACTGGGACTATTCGGAGGCATCTGCCTCATCCTTGTGCTCGCCTACTTGATCTACCGCCTCCTTGTGATAGCGATGAACGCGCCTGATCTGAAGGGGCTGCTGCTGATGACCGGGATCATCGTCCATGTCAGCCTGCAGACGATATTTCACATAGCTGTCGTCCTGGGGGTCATGCCTAATACCGGAGTGTCTTTACCGTTTGTGAGCTACGGAGGAACGACTACGATGATGCTCATGGCGGAGATGGGACTGGCGCTTGGTGTGTCTCACTCTGTGGTATTGAAGTAGCGAATGTAATATTTACGTAAACTTTATTGCCCATACTTCAAAAAACAATAACTATACTCTTGATTATTTCCTCGAAATCAAATATAGTATATAGTGTTTACGCAGATTTTGCCCTTTTGGAGGCATGAAGGAGGATACCGTTTTGTTAGAGATAAAGATAAATGAGTCTGAGAGCGCCGCGAAGATCATTGTAGTCGGAGTTGGCGGCGCAGGAAACAATGCCGTAAACCGCATGGTTGATGAGAATATTGAGGGCGTGGAGTTCGTCGGCGTCAACACTGACCGCCAGGCACTTCAGATGTGCAAAGCTCCCACTGCCATTCAGATAGGTGAGAAGCTCACCAAGGGCCTTGGAGCCGGCGCGCAGCCCGAGGTTGGAAAGAAGGCTGCCGAGGAGAGCGAAGAAGAGCTTACCTCGGTTCTCAAGGGCGCTGACATGGTCTTCGTTACCTGCGGTATGGGCGGCGGCACCGGTACCGGCGCGGCCCCTGTCATCGCGGGCATTGCCAAGAGCATGGGCATCCTCACCGTTGGCGTAGTCACCAAGCCCTTCCGTTTCGAGGCGAAGGTCCGCATGCAGAACGCCGCTGTCGGCATCGAAGCCCTCAAGGACAATGTCGATACTCTTATCGTCATCCCGAACGATAAGCTTCTTGAGATCGTAGACCGCAGGACCAGCATGCCCGAAGCCCTGAAGAAGGCCGATGAGGTTCTCCGCCAGGCGGTACAGGGTATCACTGACCTGATCAACGTCCCCGGACTTATCAATCTTGATTTTGCCGATGTCAAGACCGTTATGACCAACAAGGGCATCGCCCACATCGGCATCGGTCATGCCAAGGGTGATGACAAGGCTATCGAGGCTGTCAAGCAGGCTGTCTCCAGTCCTCTGCTTGAGACCACTATCGAGGGCGCTTCACATGTCATTATCAATATTTCCGGTGACATCGGACTGCTTGAAGCGAATGAAGCCGCGACCTTCGTGCAGGAGCTGGCAGGTGAAGGCTCGAACATCATCTTCGGCGCCATGTATGACCAGTCCGCGCAGGATGAGGCGGCTATCACCGTTATCGCAACCGGACTTGCCTCCGAGGAGAGAGCGGAAGAAGAGGAATACAGGCCTGACCCCATGGTAAGACCTGCTGCTCCCAGGATGGAAGCTCCTCGTATGACCGCATCCGAGCAGGCAGCTCCTGTGCATTCGTCATTCCCGAATAAGCGTCAGGTTCGCACCCCCAGCCCTACGGTGCAGAACAAGTCCATCAACATTCCTGATTTCCTTAAGCGCTGATCGCGTTCTATTGCGCGATGATCATATTGCCTGGGGTTGGACATGCGTCCGTTTCCTTCACTTATCCATTTTCAGCACACACAAAAACAGCAGGGAGTTCGTATCCCTGCCGTTTTTGTTTTTTCGGGATTTATTCAAGCTCGCGGATGTCGCCGTCCCTGTAGGCCTGAAGCAGCTCCTCAAGCTCCGCGATCTGAGCCCTGATCCTGGCGCCGGTGTCTGTGTCCGCCACAGCGAGGCGGCGATTGGATTTCTTCTCGATGAACATGGACGACTTTATGTCGCTGCCGGTGCGTATGGCGTCCTCGCGCGACGTGAAGGGGTCATGGTAGACAAGCCTGAAGCCATAGGAATCCGATATCAGCGTGTAGCCCGCTATGCCGGTGGTGGACTGATATGCCCTTGAGAAACCGCCGTCGATGATGAAAAGCTTGCCTCCGCACTTCACGGGAGTCTCGCCCTTCTTCTGTTTCACGGGGACGTGTCCGTTTATGATCTGAGAGCTGTCAGGGTCAAGCCCGAATTCCTCGAAGATGCTGTTTATGATCTCCTCGTTGTCGTAGAGCTTGTAATAAGGCGTTTTGGGTTCCTCGTGGGTCTTCTTGTCGGCGATGAAATAGCGCTCGAAGGTGGCCATCTTTTTCTTGCCAAAGAGCGGGGAGGCTTCGTTAGTCCACAAAAACCACATGGTGTCGGCCGCCTTGTCCCTCTCGGGTCCGGGCTCCAGATAATAAGCCTTCCTCACGCAGCCGTCAAGCTTGTCAAGCAGGGCGCGTCCCTTATAGAATTTGCTTCCCACCTGGACCTCGCGGAAGCTTCCGTCGTCGTTCATGGGTATTGAGCCGTGGTACATCAGAGTGGAGTTGTATATCAGGTACAGGCTGCCCTTGTTGATGAGGAAGCGTGCATGCTTCTGGAGCTTGTGGCAGTCTATGAACTCGGCGCGGAGCTTCTCGATGACGTTGGCCTCATCCTCGTTGAGGCGGTAGGGGTCCTTCGGGTCGATGGTGGGGAAATCGCAGTCGAGCATGGGATATGTCTCCCCGTTGACTGTGACGGTCTTGTCCTCAAAATTGATCTTATCGAGAAGAAGCCTGTCGTCCATTTGGTACTCAGGATGGCGGCTTATGATAGTGCCCTCAAGCTTGAACTGGAGCACGGCTATGGCTTTATGCATCATCATGTCCAAGGGAAGGGCAGCCAGGTCATAGGTTTCCTTGTCATATTTGAGCTTGAATACGCTGCAGTCCGTATTGCTGTAATATTTCATGGCAAGGCGGAGCAGGGGAATGAGGTTGATGCCGTAGTGGTCCTCGATTATGTCGAGATTCCCGTAGCGGGCGGTGAGCCTTAGCACGGTGGCTATGCAGCAGCGGTTGCCGCAGGCGGCGCCCAGCCAGATAACATCATGGTTTCCCCACTGGAAATCGACGTGCTTTGTCTCGATAAGGGTGTCCATGACCAGGTCCGGTCCGGGTCCTCTGTCGAAGACGTCGCCGATGATGTGGAGGCGGTTTACGCAGAGGCGCTGGATCATATTTGCGAAAGCGCTTATGCACTCCTCGGCCTGACCTGTCCTGATTATTGCTTCGAGGATCTCGTCGTAATACTTCTTCTTGTCGGGTGATTCGGCCTCGGACATTAGTTCTTCGATTACGTAGGCGAAATCAGGGTTGATGGCGCGTCTCACCTTCGAGCGGGTGTATTTGCTGCCGGCCTTCCTGCCCATGCGGATGAGCCTCTGCAGCATGATCCGGTACCACTCGTGCATGTCCTGTCCGCTGTCCGTGACGAGCTTGATCTTCTCCTCAGGATAGTAGATGAGCGTCGCAAGCTCCTTTTTGTCCCCGTTCGAAAGCTCGAAGCCGAAGACCTTGTCGATCTTCTCTTTGACGGCTCCGGAGGCGTTTTTCATGATGTGGTTGAACTGCTCGTACTCGCCGTGGATATCTGTAAGGAAATGCTCGGTCTCCTTTGGCAGCTGCAGGATGGAGGAGAGGTTGATTATCTCCGTGCTTGCCTTGGCGATAGACGGGAAGCGGTAGGAGAGAGCTTCAAGGAAACGAAGTCTCTGGGGATCTCTGGTCTCACTGTCGGTCACAGTCATATGGACCTCCTTCTGGGTTCGTATTATTGAACTATTAGTATCTCGGCATTGACATAGATCGTTATAGCATGCCCTGTGAAGAGCCAGCGCCTTTGGCTGCCCCGCAACGAGCGATGCGCAGCATTCCGAGTCGGGGGTACTGAATATTTACCATTATGTGTATCTCATAGTAACATTTTTCCGGCCGGTTTGCTATAGAAATTATCCACCATATGCTATAATACATCGATGTGGCTATATGTTGATGCCGCACGTAATCTGCCACGGCTCTTATTCGTTGTGGGATTGTTGTGGAGGCGTATGCATTTTCATGTCTTGTTGACATTGTGAACGCATGGAATATAATAAAAAAGATGCGACTCTTATTCAGTGCCCACTCCCGGGATGCCGTGTGTCCCTCGTTGTGGAGAGACCGGTCCAGTCAGAGGCGTTTGCGTCATCCGGGCTGAGTGTATCCCTCGTTGTGGGGAGACCGGTCCAGTCAGAGGCGTTTGCGTCATCCGGGCTGAGTGTATCCCTTATTGTGGGGAGACCGGCAGTTGTTTTCCCTGCAGTCTTCGTTTTGTCGGCGCATCACTCGTCGTGCGGAGTCTGGGGTGCTGAATAGTTACCACATTATCAATCTACTTTATGGAGGATCCGAGATGAATTTTAAGAATATCGATACCTTGTGCGTGCAGGCAGGCTATGAACCCAAGAACGGCGAGTCCAGGGTCATGCCGATCATCCAGAGCACGACTTTTAAATACGGGACCAGTGAATACATGGGCAAGCTTTTCGACCTTGAGGAGAGCGGGTATTTTTATTCGCGTCTACAGAATCCCACCTGTGACATGGTGGCCGCGAAGCTCGCGGCGCTTGAGGGCGGAGCCGCCGGTACTTTGACTGCTTCAGGACAGACGGCTTCCTTCCTCTCCATTCTGAATATCTGCGGCGCGGGCGACCATGTCGTAAGCTCCGCCACCATCTACGGAGGCACGTCGAACCTCTTCACCGTGACCATGCCGAAGATGGGCATAGATTTTACGCTGGTAGATCCCGACCTTCCCGAAGAGGAGCTTCAGAAGGCTTTTCGTCCGAATACCAAAGCTGTGTTTGCCGAGACCATCTCGAACCCCTCGCTCGTTGTCCTTGATATCGAGAAGTTCGCCCGCCTCGCCCACAGGAACGGAGTGCCGCTCATCATCGACAATACCTTTGCCACCCCGATAAACTGCCGCCCCATCGAGTGGGGAGCGGATATAGTAGTGCATTCTACCACGAAGTACCTGGAGGGGCATGCCTGCACCATCGGCGGAGCCATCATTGATTCCGGCAACTTCGACTGGGAGGCAAACGCTGAGAAGTTCCCCGGACTTACCACTCCGGATGAATCCTATCACGGTATTATTTACACGGAGCGTTTCGGGAGGACGGCATACACGAATAAGCTGGTGGCGCAGATGATCCGCGACTTAGGTCCCGTGCAGTCGCCCATGAACGCTTTCCTGCTCAACCATGGCATGGAGAGCCTGCATCTTCGGATGCCCAGGCACTGCGAGAACGCTTTGAAGGTGGCGGAGTATCTGAAGGCACAGCCAGAGACCGCATGGGTTGATTATCCTGAGCTTCCAGGCAGCAAATATTATGAGCTTGCCAAGAAGTATCTTCCTAAGGGTTCATGCGGTGTCGTGACCTTCGGCATCAAGGGCGGCAGGGATGTCTCCATCAAATTCATGGACAGCCTGAAGCTCGCGGCGATAGTAACCCATGTGGCTGATGCCCGTACCTGCGTGCTGCATCCTGCGAGCCACACTCATCGTCAGCTCTCCGATGAGCAGCTGGTGGCAGCAGGCGTGCGGCCTGACCTCATCCGTTTCTCCTGCGGACTTGAAGCCGCCGAGGATATCATCTCGGATCTTGAGCAGGCCTTTGAGGTCATTCGGAAGGAAGCATGACATATGAGAACATTTGAAAAATCCAGGAAGCTCGACAACGTGTGCTACGACGTCAGAGGACCGGTGGTGGAAGAAGCCAACCGCATGATGGCGAAGCACATTGACATCCTTAAGCTGAACATAGGCAATCCCGCGCCTTTTGGCTTTCGCGCGCCCCACGAGATCATCGATGACATGCAGGCGAGGCTCATCGACGCGGAGGGCTACTCTGACTCGAAGGGCATTTTCCCGGCTCGAAAAGCGATCATGCAGTACAACCAGCTGAAGGGCATACCTGATGTCGGGGTCAACGATATATATATTGGGAATGGCGTCAGCGAGCTGATAACGATGACCATGCAGGGACTGCTCGATGATGGTGACGAGATATTGATCCCGGCTCCGGATTATCCGCTGTGGACTGCGGCGGCGAACCTTGCTGGCGGCAAGCCTGTACACTATATCTGTGACGAGCAGGCTGACTGGATGCCTGACCTCGATGACATGGAGGCGAAGATCACTTCCAGGACCAAGGGCATAGTCATCATCAATCCGAACAACCCTACCGGAGCTCTTTATCCCAAGGATATTCTGGAGAGGATCGCCGATATTGCAAGGCGTCACGAGCTGATAATATTTGCTGATGAGATATATGACAGGCTCGTCATGGACGGCGAAAAGCATGTGTCCATCGCTTCGCTTGCTCCCGATATGCTCGTGGTCACCTTTAACGGGCTTTCGAAATCCCACCGTATCGCGGGCTTCCGCAGCGGCTGGATATCGCTGTCAGGCGACAAATCGAGGGCGAAGGGTTATATCGAAGGCCTGAACATGCTGTCATCGATGCGTCTTTGCGCCAACGTCCCCGCCCAGATGATAGTTCAGACTGCCCTTGGAGGCTATCAGAGCGTCGATCAGTACCTGATGCCGGGCGGCCGCATCTATGAGCAGAGGGAGTATATCTGGAAGGCGTTGAATGACATCCCGGGCGTCAGCGCTGTCAAGCCGAAGGCGGCGTTCTATATTTTCCCGAAGCTTGACCTTGACATGTACCCTGTGACCGACGACCAGCAGTTTGCCCTTGAATTGCTCAAGGAGCAGAAGGTGCTCATCGTCCAGGGAACAGGCTTCAACTGGCCCGAACACGACCATTTCAGGGTAGTCTATCTTCCGAGGATCGATGAGCTGAAGGTCGCCGTGGACAGGCTGAGGACCTTCCTGGAGCACTATAGGAACAAGTGAGCATATGCGTATGCCGTTTTTTCGCTCAATAAACCCGCATAGCATGTGTGGTGCTATGCGGGATTTATGTATAAGCTGTGAAACGCCAGGATGAAGATAGGAGAGAAATGAAAGAGGATAATTCGAAATACATGACAAGACAGCTAAAAAAAGGCTTTAGAGGATCAGCTGCCATGAATTGTCGCGTTGCGGTTTGCGTGACAGCGGCGGTCTTGTCGATGTCAATCGCCGCATGTAATAGAAAAGAATCGGTCGACACCGTGCATGAATCAGCCAAGGCAGGCAGTTCTGTTGATTCGAATAAGACGGATATCAGTGAAACCGGATTTGATCCTGAAGCGATCATGGAAAAGCTCGGTCAGGGTGTTTCTTCATCACTGTCTGTAGAGTATTCTTATGAAAAGCACACAGGCGGCCTGACGAATCATGGGTCGGCTGTCTATGACCTTGCCTTTGCCCAGTCTGCTGAAGGCGTACACATGGCAGGAACACTTGAGACTGAGGAGAACGGAGAAGAGAGTCAGTGTCCGGTGGATATATATGTATCGCTGAAGGCGGGAGGAAAAGTGCAGGAGGGACAGAGCAGCGTTGAGCCAGGTGGCGCAGAGCAGACTGATACAGACCGGAATGATACAGACCGGAATGATACAGACCGGAATGGTATAGGGGAGTCGGCTGCAAAGTATCAAAGTGAAGGCCAATCAACTGATAAAGAGGCTGATATCGAGCAGAAAGCCGGCGCGCAGCTCTATACTTTAGAAGAAGGGGGCACGGCCTGGTCATTTGAAGAGTTCGGGTCAGACGAAAGCGATATGAAGACAGCTTTCTGGTATGGACTGACCGGCTTGTTTACAGCTGATGCAGATTGGCGGATATCAGATGATGAGCTGGAGCTTGATGGAATCAAAGTCATGGAAGCTTCGGCCTCGCTCCATGGCAATGACGCGCTGCGTTTGCTTGCGGCATTTCCCGGGGACAATTCCACTGAGGAGCTGCTGACTGCGTTATCAGCTGCTGACGCTGCCGTCAGCAGCCGCGTATCCGCAGCTGTCACAGCATATGTGAACGTTGAAAAAAATGACGAGCTGGCAGGCCTGGCATGGGACTTTGGCGATACTCTGAATACAGCCTTTGAAGGGACGGCGCTTGAAGGGACATCATTCATGGCAAGAGCAGATTACAGGGCGTTTGCCTATGGAGATGTCGACGTATCAGTGCCGGAGGCCGTTGAGGCAGACGCCCATTCACTCGACGGGGCAGGAGAAGTGGGGGCATCAGAGACAGAGGCCGGCAGTCATTCGGATACCGGTTCGAATCAGGTTACCGGCGGAGATGGCATGAGTGACACGGAAGATTATGAGAAAAAAGCCTCGGATGTACAGGCCTCCGGAGCATTTATCCTCAGCAGCACTTCATGTGAGGCGAAGGTCAGCGTCAAGAATCCGGAAGGGCTTGAATGCGCGTTCGCGTCTGATGAATCAGTACATTTCAGCGAAAGCAGCTTGCTCACAACACTGAATTATGGTTTGTATCCGGAGCAGTACTATTCCGCGGATGTGATCGCGGATATGGTCGCGGAATGGGTCGATTACCTGAAAGAAAGCCAGATTTATTCCAACATAAAGATGGGCGATGTTTCGAAGATTACTCATGAAGGCAGAGATTTCAGCTTCCGTACCGTCAGCTTTGACACCACGGAGACATCCGCTTCATCGCTGTACGCATGGTGCCATGTCGAACCCGATGCCTGGCTGGTCATTCAGCTTCAGGAGATGGGGGCGGAAGGGGAGCTTGATGCCGGCAAGGTACTTGATTCTTATGCTGTTGAAATAAAAGATTGATTTAATTATGCAGCGCATCTGACCGCCCCACAACGAGGGATGCTGCGCTATGCAAACAGTAAGATTATCCATTGGCTGGTCTTTTTGCGGAGAACGACATGGCAGCGTTTTACAGAGACGAACTTACAGAATTTGATATCGGGCAGATCGCAGAGTCGGGACAGTGCTTCCGCATCCTGCCATGCGGCGAAGGTACATGGGAAGCGGCAGCTTTTGGAAAGCGTCTTATGATAAGCATGGACGACCGAAGGATTGTATTTTCATGCAGTCAGGACGAATTCGACGACATATGGAGAAGTTATTTTGACCTGGACACCGACTACGGGGCTTTTATTCGAAGTATCGACCCTGAAGATAAATATCTTTTATCGGCCGCGAAGGCGGGCTCCGGAATCAGGATCCTCCGGCAGGACACGTGGGAGATGATGGTCACCTTCGTGATTTCCCAGAACAACAACATTCCCAGGATCCGAGGTATCGTGAACGCGCTTTGCGAGAAGCTTGGAAGGGACGGCGCGTTTCCGGAGCCGGAGATCCTGTGCACAGCGGATCTGTCAGGCTTTCGGATGGGATACAGGGATGTGTATGTCAGCGGACTGGCAAGGTCGGTGGCAGAGGGGGAGCTATCTCCGGAGATGTTTGAAGCCCTCACGGACCAAGACGCAAGGAAGCTCCTACTCTCCCTGAAGGGGATAGGTCCGAAGGTTGCCGACTGCATCTTGTTGTTCGGCCTGCACCGTCTCGACTACATGCCAATGGATACCTGGATGAAGAAGATAATCAAAGAACAGTACGGCGGTCATTTTCCCACAGAAAGATACAGGGGCTACAACGGGGTCATGCAGCAATATCTGTTCAACTATGCCAGGAACCAGCTCGCGGTCGCGGATGCAGATTAGTATGAATACCGGATCAGCTTGCCGCAGCTCGCAGCTGTAAGGCGGTCTGAATAAGCACTAAACATGTAACTATTCGGCATCCCTAGTCCGGGCACCGGATAGCTGCTTTGACATAGTGGCTGTAGCTGGAGCTGCAGCCGGAACTGATGAAATGAGGTCATGGGATGGGTGAGAAGCTAACCAAGGGGGATGTTAAGAGAATAGAGGACGAGATATCACACCGCAAGCTAGTGGTGCGCAAGGAGCTGATCGAGGCAGTGAAGGAAGCTCGCGCGCATGGCGATCTCTCCGAGAATTTCGAGTATTATGCCGCCAAGAGGGAGAAAAACATAAACGAGAGCAGAATCCGTTATCTTGAGCGCATGCTTCGCAATGCTACTGTCATAGAAACGGAATCCGCTCCCGATGAAGTCGGTCTTAATAGGAAAGTCGAGGTCTGGTATGTCGATGATGATGAGACAGAGACCTTCAAGATAGTGACCTCGATCAGGGGCGACTCACTGAAGAACAGGATAAGCATCATCTCTCCTCTCGGTAAGGCCTTGATGAAGCATCACGTGGGCGACAGGGTGACTGTGCGCGTCAACGATTCGGTCAGCTACGATGTCGTCATTCGCTCCATCGGACCGGAGGAAGAGGAGCTCGCGGAGGAGATGTCGTCTTATTGAAGGAACAGCTGCCTGTATGTTCCACAGGGATACAGTAATCTCCGGCTTACATACGTGTGGGCAGCTGTCTTACATTCACAGTCAACGACAGCGTCCAATCTTCCCATAGCTTATATGCGTGTGGCAGCACGTGAGCGCGCAGCGAGCGAGAAGCGTCAATCTCTTCCCAGTCAGTGAGCAGACTGCGTGTGGCAGCACGTGCGCACGCAGCGAGTGAAAAGTGCGAATACCGGTTAGCGTGGCGGGAGTGCGAAGCACGAAGCCACGCGATGACTTATAAAGTATGGTTGTGCCAAGCCTGGCATGGGGTTTACTGTATCACCTTCATCTTGCTCCCGTTGGATGAGATGCGTATCTCGCCGCTGCAGGTCAGGTAAGTCTTTGCTCTTGCTTTTGAAATCATATTCGATACGCTCTCATCGACAGCATCTGCGCTATAGCAGGGTATGATCACGCTTGACGGAGCGGAAGCAGACAGCAATGCCTCCATGCTGTCGAACATCTTTCCGTTATGCGGGAGCATGAGGACATCGTGTGTTCCTCCCAGCTCGCTTGACAGGTATGTAATTATTGCTTTGTCGGGCGCGTTCCCGGTGAAAAGAACGGTTCCGTAGCCGTACATGACAGAGACGAACAGACAGCAGGGGGGAGCAGGGATTGCCGCAGCGGTATCCTCAGTGAGGTTGATGCCTGCGGTGTCACCGTCGTCTTGTGTGAGATTTGCTGCGCTGTCTTCGTTATTGATGAGGTCTGTCGAATCATTCTCATTGTGGACATGGTCCGTTGTATTATTTTTATCGTGGATGAGGTCTGTCGTATCATTTTCATCGTGGATATGGTCTGTTGAGCTATCCGCATCATGAGTATGATCCTCCGCATCGTCTGAGTAACTGCCCGACGCGGCAGCGTCATGGGAAGCATCCGCACCGCTGTTGTCTGATGCGGTGTCAGTGATTTTATCCGCTGCGGGTTCTGTAAGCTTCTCGGCTGCCGCCCATCGTTCCGCAAGGTCGTCATTACTAGCCAAAGCTAAGCCGTCCTTGTTTACAGGGAGCAGCAGGAACGATGTATTCTGAAGTATGAAAGCGGAGTCCTCCGCTATGACCGTGGGAACCAGTCCTTCCTTCAGGGCGGCTGCTTCAACCCTTCCCCATGCGATAGACGGAAATTCTCCAAGATCAGGAGTGATCAGCTGTTCGACCAGGACATTTCCCACTACCTCGGCTGCGCCGGAGCAGCAGTAGGGGTCGTCAGAGGTTATGATCATCGCGTCAATTTTCCTGATATTGTTTTCGTGGAGATAGTCGAGGAGCAAGGCGGAGTCATTCTCCGTGCCGGCATCTATGACGATGATGCCGGTGCCAGTCCTGATGACAGAGCAGCTGCCGGTAGTGGGCAGGCATACGATATCAAGCCCCATACGGCTTTTGATCGATGAGAACGCGATGCTGTAGGCGGTGAAGCCGGCTGCCGCAAGAAGCACTGCGAGAAGCAGCGCCCTTGCGAGAGGCTTATTCAGTACTATAGAAAAGACCGAACGTGTTTCTTTTGAGCGTGTTTTATTCTTCATATTATAATCCCTGATGTTTCTTTGCCAAAATCACGATGAATGATGCCTGGCAGACTGCTTATATGATATCAGATAATTGTCCGGGTGTCCACTTACATATATAATAATGAAGACGGCATTATTTGCCATTATTCAGCGCCTCTTGCCACCCCACAACGAGGGATGCTCAGCATCCTGAGTCTGGGGTACTGAATAGTTACCATTATATTTATAATGTTATGACCTGGAGGAGCGCGAAGCACGGAACGATCCTGTACGTGGTTTTGACACTTTGACTGTGATTGGTGATAGAATAAAGTGACAGAATGATTGTAAAAGCAGGTAAGAAATGAACATCCATATGTGAGGGAGATTATGGGGGAAATGACAACAAGCCACAAGCGAGTTACGGATTCTCTTACTGAGCAGCAATATCTGCTCATGCCTAAAGACATGAACGGTCACGGCAGGCTGTTCGGCGGAGAGCTGATGAAATGGATCGATGGCCTGGCCGGCATCGTTGCTTTGCGCCACAGCAACCGCATTATAACTACCGCATGCATAGACAACCTTCAGTTCGTCAAGCCGGCTATTGTCGGTCAGATGGTCGTTCTTGTTGGACGAGTGACATATGTAGGGACGACTTCGATGGAAATCAGGGTGGATACCTTTACCGAGGAGCTTGACGGCACGCGGACTAAGATCAACCGCGCGTACCTGGTAGAGGTGGCCCTTGATGACGACGGCAATCCATGCGAAGTGCCGGGGCTTATCCTTGAGACCGAGGAGGACAGGCAGGAGTGGGAGGCCGGTGAAAGGCGGAGAGCGCTGAGGTCGTCACGACGTAAGGAACACTATTGACAGGAGAGGAGACCGACATGGTTTATACCATTAAACATTTTGACACACCGGTTCTGCAGTTTTGGGCAGATTCAGGAGCGAATGCTAATATCCAGATAAAATGGGTGACAGAAGACAGGTCTCTTCTTCCGATGGATCTTGCTGAGCCGACTGCAGCCGGCATCGAATCATGGATACGACACCGTGCAATACCGAAAAACCGTGCCTATGTAAATTCACTGCTTGCAACGATGGGACTCAGTCTCAACAGACCGATGGATATCATCAGAGTCTCTAAAGGATTGTCTTTAAATGACTGTTACTGGGTGACGGAAGAGGATTTCAACGGACAGTTCGATAAATACAATCTCTATGAAAATCGTTTCAGCCGCATTCTTGGACTGGTAGCTTTTACGGGGCATGGAAGCAGCAATGCACCGGGATTATCATCCAGCCCGGAATTTACGACGAATGGAATGCTTCCCAAGTGCTGGCGCAGAGAAAACGGCGTTATCAGTCTTTATAAAGGGGGAACAGAGGGTGCTGCCAACACCGGCAATGAGCCGTTCTCCGAATACTATGCATCCCGGATCGCCGAAATGCTGGGAGTTAACGCAATCCCATATACGCTGTCTGTCTGGAAAGGGAAGCGGTGTTCGGTATGTAAGCTGTTTACGAGCAAAGAAGTGTCGTTTGTCCCGGTGGGAAGGATCGTCAGAAAGGGAGGCATGCCTGCTGTCAGGGCTTTCTACAGTTCGCTCGGTGAAGCTTTCACAAAAGCGCTTGATGAGATGATCGTATTTGATGCGGTCATATTTAACACGGACAGGCATTATGGTAATTTCGGTTTTCTGATTGACAGTAAAACGAATCAGATCCTTGCTCCGGCTCCGCTGTTTGATCATGGCAATGCATTGCTTAACTTTGCCTGGGGCGACGATCTGTTAAATGAATCCAACATGTGGAAATATGCAAATACGCTTCTTCCGTGCGTGTATGATGACTTTGTGGAGGAGGCCAGGAAGGTTTTGAGCCATGAACAGAAAAACCGCCTCAGGCAGTTACTCGATTTCAGATTAAAGAGGCATACACGGTATAATCTTCCGAACGAGCGGCTATCTTTGCTTGAAAAAACGGTTTCTCACAGAGTAAGAGAACTATTAGAATAAATTGATAGAGCGGTTGACACAAAAAACAAACCGTGCTATTGTAATAAACAGCGTTCTGAGGTCTTTATAGACATGGTTTAGTTTATCGGATTACAGCGTGAAAGAGGATGGGCGCTGTCGGCCTTCGCAGGGTATGAAAGCCTGCGCAAGGTATTAAAGGCTGCGCAAGCGGACAGTGGGTCTGATGTGAAGGAATTCACATAGCTGCCGGATGGGACTATACGGACTAGGCTTTCAGGACATCAATGAAGACAGGAGGTAGGGATATGGGCAAGGTAGTGCTGTCCCTTCTGGTGGAGAACTCTTCCGGCGTTTTGAGCCGCGTCGCGGGACTATTCAGCCGCCGCGGATACAATATTGATTCTCTCACGGTCGGTGAAACTCAGAATCCCCATTTTTCGAGGATGACCATCGTCAGCAGCGGAGACGAAGAAGCGCTTGAGCAGATAGGCAAGCAGGTCGGCAAACTGGTTGATGTCATAGATGTCAAGGAGCTTCCGGCAGGCGAGTCCGTGTACAGGGAGCTGATGCTCGTCAAGGTTGAGGTCTCCAAGGAGGAGCGCCAGCAGGTCATAGCGCTTGCGAACATTTTCCGGGCGAAGATCATCGATGTCGCCGATAATTCAGTGATCATTGAAGTCACCGGCGATGTCTCGAAGGAGGACGCGTTCCTGAGCCTTCTTGAGAATTACAAGATTCTCCAGGTCGCAAGGACAGGGATCACGGGGCTTTCAAGAGGCGCTTACGACAGAACCTAAGAGTTATGTAATTATTCAGCACAACAAGGGACACGCAGCATTCCGGGTTTGTGGCGCCCAACAGCCACATCAGCTGCAGCTCCCAATATATTTATAAGTTTCTACTATAAGATTTATGATATGGAGGTAATATCTAATGTCACAGGAACTGAATATGTCCGCAAAGGTTTATTATCAGGAAGACTGCAATCTGTCCCTTCTTGAGGGCAAGACGATAGCCGTCATCGGTTACGGCAGCCAGGGTCATGCACAAGCTCTGAACGCCAAGGAATCAGGCTGCAATGTCATCATCGGTCTCTACGAGGGCAGTAAGTCCTGGAAGAGGGCTGAGGAGCAGGGCTTCGAGGTCTTCACCGCCGCTGAGGCTGCCAAGAGGGCTGATATCATCCAGATCCTTATCAACGATGAGCTGCAGGCTTCCCTTTATAAGAACGACATCGAGCCCAACCTCAAGGAGGGCGACATGCTCATGTTCTCCCATGGATTCAATATCCATTTCGGACAGATCGTTCCTCCGAAGTTCGTCGATGTGACCATGATCGCGCCCAAGGCTCCCGGTCACACTGTCCGTTCAGAGTATCAGGCCGGCAAGGGCACTCCTTGCCTCGTAGCTGTCGAGCAGGATTACACAGGCAAGGCTCTTGACACCGCACTTGCATATGGCGCTGCCATCGGCGGCTCCCGCGCGGGTATCCTTGAGACCACTTTCCGCACAGAGACCGAGACAGACCTCTTCGGTGAGCAGGCCGTGCTTTGCGGCGGTGTCTGCGCGCTGATGCAGGCCGGCTTTGACACCCTTGTTGAGGCGGGCTACGATCCTCGTAACGCGTATTTCGAGTGCGTGCACGAGATGAAGCTCATCGTCGACCTGATCTATCAGTCAGGCTTCGCCGGAATGCGCTATTCCATCTCCAACACCGCTGAGTACGGAGACTACATCACCGGTCCCAAGATCATCACCGATGAGACCCGCAAGACCATGAAGAAGATCCTTTCCGATATCCAGACCGGTACCTTCGCGAAGGATTTCCTGCTTGACATGAGCCCCGCCGGCGGTCAGGCGCATTTCAAGGCACTCCGCAAGCTGGCATCTGAGCACCTCTCCGAGAAGGTCGGCGAGCAGGTCCGTTCACTGTACAGCTGGAGCGATGAGGATAAGCTGGTCAACAACTGATGGCATAATATCTTTGCCTATACATATCGGCACCGCAGGGATGCATTTACCTGAACACTAAAGGCCGGCTGATGTGTCCCGGACGGTCGGGGATTATACAGAATATGCCTGGTTATCATGTAGGGGTAGCCAGGCATATCGTTTTAATGAAATGGAGGAGCTGACGATGAGAGAGATCATGTACAAAAGCACCCGGAGTGAGGGTGAACCGGTTACGGCGAGTCAGGCCATATTGAGGGGGCTTGCGCCGGATGGAGGTCTTTATGTCCCCACCGAGATTCCCTCATTGAAGGTCTCCATGAGAGAACTCGCGGATATGGATTACAGGGATGCTGCCTGTGCCATCATGGCTCCGTTCCTGTCAGATTTTAGCCAGGATGAGCTGAGAGACTGCGTTGAGGCAGCATATGATGAGAAATTCGACACTCCTGAGATTGCCCCTGTGGTTGAAGTGGATGGGTACAGCCATCTTGAACTGTTCCACGGAGCGACTATCGCCTTCAAGGATATGGCCCTGTCGCTGCTCCCTCATCTGATGACCGCGTCCGCGCGTAAGAACGGCGTCAGCGATGATATCGTGATACTGACGGCGACCTCAGGCGACACCGGGAAGGCCGCTCTGGCGGGTTTTGCGGACGTTCCCGGAACGAAGATAATCGTTTTTTATCCTAAGGACGGAGTGAGTCCTATTCAGGAGAAGCAGATGGTCACCCAGAGGGGGGACAATACCTGCGTCATCGGCATCAAGGGCAATTTTGACGACGCGCAAAACGGCGTGAAGGACATTTTCGGGGATCCTGAGATGATAAGCGAGCTTGCCGACAAGGGTTTTCGTTTTTCATCCGCGAACTCGATCAACATCGGCCGTCTGGTGCCGCAGGTTGCTTATTATGCATGGGCATATTCAAGGCTGCTTAAGAAAGGGACGATCAGGGATGGAGAGGAGATCGTTTTTGTCGTGCCGACGGGTAATTTCGGAAACATCCTTGCGGGTTATTACGCCAAGCTGATCGGTGTGCCTATCGCCAGGCTTGTCTGCGCTTCGAACGAGAACAAGGTTCTCTTCGATTTCTTCCGCACCGGGACATATGACAGAAACCGAGAGTTCATCCTCACGAGCTCTCCATCCATGGATATCCTGATCTCCAGCAATCTTGAGAGGCTAATATACATGATAACCGGGGAAAATGCCGGAACGAACGCGGAGTTCATGAGACAGCTCAAGGAAAATGGAAGCTATACCATCCCGGAGGAAATGCGTGGCCGCCTGAGTGATTTCGTTGGCTATTACACTGATGAAGCCGGGACGGCGGAGCTGATCCGGGATGTCTACCGTGCATGCGGTTATATCTGCGACACGCACACCGCAGTAGCTGCCCATGTCGCTCGTCAGTATCGCAAGGAGACCGGCGATGACAGGCAGATAGTCGTTGTGTCGACTGCCAGTCCTTATAAGTTTACGCGAAGCGTGCTGACTGCCATTGATCCCGCATATGAGTGCAAGGAAGACTTCACGCTTATAGATGAACTGGCACGTCTGTCCGGGACGAAGATACCTCAGGCGATTGAAGACATTCGTTCAGCCCCTGTCCGCCACAAGACCGTGTGCGAGAAGAGCGGGATGCGCGATGTCATCCGCGATTTCTTAGAGATATGAGTGATTCATCGTAAGCTTTTAATATAAACCTTCATGTCACAGCAGGCATGAAGGTTTCTTTCATAGATGTTATATAAATCCCTGAGGCGACTTATATGCATGGCGTTACGAGCTGCCCGGCATGTGGGTTGCTTTGAAATATGCCCGCCGTGATGCAGTGTGGTCCAAAAGGACGCACGCATACACGCACATAAGCTGCCACGTCCTTTACACGTTGCGGCAGCACATGCGGTGCTTTATAGATTTTATATGTAGAAAAGGAAATGAAACGGTAATAATATGAGCTTAAACGATAGAGAAAAAAGGAACATACTGACCATGGTTGATCACACGATCCTGCGTCCCGCGGCGGGATGGGAGGATGTCAGGACGATATGCGACGAGGCAGTGCGCTGGGGCTGTGCATCCGTCTGCATTCCACCGTCATTTGTCTCTCGCGCAAGATCATATATATCAGAAAAGCTGGCGGTTTGCACTGTCATCGGCTTTCCAAACGGCTATGCCACTTCAGCTGCAAAGGTCTTTGAGTCCACTGAAGCAATAAAAAACGGAGCGGATGAAATAGATGTGGTGATCAACGTTGGAGATGTTAAGGACGGAAGGGATGATGAGATTGCTTATGAGCTGATCCGCCTTAGGGAGGTATCGGATGGAAGGATTATGAAGGTGATCATCGAATGCTGCCTGCTCAACGATGACGAGAAGCTGCGGCTTTGCCGCCTGGTATCTGAAGCAGGGGCGGATTTTATCAAAACTTCGACCGGCTTTTCTACAGGCGGAGCTACGGTCGAGGATGTGCGTCTGCTTCATGACCATGTCAAACCGGGAGTCCTGGTTAAGGCAGCGGGAGGCATATCAACCTTTGAAGAAGCTGCGGCTATGATATCCGCCGGAGCGTCAAGGATAGGAGCCAGTCGCCTTGTGAGGCTGATGGAAGAAGCAAACGTTGTATAAGCCGATGCGCGTGCGTTACATTGAAAGTCGGCCCCCTGCGGAGCAGGGTGGCCATATAGGTATGCATTCATACACGCATGTATGCTGCAGCGACTTCTATACGTCGTGGCAGCACATGCGTGCTATGAACGTTTACTTTCCAAAGCGTGTGTTCTTTGAGAAGGTAAAAAGCTCTTGGGCTTCGGCATATTTAAAAGGCGGTAAATGATATGACAGATGGTAAGAAATTGATGTCCATAGCTATAAGTCAGATGGAAAAGGCTTATGCCCCATACTCCCATTACCATGTAGGCGCCGCTCTTCTTGCTGAAGACGGAACCATATTTACTGGCTGCAATGTGGAAAATGCCAGTTACGGTGCCGCGATATGCGCTGAGAGAACGGCTTTTGTCAAGGCGGTGAGTGAAGGCGCGAGGCATTTTACTGCGATAGCGATAGCAGGCGGGATGAATGGGGTGATAACTGAAGCGGCAACACCTTGCGGCATCTGCCGTCAGGTGATGTCGGAATTTTGCGGCAAAGATTTTATCATCCTTCTGGCGCTTCCTGACGGAAAATATGAGGAACATACATTAGGAGAATTATTTCCGCTCGCGTTCAACCTGTGAAGGCTTGTGGAAGCGGGGAAGGCTTAATGATTCTGTAAGCGATGCCTGAACATTTTACACGATATGGCAGCACATGCGGCGCTATCCGGGTTTGCTTAGAAAGGAGATTGTCATGAGAGCAGTAGATATAATTGAAAAGAAGAAATGCGGAGGCAAGCTGAATTCTGAAGAGATAGCCTTTGTGGTGCGCGGTTATGTCTCCGGAGATATACCGGATTACCAGATGTCCGCGCTGCTTATGGCGATCTGGTTCAATGGGATGGATGCGGAAGAAACAACGAAGCTGACGCTTGAGATGAGGGATTCAGGAGATGTCATAGATCTCTCGCAGATACCGGGCGTCAAGGTTGACAAACACAGCACCGGCGGCGTGGGGGACAAGACGACATTGATAGTGGCTCCTGCCGCGGCGGCCTGCGGCGTCAAGGTGGCTAAGATGTCAGGCAGGGGCCTTGGCCATACTGGCGGAACCCTCGATAAGCTAGAGTCCATACCGGGCTTCAGGATTTCCTTGGACAGGGAAGAGTTTTTCGACACCGTCAGGCGAATCGGGCTTTCTGTGATAGGCCAGACGGGGAATGTCGTGCCTGCGGACAAGATGATCTATGCCCTCAGGGATGTGACCGCCACCGTCGATTCGATTCCGCTCATCGCGTCATCCATAATGAGCAAGAAGCTTGCGGCGGGAAGCGACGCCATAGTGCTTGACGTGAAGACAGGCAGGGGCGCGTTCATGAAGACGGAGGATGATGCCGTTAGGCTGGCAGAAGCGATGGTGGATATAGGAAGGCGGGCCGGAAAGCGAGTGACTGCGCTGATCACGGCGATGGACGGACCTCTGGGGAGATGCGTCGGAAATGCCCTTGAAGTCGAGGAAGCCGTGGCGGTACTGAAAGGGCAGGGACCTGCGGATCTTACCGAATTGTCTGTGGCCTTGGCGGCAGAGATGGTCAGGCTCTTTGACGGCAGCAGTGTTGAAGAGGCTGCCGCGAGGGTCCGCGAAGCGCTGTCGTCAGGCGCCGCGCTAGGAAAGCTTTGCGATATGGTCAAGGCTCAGGGCGGAGACAGCGGGAGCATATTGAAGGATGGAAGGCTGCCGTCTGCGAAAGCAAGCTTTGAGCTGAAGGCGAAGGAAGGGGGCTTTATCGAAAGCCTTGATGCGGAGAAGGTGGGTCGGGCGGCCATGCTCCTTGGAGCGGGACGTGAGAAAAAGGGCGACCCGATAAGCCTCGGAGCCGGAATTAGGCTGCTGAAGAAGACCTGTGACGAGGTGGCTCCTGGCGAGACTGTCGCGGTATTGTATGCTGATGAAGCTGACAGATTTCAGGAGGCATCAATGCTTCTTGAGTCAGCGTATGAGATGGCCCAGGCGCCTGTACAGGAAAAGCCGCTTATTATCGGCAGGGTATAACATCGGCAGGTTTTACGGCATTTCTGTAGATTAACGATACATTTCCATGTTATAATTAGAGTAATGACAACCGCAGCATGGACTGACGTTGCGTGAATAGCTTATAGCTGCCTTGTATGTGCAGCGGGAGGAGGCATAATTATGAGAAAATTCGACACCAAGGTGCAGTTTTTGAAGTACAAGGTTCTTCGGGAAGTGGCCAATCAGGCCTGGAAGGATACTCTTTATGAGAATGTACTGGATATCCCGCGCATGATAGTACCCGGAAAGGTGTCCACGATGCGCTGCTGCGTATATAAAGAACGCGCCATCCTGGCCGAACGTGTTAAGATGGCGATGGGCGGGTATAAGGACAATCCGAATATCATCCAGGTCATAGACATCGCGTGTGACGAATGTCCGGCGGCGGGATATGAGGTGACTGCCTCGTGCCGCGGCTGCCTGGCTCACCGCTGTGAAGATGCCTGTAAGAAGGGCGCCATTTCCTTTGACCACAACCATGTGGCGCATATTGACAAGACGAAATGTGTTGAATGCGGCATGTGCGCGAAGGTATGTCCCTACAGCGCCATCACCAACTATAAGCGGCCTTGTCAGAACGCCTGCAAGGTCAAGGCCATCAAGATAACTGAAGATAACGCCGCCAGCATAGAGGGTGAAAAATGTACTGCCTGCGGAGCCTGCGTGTATCAATGTCCTTTCGGAGCAATCACTGACAAATCGTTCATACTTAAAGTTATAGATTTGATCAAGCATAAGTATGAGGGGTATAAGCTTTACGCAGTGGTCGCGCCGGCAATTTCAAGCCAGTTCACCTATGCAAAGCTGGGTCAGGTCGTGACAGGTATAAAGGAGCTGGGCTTTGACAGCGTTGTGGAAGCTGCCCTCGGAGCGGACATGGTCGCGAAGGCTGAGTCAAAGGAGCTTGCCGAGAAGGGCTTCCTGACAAGTTCATGCTGTCCGGCTTTCGTGTCATTTGTGAAATCCGAGCACCCGGAGCTTGAGGAATACGTCTCACACAATCTCTCCCCTATGGCTACGGTTTCTAAGTTCATCAAGGAGAACCGTCCCAAATCCAGGATCGTTTTTATCGGTCCATGCACGGCAAAGAAGGCAGAAGTACAGCTTGATTCCGTCAGTCCTTATGTAGACGCGGTTCTGACCTTCGAGGAACTCCAGGCACTGCTCGACAGCCGGGACATAGATCTCACGGAATTAGAGGAGGGAACTCTTGACGGCGCGTCTTATTTCGGACGTATTTTCGCGCGATGCGGCGGTCTTGCGGATGCTGTCGCGGAAGGATTAAAGGAGCAGGGGCTTGACAGCTTTGAGTTAAAGGCGGTCTCATGTGATGGGATCGAAGAATGTAAGCAGGCTCTGTTTAAGAAGAAAAAGAATGTTCTTGACGCGAACTTCATCGAAGGCATGGCCTGCGTAGGAGGCTGCATCGGCGGAGCCGGCTGCTTGACACACGATCTTAAGGGGCGTGCTCAGGTTGAAAAATACGGCAAGCAGGCCGCAGAAAAAACGATCACCGATGCCGTAGCGGACGCGGAGTATTGATCTCTCAGCTGCCCGGCATGCGGGCTTAAGATGATTACATTGAAAGTCGGCCCCGAAAGTCGGCCCCCGCGAAGCGGGTGGCCATATAGGGATGCATCCATACATCGCCTGTATGCTGCCACAACTTTCATACGTTGTGGCAGCACAGGCGTGGTATGGATGTTTACTATCTAAAAGTGGTATAAAAGTCGGCTGAAGTCATTGTATATATCTCTTGCTCAAATGTACGTATTATGTTAAAATGTATTAAAAGGAAGCTGGATGATCAGTAATTTATTGATGTTCAAATCCTGAGGTGTTCGACAACCCTGTATTTTTGATCCTACATAATGACATAGGGACTCCTACATTGCCGCGTTGATGTCGGGCCTCCTCTGAGTGGAAGACTGATGCGTGTGCTGCGGACACCCACCTGGCTTAGGCTGGGAGTCAGAAAACAGGAACGGCACTTTGGGTTCGGAAGGAGCAGCTGGCTGCTCCTTCCTTTGAGAAGATTCAATTTGCTTATCATCATTGACCTTTTAACGTATATTGTCATATACTTTTACCTATCAGGGTCTTTTTAGAAGTGTTGTGACCCACATTATAAAGGAGGATGATTCCAATGGCAAAGATTCAGATGAAGACACCCCTCGTTGAGATGGATGGCGATGAGATGACCAGAGTCCTGTGGCAGATCATCAAAGACGAGCTGATCAATCCGTTCGTGGATCTGAAGACAGAGTACTACGATCTCGGCCTTAAGTACAGAGATGAGACCAACGATCAGGTCACTATCGATTCCGCAGAGGCAACCAAGAAGTATGGCGTTGCTGTCAAGTGCGCTACCATCACTCCTAATGATGCTCGCGTGAAGGAATATGACCTCAAGGCCATGTACAAGAGCCCCAACGGTACCATTCGTGCTATCCTCGACGGCACTGTCTTCCGTGCTCCTATCCTTGTCAAGGGTATTGAACCCTATGTCAAGAATTGGACAAAGCCTATCACTATCGCTCGTCATGCATATGGCGATGTCTACAAGGATGTCGAGATGAAGATCGACAAGCCCGGTAAGACCGAGCTCGTCTTCACTCCCGCTGATGGCAGCGAGGTTCAGAGAACTACTATCTTTGATTTCAAAGAACCTGGCGTCATTCAGGGTATGCACAATCGCGATGCTTCCATCCGCAGCTTTGCGAGAGCCTGCCTGAACTATGGTCTTGACACCAAGCAGGATGTATGGTTTGCCTCCAAGGACACCATTTCGAAGAAGTATGACGGTGATTTCCGTGACATCTTCCAGGAAGTCTATGACACCGAGTACAAGGATAAGTACGAGGCCGCCGGCATCACCTATTTCTATACCCTGATCGATGATATCGTCGCCCGCGTCATCCGTTCTGAAGGAGGCTTTATCTGGGCCTGCAAGAACTATGACGGCGATGTCATGTCCGACATGCTTGCCACCGCTTATGGCTCACTTGCCATGATGACCTCTGTTCTGGTTTCCCCCGATGGAATCTACGAGTATGAGGCTGCTCACGGCACTGTCCAGAGGCACTACTACAAGTACCTCAAAGGCGAGACCACCTCTACCAACTCTGTCGCGACTATCTTCGCATGGAGCGGAGCCTTTAAGAAGCGCGGCGAGCTCGATGAGCTCCCTGAGCTTGTCAACTATGGCAAGAAGCTTGAGGAAGCCACCATCAAGACCATCGAAGATGGCGTCATGACCGGCGACCTCGCAGCTATCACCACCATGGATCCCGCGAAGGTCAAGAAGGTCAACAGCGAAGAGTTCATCAAGGCTATCCGTGCCAACCTCGAAGCTATGCTGTGATCTGGCCAAGCCATGGTTTGGTCGTTAAGAGCATAACAAGACATTTTTTCATAGCATGATATAAGACCTGCCGCAATGAAGCTTATCCTTCATTTGCGGCAGTCTTTTATTTTTACAGTTATTTTGGGGTGCTGAGTAATAACCATTTATTTTGTAAAGATGAGCCCAACTGTTGAAAACCCATCGTGTTATTTAATCGGTAAGAATGAAGGTATATTTCTGATGGAAATTATGTATTTATATTATATAATATAGATTAGTTATTGTCGTTTTCGTGGCTGACATAAGAACGGATGTTCAAAAATGCAAAGAACCGTATCAAGCAATGCAAGGAACGGTATCAAATAATACAAGGAGGTAACAGCATGATGAAAAGACGTAACCTGTTAAAACGTATTCTCGCGTCAGTCCTGACCTGCGTGATGGTGCTGTCAGTGATCCCGGCAGCAGCATTCGCGGATGAGACGGATGCCGGGGACTCATCGGGTGACAATGCCACATATGTACTTGAGGCAGCGTCGCTTGACGCCTTTGCCCAGGGCGAGAAAAGCAGCGGCGACTCTGACAAAGTCGCGGATTTTTTCTCCATCCTATGGAGCGAGAAATCAAAGGTTGATTCCAGCTCAAAGAGATGGGAAGATGGTTATGAATCCGGGCAGCGTATTAATTTCGGAGGCAAGGCCACGACATCAGGCAACTCGGTAAAGTTTTCTACTGATGAGGAAGCGGCCATCAAGATATGGTGGGTGCAGGGTGGAGACGACAACCGCGAGATGGCGGTGCTGGGTGAGGATGGCAGTATAGTTGCTGCCACCAGCGGCGAGTACACTAAGAATTCGCCTTACATCTCCGAACTCAAGGTCGAAGAGGGAGGTACTTACTACATAGGAGGTTCCACCGGGAACAACTATATCTTTAAAATTGAGGTCACAACCGGCAAGGTAGAGCAGCCTCCCCGCAAGGCCTGGGATGAAATCGCCGCTCCTGAGATCACTGCCGTTCAGCCCGATGACGGTACAATGACTGTTCTGGTCAATGCGGCAGTCGGCTATGACGGCGCGGACAAGGTCACGGTGGCTATGAAGGCTTCCGATGGAGACGTGATCGAGGAGAAAAGCTCTTCGGCTGAGAAGGACGAACATAGCATGGTGTTCATCCCCACAGCGTCAGGGGACTACGAGTTTGTGCCCACAGCGGTCCGAGAGGGTGAGGAACCTCTTGAAGGCGCAGCCTACGGTCCTGTTGCTTTCGTCCTCCCTCTGGCGCAGCCTTTTGTTAAAAGTGCGTCTAACGCGGGCGGCGGAAATGTAGACCTGGAATGGGAAGCTGTCCCTGAAGCAGAGAAATATGAAGTAACGGTGGACGGAACGGACATTAAGGTCGAGTCAGACAGCTGCAAGGCAACTGTCGAAGGCCTCACGATAGGCGAGACATACAAATTCAAGGTCGTTGCCGTCCGCGGTGATGACCGCAGCGAGCCGGGCGAAGCAGGTTGTACCGTCACCGCTGCTGCCGAGACGGCGTGGGCTTTCGCTGCCTTTGGCACGGGCGTTGACCTGAAGACCAATGGCTTTGAGGGCAGCGCTAACGATGGGGCGGTGAAGGTATTCTCCAAGAGCGGCAAAGGCAAGCTGGTTCCCGCGTCTACCGACGGGTTGGCTTTCTACTACACCAAGGTAGACCCTAAGACCACCAACTTCAAGCTTTCCGCTACCGCGAACGTGGCGGAGTGGACCTATTCAAATGGACAGGAAGGCTTCGGATTAATGGCAGCCGACCGTGTCGGAACAAATGGCAATAATAAGGATTTCTGGAACAACTCATACATGGCTTCAGTCACAAAGGTTGAGTACAGCTGGGACGGGGAGAAGGTCTCTGATTCAGGGGCGAAGATCTCCATGAAGCTTGGAGTCGGTTCTCAGGAAAAAGCCGGCGTCACCATGGACAATATTAATGAAGCTTCTAAGCTCGATGACATGAGCAAGTTCTCAAGCGTGATGACGACACTGGAGACCTCCTGCGCCTCAAAGGGAGCGGGTACCTACAATATTGTCGGAAACTACGCCAACAGCTCGGCTCCTACAGGAACCGTCGAGGAACCCTTAACCTCATTCGCTCTTTCTATCGAGAAGAACAACACGGGATATTTTGTGAGCTATACTGACCCCGAAGGCGTCACGACCACTAAGAAATACTATGACACTGAAGCCCTCAGCCTTCTTGACGCGGATAATGTCTATGTAGGCTTTTACGCTTCACGCAACGCGGAGGTAGAGTTCACGGACATCTCCTTCGTCACTATCGACCCGGCTCAGGACGCGCCGGCAGAGGAGCGCCCCGAGACTTTCGTTACTCCTAATTACTATGTTGAGTCCGCTAAGATAGCGAACAGCCCGGAGCACACCTTGGTTTATTACGGAAATGCCGATGGCATGATCGCGGTAAAAGCCGCTGACGGCAGCGAGCTTTATAACGGCGCTGTGTCCGCGAACCAGAAGGTGAAGATCCCGGTGACATTGACAGCAGGAAACAACACCTTCACCATCACAATGACCCCCGACGCCGGTTACAAGCCTTCGGAGTTCTCGAGCCTGTCCAGTTATGAATCGGTCACCTTCAGCCACACAGTGGATTTCTCGGTAAATGATGCAGAGACTGTCTACGTGTCGCCTGACGGGACAGCGGACGCTGCGGGAACCAAGGAAGAGCCCATGAGCCTGCCCACAGCACTGGCAAAAGCAATTCCCGGGCAGACTATCTACATGCTTGAGGGCACTTACGAGATGGAAGACAGACTTGTCATCGAGCGCGGAATAGACGGGACTGAAGAGAAGCCTATCAATCTTTTCGCTGACCCTGATGCCGCCGCGAGACCTGTTATAGATTTCGGTAGGAAGAACACAGGAATGACCCTTGCAGGCAATTATTGGCATTTTAAGGGCTTCGACATAACAGGTTCCAAGGACGGGGAAAAGGGACTTCAGATCTCCGGAAACAACAATGTCATCGAGCTCATCGAGACCTACAAAAACGGTAACACAGGTCTTCAGATCAGCCGTTACAAGGGGACTGATGGATTTGATGAATGGCCGGCAGACAATCTCATCCTGAACTGCACCTCCATGCAGAACGCGGATAAGGGCTATGAGGACGCGGACGGCTTCGCGGCGAAGCTTACCATAGGAAACGGAAATGTCTTCGACGGCTGCATTTCCGCATATAACGCCGATGATGGATGGGATCTTTTCGCGAAGGTTGAGAACGGACCTATCGGTAAGGTCGTCATAAAGAATTCCGTGGCATATAAGAACGGTTATATCCTGGACGACAACGGCAGCGAGATCAACGCCGGCAACGGCAACGGTTTCAAGATGGGAGGCGAGAGCATCACCGGTTACCATACCCTCGTCAATTCCGTTGCATTTGCCAACAAGGCGAAGGGAATCGATTCCAACAGCTGCCCTGACATTCAGGTCGAGAATTCCACAAGCTTCGACAACGAGTCTAACAATGTGGCTTTCTATACCAACACCGCCGTCAACACCGACTACTCCGCGCATGGAATCATTTCATACAAGAAGAGCAACATGGTCGCGGAGAATATCAAGCCTGTCGGTTCTCAGGACACGGCTAAGATATATGGCCAGGACAACTATTATTATAAGGACGGCAGCTTCCAGAATACCGAGGGAGTCCAGGTTCAGGATGATTGGTTTGTGTCGCTTGACGTGGCGAAAGCCCTCGACGGAGGGATCACGCGCAATCCTGACGGAAGTGTTAACATGAACGGCTTCCTTGAGCTCACCGACAAGGCGCCCGCTGATGCCGGGGCGCGTTTCCCTGAATATGTTGAGCCTATAGAGCCTGAACCCGTAGAGCCCGAACCTGTGTCATATGAGATCATAGTGGGCAAGAATGCCTCCTGGACTAAGGGCAGCGCGGACGATCTTGTTATTGTCTCGGATATGCCCATAGATGCGTTCATCGGTGTAGAAATCGACGGCAAGGTCATCAGTGCCCTCAACTATACTGTAGGAAAAGATGGGACGCAGATCACGATCAAGGCATCTTATCTTGAGAAGCTCGGAAAGGGCAGCCACACCGTGAAGCTCCTGGCGCGGGACGGAGCGGCCGATACATCGCTTACTGTCAAAGACGGAGTGAGCTACTCGGGAATCAAGAGGCTGATCAGTGATCTGAGGATTGTAGACAGGGTCGTCAAGCAGACTCTCAGGATCGCGAGATCGATCGTGCGGAGAATAAGGTAAGCACGGAACGTATCGTATTATACTCTGCCTGCCACCATGTATTGATTTATATAATTATTATTGAGTGACTGACAGCTGTCTGACAAAAAGATAAGCCTGCGCAGCAGAGCACGGCAGAGCTTAGCACGGCCGGAGCAGAGCACAGTATATTACAGCACAGCAAGAGCAAAGCTGACGTTGCCTGCTTCTGTGTGATATTGTATTTTTTGACGCGGAATGACCACCGAACCTGACGAGACGGGTATGTCTCGTCAGGGCTCGGTGGTTATTTGTTAGGCAGAAAAATGACGGAAGGTTGACAAAACAGTTAGCGGAAAGATGCTGCTATCCGGAAAGCATCTTTCCGCCATTGAGGATGATGGTTCTGTCCCAGAGTATGTCGATGGAGTCAATGATGTGGGTGCTTTTCGGCAGAATAGGGCCGGCGCGGTGGGCCGACTTTCAAAGTTAGAAGGGATAAGCTCGGATGTGAGTTGCTATAATGGCGGAGATATTGTATTATCTATTTTGTAAACACTGTGATAGAGCTTAGACATTTATATAAAGGAGGAGCATTTTTATGAATACCTTGAAGCTTAAGGATGGTCTTATCTGGAACGGGATTCTGGATCCTTCACTTCGTGTCTTCGACATAGTGATGATGACGGAGTTTGGGACGACCTATAATTCCTACACGCTGAAGGGCAGCGAGAAGACTGCGCTGTTTGAGACCTGTAAAGCCAGGTTCTGGGATGAGTACCAGGAAAAGCTGGAAGAGGCGGGCGGTATTTCAGCTATCGATTACCTCATCATGAACCACACTGAACCGGATCACGCGGGCACGGTTGAGAAGCTCATCGAGTTTAACCCCAGGCTTGTGATCGTCGGCACCAACACGGCCATCGGTTTCCTGAAGGAGATAGTGAACCGTGATTTCAACTCCATGGCTGTCAAGGACGGGGATACGCTCTCCCTTGGCGGCAAGACGCTTCATTTCATGATACTGCCTCAGCTTCACTGGCCTGACAGCATGTACACTTACGTGGAGGAGGACAGGCTGCTGTTTACCTGTGATTCCTTCGGCAGCCACTACAGCCATGAGGGCATAGTGCGCTCCGCGGTGACGGACGAAGAGGGGTATCTCAGGGCGACCAAGTACTATTTCGACAATATCATCGGTCCTTTTGCCAACCCCTATATGAACAATGCGCTGGAGAGGATCAAGGATCTGAAGATAGATATGATCTGTACCGGTCACGGTCCCGTGCTGGACAGCCATATCGACCAGATCATGGAGCTTTACCGCTCGTGGTGCGCTCCTGCCCCGAAGAATGAGAAGAAGCTGGTGGTCATGCCTTATGTCAGCGCATATGGTTATACGGCGATGCTTGCGGAGAGGATCGCGGCCGGCGTCAGGGAGGCAGGCGACATCGAGGTCAGGGCTTATGACATGGTAACGAGCGACGCTACGAAGGTGGCTGGAGACCTCGCCGCGGCAGACGGCATCCTGATGGGAACGCCTACTATAATCGGAGAAGCGCTCGCCCCGATCTGGAGCCTGACGCTTGGCATGTTCGCCCCGGTTCACGGCGGCAAGCTGGCGAGTGCCTTCGGCAGCTATGGATGGAGCGGAGAAGGCGTCCCCCACATCCTTGAGAGGCTGAAGCAGCTTCGCATGAAGGTGGTGGATAAAGGCTTCCGTGTCCGCTTCAAGCCCAGCGAGAAGGAATTGCTGGATGCATTTGATTTCGGCTACAATTTCGGCTGCGCCCTCCTGAAGAAATCCAACACCAAGGCAAAGGGACAGGGCAAGAAGATGGTCAAGTGCCTCGTCTGCGGCGCTGTATTTGACGCGTCCGTGGAGACTTGTCCTGTATGTGGAGTCGGAAGAGACAAGTTCGTGGAGGTGGAGGATACATCGACGACCTTCCGCAAGGATACGGATGAGAGGTTCTTGATCATCGGCGGAGGAGCCGCAGCCCACTATGCCGCGCAGGCGGTCAGGGAGAGGAACGCGACGGCTTCGATCACTATGATCACCGCCGAGAATGAGCTGCCCTGCAACCGTCCTATGCTGACGAAGGTGCTGCTCCAGGATATGAGCAACGACCGCCTGGCGATAGAAGGGCGCGGCTGGTATGATGAGAGACAGATTTCCATCATATTCGGAACTACGGTAACCTCCATTGATCCTGCCGGGAAGAAGGTTTTTACCGACAAGGGCGAGTATGCATATGACAAGCTCATCTATGCCCTCGGAGCGCGCTGCTTCATGGTGCCCATACCCGGATGGGATCAGCCGCATGTGGTATCCATCCGTTCCATCGAGGATTGCCTCAAGGTGCAGGCTCTCGTGAATAAGGGAGCTAAATCCGCGGTCGTGATCGGCGGCGGAGTCATGGGACTTGAGAGCGGCTGGGAGCTGAAGAAGGGCGGCCTTGATGTGACCGTGCTTGAAACCATGCCAGGCCTGCTTCCCCGTCAGCTTGACGATGCCGGTTCCGCGCTGCTTCAGTCCATCTGTGAGAAGGAAGGCGTCCACATCGTGACCGGAGTGAAGATAACCGAGATCGCCAAGGACGCTGTCGTGCTGGACGACGGGACCAGATATGCGGCCGATATCGTCATAATGTCGACCGGTATGCGCGGGAATGTCGCGGTCGCCCAGTCAGCCGGCCTTGAAGTCGAGAGGCTCATAAAGGTTGACGACGCTATGGCCACCAGCTCGGCTGACGTGTGGGCCTGTGGAGACTGTGTTGAATTCGAAGGCGTGCCCCAGGCGTTCTGGTCACAGGCGGTTGAGACGGGCAGGGTTGCCGGAGCCAACGCGGCCGGCGAAGAGGTGAGCTACAGCCCTATCGGCAGCTCGCTCGTCATCAACGCCATGAACACGAGCCTGTTCGCGCTTGGCACAAACGGAAAGGATGAACGAGTCTACCGCACCGTGGAGATGAGGGACGGACAGCGCGGCAACTATGAGAAGTATTTCTTCCACAACAACCGCCTCGTCGGAGCGATCCTTATAGGCGACACATCGAAGATGCCGGAGCTCATTTCTGCCATCGAGGAAGGCGCCGGATTCGCGGCGGTATTCGGGAAGTAATCTCAAGATGCTGTTTACGACTCTATGCTATATAGAAAAGGATGATTCCTATCTGATGCTTCACCGTGTGAGCAAGAAGAACGACTTAAATCACGACAAGTGGGTCGGCGTCGGAGGGAAGTTCGAGGAGAAGGAGAGTCCTGAGGAGTGTCTGCTGCGCGAGGTCCGGGAGGAGACCGGGCTGAAGCTCCTGTCATGGAGGCTGCGCGGGGTGGTGACCTTCATCTCCGATATCTACGAGACGGAGCATATGTACCTCTTTACATCGGATGAGTATGAGGGCGAGGTCGGCAGATGCGACGAAGGCGAGCTTGAGTGGGTGCCGAAAAGCCGCGTCTATGACCTTCCGATATGGGAGGGGGACAAGATATTTTTCAGGCTGATGCTTGAAGGGCAGCCGTTTTTCCTGCTAAGGCTGGAGTATCGCGGTGACGATCTTGTCAGCGCGAAGCTTGAGGGGAAGGAACTGCTCTAAGGGCAAGGCGTTGTGTCATTAAAATGATATTCTCGCATGATCATCGCTCACAGTCTGTATGGTTAATCAAGTGACAGCTCCTAAGCTAAAAAAATGCTGCACTCGGACATATCCTTCGGGATGGTTTCGAGTGCAGTATTATTATGTTGGCTATTTACCAACTCATGGTTGATATTTATAAATTCCCGAAGCTTTTTATGCTCCGGTCTTTTAATGGCATTAGCCTGATGCCTCTACCTGATCTA
>CACXUY010000023.1 GCA_902770965.1 uncultured Lachnospiraceae bacterium | reverse complement strand
GCGCAGCAATGCGCGCAGCTGACTGCTACTAATAGGTCGAGGAGCTTGACCTCAGGTTATGGACATGGCGTCTGCTTTCGGTGTGCGGTTTTGAGGGTGTGATTGACGGCGGCGCATATTGCGTCGTCTGTTTTCATACACAAGGTATTCCTCCATAGCTCAATGGTAGAGCACGCGGCTGTTAACCGCGGTGTTGTAGGTTCGAGCCCTACTGGGGGAGCTATGAAGTGTAATGAGAGGAGCGTTTCGCTCCTCTTTTTTACATTTTTGACTCATTAATGATATTGATATATAATGATAGACATTCGGTGACCGCACTCATCCGAAAGCAAGCTTTCGTCTGTGTGCGTTCGCCTCAGGGACTTATATAGAAAATAGAGGAGACGGTCTATGGAAAGGCAGATATTCAGGAAGAAAAATCTGGAAAATATTACTTCTCCGGAACAGTTAAATGAATATATACGATTGAAATCACCTGGCAAGTGGTTGGTACTTTCTGCCATAATAGTTTTGATGACAGGTTTTTTTATATGGGGTATCCTGGGACGTCTTGATACACAGGTGACCGTCGCTTCTGTAGCGAAGGGCGGTACCATGACGACATACATAAGGATCGATGATATAGATAAAGTGAAGCAGGGGATGCGTATTGTGACCGAAGGTGAAAACGAATACCTGCGAAGCGTTTCAGAGGATCCTATCATAGCGGAGTCTGACATACCTGCGTATGCCTTCTATCTAGGAGGGTTTAAACAGGGTGAATGGGTATACTGCTCGGAGTCGGACACTGAACACGAGGACGGTGTCTATTCGTCCTATATCATTATCGAAAGCGTAGCACCCATCTCGCTGCTGATACCGGCCGACTGACCACATTTTGCCACATTTTGTCATACTTTTCATAAGCCGCACGATGGATCTGGCGGTATTGTTTGGCGCATGCATATAAGCTTAAGGATCGTGAGTTTTTAAGGAGGTGGTATTGCATTGGAAGCTCCCATATTTAAACGCCTGATGGCATCAGGCCATGTGAGCATTCCGGTCATAATGCAGATGGAGGAGACGGAATGTGGTGCTGCTTGCCTTGCCATGATTTTGGCTTATTATGACTGTTGGATACCTATGGAGGAGATACGTCTGGACTGCGGCGTATCCAGGAACGGCTCAAGCGCAAAAAACATCGTGCTCACCGCCCGTAAGCATGGGCTGGATGCGTGGGGGTTCAGATATGAACCGGATGAATTGAGGGAGGAAGGAATATTTCCGTGCATTATTCACTGGAACTTCCATCATTTTGTCGTCCTGAACGGATTTAAGGGGAAAAAGGCGGTCATAACCGATCCTGCCAAAGGCGTTTATACGGTGGGTGAGGAGATGTTTGACCGCTGTTTCACCGGCGTCTGCCTTTTCTTTGAACCCGGCAAGGATTTCGAGCGCAAGGGAAATCGTAGAAACATATGGTCATATGCTGCCAAGAGGCTTTCGGGCGCTCGTTCGGCTGTGATTTTCGTCCTTTTAACTACTCTGATTACTTCGGTGATCGGTCTTGTAAATCCTGCGTTTCAGCGCTTTTTCATCGACCGTCTGTTGGCAGGGGGCAGGCAGGACTGGCTGATTCCATTCCTGATCGTCGTGTTCGCTTTTGCCGCGATGCAGATTCTGGTTTCGTGGATAAGCATTGTGTTCCTGACACAGGTAAAGGGACAGCTCGCCACCACGGCCAGCGCAGGTTACATGTGGCATGTCATGCACCTTCCGATGGATTTTTTCTCGCAGCGCCAGGCGGGATCTATAGACAAGCGTAAGCAGACAAATGAAGAGATTGGATACGATCTTCTCGTGAACATAGTGCCCCTTGCCGTCAATACGCTCATGATAATAGTCTATTTGGGCGTGATGGTCAGGTATAACCTATATCTGACGTTGACCGGAATACTGGGGATAGTCATAAATGTACTGGCGTCGAGAAATATTTCCGGGAAAAACAATGATATAACAAGGGTGCAGTATAAGGAGGAGAACCACCTCGCGGGGATAACTGTCTCCGGGTTTGAAATGATCGAGGCTATAAAGTCAAACGGGTCTGAGGATGCGTTTTTCGAAAAATGGGCGAACCTGCAGGCTGTAATCGTCAATGAGGGCCAGAAGAGCACCCGGCTGAATGCCTATCTTGGCATCATACCGTCCATGATAACCGCTTCGGTTAACGCATTTATATTGACGGTCGGCGTCTGCCTCACGATAAGGGGGGAGTTCACCCCCGGTATGATCTTAGCTTTCCAAGGCTTGATGAATGCCGTGGCGGAACCTGTCTCGTCAATGCTGAACGCAAGCCAGTCCATCTTTGAGCTTCAGACAAATGTTGAACAGGTCGAGGACGTGCTGGCTTATCCGGAGGACAGGCGGTATACAAAGGACAGCCTGAACAAGGACGAGGAATACGACAAGCTGAGGGGAGAGGTCGAACTGAAGGACGTCACCTTCGGTTATTCGCCGATGGATGCTCCCGTCATTAAGCATTTTAATTTATCGGTAAAGCCGGGTAAGAGCGTCGCAATAGTGGGACCTTCGGGCTGTGGGAAATCGACCGTGGCGAAATTGCTTTCCGGACTGTATCAACCGTGGTCCGGGGAGGCGCTATACGACGGAAAGACAATAGACGAGATCGATCACAGTGTCTTCACGGGATCATTTGCCGTGGTTAACCAGGAGATAACACTTTTCAAAGATACGGTCGCCAACAATATCAAGATGTGGGACAGGTCAATCGAAGATTTTGAGATGATCCTGGCAGCAAAGGATGCGCAGATCCATGATGATATTATGCAAAGAGAAGGCGGCTATCAGTTCATGGTGGAAGAAGGCGGACGCAACCTTTCGGGCGGACAGAGGCAGTGTCTGGAGATAGCGCGCGTGCTGGCTCAAGATCCTACCATAGTGATACTTGATGAGGCCACCTCCGCCATGGATGCTCAGACGGAATATGAAGTATTGAAGGCCATCCAGAACAGGGGTGTTACTTGCATAGCGATTACACATCGGCTCTCCATGATCCGTGACTTCGATGAAATAGTCGTGCTGAACTATGGGGAAATCGTCGAGCGAGGGACGCACGATGAGCTTTTGGCGAAGGAAGGGTATTATTCCAGGCTAGTGAGAAGCGCTGAAGGAACGCGCGGCATTACGAGTCCGGGGTGCTGAATAAAGTTACAGATTCATATGAGTTTATATGAGGTGAAAGCCGGAGGCAAGGCATGGGCTGGTTTGATGAGCAGATAAGGATAAGGAAAGAACAGGACAATGCCGCCTTTGAAGAGGCTTTTCTCAACATTGCCAGGGCCGTGATTGGAGAAAAGCTCACGAAGACGTTGAAGGAAGGCGGACGTGCCACAGGCGATGCCATATGTGAGATATTACGGTATTACAATATCAGCTATGACTTCATGCTTGATGAAAAAGCTGACCTGGAAGATCAAGTGGAGAGCATGACCCATCCTTACGGCATCTTGAGGCGTACGGTGCGGCTCGACAAGGGGTGGTATAACCACGCTTTCGGTACTTTTTTGGGCACAAAAAAAGACGGCGGCGTGGTCGCCATGCTTCCCGGAAAACATATGGGGTATGTTATCTATGACCCGGCTAACGGCGATTATATAAAGGCAACAAGGGATACGGAGGAGATGCTGGAAGAAGAGGCCATATGCTTTTATCGCGCGTTTCCGCCCGAAAAACTGACCATACGTTCGCTGTTTGGCTTCGTCATGCAGGTGATCAACCCCTCTGATTGGATAAGGGTCAGCATATGTGCTGTGTGCGCGGCATTTGCCGGCCTGTGTGCTACATTTGCCACCGGCAATATGGTTGCAAGAATAGGTTCTTTTGACATAGGACCTGTGCTTGCGATCGGTGTTTTCCTGCTGTGTTCATCGTTAAGCAACATTCTTTTTAAAACAATCAATGAATATCTTGCGGGGAACGTTCGGACCAAGATCAAGGTAGCTTCGGAGGCGGCGACGATTATGCGGGTAATATCCCTGCCGGTCCATTTTTTCAAAAGATATACGGCGGGCGAGCTGAACGTCCGAGTCGAGTATGTCAACAAACTGTGCGGGATTTTGGGCACTTCCGTCCTTTGCATTGGGTTCAGCGAGATATTTTCTTTGATATATCTTCTGCAGATACTGTTCTATGCGAAGAAACTTTTCATACCTGCGTTTGGAGTGTATATCTTGACGATCCTGTCATCTGTCATTTTTACCCTGCTGCAGACGAATATCCTGTTCAGAGAGCAGGAGTTCACGGCAGCCGAGCGGGGAATGAGCTATGCCGTGATTGGGGGGATACAGAAAATTCGCGTTGCGGGGGCGGAAAAGAGGGCTTTCGCCAGATGGGGCAACCTTTATGCCAATGAGGTTGGTTATAAATATAACGCAAATTCATTCGCGAGGGCGCTTTTTGTCATCAATACTGCGATTTCGGTCTTAGGAACCGCTGTCATCTTTTATGTGGCGGTAAAGCAAGGGGTAGGTATCTCGAATTACTATGCCTTCGTCAGCGCTTATGGGATGGCGACCGGGACCATGATGGTGTACAGCGGAATGAGTGGGGATCTTGCAAGCATCCCTGCCATATTAAAGACTGTAGGACCGATACTTGAGGAAGTGCCCGAGGTGTCTTCGGGCAAGAAGGTCATGTCAAAGCTTTCTGGCGGCATTGAGCTGAATAATGTAACTTTTCGGTATGATGAGATGATGCCCGCTGTCTGCCGTAATCTCTCCCTGAGGATCTGTCCGGGTGAATACGTCGCGATAGTTGGTCCCACAGGCTGTGGTAAGTCCACCCTTCTCAGGCTGCTGCTGGGTTTTGAGACGCCGCAGAGGGGCGCCATATATTATGATGGCAGAGATTTGAGCAGCATCGACCTGAAGTCCCTCCGGCGAAGGATTGGCATAGTGCTTCAGGATGAAATGCTGTTTAACGGAAGCATATTTTCAAATATTTCCATCGCTGCTCCCGGCATGACGATGGAAGAGGCGTGGGAGGTCGCGGAGAAGGCTGACATCGCGGAGGATATCCGCAGGATGCCCATGGGCATGCACACGATGGTTCAGGAGGGCAGAGGGAACATGTCCGGGGGGCAGAGGCAGAGACTGATGATTGCCAGCGCGATTGCGCCGAAGCCGAAGATCCTGATGTTCGATGAGGCGACATCTGCCTTGGACAGCCTTTCGCAGGAGAAGATAGCGGCGGTGCTGGATGGCATGAAGGATTGTACCCGCATACTGGTGGCGCACCGCCTTTCCACCATCAGGAACTGCGACAGGATTTTGGTTCTCGACGAAGGCAGGATTGTGGAAGAAGGGACTTATGACGACTTGATCGCCAGGGAGGGCTTCTTCGCCAGGCTTGTAAGCCGCCAGCGGCTCAGTGAATAAAGGAAGGATGAGAGGAAGCAGGAATCAGCGAATGGCCGTGGGTGCGACGGAGAATACAGCAGGAGGGGAAAATGCAAGATAAAAAACACAGTTCATCTATATCGAAATCAAGAAGCCAGGCGCGGCAGCTGTACAAGATGCTTCATGAAGATGAAGGAACCGCCGCCGCCATAAGGGCTGCTGAGACGGAGGAAGCTTTTGAAGAAACGCTGAAGGATGCCGGATATGGAAACGGAACTCCGAGGGAAGTCATATCGGAGCTTGTGCGGCTTTTTGCGAGGGAGCTGACCGATGAAGACCTCACGAAGGTCACGGGAGGATGATGTGCATGGCGAGTATACTAAGGAAAGAGGGCATTTAGCTCCTCTTTCTTTTTTTATTTAATTGCGAACATGATATCTAAAATTTAAAGGTGTCCGGATGTTTTCGCACAGAAAGTGCTCGCATAATTGGTGTAAATGATGTAGACCACATATAGATCTAACACGTGTAAACTATGAAGAATCTAGTAAACAATAATACCAAAGGAGGAGAACCATGACAAAAAATCATCTGTTGTTGCTTTGTTATCGCTGGTTATTCTAATACTTATGTCTACCGGCGTAAACGCTGCACCCAATATAGACTATGGAGAATCAGCAAATAGTAATTCTTGACGAGCCATATAATGCGCTGGATTATAAGACGAACTACGACATTACAAACGTAATAAGACAGCTGAAGGCTGAGGGGAGGACAGTATTGCTTACCAGCCATCAGCATGAATATCTGGAACGTCTGTGCAATATTATCTACTGCATACATGAGAAGAAGAACGTACCCTTCACGGACGAATTGAGACGGCTGTATTTCAGTATATAAGGGGAGCAGCATAAGCGCAATATGCGGGACAATCTTTCGTGACCCTATCTGTAAATACATCTATGAGGGATTAGATGCAGAAAGACTGGCAGCCGGGAGTTCTATTTCAAATACAGGCTGAATAAAGACAGAGCCGAAATAGGGGTGAAATAGGTGGAAACATGTGCAAAAGTCCTTGCATTATGAGATGAAACGTGTTATAAATATTACCGATGCGGTTCGAGTATCATGAAAAGCGGCGGCATAGCCAAGAGGTAAGGCGCGGGTCTGCAAAACCTTTATCCCCGGTTCGATTCCGGGTGCCGCCTCTCAGGGATTGGGGATTTCCTCAATCCCTGTTTTTATCATACAAGTCAGTTATTACAGTTGTGGAAAACCGTTGTTATGGAGAAGCCGTTTAGGCTAATGGCCAGGCAGGTGCTTGTAAGTCAGACATAACAGAATCGGAAAACGCTGTAATCCGCTGCTATGGAGGAGGGAAATATTCCATGAACAACACTGAGAAGATAGATGTCTTAAAAAAATGGGTGGATGAAAGCTCGAACATCGTCTTTTTCGGAGGGGCAGGCGTCTCGACCGAGAGCGGCATACCTGATTTCCGCAGCGTCGATGGCCTTTATAATATGAAGTATAAATATCCCCCGGAGGAGATCATCAGCCATCATTTCTTCATGCAGCAGCCGGAGGAATTCTGGAGATTTTACCGGGACAAGCTGCTGCTCAAAGGAGTCCGTCCGAACAAGGCCCACCTTGCGTTGGCGCATCTTGAGGATATCGGCAAGCTGAAAGCTGTGGTGACCCAGAACATTGATGGCTTACATCAGGCGGCGGGGAGCAAGACGGTGTATGAACTCCATGGTTCGGTGCTCCGCAATTATTGCATGCGGTGCGGCAAGAGCTATTCCATCGAGCAGATCGAGGAGATGGAAAATGTCCCTAAGTGCGAGTGCGGAGGGAAGATCAAGCCTGACGTCGTGCTATACGAGGAAAGCCTGGACGATGATCAGATCCGCGGGGCAGTCGATGCGATAAGCAAGGCGGACATGCTGATCATCGGCGGTACGTCGCTCGTCGTCTATCCGGCTGCGGGACTTGTTCATTATTATAGAGGCAAGAAGCTGGTTCTGATAAATAAATCCGCGACTCCCATGGACAAGGATGCGGACCTTGTGATCACGGACAGCATAGGAGCTGTACTGGGGGTATTCCTGCCTTGATCGTGCTGAATATAGGGGACAGGATCGAGATGAGGAAGAAGCATCCATGCGGCAGTTTCGTGTGGGAGGTGCTTCGGGTAGGACAGGATATCAGGCTTCGCTGTGTCGGCTGCGGCAGGATGATACTTCTCAGTCGGCGGGATGTGGAGAAGAGCATCAAGCCAAGACCGATTAAGCGTATGGATATAGATTAAAGCGAAAATGCCCGGTGGTGGGGGAGAACATTCAGCAGTGGGTCGAATAAGCAAAGCACGAAGCTGCGCTGATGCGTTTGCGGCTGCGGTGTCAATCCTGACATGGGGATGCCGGAAATGTTCATGGAACGTCAGGAGAAGGTCAGTTGTAAACAGATGGCTTCGTTGACATTTGTTAACAGTTAATGTATGATAAGCTTTCAGGGCTGCGGCGACTCGGAGCCCGGGTTTTTTAAGCTGTTTTAGAGGCTTACGTACAGCAGACAGGAGGATCCGCCGATGAGTGAGAACAGGCGCAGAGATGGAGGAAGCAGCAGTAACCGCAGAGGAAGCGGCTATTCGCATACCAGCTCAAAAGGATATTTTGATAATAAGATATCGTCCGAAACCGAAAGGCGGGAACAGAGGAGAAACAGCCGTGTCAGAACCCATACATCTGCCGGAGGCAGAAGTACACAGGGCGGCGGAACCCCTCGCAATAATCAAGGGGGTAATGGCGACGGCAACCGAAAGCCTCAGATGAAGCGCAGGAACAATGACTGGCGGATCAATGGTGCCATCATCGGGGCGGTAGCGGTTATCGCTGTGGTCATCCTTGTATTGATCATCTCCAATTTCTTCAAGAAGAGCGATCCGGAGGATGCATATGATGGTTCAGGTTCTGCGGCGAAGTCTGAGGAAGCCGTGAATTCTGACGACAAGGAGTCGCCTGTCATCACCGGCGTCACCAACAAGACGATTACCGTCGGCGACACAATCTCTTATCTGTCAGGCGTTACCGTGACGGACAACGTTGACGCCGATGTGGAGATCGAAGTGGACGCAAGCCAGGTAGTCCTTGGCACGCCCGGCGAGTACACGGTCATCTACAAGGCGACTGACAAGGCCGGTAACTACATGCAGGTCGAGGCGACTGTCACCGTGCTTGAGAAACAGACATTAAGCGAGGAAGAAAACAGCGAGAATTATGCAAACCTCAAGTATCTTGCCGGGCTCATACTGAAGCGGATTTTGACAGACGACATGAGCGACATGGAGAAGCTTGGCAGGATCTATGACTGGGTGCGCTTCGAGTGCGATTATGTTGACAGCTCGGATAAGAGCAGCTGGGTGAACGCCGCGATTTCGATGATAGATACCAGGAAGGGCGATTGCTTCAGCTATTATGCCGTGGCCAAGGCGCTGCTGGAGAACGCGGGCTTTGAGACCGTGGATGTTGAGAAGAGCAACATAGAGCATTCCCGTCACTATTGGAGCCTTGTGAAGATAGAGGATGGATGGTATCACTATGATACCACGCCCAGACATGGAGACGGCGATTATTTCTGCATGGTCACCGACGCGCAGCTTGAAGGATACTCTGCGGAGCATGGCGATAGCCACATATGGGATAAATCACTTTATCCGGCAGTGAACGATAAGGTGATCACGGACATGGGTGCTGAAGACGGTAACATACCGGTTTATAAACTGAATTACTGATGGTTTAACTGTTTTGATGGGTGAACTTCTCGATGGATGACAGATACAGGAGGCACAGGGCGGCCGTAAACAGGCGTAGGAAGAGAAACAGGCGCGTCGCGGGCATAGCTGTTATGGCTGTGGCGTTGATCATTGCCTTTTTTTCCGACATTCACAAGCCTGACATAGTGCTTGACGCGGTAGAGATCGAAGCCGGCAAAGAATCTCCCTCGCCCGACATTTTCCTGAAAAAAGATGGGTATAAATTGGAATACGAGGATCCGGAAGAAGTCGCGTACATTTCAGGGATTCCAGGGGATCATGAGGTCAAGCTTCGGAACAGGCTGAGGGTGTACGAGTCCGTACTGTCGGTGAAGGATACGCAGCCGCCGGTTATATCCGGGGCGAAGGATATCACCATCCCTGTCGGAGACGGGGTTTCCTATTTGTCAGGTGTCGGCGTCGCCGACAATGCCTTGGCGGAACCTGAGCTTGAGGTCGACACGTCCGCTGTAAAGATCGATGCCGTCGGCTCGTATCCGGTAGTGTACAAGGCTTATGACGCGTCTGGCAATTCGTCTTCGGTCACCGTCACGCTCACTGTCCGGGATAAGACCCGGGAGGAGAAGAGCAAAGAAAGATTGGATGAGCTTGCCGATTCCGCCCTGCTGTCATGCGTCAAGGACGGGATGACGGATTACGAGAAGCTATGGTCCATATTCTGCTATATCTCAGAGCATATTTCATATGTCGACGATGCAGAGACGATGGATGAGACAGAGGAGGGAATCAACGGTTTCATCAAGGGAACTGGGTCATGCTTCACATATTTTGCTTCAATGAAAGCCATGCTGGAACGCGCGGGCTTTGACACGATCAATGTGACCCGCGACAAAACCGTGAAAGAAGGGCAGCATTTTTGGAGTCTGGTAAAATATGAGGGAGAGTGGTATCATATTGACGCGACTCCGAGGGGACCTGAAGACGGCCGTGAATACCTTATCTTCCTTCTCACCGATGAGCAGATATCTGCTATGAACGCGGCATACGGCAACTATTGGGCTTATGACAAGACGGAATACCCCGGGTCCGGCGCGGTGAGTCCTTATCGCGGCGAACCGCTTCCTTCCATGGAGAATTAAACGGAGAATTAATAGATGAAAACGCTTGGAGTTATCGGCGGCCTGGGACCCATGGCGACCGCTTACTATCTTGAGCTGGTCACAAAAATGACGGATGCATCGTGCGACCAGGAGCATCTGAAGATAGTCATATGGAGCAGGCCGGACACACCGGACAGGACGAGGTTCATACTTGGGCTGAGTCAGGATGATCCCAGAGGACCTATAGTTGATTCCGGCCGGAGGCTGGTGTCACAGGGCGCGGAGTGTCTGGCGATACCCTGCATCACGGCACATTATTTCCACGATGAGATAGAACGGCTCGTCGGTTATCCTGTCATCAATCTTCCGGCGGAGGTCGTCAGCCATCTGAAGACGTATGGCTGGAATCGGATCGGCATCATGGCGACCGACGGCACTATACAGACCGGATTGTTCCAGCGGGAGCTCGAAAAGCAGGGGATGAGTGCCGTTGTGCCGAGGCCTGAGTCACAGAAGAAGGTCATGCATCTGATATATGATGATGTCAAGGCGAACAAGCCCATAGAGATGAACCTTTTCAAAGAGGTGGTGTCAGAGCTGAAAGGGCGTGGGGCGCAGGTGGTCGTTCTCGGCTGCACGGAGCTTTCGCTCATTAAGCAGGGGCGCGATCTGGGAATGGGTATCCTTGACGCGATGGAGGTGCTGGCCAGGACCGCGATCGAGAAATGCGGCGCGCCGCTCAAGAAGGAGTACAACTGCCTGATCACAGGGCAGGAAGACTTCTGAACATCATATAATCGTAACTGTTCAGAGCTTATGCATCTGAGTGTTGTGTATAGTGCAAAGCTTTCTTGCTTTGAGACAGGATATTGACAGGGAGAAAGAGAGATGCAGCTTACTAATATTCTTGAATATCTAGAGAAGACAGCTCCGGAGGTGCCCGACAAGGTGGCTTATGCCAGCGAGGAATACTCCGTGACCTTCAGCGAGGTCTACCGCAATTCCCGCGCGATAGGCAGCTTCCTGGCGGCAAGGGGGTACTACCGCGAGCCGGTGGTCGTCTTCATGTACAAGCAGCCGGCGACGGTGGTGAGCTTCTATGGCGTCGTCTATGCGGGGTGTGCCTATGTGCCTATCGATGAAGAGATGCCTAAGCACCGCATCGAGCTGATCTTTGAGAATCTCAAGCCCAGAGCCGTCATCTGCGATGAGCGGACGAAGCCTATGGTGGAGGCATTTGAGTTCGGTTTTGACGGCGAGGTATTCACATACGCTGAGATGGTGAAGACGGAGCCGGATGACGAGGCTCTCGCGCATATCCGCAGCGAGCAGATCGATGTCGATCCCATCTACATGGTGTTTACTTCAGGCTCCACGGGAGTGCCGAAGGGCGTCGCGGCCTGCCATCGTTCCGTCATTGACTATATCGAGAACCTCACGGATGTCTTAGGAATTACGAGGGACACAGTATTCGGCAATCAGACGCCGCTGTATTTCGATGCCTGTCTTAAGGAGCTTTATTCGACTATAAAATATGGCGCTACGACTTGGCTGATACCGCACAACCTGTTCATGTTCCCCATAAAGCTTGTCGAGTTCCTTAACGAGCACAAGATCAATACGCTTTGCTGGGTCGTCTCCGCGCTGACGATGATATCGGCGTTCAAGACCTTCGACAAGGTCAAGCCGCTTTACCTTCACACGATAGCGTTCGGGAGCGAGGTTTTCCCGATCAAGCAGTTCAACCTGTGGAAGGATACGCTGCCTGAAGCGAAGTTCATCAACCTTTATGGGCCGACCGAGGGAACCGGCATGTGCTGCTTCTACCGCGCGGACAGGAGGTTTGAGGAGGATGAGGTCATCCCCATCGGAGGACCCTTCCACAACACTGAGATCCTGCTGCTGAAGGATGACAATACTCTGGCGGCTCAAGGCGAGGAGGGCGAGCTCTGCATACGCGGAACCTCTGTCACATTGGGCTACTACAACAATCCTGAGAAGACCGCGGAGTGTTTTGTCCAGAATCCTTTGAACACGCATTATCCTGAGATCATCTACAGGACCGGAGATATAGCGAAGCGCAATGAGCGCGGAGAACTGATATTCGTATCGCGCAAGGATTATCAGATAAAGCACATGGGACACCGCATCGAGCTCGGCGAGATAGAGGCGGTAGTCAACAGGTTCGATGAGATCAAGATATGCTGCTGCATATTTGACGATGAGAAGAAGAAAATAGTCCTTTACTACGTCGGCGAGATCGACAAGCCTGCCCTGGTGACGCGCATGAAGGAGAAGCTGCCTCGCTATATGCTCCCGAACGTCACTGAGAAGCTTGAGCAGATGCCCTTCACCGCGAACGGAAAGATAGACAGGACGGGGCTGAAGAAGTCCTATATCGCCGGCCGGAAGTGAGCAGCTGTGCCGCAGTATAAAACGCTTTTGATAATGAGCCGCGCTGCAGCGTCTGTAAGTCAGATGCCGGTACGGTAAAATCAGCACTATATAGAGGAGCCGCTTAGACTAATGGCATGAGCAGCGTCTGCAAGTCAGATGCCGCAGCCGCGGAAAAACCACTGTAATAGAGGAGGAAAATGACATGGATGAATTACTGGAGATCCTTGAAGAGCTGCATCCCGAGGTAGATTTCAACACATGCACGAGACTTGTAGATGACAAGATCATTGATTCCTTTGATATTGTCACTATCATAACTGAGGTAAACAATACCTTTGACGTGGCCATTCCCGCAGAGGAGATCATTCCCGAGAATTTCAACTCCGCGCAGGCTCTGTACGCGCTGATCGAGCGCCTTGAAGAAGAGGGCTGAGTAAGGCATGTATTTCACATCCTCTATCTTTATCGCCTTCCTCGCTGTGATGTTCGCTCTTTACTATATCATTCCGAGGAAGGCGCAGTGGGTGCTCCTGCTCATAGGAAGCTATGTCTTCTATGCCTGGGCAGGACTGCATTTCCTGGTTTATGTCTTGATCACGACGGTGACCACATGGTACAGCGCGGTAAGGATAAGCGACCGGCAGTCACAGCATAAGAGGTGGATGAAGGTCAACAAGGACGAGCTTACTCGTGAAGAAAAGAAGGCAGCCAAGGCAGTGATGAAGAAGATCACGCGCCGTTGGTTTCTTTTTGCGCTTTTGCTGAACCTTGGCATCCTGGCGGTCATCAAATATACGAATTTCATGATAGGGAACATCAACTCTATCTTCGGGACAGGACTGAATTTCTGGAGCATCGCGCTCCCGATGGGCATTTCCTTCTATACCTTCCAGAGCATGGGATACCTGATCGATGTGTACCATGGGAAGGCTGAAGCCCAGAGGAATCTCGGTAAATTTGCCCTCTTCGTATCGTTCTTCCCTCAGATGGTGCAAGGACCTATCAGCAGGTACAACGATCTTGCGCCATCGCTTTTTGGTGAGCATAAATTCGACTCGAAGGGCATCCGCTATGGCATGGAGAGGGTTCTCTGGGGGTTCTTTAAGAAGCTAGTCGTCGCGGACCGCCTGGTGGTCGGAGTCAAAGCCCTTATATCCACCCCTGAGCAGTACACAGGCGCGTGGGTGGCCTTGGCGATGTTCCTGTACGCCATACAGCTTTACGCCGATTTCACGGGCGGCATTGACATCACGATAGGCGTGGCTCAGATGTTTGGCGTGAAGCTTGTAGAGAACTTCGACAGGCCTTTCTTCTCAAAGGACACGGCGGAGTACTGGCGCAGATGGCACATCTCCATGGGAAGCTGGTTCCGCGATTATATCTTCTATCCGATATCGGTCTGCGGCTGGATGCTCAAGCTGACGACCTGGTCGCGCAAGCATCTGGGCAATGTCATAGGCAAGAGAGTACCCGTCTATCTGGCGATGGCGGTGACCTGGTTTGCCACCGGCATCTGGCACGGCGCGGCATGGAACTTCATCGTATGGGGCATGCTCAACTGCCTGGTGCTCATCATCTCACAGGAGCTGACGCCGTTCTATGATTGGTTTCACTCGAAGGTACATGTTCAGGACAAATGGGGCTGGAAGCTCTTCCAGATCCTTCGGACGTTCATACTGATGAGTTCTATACGTATACTTGACTGCTACAGGAATGTACCGCTCACCTTCCATCAGGTGGGAACCATTTTTACCACTGCGAATCTGGGCGAGGTTTTCCCCGGACTGACCGGGCTTGGCATGAGCTGGGCTGACTGGGTCATAGTTGTTATAGGCACGTTGCTTATGCTGGCAGTATCCCTTGTGCAGCGCAGGGGCAGCGTTCGGGAGCAGCTTGACGCCAAGCCCGTTGCGGTGCAGGCGGCCTTGTTCGCGGTGCTGCTTTACGTCGTCCTGATCTTCGGCGCGTATGGAATAGGCTTTGATGCCAATCAGTTCATTTACAACCAGTTCTAAGAAAGGAGGCTGAGATGTCGAAGAAAAGAAAGTCGATAGCTACTGTAGCTGCGGCAGCATGCCTCCTTGTGGTCTGTCTGTGGTTCAGCCAGCGCCTTCTGATGCCGAAGTACATCAGTGAGATCATCGAAGGACGATTGATCGGTGAGTACTATGATAATGCCGGCGGCAACGATGTCGTGTTTGTCGGTGACTGCGAATGCTATGAGAATATTTCCCCCATCACTTTGTGGGAGGATTACGGCATCACGAGCTACATCCGCGGCAGCGCGCAGCAGCTGATCTGGCAGTCGTATTATCTTATGGAAGAAACTCTCAAATACGAGAAGCCGGAGGTCTTTGTCTTCAATATTCTTTCGATGAAGTATGGAGAGCCGCAGAATGAGGCGTACAACCGTATGTCTATAGACGGCATGAAGCCCTCCATGTCGAAGTGGAAGAATGTCATGGCTTCGATGACGGAGGAGGAGAGCGCCCTTTCATACGTCTTTCCTCTGCTGCGCTACCACTCCAGATGGAGTGAGATCAGCTCTGAGGACTGGCGTTACATGTTTGACACGAAGAAATCCTTTCACCAGGGATATCTGATGCGTATGGACGTCAGGCCTGTGACCACTTATCCGTCCAAGACGCCGCTCGCTGATTACCAGCTTCCCGCGTCCTGCTATAAATATCTGGACATGATGGTGGAGCTGTGCGAGAAGAACGGCATCAAGCTCGTCCTCATGAAGGCTCCTAGTATTTATCCGGTGTGGTACGATGAGTGGGACGCTCAGATCGTGGATTACGCGAATGAGCATGGGCTGCTCTATATCAATTTCCTGGACAAGCTGGATGAGGCGGGAATAGATTTCAACACTGACACCTATGACAACGGCCTTCACTTGAACACGCCCGGCTCGGAGAAGCTCGCGAAATACTTCGGTAAGATCCTTCAGGACACCTACGGCCTGACCGACCACCGCAGTGAGCCTGAGACGGCAGCTGTCTGGGCGGAGAAGGTAAAATTCTACAACGATATGAAGGAAGACCAGCTCTGGGAGCTCGAGGAGTACGGCTATCTGAAGAGCTACGGAGGCCGTCCTGTGGAATCAGATGGATCGGACACTGATTCAGACGCAGAGGCGCAGGCAGGGGCTGAGAACGGAGCGGATGCCGGAGGTCAGGCGGACGCCGGAGGTCAGGTGGACGCCGGAGGTCAGGTGGACGCTGAATAATTACCATATACGGAAGAAAGGAAAGGTTTGGAGGTTGATTGAGATGAATAAGATGAAAAGGTTTGTTGCTGTTGCCGCCGCGGCGGTATTGTGCATGGTTTCTATGACAGCCTGCGGCAATTCGCAGTCGTCTGACAATAATAATAAGGCACAGGGCCAGGCACAGGAGCAGTCTGTATCCGGCGGCGCGGGGTCGGCGACCGGAGGCTTTGAGTTCTCTAAGAGCGGCGTGACGGTGGCGATGAATGCTCCGGCGGCAGAGCTGGTTGAGAAGCTTGGCTCATATTCATATTTTGAGTCTGCCAGCTGTGCTTTCAACGGACTTGACAAACAGTATGACTATGGCAGCTTCGTGCTCACGACATATCCCATCGATGAGGTTGATTACGTGAATTCTGTTGAGCTTAAGGACGACCTTGTAAAGACTGCCGAGGGAGTGGCGATAGGTGCTTCCGAGGAGGATGTAAAGGCTGCCTATGGTGAGCCCGCGACAGCCGGAGATTACAGCTATACCAAGGGTGACAGCAAGCTGCTTTTCGTGGTCAAGGACGGAAAGGTGTCGTCTATCCAGTACATCGCCGTAACTAAATGAAGGGTTATAGGTTCACAAACCAGAAGCCCCATACATCTGCCGCGTTAAGCCGTCAGATGTATGGGGCTTTTTCGTTGTACACCGTTCCGATGGCTGGCGTTTTCAGAGCCTGTGTTTTTGGGTAAATATGCCCGGAGTCAGCGCTCCCATAGTCAGTGTTCTTGGGGTCTGCGGTGCTCTCAGGACCTGCGGTGCTCTCAGGACCTGTGGTGTCCTCAGGACCTGCGGTGCTCTCAGGACCTGCGGTGTCCTCAGTGCCTGCGGTAAAGCGTGCGCGTATCAGGAGTCTGTGCTCACTGGGGCGACTTTGAGCCGACATTGATATCGGGATTGTTATAGTCATCACAAGAGTTGCAGGAATCGGCTGCTCTGCCGTCCATAGTAATACTGTCCTTGTCAATGAGCAGCTGGTAGGAAGCCTTATTGGAAGCATCATCCGCATCACATGGATAGTCGTCGGGACAAGGATCAGCGTATGTCGCGCTGTATCTGTCGGTTAGAATCTTCTCTGAGTGCCCCGATGCTCTGTCCGCAGCGATTGAAGAGGCGTGTATCACGGCATCAGCTGCATCAATACTATTGACATCGAGCGCAATATCATCGTTCGCCCTGTCATCTGAAGCGGACAGATCCGCATTTATCCTATCGGCCGGAGCTGCAGGTCCATCATCAGTTCTGCCGTCCTGAGCAGGACTGTCCAGATCAGCCGGATGGAGTGTATCTGCGGTATTATCATCCTTCTTGCTGACAGAAGCAGGGGCTTTTGTATTGATCATGGCATCAGCTACCTGCTGCACATAGCGGACCACCGCATTGCGGTCGGCTTTCTTCAGCGTCATGTATTTCTCAAGAAGTAGATAATCAAAGACAGAAAGATCGTTGTCCGCTGCTAAGCTGTCAAGTGAGCGGTAAGGCTGTGCATCGAACATCTTGCCTTCGCCGTAAAGGAGCCATGACTTACTGACGTTGAATTCACTGCAGATGAGGTTGACTACGGAGGTTATGGGTGAGTTTCTGCCTGATTCATAGGCAGAAACCGTATTTCTCTTCACTCCTATATGTGACGCGAACTCCGCCTGAGTCATATTCAAAGTAAGCCGAAGCTTTTTTATCCTGTCATTCATCTTAAAATTCTCCGTTATCCACAAGGCTTTATATGCGTGACGGTGCTTATACGTAAGCGTGTAGGCTTACTGAATACGTGGCATCAATTATAAATCGAAAAATATGATGCGTCAACAAGCCAAACCAGCCAAACAACCAACCGTAAGTTCTCAAACAAACCAACAGCCCATGAGTGGATCATTTAAAAATCTTATACTTGACAATGTTGTATCAATGCTGTTATACTAAGTAAGCATTTGTCATAATTTCGTAACAACTGATTATATTTGAAGTTCTAATATTTATAATTTAACGTGATTTTACCCAAACAAATGTTATTTGTAGTAATTAGAATTTGATATGCGGCACGAAGTGCGGCTTGGTTTGGATTGAAGTAACTCCTAAACATGGTATCGCAACAAGATTTTTGTCGCGGAAATATGGCAAAAATCGAGATTCGACTGTGTGGATATGCCGGTATGGCATGTGCGCATGGGCGGATGTCGTTCGAAGCCGTGGAGAACCAGATTCAAGACGGCGGCGGATCGGACACTTTTTCGGAGGTTTTTGTGATTAAGCGCAACAGGAAAAATGTGAACAGGCCGGGGGCGGATGATGGGAAGAAGCAGAAGAAGCTTTTTTCCGGAGCTCTTGCTTACCTCGGAATTACTACCGGTATGCTTGCGGCAGCGCCAGCGGTTTCCGCGCAGGAGACGCAGGCGGAGGCGAATCTGGCTGCTGTAGGGGCTGCGAAGGCGGTCTCTGACTATGCAAGAGAGAACATAGCGGCACCGATTGCCATATCGGCAGCGGTATCTAATTATGAAGGCATGAAGCGTTTGGCGCCTGTTGGTGGTACTGCAGTAGCCGCTGATCTCGTTGATGCTGAGCAGCAGGCCCGTCAGTTAGAAGCCCAGGAGGCGGAGAAGGAAGCCGCGAGGCTCGCCGCTGAAGCAGCTGAGGAAGCCGCTCGCAACGAGAGGGAGGAAGCCTCCCGCTTCTATAATGTTGCTATTGCCCAAGTCAGGACATTTGTCAATGTTCGTTCAGAACCTTCTATCGCTGACAATGTCATAGGCAAGATATATAACGAGCAGGGCGGTTCCATCATCGAAGTGATCGAGAACGAGGAAGGTATATGGTACCGCATTAAGAGCGGGAGCATGGAAGGCTATGTAGTGGCGAGGTATTTTGTCACCGGGACCGCAGCCGAAGTTGTCGGACAAGATGCCGGTTACATGGTCGGCAAGGTAAATACTGAGAAGCTGAACGTGCGTTCCGACGCCACCGTTGAGAGTGATATCGTCACCCAGGTCGATGAGCTTGACACGATCCAGGTCATCGAAGAGGGTGAAGAGTTCACCAAGATCTCAGACGGCGAGAATGTCGGTTATGTCAAGAACGATTACATTGACGTCGAGGTCGAGATAGCTCCCGGCATCACGCTTGCTGAGGAACGCTGGATAGAGGAAGAGGCGGCCAGAGTCCAGTCTGAGCGCAAGCAGGCTCTCCGCAAGGCCAAGTCCGAAGCTGAGGCAGCAGCCGCGCTGGCGCGTATAGACGCGGAGCACGAGGCAGCGGCGGCAGAGAACAAGGTCCGCGAAGCACAGCAGGCAGCAGAGGAAGCCGCCTACATCGCAGAGGAAGCTGCCCGCCTTGAAGAGGAGGCGCGCCTGCAGCGCGAACGCGCGGAGGAAGAGCTGAGGGCGCAGGAACAGGCTGCTCAGGAGGCTGCTGAGGAAGAAGCCAGAAAACAGCGCGAAGCGGCGGCAGCTGAGGCAGCAGCCGAGGAGACCCGCAGGCTGAAGGAGGCTGAAGCGCTTCAGGCGGCCGAGGAAGCCCGTCGTCAGGCCGAGGAGGCTGAAGAAGCCCGTCGTCAGGAGGAAGCGGCAGCTGAAGAGGCGAGGCGTTTGGCAGAGGAAGCTGAAGAAGCCCGCAGGGCAGCTGAGGAACAGGCTGAAATAGAGAGGCGTAACGCCGAACGCGCTGCCAGGCTCCAGGAAGAGGCGGAAGCCGCCATGCGAGCGGCGGAGGAGGAAGCCCAGAGGCAGCAGAGGCTCGAGGAGCAGGCGAGGCAGGAAGCAGAAGAAGAGGAAGCTCGAAGGATAGCGGCGGAAGAAGCCCGCATAAGAGCCGAAGAAGAAGCCAAACAGAAAGCGAAGGCCGAGGCACGCAAGAGAGCGGAGGAGGAAGCACGCAGGAGGGCAGAAGAGGAAGCTGAAGCCCGCAGGGCAGCCGAGAAAGAGGCCGCGAAGAAAGAGGAGAAGTCCTCCGGCTCGTCTCGCAGCTACTCAGACACGGATGAACTCCGTGAGGCCATAGCGGATTATGCCCAGACCTTTGTCGGCAACCTTCCCTATGTTTGGGGAGGCACCAGCCTTAAGAGCGGAGCGGACTGCTCAGGCTTTGTGCAGAGCATTTTCAAGAAATTTGGAGTCAGTCTGCCTCGTTCATCGGATGAGCAGGGCAGGACAGGGCGCAAGATCAAGGCCAGCCAGCTTCAGCCCGGAGACCTTGTTCACTATGACGGTCATATTGCGATCTATATCGGGAACGGCAATGTCTGCCACGCTTCCAGTAAAAAGACTGGAGTAAAGATTTCAAAGTATAATTACCGCACTGTCTGCTGCTGCAGGAATGTGCTTGACTGAGAAGAAATACCGCTTCGCGGCGGGTAGATATTCAAAAAGAAGAACCGTGGGCTTTATGAGAGTGCCCGCGGTTCTTCTTTTTCGTCATATATCTTTCATATAGATCTTTTCATACACGACATCTGATCTATCTATCGATATTGAGTCTAAATCTTCGTCATATTCCTTGTGCCATATATTTATAAGTCTTGCCACACTTAGTGAAAAAACTTGCGGTCGATGCCGTGATGAACAGCCATATAAACTGCAGCTGTACGCCGGATATAAAAGCCGTAAATACAATATTTACAGCATCTAAAGTTGAATGAATGAATCACTTAAAATGATCGTACAGGTGCTATCCGTCAGGCTTCAGACTATGTCCGTCGTGTCTCGGGCGCTATCGGTCAGGCTTCGGGTTCTATAAGTCCGTATGTGCCGCTCTTGCGCTTGTACACCACATTGATCTCCTCGGTCTCAGAATTACGGAAGACGTAGAAACTGTGATTAAGCATCTCCATCTGGAGGCAGGCTTCTTCGGGGTCCATAGGCTTGACGGCGAACTTCTTCGAACGGACAATCTTGATGGTGTTCTCATCATCGGCTGGTTCGTCCACATACTCAGGGGAGAAAGCCCCGCCCGATTTGTAGGAATTCAGCAGCTTGGTCTTGTACTTGCGCATCTGGCGCACTATGGTATCCTGAACCAGATCTATGGAAGTATACATATCCTCACTGGTCTGTTCGGCGCGAATGATGCTGCCTCGAACAGGTATGGTGACTTCGATCTTCTGCCCCGCCTTGCTGACGCTTAGCGTGACCTTCGCTTCCGTCTCAGCATTGAAATAACGATCAAGCTTCTTGAGCTTCGTCTCAACAGCCTGCTGAAGACCGGGGGTCAAATCAATATTCTTTCCGCTAATAACAAACTTCATAAGCTCTCTCCTTTTGGCAACCGACAAAGGAACTGACTGAATAATCTATCTATGATAGAGTGATTATATGTTGATACAGTAATTTTATCACATAAGTAAAAATACGCAAGAGAAAATGACGCAAAACATGAAAAGAAACAAGCCGTGTATAGCGTTTGGTATGCCGTCCAAGACTTGTTTCTATGCAATACAAGCTTATATGCCGGGGCAGCTGCCAAGAACGGCGGAGGTCTCCTGGCATTTCCGCCGGATCAGGAAGGGCTCGAACCCTTCCGCCGTGATGGGTATCGAAAAATAATAACCCTGGGCTATATCGCAGCCTATAGCCCTGAGCGTCCGAAGCTGGTCTACGGTCTCGACTCCTTCGGCGATGACAGGCACGCCAAGGTATCCTGCGATATCGATGACAATCTCAAGGAGCTTTGTGTCCTTTCCGTCCTTGAAGGCGTTGCGAATAAACAGCATGTCCAGCTTTATCGCGTCTATGGGCAGCGTAGAAACCATGCTCAGCGATGAATAGCCTACGCCGAAATCGTCCATCTCTATGCGAAAGCCCAGAGACCGCAGCTTGGTTATCTTGTCGATGATATGGCGCGAGTCGTTAGTATAAGCCGATTCTGTTATCTCCAGGCACAGATCGTTGGTGGTCAGGTCATATGCGGTTATGGTGGACTCGAGGTATGAGGTCATGTTCGGTTCATAAAAGTCTATGCGGGATACATTTACCGATATGGGAACCGAATAGCCGATGGTATCCTTCCAGTACCGGATCTGCGCGGCCGCGCTCTGCCACACAAACATGTCAAGCTCCTGAATAAGCCCGTTTTCCTCGAAAAGAGGGATGAAGGTGGAAGGAGAGATCATCCCCAGCTCCGGGTGACGCCATCGTACAAGAGCCTCCGCGCTGGTTAGGATGGGGAGGTCGGAGCGAATATCGAATTTCGGCTGGTAATAAACAATGAACTGATTGCTGTCGATCGAGGTCCGGAAATCATCTATAAGGCGTTCCGCGAACAGCTCCTTCTCGCGTAACCTGTCATCATAAAGACCTATGTTCTTCGTGATATTTCCACGGATAGTGTCGACAGCCATTTTCGCGCGGTCGAAACGCTGCTTGATATCCACTTTTTTGTCAGCCATGGCGTAGACACCCATCATCAGCCGTACCTTGCTGGTATGATTGCCGTCCGCGTACTCGATAGCCGCATGCTCGAGGATGTCCTTGTAGTCCGTTCTGTGGGGACGGTATATCATGAAGGTGTCAGCTTCCCTGCGGCAGACTATTCCGCCTGTACCGCGCACGACTTCCTTTAGTTTCTCACTGATTTTATTCAGGATGTCGTCTCCATAGGCCATGCCGAAGCGGTCGTTGATGATATGGAAATGATGGATGTCGACGACGATCGCGTCCATATCGGTGTTCGGGTGATAGCGGTCATATTGCTCGGCGTAACGATAAAAATATTCCTTGTGGTAGAGTCCCGTGACGGGATCACGCTCGGTGGAACGTATGATCTGCCTGTCTTCAAAGAGTTCTATGGTGCGCAGAACACGCGCGAGTATGACCTTGGGCAGGGGATAGGGCTTAGGGATGAAATCCACCGCGCCCAGGGTGAGGCTCTCCACTTCGGCGTTTTGGTCAGCGGTCAGCACGATCACAGGGATCTTCTGCATGTCCGGCGTGCTCCTCATGTGCTCGAGTATCTCAAGGCCTGTGAGGCCTGGCATCCTCAGATCCAGTAAAATGAGGGAGAGCAGGTCGATGTTGTCGCGGATCTGCTGAAGGGTTTCAAGACCGTTAGACGCATATATCACGTCATAGGTTTCTTCAAGGACGGAGCCAAGTATTATGCGGTTGATGGCTTCGTCGTCGGCGACAAGGATTCGCCGCTTGACTTCAGCTGGCTGATGTCGTTTATAGGGTCGTGACATATAGTATTCCTCAAATGATTCGATATGATTAAGAGTAATCTTGATTATTATAAACTACAATTTTGTAAATGACAAGCGAAAATAGAAATAGCAGCAATTAATGGCAATCCGTATGGCTCTGTGAATTTGGCGGAAAGTTTCGGAGATAATTAAAGATTGTGCTTTAAAGTGAAGTTTATCCGTGATATAATGAGTATGTTATGTTTTATAGCTAAGATATATAAGATACGTTATTTTTGGGGGCAAGATTAGCCAACCATTTAAACATAAGCAAATGTAACTATAAATCGAAAGAGGGGTGTTACAGTGATTAAGAAAAAAATGATCGCGATGCTGCTTGCAGGCGGTCAGGGCAGCCGTCTGGGTGTCCTGACGGCTAAGGTGGCCAAACCTGCTGTTTCTTTCGGCGGAAAGTACAGCATCATCGACTTCCCGCTGAGTAACTGCGTCAACTCGGGCGTGGATACGGTGGGTGTCCTGACCCAGTACCGTCCGCTCCGTCTGAACAGCCACATCGGGATTGGCATTCCGTGGGATCTGGACCGCAACATCGGCGGCGTTTCAGTACTTCCTCCCTATGAGCGCAGCGACAAGGGCGATTGGTATTCGGGCACGGCGAACGCCATCTATCAGAACCTTGAGTACATGGAGTCCTTCAATCCGGACTATGTACTGATCCTGTCGGGCGACCACATCTATAAGATGGATTACGAGGAGATGCTCGACAGCCACAAGGCGAAGGGCGCCACCGTCACCATCGCTACCATGGCGGTGCCGTGGGAAGAAGCGAGCCGTTTCGGCGTTGTCATAGCCGATGAGAATGGCCATATCACAGATTTCGAAGAGAAGCCGAAGAATCCTCGCAGCAACCTTGCTTCCATGGGTATCTATATCTTCACCTGGGACGTCCTCAGGGAGGCTTTGATCGCGTTGGCTGACGTGCCCGGCTGTGACTTCGGCAAGCATGTCATTCCTTTCTGCCATGAGAAATACGGCACCTGCTATACCTATGAGTTCAGCGGTTACTGGAAGGATGTAGGAACTCTTAGCTCCTACTGGGAAGCGAACATGGGTCTCGTAGATATCGTTCCTGAGTTCAACCTTTACGAGGAGTTCTGGAAGATCTACACGAAGGAGAACGCGGTTCCGCCTCAGTACATGGCGCCCGGTTCTTCCGCGACCCAGGCTCTGATCGGAGAAGGCTCCAGCATTTACGGAAGCGTGCATCATTCCATACTCAGCGCCAACGTCATCGTAGAGGAGGGCGCTGAGGTTGTGGATTCCATCCTTATGATGGGCGTCCATGTCGGCAAGGGCGCGAAGGTCCACAAGGCCATCATAGCAGAGAATACCGTTATCGGCGACGGTGCCATCCTTGGAGAAGGCGAATACGCGGAGAGCAAGCTGGATACCAGAGTTTACGCCAGCGACCTCGTTACGGTTGCCGAGAACTCAGTCATTCCTCCGAACGTATCAATCGGCAAGAACACGGCTATTTCCGGCGTCACTTTGCCGGAGGATTATCCGAACGGTCGTCTTGAGGACGGCGGCTATATCATCAGAGGAGGTGAGGGCGCATGAAGGCATTAGGAATCATTCTCGCAGGCGGAAACGGCAGGAGGATGAAGGAGCTGGCGAACAAGCGCGCCGTGGCGGCCATGCCTATGGCAGGAAGCTATCGCGCTATTGATTTCGTCCTCAGCAATATGTCGAATTCCTCGATCAACCGCGTGGCGGTGATCACGCAGTACAGCGCCCGTTCGCTGAACCTGCATCTTAGCTCTTCCAAGTGGTGGGATTTCGGACGCAAGCAGGGCGGTCTGTTCGTGTTCAACCCTACCGTCACACATGAGAACAACAACTGGTACCGCGGGACAGCGGATGCCCTCGTACAGAACCTTGATTTCATCCGCAACAGTCACGAGCCTTACGTAGTGATCGCCGGCGGAGACGGCATCTACAAGATCGATTTCAACAAGGTGCTTGACTACCATATCGATAAGGAGGCCGACATCACGGTCGTCTGTAAGAGGCTGTCCGCCGGAACCGATGTCTCCCGCTTCGGCGTGGTTGACCTTGACGACGACAATCGCATCGTGGGCTTTGAAGAGAAGCCCGTTGACAGCAACAACAACTTCGTGAGCTGCGGCATCTATGTCATCCGCAGACGCCTCCTTATAAGCCTTCTTGAGCAGTGCGAGGAGATGGAGTGGTTTGACTTCGTCAGCGACGTCCTGATGCGCCAGCGCCGCGTCATGAAGCTCTATGCTTATGAGCATGAGGGCTTTTGGTCGAACATCGCGACCGTTCAGTCTTATTTCGACACCAACATGGACTTCCTGAAGCCCGAAGTCCGCGAGGAGTTCTTCTACACCTATCCGGAGATCCACTCCAAGGTAGATGACTATCCTCCCGCCAAGTATAATGACGGAGCCTGCGTGTCCAACAGCCTGATCGCCAGCGGTACCATCGTAAACGGCAAAGTCGAGAATTCCGTTATTTTCCAGAAGTCATTCATCGGGACCAACTGCTCCATCCGTGACAGCATAGTCTTAAACGGCGCTCACATCGGCGATGGAGTGGTGCTTGATCACTGCATCGTTGAGTCCCGCATGACGCTTGAACCCGGCACCACTTATAAGGGCGAGGCCGGCAAGATCAAGATCGTGACGGAATGAGCATAAGGTCTGCGCTGCCCCGTCTGCGTCTTTACGCGGTGGCTGTATATTAGGCATGGCTGCGTATCGGGCATGCTTTATCAAGCTTTATTGCATTTTTAGATGTGCCATCGGGGCAGTCTGATTGTATATCGAGGCCGCAGGGGGATTTTGATTTCTCCTGCGGTCTTTAATATATGTTGTGTGGAGGATGTATATATGGGAAAACCATACGCGGTGATTACCGGGGCGAGCTCTGGTATAGGAGCGGCATTTGCCGAGCTTCTTGCCAAAGAGGGCTATAACCTGATGCTGACAGCCCGAAGGGAGGAGCGTTTGTCCAAGTACGCCAAGGCACTCGCAGGCAAGTACGGCGTGGATGTCAGGTACATCGTGGCTGATCTCAGCCTTGAGGAGGAGTGCTTCCGGGTGGCAGGAGCGACAGAGGCGCTGCCGGTCAGGATATTTATTAACAATGCGGGCTTTGGCGAGTGCGGCTCATTTTTAGATACACCTATCGACAAGGAGCTGGCCATGACGGATGTGAATGTCAAGGCCGTGCAGATCTTTACCAAGCAGATGCTGCAGAGGTTTGCTGAGGCTGGAGATGGTTATCTGCTGAACGTGGCTTCCTTCGCGGGCCTCCTGCCCGCAGGACCGAGGATGGCGGCATATTATGCCTCGAAAGCTTATGTGACGAGCTTCACCCGCGCAGTCGCGTATGATCTGAAGGAAGCAGGCTCGAAGGTGTATGTCGGAGCCCTGTGCCCGGGACCTGTAAACACGGAATTCAATCGTGTAGCCCACTCAAAGTTCTCTTTCTGGGGGATAAGCCCTAAGAGATGTGTATCCTATGCTTATAAACAGATGATGCGAGGCAAGACCATCATCATACCCGGCTTACCCACGCGGCTGGCGGCTTCCGCGACAAAGCTTTTGCCCTTGTCGCTTACCCTGCGCATAGTGGCGAAGCAGCAGATGAGAAGAGAGTATTCGCAGCAAGATATGGGTTAAGGAAATATGTGACCATAAAGAGATGATAAAGAGATTATAAAGAGATAAAGAAAATGTGCGTAAAAAAAGAATGTTCGCCGAATTATTATATCGGCGAACATTCTTTTTAAAGAAGCATGCTCAGATCAGCTCCTTGATGTCGGCATACTCGTATCCATGGGCGAGGGCGACGTTCCTGCAGGTCAGCTTCCCATAGTAGGTGTTGACACCTGAGCAGATGACATCGCTCTTCCTGCAGGCCGCCTCCAGGCCGGCTTCAGCTATCTGCAGGCCGTACTTAAGAGTGGCGTTCGTAAGGGCTATGGTGCTCGTGCGGGAGACCGCGCCGGGCATGTTGCCTACACAGTAGTGCACAACGCCTTCTTCGATAAAGACAGGGTCATCGTGGGTGGTGACATGAGAGGATTCACCGCAGCCGCCCTGGTCGATAGCGACATCGACGAAGACCGCTCCGGTCTTCATCTCCTTGAGGTATTTGCGCTTAAATAGCTTCGGAGTGGAGCCGCCGGGAATGAGAACGGAGCCGATGACCAGGTCGGCATCCCTGAGCACGCGCTCGACGTTCGAGTCGTTGGACACGAGGGTCTGGATATGTGCTCCAAACATGTTGTCAAGCTCTTCGAGCCGCTTGAGGTTGATGTCAAGTATAGTGACATTGGCTCCCATGCCAACGGCGATCTTGCAGGCGTTCATGCCTACCGTGCCGCCGCCGAGGATGACCACGTTCGCCTTGGGGGTTCCGGGAACGCCGGCAAGAAGTATGCCCTCACCGCCGTACTTGCGCTCAAGATACTTCGCGCCTTCCTGGATGGAGAGACGGCCGGCGATCTGGCTCATGGGTGAGAGCAGAGGCAGAGAGCGGTCGGTCTCCTGCAGGGTCTCATACGCTACCGCGTTCACCTTGCCGGCAAGGAGCGCGTCCATCTGATGCTTGTCCGCAGCGAGGTGGAGGTAGGTGTAGAGGATAAGCCCGTCATGGAATAGGGGATACTCCTCCTCGAGCGGCTCCTTGACCTTGACCATCATATCTACAAGATGCCAGATATCGGCGGCATTGTCGATGAGCGACGCGCCCGCATCCACATATTCCTGATCCGCGAAGCCAGAACCGACGCCGGCGCCCTTCTCCATATACACATGGTGTCCGGCCGCGATATAAGCCCTAACGTTATCAGGGGTCATACCTACGCGGAACTCATTGTTCTTGATTTCTTTGACACATCCGATTTTCATAGTTTTCATCTCCTGCTTTTCTTAAGTTTTTTCTATGATCGTTTTATTTTACGAACTATAGTTTACCACTTACTTAAGAAAATGTTGAGACTTTTTTTCAGATTTGATAAAAAAGCTTCTGTTCAGGGCATATTTCCCTTGGCCTTTAATGAGCCGGCCACGGCAGACTGGCCGGATGGTTCATTCGGGCTTTTTGTCGAGCGCTGTCATGAAGCCAAGAACCAGAAGCCGCCCGGCTTCGTAATGTTCGTCAGGTATTCTCTTCAGGTTGTCCAGGAAAGCCTCAGCATCTTTTATCTGCTGCTTGGTGTATTTCTTTTTGGACTTGTCGTCAGCTATCATCTGCTGCTTGGCGTATCTTTTTTTGGGCTTGTCGTCAGCCATCTCGCTGGTCGGGGCAGGTCTGGTATTCTTGTTGTCCATGTTATCCCTCTTTAATGGCAGCTCTGTTCTGTGGGTTCTGATCAGCGAGTCCGGACAGATATCTGGCATAAGCATTAGATGTCATGTCGGATTTCGCTTTGACCTTACAAGGATGATCTGGAAGCAAATGTCACACAATCACCATAACAGCATAAATAGTATGATTATATGACGCTTCTCTATGATAGCTTACGTGTTGTTAAGAAGTCAAGATTTTGTTGTATGCAAATAAAAGGATATACGTAATTATTCGTTACACGTCAGACCTTGACCAGCTTACAAGGATATAAAAAACAGGTGCCGCTTGTTGGCAGTACCTGTTTCCCCAGGGACGCTTTTTCACCCACCCCATTTACTCTGGTACAGTATTTAATCGGATGTCCCACCCCAGCTCAAAAGCGTCCCTGCAGCACGCCGAATACACCG